>DATAZE010000023.1:0-20896 GCA_036272195.1 Verrucomicrobiia bacterium | reverse complement strand
CTGTCCATTCCCCCAGACGCAAATTTAAGCGGACAAACGGTAACCATCACTTTTTCACCGCCGCCCGGCCAGCAAACCGGACCGAGCTATGTGCAATCAAATGGTTTCACAGTCAATCCATGAACACGCGGCGCGGCATTGTAATCGGGATGTTGATTGGCAGCGCGTGCGCTATGACGCGAGGCGCGAGTCTGGAAATAAACATTCAGCCGCGCTTCAATGGTGCGCCGTTGGTTTTCGATGCGCTCAAAAATCAAACGGCCACGAGACAAAAAATTTCTGTCACGCGGCTGGATTTTATTTTATCGGGCTTCGCCTTGCAGCGTGCCGGCGAGACGTGGATCGCGCCCACAAATGAGTTCGCCTACATCAGCGCGCGCGACGGGCGGACGAGCTTTACCCTGCACGATATTCCCGCCGGAGGTTTCGATCGGATTCGATTTGAAATAGGGATTCCTTCGACAATCGATCACGGGGATGCCGCGCAATGGCCGGCGAGGCATCCGCTCAATCCACTCGTGAACCAATTATATTGGGGCTGGTCGCACGAATACGTTTTCCTCGCGTTCGAAGGCGCCTGGCAAAATGGCAGCCGGCAAAACGGTTTTTCGTATCATCTCGCCACCGACCCGGAATTAATGACCGTCGACCTACCAGTCGAGTTCAACACGATTTCCAATGCGGAACTGCAAATTGATTTCGGCGTCGAAAAAATTCTCTCCGGCAAATACATCATCGGCTTGAGTGACGCCACAGACACGACGCATTCGCGAACGAACGATCTTCTGGCTCTACGCATGTGCGAGAATATTGAACACGCGTTTTCAGCTTCCGCAGGCCAGGCTTCCGGCCTGTCTCCATTTTCAAAAATTAGTGAGACAGGCAAGATGCCTGGCCTACGGTATCTGGCAGCTTCCAACGCCACGCCTTATCGGCTCACTATTTCGAAATTTTTTCCCCGGCCTGAACTTCCTCTCGACAATCCCTTGACCGTGGAAGGCGTTTCGTTGGGGAGTGAATTGTTTTTTGATCGGCGGCTTTCAGCGAATAATTCGCTGTCCTGCGCGGCGTGCCATCATCCCCGAGAGGGGTTCGCGGAGAACCGCCGGTTCAGCCGCGGCGTAGGTGGCGAAATCGGCACGCGCAATGCCATGCCGCTGGAAAATCTGGCGTGGAAGAAAGATTTTTTTTGGGACGGGCGCGCGGCGGCGTTGCGCGAACAGGTCCTGCAACCGATTCAAAACCCCATCGAGATGCACGAATCGCTGGATTACCTGGTGACGAAGCTTTCAACGGACGCAAATTATCATCGGCTGTTTGCCAATGCGTTTGGCTCGAGTGAAATCAACAGCGACCGGATTGCGCGGGCGTTGGAGCAATTTCTCCTGGTGCAGGTTTCGTTCGATTCCAAATTCGACCGCGTGGTACTGGGGAAGGAACAGTTCACGCCGGAAGAAGAGCGGGGTTTTCAATTGTTTCACACGGAATACGATCCCTATCACGGACAATTCGGCGCGGATTGTTTTCATTGCCACGGCGGGGCGTTGTTCCAGAGCCAGAGTTTCGCGAACAACGGGCTGGATTCGCAATTCAAGGACGCGGGCCGTTATGCGGTCACGAAGCGCGAGGGAGATCGCGGGAAATTTTCCGTGCCGTCGCTGCGCAACGTGGCGTTGACCGGGCCCTACATGCACGACGGGCGGTTTCGGACGCTGGAAGAGGCGGTGGAACATTATTGCACCGGCATGAAACGCAGCGCCACGCTGGACCCGAATCTTGCAAAGCATCCCGACGGCGGCGTGCCGTTGAACGACGCGGACAAACGGGCGTTGGTGGCATTTTTGAGAACGTTAACAGACGAGCGTTTTTTTCGTCCGCCGGCGGTGGCAGTGAATTCGTCCGGGAGATAGTTCCGGAATTCTTTCACCTTCACATTCTCTTAAGGTGGGTTCGCGTAGAGTGGCATCATGAAAAGCGAAACGAGTGCGCGGTGGATGGTGGTGGACGATGACGTAGATGCTTTGGATGCCGTGGCGCGGTTGCTGGCAGCGGTCAGCGATGCGGAGGTTTGCGCGTTCCCCTCCCCGTGGCAGGCGCTGGACGCGTTCGCGGCGGCGCCGGAGTCTTTTCTCCTGGTGGTCACGGATTACGAAATGCCGGGCATGAATGGCGTCGATTTCCGCCGCCACGTGCAGGCGATGTCGCCGACCGCGAAAGTTTTGCTGACCACGGGCGGAGGAAAATTCAATGAGGAATCCGCGCGGCAAAACGGATTCTGCGGACTGCTCCCCAAACCTTTTTCAATCAGCGCGCTTAAAGAAACACTGACCACTGTGGAAGCGCGGGCCGTCAATTTTTCAAAGACTTCACCTGACAACCTGATTTAACAACTCAACCAACAACAAAAAAAAAGGAGACAAAATGAAAAACATAACCAAAACAATGCTCGCGGTGCTGGCGCTCAGCGCATCCGCACTCATGGTCAATGCGCAGGACGCCGGCGGCCCGTCGCCCGATGACCAGCGCCCGCCTCATCAGGGTCCGGGAGGACCGGGCGGCCCGGGAGGAATGCGCCGCATGCCACCCTCGCCAGTCATGGAAGCGCTCGACGCTAACCATGACGGCGTGATCGATGCCGACGAAATCGCGAACGCTTCCGCGGCGTTGAAGAAGCTGGATAAAAACGGCGACGGCAAGCTGACGCAGGACGAGCTGCGGCCTCATCGCCCGCAAGGCGACCACGATGGCGGATGGCGGCAGGGACCTGGTTCGAACGGCCACCACCCGGACGGACAACAACCGCCTCCGCCACAGAATCCGCCTTCGGATAACTGATCGAAAAGCGGAAAACCACCACGGGACGGGCATTTGTGCCCGTCCCGTTTTTTTATTTTCTTACAACGAATTAAATCGCACTTGTTGCGGCGCGGGAAATGTACCACAAAGAAGGCAATGGCTCGTCCACGAACGATTTGCCTGCTGCTCGCGCTGGTCACGGTGCTGGTGTATTCGCCCGTGCGCCACGCGGCATTTGTGGTTTTCGACGACCCGGATTACGTCGGAGACAACCACGTGCAAGCGGGGTTGACGTGGGCCGGGGTCAAATGGGCGTTTACGACGTGGCACGCCAGCAATTGGCATCCGCTCACATGGCTTTCGCACATGGTCGACGCCAGCCTGTTCGGCCCGAACTCGGGCGCGCAACATTTAGTAAATGTGCTATTCCACGCGGCGAATGCGCTTTTGCTTTTCCTGCTGCTGTTTCGGGCGACAAGCAAATTATGGCCGGCAGCGATGGTGGCGGCGTTGTTTGCCTGGCATCCACTGCACGTGGAATCAGTGGCGTGGGTTTCGGAACGGAAAGATGTGCTCAGTACTTTTTTTGGGCTGTTGGCAGTGATGGCCTATGCGAGATTTTCCCGGCGCGATCGCCAAGGCCCAAGTTCCAAAAGTTGGTATGTCGGGGCGGTGGTCTTATTTGCGCTCAGCCTCATGGCGAAGCCGATGTTGGTCACGTTGCCGTTTGTCCTATTGTTGCTGGATATTTGGCCGTTGGAACGGTGGCGTTCGTTCGAAACCCGAAATGTTCCACGCCTGCTTCTGGAAAAAGCACCTTTTTTACTCCTGACGCTTGCTTCGTGCGTGGTCACGTTCCTGGCGCAACGCAGTGTGGCGGTGATGTCGCTGGAGCAACGGCCGCTCGGTTTGCGGCTGGCGAATGCGTTGGTTTCCTACGTGGAATATCTCGGGAAAATGATCTGGCCGGCGAGGCTGGCGGTGATTTATCCGCTGCCAGACGAAATTCCGATGTGGCAGATCGTGGGTGGGGCGGTGATTTTGGCGGCGATTTCCTGGATGGCGTGGGCCGCGCGGAAAACACGCCCTTATCTGCTGGTGGGATGGCTGTTGTATTTGGGAACCCTGGTGCCGGTGATTGGTTTGGTGCAAGTGGGCGGGCAGGCGTTCGCGGATCGCTACACTTATGTGCCATCAATTGGAATCTTCATCGCGCTCGCTTACGGCGCGGCGGATTTGGCGGTGCGATTTCGCATTCCCCGGATTGCGACGGCGGCGATTGCAACGCTCGTGCTCGCGGCCAATTTGTTCGGCACTGAACGGCAACTTGCCTTTTGGCAAAGCAGCGAAACGCTTTTTACCCATGCGATCGAGTTGACGAAAAAGAACGCCGTGGCGCATCTCAATCTGGGCGTGGCGTTGGAACAGGACAATCGCCAGCCGGAAGCCTTGAAAGAATACCGCGCCGCGGTCCAGATCGATCCGCATCGGTTTCAATCGCACAACAACCTCGCCAATCTGCTGGCCACGATGGGCTCGCGCGACGAGGCGTTGAAGGAATATCTGGAAGCGTTGCGGTTGAATCCGAACGCGGCGCTCGCGCATGTGAATTTGGGCACGCTGTATGTCGACATGGGCCGCTTCGATGACGCGATGCGCGAGTATTCCGAAGCGGCGAGGCTCGCGCCGGAAGACCCGCGCCCGCATTATTTGATAGGCAAGGTCAGTCTGCGCCGCAGGCAAAGCGGCGAGGCAGTGAAATATTTTCGCGAGGCACTGCTCCTGGGGCCTAATGATTTTCAAACGCTCACGTGGCTGGCACGCGTGTTGGCGGCAGATGAAAATTCGGGCGTTCGGAATGGCGCGGAAGCGGTTTCGCTGGCGCAACAGGCAAATGATTTGACCGACGGCGAACAACCTTTCGTGCTGGATACGCTGGCGATGGCCTATGCGGAGGCGGGGCGTTTCAAGGAGGCGAAGGATACGGTTCAAAAAGCAATCGAACTTGCGACCGCCGCGGGAGCGCAAAAAAATGTGCCGGAGATGCAACAGCGGCTGCAACTGTATCAAGCCGGGCAGCCGTTTCGGGAGGATTTTGCGAAAGCGGCGGAATAATTACGAGCAATCGCGCGCGATCCACCTTCTGCATAATATCCCTGCGAAAAAGTCAGAGCCTCCTTACGTCGGCTGCTACAGTGTTTGAATTATCCCCGATCGCGCGGGCGCCAGGCACGTAGACGCAGGGCGTTACCGATTACGATCAAGTCGGAGAAACCCATGGCGGCGGCGCAGAGGATGGGACTCATGAAACCGAGCGCGGCGAGCGGTACGCCGATGGCGTTGTAAAAAAAGGCCCAGAACAAATTCTGTTTGATGGTCCGCAAGGTGGCCCGTGCGAGTCCGAGCGCCTCGGGCACGGCTTCAATATCCGATTTCAACAGGATGATGTCCGCGGCCTCGCGCGCGACGTCGCTGGCGCGGCTGACGGCCACTCCCAAATCCGCCTGCTCGAGCGCGGGCGCGTCGTTGATGCCGTCGCCGACAAAAGCCACGCGCTTGGCTTGTTGCTGGAGTTTTTTGACGAACTCGGCTTTTTGTTCGGGACGAATTTCTGCAAAAACATTTTCCTGCTTGATGCCCGTTTGTTTTGCGATACCCGCGGCGGTGAGTGCATTATCGCCGGTGACCATATAAATTTCAAATCCCTGGCGGCCCAATTGTTCGACGACTTTGGCCGAACCGGGTTTGACCGCGTCCCTCACCGCGAACAAGGCGAGCAATTTCGCGTCACTGGCCAAGCCGACGATGGTCGCGCCCTGGGCGGACCATTCGGCAATAAAATTTTCGCCCTTGGAAATATCCACGCTGGATTCGCGCAACCAGCGTAATGAGCCAAGGCGCGCTTTCCTCGAAATGGTCGAATCCGGGCTGTCGCTGTCCGCTTCGACTCCGGCGCCGCGAATTTCTTTCCAGTTGGCAGCGGCTTCCTTACCGGCAACCGCTGCCCTCTCCCCAATATTCTCATCGTAAAGTTTGGCGATCGCCTGACTGATGGGATGAGTGGAATGACGCGCGAGGGCGGCGGCCAATGTGTAAATCTCGCGGAGCAATGCTCCGCGCTCCGTCGTCGGGGCACTGACCGCCGGCTCGCGAGCAATGGGAATGGAATCAAAACGCGCCGAATCGGAGTTCGGCGTTCCCATCGCGGCGACTTCCGGTTTTCCGAAGGTGAGCGTGCCGGTTTTGTCGAAAATAACGGCGGTGATTTGCCCCGCTTTCTCCAATGCCACTCCGTCGCGGACCAGGATTCCGCGCCGTGCGGCGGCGTTTGAGCCAGCCATGATTGCGGCGGGCGTGGCGAGGCCCATCGCGCAGGGGCAGGCGATGATCAAAACAGCCGCCGCGATGATAAATGGCGCGGCGAGTGGCAAGTTTGGCAGGTGAGTGTGCCACAGGAATTGTCCGAGCCATGCGTGGAGGCGGGCCGCGGATTCCGGCGCGAACCCCCACCAGAGGGCTGCGGCCAGGGCGATGCTCACAATGATCGGCACGAACACGTTACTGACGCGATCGCCGAGGCGCTGGATATTCGCGCGACTGGTCTGCGCGCGTTGCACCGCGGCGATGATGTGAGAGAGCGCAGTTTCCTCGCCGGTAGCCGTGACGCGCATGACGAGCCGGCCATTGAGATTGACCGTGCCTGCGAAGAGATCGCCGTTGGGGGATTTATCCACGGGCGCGGATTCGCCGGTGAGCATGGCTTCATCCACGGTGGAATGGCCTTCGACCACCTTTCCATCGGTCGGCACTCGGTCGCCGGGACGAAGCGCGACGAGATTGTCGATTTGCAATTCAGCGACGGGAACTTCTTCTTCAGTAGCAGCCGACGTAAGAAGGCTCTGGTCAAAAATCGGGGCCTCCTCACGTCGGCTGCTACGAGCAATGACGATTCGCCGCGCGGTTTGCGGAGCGAGGTTTAAAAGCTGCCGCAATGCGTCCGAGGCACGCACGCTCACGCGTGATTCGACCCAATGGCCGACGCTGATTAACGTGATGATGGAAGCCGCCTCCATGAAGTAGAGATGGCCGCCGAAACCGGAGAACAGCGCCCACACGCTATAGGCAAATGCCGTGGTGGAACCGAGCGCGACCAGCGTGTCCATATTTGAACTGCCGATTTTCAACTGGTTCCAGGCGCCGCGATAGAATTGCGTGCCGGCAAAAATCTGCACGATGCTGGCGAGCACAAATGAAAACCAATGGAACCAGCGCATCATGCCGAGGTTGAAGGCCCATTCGCCGATCATTAGCGGCGCGGTGCCGAGTACAGCGATGACGAGGTTGACCTGCCAGCCGGCCAGTTCGTGTTCACCATGGTCGTGGTCTTGGGCGGCGCGGACTTTTGCGCTGTAACCTTCCTTCTCGATGGCCTGGACGATGGCCGTCACGTCATGTTTCCCACCGGGCGCCCAACGCACTGAGGCGCTGTGCGAATCGAGATTCACGGTGGCGCTATGGACGCCGGGTACACTCTGAATAGCTTCAGTGACATGCCGCGCGCAATTGCCGCATGTCATGCCGTTTACCTGCAGTTCTGTGGTTATTGCGGCCATTGCCTTTCGGCACAATCTTACGCAAAAACGGGCTGGCGTCGAATTCGGTTTTCAACGGGAAACCAGCCCTTTCGACGGAAGATGCCAGGATGCCTGTCTGCTTTGTAGGAAGCAGGACTGACGCATCTAATTTCCAAAGATTCCAACGGAATTTATTGATTTAGAGAATTGATCCAGGGGTTGAACCGCCGAAGCCACGAAATTGCATAAACAAAAACTGCGCCAGGTATTCAAGATGCCACCGCTCGAAAATATTGTTTCTACCCATTTGAACTAGCAGCAAATGGGTAGAAACATTTTAATTTCAATGATTTCGGTGTCAAACCAAAAATGCTCCACGAATATCGTGCTAAAAAATTAGGATGCGTCAGCTCCTGCGGCGGGAAGGATCGGGTATTCTGTCGTCGCTCCGCGACGAATTTATTTTTACGCCGTGATCGGGGACGTTGTCCCCGGCTAATTGTTCACAACCGCTCCACGATTCAAGAAAAGGCGAAGATGTTTTCTACAGGCAAATGACTGTCCTACGGTGTGTCGCTGGGATTCGCGGTCCAGACGATTTGGCTTTGCGGAAGAATGGCGGCACCTTCGCCAGGGGCATTGGCGGTCTGCACAACTTGGGGACCTTTCAAGCTCTCTGCATGCCCATCCACAAACGCGATATTTCCCGATCCGTTGTGCCGCGTCACAAAACGATTGGCCGAACTGCTCGGTTGCCCGAGGTCGGTAGTTGCCTGCTTCGAATCCACCATCGGCTCGTTATCCAAACGGTTTTCCAGAAAGAAAACTGTTTGAGACGGCATCTGAACTGTTCGCGCCCGGATGGTCAGGTCTGAGCCTTGAATCAACTTGGAATTCATGGCGATGGAATAATAAACGTCCGTTGCCGTGGGAGCTGTGCTGAGAAACTTCGCCGTGGGACAATGGAACAGGATGCTCTGGTCGTAAAATGAGGCGCGATCAGAAAAGTATCCCGAGGCAGGCTTTTGACTGATGCTCGTTGGCAAAGCGTTATACCAAACATCGAAGCTGGTGGGCGTCTTGGCCTCGGTCCAGCTGTTCAAGCTGGCCGCCGCGTGGGCGCTTTCGCGTGGGATGAAATCGTCATTGTCATGACAATACATCGCCTGCGCGAGCCCCCACTGGCGCAGCTTGTTCATGCATGACACGCGTTGGGAGGTCGCCTTCGCGCGCGCGAGCGCCGGCAACAACATGGCTGCCAGGATGGCGATGATGGCGATCACCACCAACAATTCAATCAGTGTGAACCCGCGTTGGATGAATTTCGATTGCATGTTATGGAGTCAGGCCGATGCGATAAAAGCGCTGAGTACTGATGGCCGGGTCAACGATCGTGAACACGGCGGAACTGTCGCTGGTCACCGTCGTGAGAGTCGTCCAATTCGGATCGGTTAGATTCGTCTTATATTGAACCGTGTAACCCCAATTCGGCTGGTTGACCCAAGATATGGCAAAGCCGCCGTTGGTGGGACTGATGGAAGTGCGCGGCAGGTTCACGATGGTTCCCGGTGAACCGATATCACCGCCAACTGCGGCGGCAAACGCGCCGTCGACGCCCACCACACTTAAGCCGTCCGGGGCGAAACCGAGAAATCCAGTCTGGTTCAAAACGGTCGGATCGAATCCGAAGGACGTTCCGGCCGGCGCGGTCAGGAAATTCACGCTGGCGACCTGGTCGCCGTCCGTAGTGGCGGCGGCGTTCCAGATATGAACGTCGTCTCCGCTGCCACTCAAACCCTGGCCGGAGCCGTTGTAGCCAATAATCTGAACGCTCGCGGGGAGGTTGGTCCCCCACCAGGTGCGAAACGCGTCCGGTGTCATGCCCTGAATGAACACAACGGATTCAAACGGTTGGATCATCGTGCGATTCGTGACCGGGGCAGATTGGGCGAGCGCTTGATGGTTATCATCCATGCGGAAGCCGAAGAGATTCACCGGGAAATTCCCCAGATTGCTCAATTCAAACCAGTCGCCATGGCCGGCAGTATCGCCGTTGGTGTCCGAATTTTCACCGGACATTACTTCGGTGATGACGAGATTCGGCACAGGTGTCACGCGGACGTTGAAGGAGACATTCGTGCTGCCGGCGGTATTGGAAACATGCACCGAATAAAGGGCAGTCTGGTTGGTATCCGAGAGAGAAAGCGAAAGTTGACTGTTGGTTTGGTCCGCGAGAGGCACGTTGTTGGTGCTCCATTGATAGCTCGGTGCCGGAAATCCGCTGGCGGCGACACTCAGCGTGAGCGTCTGTCCCACGAAGGCGTCGAAACTATCCAGTTGCGGTGCCACCGATTGAATCACCGGGGCAGTCGGCAGTCCGACGACGGTCAACGCGACCGTATTGGTGAAGCTTTGCAGGCCGTTTTCCGCGATCACGGTGTAAGAGCCGGCGTTTGTCAGTTGAACGTTATTCACAGCCAGGATGCTGAGCCCGTTGGTGGTGAAGGTAAGTTTTACCCCGGTCGTCCGGCTGTCAATGGGATTACCCGCAAAGAACCAATGATAATGCAGCGGCGGCAGGCTGAAACCGCCATTGGTGAAGGTGGCCGTGTCGCCGACCGTATTAGTGCGGCTGAATGGCAACTGGGTAATGGTCACTGGCGTGGGATCCTGCGCCAAGCCCGGCGAACCGACATCCGCGGCGGTCGCCGCTATGAAAGCGCCCAGGATGCCATTGGTGCTGATGATACTGTAGGTGCCGTCGTTCGTATTATAAGTCATGGTCCGGCCATCCGCGCCGGGAGTAAAGACGTCAATGGTATTGATGCGCTGCACCAGAAATTCCGGTGCTTGTTCGAGGTCCAGACCGTTCGTGTTCGAACCAAGGGCCGAAAAATTTGTGGACCAGAGGCGGACGGCATCGCCGGTATCGCCCAGACCCGGGTCGGCTGCGTTCAGCACCACCACCTGGACGCTCGGGTCGAGGCCCCACCACGCGCGAAATGATGCCGCGTCGGTGACCACGCTTTTTATTTCGGCCACGCAGATGGTTTCGCCGGCATGGACGGTGACGCCGGTAAATGGCGCTGAATCCGCGCCAGAAAGCCCACCATGTGAATCGTCGTTCCAGGAATAACCAGTCAGGTCGATGTCATTCGTCCCGTAGTTTTTCAATTCCCACCAATCAGGATGATTTTTGTCTGCTTCACCCGTCATTACTTCGGTAATAGCGAGTTGCGCGCGCAAAGACGCCAGACCTAAAAACACCATAACACCAGCCAAAATAAATCTTTTCATCTCAAAAAAATCAACTTTTTGTATCGAGGGCACCGAGGACGGCCAAACGCTAGATTCGGCGTGTTACGAAACGCTGAAGGCAAGGTTACGACGACGTGACGTTTGGATGAATGTCTTGTAATTATTGTCCTCTGAATGGAGCCAGAGGCTGCGCGAGATGAACCAGCCATATCCTGGAAGGCTCGCCATTTGTATTGCTGCCCAGACCAAAATCATTGTCATTGGACAAAGCGATTGTCACTGGATCCAAAATCACCAGGCCTTCCAATTTGTCGGTGTCGATGCCGGGCACGTCGCGCGAAGAAAAAACCTCGCGCGCACTGGCGGCCTGCACTTTCAAGCCGGCCAAATCGGCGATCGCCTCTTCAAAACGAAGGCTCGATTCGTCCGGATGTTTCAGAAGATTGGTGGCCTCGCTGAAATCAACCAATCGCAACTTGACCCATCCTTTTCCGTGTTCGATAACCACGAGTTTGTCCGGCGCAATCCAATCTGCGTCGCTCCAACTAATTTTTTCCTGCTTTTGTTTGGCGGAATATTCCGCGGCAGGACTCGTCAACGCCAAATATTCGCCTACGACTTTGGCGTCGAGCGGATTGCTGACGTCGAGTTTCACCATGCGAATCACGCGACTCGCGGCATAGCGAGCTTCCGCGGCGGCGCCCATGGGCGTCTGCAGCAACGCATAAGCAAACTTTCCATCCGCGGACAAGGCGAGGTTCTCGAAACCTTTGTTGTCGCGGCGATGCGCAAATATTTCCGGCAAGATCGCCTTGACCGGATAGGTTGCCTTGGGCAACGGCTTGGACGTAGGCGTGTACCGCATCAACACGCGCCCGTTCGTGGCCACCACCAATATTGAAGGCGAATATTCCTCGCTCAATAAAAACTTTCCATCAGGCAAAACCCGTATGGCTTCCGGATCGACGCCATTTCATCATACGGCAGCGGCTCGGTTTTCCCCGGCCTTTCATACAAATGCTCTTCGCCTTTGGTATTACTCAAACCGCTGATGAGCTTGCCGTGACTGTCGAGGAGCGGAATCGTTTGCAGAATTTGAATTGCCTCTCCCGTCACACGCAGCCGAAAAATAGACGGGCAAAATTGCGGAAGTGGAAAGGTTCGGAAGACCATGGAATTGTCTTCATCACCTCCCGAAATGCCATTGGGCCCGCGATCGGTGATGCCCCAAAATTCTTTGGGGCCGGCTTTTGCGAGCCCCGAGCCGACGGAAGGCAGATCGGTGAACTTTAAACCGTTCGCTTTGGCCTTTTGAAGCGCGGCTTCATCGCAGGCGGGATTGCCGAATTGCGAGAGGCTGGTACGGGGGAGCGTGAACACTCCGATTAAGCGAGCTGGTTGCGCGCTCACACGTCCCAGGAATACCGTCAGGATTGCCACCAAAATTCGGAGTTTTTTCATTTGTTCAAGCATCCATCAAGGCTGCAAAACGCAACCCGCGCGTGCTCACGCGCAACTCTGCGAAACCGAATTGCTCCATGACGGCCTCGTAAATAGCGGCACCGGTGAGGATGACATCGGCACGTTTGGGGGGCAGGCCGATGATTTTTTCGCGTTCGGCGAACGCCCGGCTCCAAAGGTTCCGCACATGCCAGCGCACGCGCTCCAGGCTGAGCCGCGTCGCTTCGATGGCCTCGCGGTTGTAGTCTTCCGCTTTCAATTCCATCCGCGCCAGGATGCTCGCGGTGCCGCCGGTGCCAACCAATTGCAGGCCGGTGTTCGCGGAATAAATCTCGCCGCCCCAATTCATTTTCGGCGCGAGTTTGGGCTGCACTTCGGTTTCGAAGAAAGTTTTCAACCAGATGCGGCATTCGGTCAGTTCTTCCCGCCTGGGCGGATCGCTGTGCGGCACTTTTTCCATCAATCGCACGGTGCCCAGCGGAAAGCTTTCACGAAAGTGTTTGTAATCACCCTGGCCCAAAATGAATTCGGTGCTGCCGCCGCCGACATCGAGCAGCAACAATGGCCGCGTCGCCAGGGCCGGATCCGTCGTCACGCCGTGGAAGGCCCATTCGGCTTCCGTTTCGCCGGAAATGATCTCCACTTTCAACCCGGACGCGACCTCAATGGCGGAAACCAAATCCTGCGGATTGATGGCATCGCGCGCGGCACTGGTGGCGACGACGCGAATGGATTCCGCCTTCAACTCGCGCGCCTTGGCGGCAAACGCAGTCACCGCTTTCGCGGTTTTCTCGATCGGTTCGGCCTGCAGCCGGTGTGTTTCGTAAAATCCATGGCCGAGCCGCGTTTGCTTGCTGTCCTCTAAAATGGGACGCACATCGCGGCCCCGAATCTCGGCCACGAGTAACTTTACCGAGTTGGTGCCCACGTCGATAACGGCTCGCGGGGTATGCGACATGCCAAGATTAGAGCAATGACTGGAGCGCAGCCCAAGTTAAAAAAAGGTAACGCTTCATCCACCGGTTATTCACCGGCATCCCCGTTACAAATTCAACAATTACAGGCCATTTCGAAACATTTCGGTGGTTCACTGCGAACACCGGTGAATAACCCGTCACCATATCGTAACTTTTCCGCGGCGGTTGCTTCGGGCAAACTTCGCAGGTATCTTGACCTTTTCTTGTGAACGCGAACGCCGCCAAACCTGAGCATTTTCTCAACCGCGAGTTGAGCTGGCTGGAATTCAACCAACGCGTGCTCGACGAGGCGCGCGACCCGGAAAATCCCCTATTGGAACGGCTGAAGTTCTTTTGCATCGTCAGTTCGAATCTCGACGAATTCTTCGAAGTGCGCGTCGCGGGCCTCAAACAACAGATCGAGAGCGACGTCGTCGGGCGCAGCATTGACGGACGGACGGCCACGGAAACTTTCAAGGTTGTGGCAGCACGCGTGCGCCGGATGGTGAACGACCAATACGCCTGCTGGCGCGAGGACATCCGTCCGTCGCTGGCAAAAAATGGAATCCGCATCCTGGAAATCACCGAGTTGGACCGAGAGGACCTCGATTGGTTGCAGGAATATTACCGCACGCAGGTCCGCCCGGTGCTGACGCCGCTGGCGATTGACCCGGCGCATCCGTTTCCGCAACTGCTGAACAAATCGCTCAATCTCATCGTGCGCCTGGAACTGGCGCGCGGGCCCGAGACGCTCAAGCACATGGCGGTGGTGCAGATCCCGCGCATTCTGCCGCGCATGATTCAATTGCCGCGCACGGACGCCCGGCAGGATTACGTCTATCTCGGCCAACTCATCAGCCACAACCTGGCGGATTTGTTTCCGGGCACGAAGATTCTCGGATGCTGGCCTTTTCGCGTCACCCGCAACAGCGAGCTGTACATTGACGAGGAAGAATCGGCGAACCTGCTCAAGGCGGTGGAAAATGAATTGCACAACCGGCGCAAGGGCGACGCGGTACGGCTGGAGATCGAGCACGATTGCCCGCGTTACGTCCGGGAGGCATTGCTGAAAACGCTCCGACTAACAGAAGAGGATTTGTATCTGATCGATGGGCCGCTGAACCCGACGCGGCTGATGACATTGACGCAGGGCGATCACTCGCCGGAATTGCGTTACAAACCGTTCGTCGCGCCGGTCGCGGCAGCGTTGCGCGGTAAGAGCGATTTGTTCGCGGCGATTCGCGAGCGCGATATCCTGCTGCATCATCCCTACGAAAATTTCAACAGTGTGGTAGATTTTCTTGAGCAAGCCGCCGCCGATCCCGACGTGCTGGCGATCAAGCAGACGCTCTACCGCACCGGCGGCGATCCGCGCATCATCGGCGCGCTGGAAAATGCAGTGAACAACGGCAAGCAGGTGACGGCGGTGGTGGAGTTGCGCGCGCGTTTTGACGAGGCGAACAATATTCAATGGGCGCGGCGGCTGGAGGAAAACGGCGTGCACGTCGTTTACGGGCTGGTCGGCTACAAAATCCACGCCAAGAGCTGCCTGGTGGTGCGGCGCGAGGGGCATCACATCCGGCGTTACGTGCATTTGGCGACGGGCAATTACAATCCGTCGACCGCGCGGCTTTATACGGACCTGGGTCTGCTCACGTGCCGCCCCGATTTCGGCGAGGACGCCACGAATTTTTTCAACCTGCTCACGGGGATTTGCCAATATCAGCCGATGCGCAAACTGCTGGTGGCGCCGTTTGAATTGCACAATCGCATGTTGCAATTGATCGACCAGGAAATCGAAAACGCCAACCAGGGCCTGCCCGCGCGCATCATTGCGAGGGTCAATTCGCTCGCGGAGCCGAAAATCATTGAGGCGTTGTACCGGGCCTCGCAAGCCGGGGTGAAAATCGATTTAATCGTGCGCGGCATCTGCTGCCTGCGGCCCGGCGTGAAGGGACTCAGCGAAAACATTACGGTGCGGAGCATCGTGGACCGTTTCCTGGAGCACAGCCGGGTTTATTATTTTGAAAACGCCTGCCAGCCGAAAGTCTTTCTGGGCAGTGCGGATTGGCTGCCGCGCAACCTGTTTCGCCGCATCGAGGTGGTGTTCCCGGTGGAAGACGGAGTGCTGCGCGAGTGCATCATCAACGAAATCCTCGCGCTGGCGCTGGCGGACAACGTCAAGGCGCGACAGCTTGCGAGCGATGGGTCATATTGCCTCGTGACGAAGCGCGGCAAGGCGCGAAGAAGCCAGTTTGAATTTGTGGCGCTGGCCACCAATACCGGCAACGAGACCGAAACGCATCGGGCAAAAAGCAAGTTTCCGATGGTCAAAGTGATCGAACGGCCATTTTAATGGCAGGGACAGCGCGTTGCGCTGTCCGCGCCGCGTCCAGCGGCGTAACGTGGGACATGATCAATGCTATGGATGTAGTTGTTCTGCCCGCTCCACGCGGGCGGGGACGCCGCAGCGAGGCATCCCTACCAATTGCAATCAAACTACGTCCGACTTTCTTTGCGCCTTTCCACATTTGTGCCTTTGCGTTAAATTTTGACCGAGCCCGTGAACGTAACCTTTCCACTCAAACTCGCCACGCACCTGGCGGAGAGCGTTCGCGCCTCGCGGCGCTGTTACCGCAAACGGCTGGAGCGTTGCCAGGAAAAATTTTCGGAAAAGGCCGTCCACGGCCTGCGCACCGAGACGCGCCGCATACTGGCGTTGTTGAGTTTGCTCGAGGCGCTGCACTTCGATGGGTCGTTGAAAAAATTGCGGAAGATTTTCAAACAGCGGCTGGATGCCTTCGACGATTTGCGCGACACGCATGTGCAACTCGTTTTGCTAAAACCGTTGTGGCCGAAATTTCCCGAAGCGTGCGACTTGGAAAAGCATCTTTGCAAATGCGAGAAGGAGCTCGTATCCGAACTTTCCCGCGAAATTCAAACTGAGAAAAGCGGAAAGCTGAACCGGGGCTTGAAGGAAATTCAGAAGTCGCTGCGCCAATGCGCGAAAAACCCTCCGATCGGACGGAGCACGTCGGTGGCACAAACACTCCTGGGCGGAGCCTTTCGACGGGTGGTCGCCCTGCGGCGACACATCAAGCGAAGCCAGCCGAAAACGATCCACCGAACGCGTGTGGCGTTCAAACGGTTCCGCTATACGGCGGAATTGCTCCAGCCATTTCTGCCGCAATTCACTCCCCAGCGCCTCGCGCGCATGAAGGAGTTCCAGGCCGCGGCGGGAAACATCCAGGACGTGGCGGTGCTGCTGGCGCGGCTGGACAAGGACGTGAAAAACGGGGAGTTGGACGCCACGTGCATCCAGAAGTTGCGCGCGGAATTGTTGCGGCGGGAACGCAACGCCATAGATTCCTTCATGGAACGAATTGACGAGCTAATGGATTTTGAACCGGAGCACCCGTTCCCGGTGGCGCTCAAACCAGAAATTGCATCCAAATGAAATTGTATATTTTACGCCATGGCGACGCTGCCGAGCACGGCGATCCGCGTTACAAGGAAAACGAACGCCCGCTGACGCCCAAAGGCATCCAACGCACCAAGCAACTCGCGCATGTGCTGCGTGAAATGGAAATTACCTTCGACGCCATCCTGAGCAGTCCCTTGACGCGCGCGCGGGAAACGGCGGAAATTATCGGTCGCGGGTTGAAAGAGCCGGATAACCTGCGCTTCAGCGAGCACCTCACGCCATCGGGCAACATGGAGGAGCTGGTGCACCAGGTGAACACGATTCGCCCCGCACCGAAAAGCGTGATTCTGGTGGGGCACGAGCCGTACCTGAGCGGGTTCATTTCGTTGCTCTGCACGGGCGGACCGGGGCTGCCGATCGTGGTAAAGAAAGGCGCGTTGTGCCGGCTCGACATTCAAGTGTTGAGCTGTGGAAAATGCGCCAAGCTCGATTGGCTCCTGCAGCCGCGCGTAATCGGATTCAATCCGCCGAAGCGGAAGGAGTGAAATTTCCGCACACTGCGGACTCAGTAGCAGCCGACGTAAGGAGGCTCATGCCCTCTCTGCACGGAAAAAGTCAGAGCCTCCTTACGTCGGCTGCTACGATTCAGGGCTTTAAATCATGTGACAAAACATCGCGTCGCGGAGCTTGGGCTCAAACCAGGTGCTCTTGGGCGGCATGATGCCGCCGGCGTCCGCGATAGTCATTAAATCCTCGATGCTCGTGGGAAACATCGAAAACGCGCAGGCATACGCGCCGCTGTTCACAAGTTTCTCCAGTTCCGCCGCTCCGCGAATGCCGCCCACGAAATTAATCCGCGTGCTCGTGCGCGGGTCGGCAATGCCGAAGATCGGGTCCAGCACATATTTTTGCAGCAACGTCACGTCGAGCTTTTCAATCGGGTCGGTCGTGGCGGCGAAACGCGGGCGGAAATTCAAAGTGTGCCATTGGCCCTGCAAATAAAGGCCGAGTTCGTGTTTGCGCGCGGGACCCGCCGCACCCGGAGTTTTGAGAATGAACACGGCATCCAACTTTTCCAGCAACTGCGCCGGGGACAGACCGTTTAAATCCTTCAGCACGCGATTGTACGGGAGGATCTGCATTTGATTGTGCGGGAAAATGACCGCAAGAAATTTTTCACTTTCTATGGTCGTGTTTCCGCTTTCTACCTTCCGCTTTTGATAGACACGGGCAGCGGCGGCACTCCGATGATGCCCGTCGGCGATATAAAGCGCGGGAATACGTGCAAATTCATTTTCGACGAATTTGATTTGTGCCGCATCGCTCACGATCCAGGACGTGTGCCGCACGCCGTCCGGCGCGGTGAAATCCACGTCTGACTGTTCCGCGATTTTTTTCACAATGAACTCATCCAGCGCCGCCTGCGCGCGATACGTCAAGAACACCGGGCCGGTCTGCGAGTTCAGCGTTTCGATATGGCGCACGCGGTCGTCTTCCTTGTCCACGCGCGTGAGTTCGTGCTTTTTGATGATGCCGCTGAGATATTCCTCACAACTCGCGGCTGCCACCAAGCCGATCTGCGAGTGCTTGCCCATGATCTGCCGATAGAGATAAAAACACGGATTGGCATCCTGCCGCAGCGCGCCTTGAGAAATGAGTTTCTGCAAATTCTCTTTGCCCTGGGCGTAAACCTCGGGCGCGTAAAGATTCGTGCCGGGCGGCAAATCAATTTCCGGTTTGCTCACGTGAAGAAAGCTGAGCGGATTGCCCGCGGCGATTTCGCGCGCTTCATCCGACGACATCACGTCGTAAGGCAGTTCGCAAATACGGGCGGCCAATTCCGGTTTCGGTCGCAAAGCAGCAAAAGGTCTCAAAGTTGCCATAAATTGAAGCAGGGAAGATAAATAGCATGGGTGGGGAACGCACGCCCAATCTCGTTAGGGGCACAAATTACTTGCGTGCTGCGCGTTGGCCCCGTAACGTTTCTAGCCTTTGGTCGCACCCATAGCTCAATTGGATAGAGCGTCTGACTACGGATCAGAAGGTTGAAGGTTCAACTCCTTCTGGGTGCACCACTGAAAAATCAGGGGTTGTTTATGCTCTGACGATTTTTCAGTTTCCGCTACCAGCCACTTTTAATTGAGAACCGAAACCCGCGCGCCGCTGCCTTATGGTGGACGCAACGCTGAAAACGGTCACATTGATCGTCTCAAGTCACTGGTCCGAACAGTCGGAAAAACCGTTTGCCGGTGGGCGGACTTACGATGATGTATCTAATTCCGCCCGCTTCCGTGACGATCTCCGGTGGAGTGGTCCACGTGGCACCGGTCAGATTGGTGCTCGTTTGCAAGACGTAACCCGGGGACGGCGACGGCCAGGAGACGATCGCGGTGTTGGTAGTCGTGATTCTGATATTCAAGACGGGTGCGCCCGGAATTTGGGAGGGCACCGCATAGAGCGACCAGAATCCGCCGGTGAGCGAGAAGTTGCCGCCCGTCGATTCTCCGCCAGCATCGGCTTGGCCGATGGTGCCGCTGACAGAATAAACTGAGCCTGTGCTGGTGCCGCCGCCTCCGGCGATCTTATGCCAATCGATCGAGTAGGATTGCGCGAAGCTGGCCGCGGGCCACAGCAGTGATGCGATGAGAAGCAGTTTGTTCATGGCTCTTTATTTTCGTTCTGCAAGTTGCTTCACCAGAGCCTGAAGTTCATTCAGTCTCTTCTCCAGATTTTGAACCTGTGCATCCTTGTCATTCAACTTTTGGTTTAAACCCTGAATCGCGGCGAGTGCCACGCCGCCCTCATCGATGGGCGCGATATGCTTGTCATCGGTGCCCACTTTGAACACGGAGGAAAAATCCTGCGCCATCGGGCCGATGTGGCGCGTGGCGGCGTCCACCTTGTAGCTCCATTCGCAGAGCGGCAGTTGCAGGACCTTGTCGAGAATTTGCGACGGACTAATGGGCGCGAAATCCTGTTTGGCGTTGCGATCGCTGTTGTTGTTAAACGTTCCAAAGACCGATACTCCGGCGGTGGTGGCGACCAGTCTCATGCTACTGGGAGCGGTATTGGCTGCGCCCACGGCCAGCACGATTTCGCCGTAGTTTGCGGAGATGCGCGAGGTGCCGCCGCCGGCGTTAATGATGTGACTCCCGCCGTTGGAATCCGCATACCAGTTGTAGCCCAAATGAATGCCATCGCCCAACCCGGGGTACGATCCGTAGAGAAAGCCCAAGGAATTTCCGCCGCCCATTTGGAGATGATGGTAGGCAGACGCGCCGCCTTCGATGGCGACATCACCCGCGAGTTCTATTCCGCCGGCTGCGCGCACCGAGAACTGGTTTGGAGCGGTGGAACTAAAACTCCCGCCGCTGCCGTCATTCCAGACGAACGAACCGGAATGCACTGCTTGAGCATCATAGCCCGCTGCCAAACTGTAATCGCCCGAGGCGACGTTGAATCCGCCGCCGGGCACCGTCGAAAGACCGCCGCTGGCAACGTTTTGGAAACCGCCACTGACGGTCGAGTCCTCGTTGCTGGCGATGTTGCCATCTCCACCCCCAACCGTCGCATAGTTACCAGTGGCTCTGTTCTCAATTCCGCCGGCAATCGTTACATAAGCCTCGTCGACAAAATTACGGGCGCCGCCGCCAATCGTGGCAGCGTAACCGGAGTTAGTATTGTTATAACCACCGCCGACTAACGCGTAATAGGAGGTCACCGCGTTGTCAATTCCGCCTCCGATGGCTGAATAGACGCCCGGGGTAAGATTATTTAACTGTACGACGGAGAGGAGATTTTCGGCCGAGACCGCGTAGGGCACGGCGGTGATCTGTTGACGTGGCGAAAGCGAGGTGAAACTGCCATTGCCGTTCGTTCGCACGCCAATTTGAAGCCGTTGCGTGAGGCCGTCGAACTTAATCGATCCGAAGTCGAGCAGCACGGTGAACAGTCCGTTGGTGACGCCGGTGGCCGAATTCGTGATGGGTCCGGCAACAGAAACCCCGCCGGTATCGCTTTGAAAAAGAGAGAAGGTCAAGTCATACACGCCATTGGCCGGAACGCCTCCCGCACTCAAGCGTCCTTGGTAGGTGAAGCCAGTTCCCTGACCGTGCGATTCAAAATTAATGGCGGCGCTTAAGAGAGCCGCAAAGACTAACTCATTTAATATTTTCATGGGTTCGATAGGTCTGCTGATTCGTTACGTGAAACGTCTGATTCATTTTTGGTATTTAGAGTCCATCAAAAGACGCCAGGTTCACGCGTAAGACCCTTGAGCATTGGATTTGTTCCGGTAAGTAAGTGGCACTAGAGCCTGTACTTAACTTTTTGCAAGAATAGTCTGTACAAAGCATTTACGTCCCGGCAATAAGCTTGGGATGAAAGAGCAACGGAAGAGTTATCCGAGCGACGTGAGTGATGAGGAG
>DATAZE010000022.1:0-31642 GCA_036272195.1 Verrucomicrobiia bacterium | reverse complement strand
CGACGATTTGCGATATGAAGCTGTTCAAATGTTCCGCATCGGGATTTGGCTGGTCCCGCCCGCCCGACTGGAAGGTATCGAAATACGTATATTGCTCTGCGATACTGGCGAAAAAGCCTTTGCCGCTATTGCCCTGGGCTTCTGTGGCCGCGTAAACGGCGCAAAAATCACATGCGAACACCGGCTGTGCACACACAGCCGCCAAAACTGCACCGACAAGAATCTTCATTTTGAAACTCCGTAATTTGAGGACGCGACAACGCGGCCTCGTAAAATAATTGATTGAAAAAACGCGAAAGGGCGCTGTCAGGCGCTTGCGCAACCAATGACTTAAGCGAGGAGTTCTCTGGGAGGCGGAACGGAAGGCGCGCGCGTCAACGAAGCGGCGGAATCGTCCGCGGCGGAGATTTCGTAGAAGTGCGACGGCGGACAGAAGACAAATTCAAAATTGCTGTAGGAATAGTCGAGTTTTTTTATCTCAACCTGGGCATCGGACTTTTTCTCGGAATTTTTAGCGGCGGCGATTTGCCGACAGAGACAGCACGGATGTTTGCCGTCGAACGTGCGCTCCACCGCTTCTTGCCAGTGCGTCGATTGAAGGTTTTCCGCGAGCATCGCCGTCCACGCGACGGATTGAAGTGCGAGCCAATGTGTTCCCGTTGCCGACAGGACGGCAATAATCATCAAAATGTAGCCACATTTTCGGAACACGCGCTGACTATCAGGGAACGGTGCGATTTCGTCAATCGTCCAATGTATTAGGGGCAAGGCCGACGCATTAAATTTTCAACGTGATCGTTTTTTGATTTTTCTCTGGACAGAAAAACCTTTCCAGTTAAAATTCATCTATGCCAATTGCACTCAATCAATTGGCATAGATGTTATTTTTTTGAATGGCATATTAACGGGTCGTTTCTTCCACTCAAAATCACCTCTTCAACGATCCTGATTGCCGTCGAATTGACTTCTCGCGAATTCAAACCGACAAAATCAATCCGAACCTTTTGCGTTTTTCCGAAAATTCAGATGTGTCAGCCCTGGTGTTACATCTGAATCCACACGAGCGTTCCGCTCGGAAGCCTCGCGAACAGCGGAATCAAATCCGCGTCGGCCAGGTGAACACACCCGCAAGAAGTGGGTTTGCCGATCGTAGTTTGGTCTCCGGTGCCGTGGATGTAAATATAGCGCGCGTGCGAATCAACATTGCCGCCGCGATTAAAACCAGGTTCAAGGCCGTCCAGCCAGAGAATGCGCGTGGTGATTTTGGCGTCCGGGATGCCTTTCCACGTGTAGCCAATCGGCTGGCGCGCCTTGAAAACCGTTCCTGCCGGCCATCCATTGCCGATTTTTTCCGCGATGCGATGCAAGCCGAGCGGCGTGCGATTCGAGCCTTCCGTCTGTCCGATGCCAAAGCGCGAGGTAGAGCAGCGGAATTTTTTTATCAGACTATATTCATCCCAAAAGCACGGGAGAGCAGGGGATTTCTTGAAAAGCGAGGTCGTTTGATTGGCGACGTTGACGACGAGTATCCACTGTGAAAAGGGAACTCCAAGCTGCCGGCAGCGATTTAAACATCCGAAAATTGCGGCGCTTGCGTTCATTCGTTTAAATGAGACGCCACGCCAGCCTGCAGCAGGTCCACCAACTCCGGCTGCATAAATTCATAGTCATCTTCTATCTGCAAACAAATCACTCTTTTTCCTGCGATGTCTTCCGGGAATTTGTCCTGGAGTCTTCGCAGGTGCTTTTTCTCCATGACAAAAATGAGATCAGCCCACGAGAGGTGGCCGGCGGTCACTCGAATTCGAGCGCCCGGTTCCGTCCCCGCCGAGCGGGCCTGGATTCCGTTGATGCCGTCAAAAATCTTTTCGGCTGTCAGACTGCGCCATCGGTTCCGGCTGCAAATGAACAAGACCTTGCGACTGCGCATCAAACGCTACTTCATTTTTTTGACCAGCACCTTCGAGTTGCGTCCGCTCTGGTCGTATTTTTCGCGCCGGGCCGCCGGCAAATTGTCCGGCGTGCCCTCGACGAATCCGCCCTTGGATTGAAAATACGTGAACGCCTGCGTCGAGAGTGTAATCAGTTCGCTCAGGTTCATCTCCCGCGCCTTGGCTTCAATAAATTGAATCAGCTTGCGGCCGATGCCCTGATTTTCGTGCGAAGGATTCACATACAGGCACGCCAATTCGCCTTTGCTTTGCTCGGGATAAACATGCAACGCCACGCACGCGACCGGGTTCTTATCAATTTCGAAAAGGTAATAATCGCCAAGATTTTTCTCGATGACGAGGCGCGTGCGTTTCACGAGTTCATCGGATTCAACCGCTTTCTTGGTCAACATCTGGATGGCGCGAATGTCCTTCTTTTTCGCGGGGCGAATCTGCTGGTATTCGTTGGCGTAAATCAACGTGCCGATGCCTTCATTGGAAAAAACTTCCGCGAGCAGGCCCTCGTCAACGCGGCCGTTGATGATATGAACACGTTGCACTCCCGCGGTGCAGGCGGCGACCGCGTGTTGCGCCTTCGACAGGACTTCCGGCAGAAATCCCGCTGCGCTTTGTTGCAACAACTTTTGCAATTCGGCCACGAGCATCTGGCGAATGAGTTGCTCGTTGTAAACAATCCCGTCCTGCGGAGCGATGAAGATCAATTTCGTGGCCTTCAAGGCCTCGGCAACCGCGACCGCGACCCCATCGGAATTCACGCGATACGTTTTGCCATCGCCATCAAAACCGAGCGGCGGCACAACGGGAGTAATGCCTTGATTGAGGAGCGTCTGAAGCAATTCGGTATCGACACGCTCGACTTTGCCGGTGAACAAATGATCCACGCCCTGGATGATGCCCATGGGATGAGCGATGATCGCGTTCGGGCACGCGGCGCGGAGGTCATTGGCCGCGAGACCCTCCAGGATTTCGTGCGTGAGGCGATTAGCAGCGGTGAGAGCGAGTTGCAAAGTTTCGGCATCCGTGACGCCTGCGCCATCGAGATTGGAAGGCTTGACGCTTCGTTCCTCCCCGAGCGCCTTGATTTGCGCCGCGGCCCCGTGTACGAGCACCACGCGGATGTTCAGCGAACGCAGCACGGCGACATCCAGGAGGATATTGCCGAAATTTTCGTCCGTCACGATCGCGCCGTCGACCTCGATGATGAACGTTTTTTCCCGGAATTGCGGGATGTATTGCAGAATGCCGCGCAGGTCAGTCAGTTTCACGTTTCAATAGTTGCTTTCAGTCAGGTGATAAGTAAACGGTTTCGCGGGGGATTCAACTTATTTTTGAGGCACTCAACCTAACCCTTGGGGCGCCGATTTGTAATTCGCTTTTGACGAGCGCCTCCAGTTTCGGTTTTCGGTTGGCAAACCAACTCCCAGTCGGCGCTCCGATTCAAAAGCGCTGTCAGATCTTTAAAGTGGTTTTCAAGGCTTTAAGGCAGCGATCATTCTCTTCCGGTGTGCCGACGGAAATCCTGATCCACTCCGGCAATTGGTATCCACCCATCGGCCGCACAATCACACCGAGAAGTTGCATCGCCTCGAATATCCGCTGGCCTTCGCCGACGCGGACGAGAATGAAATTTCCGGCGGAGGGAACGAATTCAAGGCCGAGCTTTTGAAAAGTTTCCGTGTAAAGCTTCAAACCTGCAGCGTTGTTATCGCGGGTGCGGCGCATGTGTTCGGCGTCGTCCAGCGCGGCGAGCGCGCCGGCCTGCGCGATGGAATTGATATTGAACGGCTGGCGGATTTTTTCGAGCGCGGTGATCAGGTCCGGGGTTCCAATGCCGTAGCCGAGGCGCAAGCCGGCCAGACCGAATATCTTTGAGAAGGTCCGCATCAAAAGCACGTTCGGCTTTTGTTCGCGGCGGATTTCGGAAATGAAATCGGCCGGGTCGCTGAGAAATTCGATGTAGGCTTCATCGATGACGAGCAGAACGTTGGGCGGAATGCGGCCCGCAAAATCCATGAGTTCCTGTTTGGAAACGACAGTCCCCGTCGGATTGTTCGGATTCGCCACAAAGACCACGCGCGTTTTTGGCGTGATGGCCTCAAGCATCGCCGGCAAATCGTGCCCGTAATTCGACGCGGGAACGGTGATCAGGTTCGCGCCGAAAAGTTTCGTGACCAATGGATAAACGGCGAAACAATATTGGGAGACGACGACGTCAACGCCCGGTTGCATGAAGGCGTGGCCGACGAATTCGATGATTTCGTTCGAGCCGTTGCCGAGGATCAGGTTTCCCGGTTGGACGCCAAGTTTGTCCGCAAGTTTGTGCTTGAGATAAAACGCGTTTCCATCGGGATACAAATTGATATTGGCCAGCACATGCTGCATGGCCTGAAGCGCGGTCGGGGAGGGGCCCAGCGGGTTTTCGTTCGAGGCCAGCTTGATGATTTGCGACGCAGGCATGCCGAGTTCGCGCGCGACTTCTTCGATTGGCCGGCCCGGTTGATACACCGGCAGGTCTTTCAGGTTGGGATTGATGGGCAGTGTCACAAAGACTCCAATATTTTTTTCAAGTCTACGTTCTTCGCAATCAAATCGCGGATGAGGGAGATTTTTTCGGCGTCGCTCGGGCGGGTTTTCACAGTGAGATCATGTACTTTCGACGCGACTTCGTAGCTGTCCTGTTTCGCGAGCAACACGGGGATGGGCATCAAACGAATTATTTTCAGGACCGCGGGCGAGGGACGCAAATTTCCGGTGAGGACGATGCCCGCCATGCGTTTTTCATTATGCGCGTCCAGGCTCGTGCAGGCGGCCAGCACGATGTCCTCGCGGTCGCCGGGCGTGATGAGCAGGACGCCAGGCTTGAAAAAATCCATCGCGTTGTGCGCTCCCATCGCGCCGACCACGACGTCATCCACGAGGCCGTGCAATTTTTCCGGCGTATTCAATACCTCGGCCTTCAATTCATCACGAATTAATTCCATGGTGGGGTTGGAAAGAATGCGCTGGTGCGGAATCACGCCGAGCAGGTCGAGTCCCTTGCGCTTCAAGCCGCGCCGGGCGAAGTCGGTCACGGAATCGACTTTTGTGTCGAGCACTTTGTTAAGAATGACGCCGATGATCTCCACGCCCTCCTTCTCGAACAACGCCTGGTTCAGCGAAACTTCGTCAATCGGTTTGCCGATGCCGCCCTGCGTGACGATGATGACCTTGGATCCAAGAATTTTTGCCACCTGGGCGTTCGAAAGGTCAAACACCGAGCCCACGCCCGCGTGGCCGGAACCTTCGCACAGCACGAAATCTTTTTCCCAGGACACACGATCGAACGCTTTTTGAATTTTTTTGACGAGCGCCTCGTTATTGGCCGCCTGAAGATACTTTCGCGTGAAATCAGGCTCGACGGCGATTGGGCTCATGTCCACGAGCGGACAATTGAGTCGATAAACGCTGTCCATGAGAACAGTGTCCTCATCGATTTTTTGTTCCTCGATTTCCACGAAACGCTGTCCCACCGGCTTGATGTAACCAACGCGGGGGAAATGCTCCTGCAACGCGGCGATAAGCCCGAGCGAAGTCGTCGTCTTGCCATCATTCTGGCGGGTGGCGGCGATGAAAACGCGGGGCGTCGTGGTGTTCATGAAATGGCGAGTGACGAATGACGAATGGCGGGAAAACGCAAACCGGTCATTCTTGTTTCTACATTCTGCATTCTTCCTTCTACCTTCAAATTACTCCCCCGGCAATTTCCCGCCCGCGCCCGGATACAGCCTGTCGTATTCAATCGCCTGCACGCCGACGATCGCGGCCACCCCAAGAATATCGTGGGCATTCGAGCCACGCGAAACATCGGCAGCGGGCCGGTCGAGGCCGAGAAGAATTTGCCCGTAGGCATTCGCGCGGGCGATGTGGCGGACCAATTTGCTGGCGATGTTGCCCGAATTGAGCTCGGGAAAAATCAAAACGTTCGCGAGTCCGGCAACTTTGCTGTCGGGCAATTTTCGCGCGGCGATATCCGGTACGAGCGCCGCATCCACTTGCAATTCGCCGTCAAAATCCGCTTCGAGATTTTTTGCCTCGGCCTTTTGCCGTGCGAGCGCGGTGGCGGCCTGCACGCGGCCAACGGTCGGGTGCGTGGAACTGCCTTTGGTGGAAAAAGAGAGCAGGGCGACGCGCGGCCGAATGCCGAGCAGTTGCCGCGCAAGTTGCGCGGTTGAGACCGCGATTTCGGCAAGTTGTTCAGTGGTCGGTTCGGGAATGACGCCGCAATCGGCCATGAACAGAACGCCGTGCTCGCCAAATTGCGAATCTTCAACCTCCATCACCTGGCAGCTCGAAGCGGTTGTCCCGTGCGGCGCCATTTTTATGATTTGAAACAGCGGACGCAGGACGCTACCAGTCGTGGCGCTGGTGCCGGAGACGAGCGCGTCCGCCTGATGCATCGCGAGCATCATTGAACCGAAATAATTCGGCTGCAAAATCGCCTCGCGCGCTTCCGGAAGTTGCAAACCCTTACCTCGGCGCAAAGCGGCGAAGCGCCGCGCGAAATTATCAAGATCGTCGCTCTCGGCGGGATTGATGGTGCGAATCCCTTCCATCGAAATGTTCAATTCCTCCGCGAGGGTCTTGATTTTCGTGCGGTCGCCCAGAAGGATCGGCGCGCCGAGACGCAGGGAATAAAACTGGCGCGCTGCCTGGAGCACGCGCGGCTCCGTGCCTTCCGGAAAAACAATCCGTTTCGGATGGCGTTGCAGTTTCTCAATAATGTTCCCGATAAAACGCATGGCGTTAAGTTACCGGGCAACGGCGAAAGCGCAACAGTTCTCGTTTGCGCCTGGGAGCGCCGGCGTCTCGCCGGCCACCCTGCATTTGCCATCCCGAAAATCTGTGCCAGATTCCGTCAGTCTCAACCCGAACCAACCAAACAACTGGATTCTTTTTATGGCGAATAAAATGCGAGTAGCGCAGGTCGTCCGCGCGGGCGGCCCCTTTGAAATTGTCGAGCGGCCCATTCCGGAACCACCCGCCGACTGGGTGCGAATCAAAGTGCAGGCCTGCGGCGTCTGCCACAGCGATTCGGTGGTGAAGGAAGGCCTCTTTCCTGGCATTCAATATCCGCGCGTCCCCGGGCACGAAGTCATCGGTATCATCGACGCCGTCGGAAGCGGCGTTACGCAATTCAAAACCGGCCAGCGCGTGGGCGTGGGCTGGCATGGCGGGAATTGCGGGCACTGCGATAATTGCCGGCGCGGCTATTTTTTTGCGTGCACGGTCGATTTGAAAACGACCGGAGTTTCCTTCGATGGCGGTTACGGCGAATACATGATTGCGCCGTCGCTCGCGCTGGCCCGCGTCCCGGACGAATTGTCATCCGTTGAAGGCGCGCCGCTGATGTGCGCCGGCATCACCACGTTCAACGCGTTGCGGAACAGTGGCGCGCAGCCTGGCGATCTCGTCGCGGTGCACGGCCTCGGCGGACTTGGGCATCTCGGCGTTCAATACGCCAATCACATGGGTTTCAAAACCGTGGCGATTGCGCGCGGCAAGGACAAGGAACCATTGGCGCGCGAACTCGGCGCTTTTCATTACATCGACAGCCAGACGCAGGACCCTGCGGTCGAACTCACGAAGATGGGCGGCGCGCGTGTGATTCTCGCCACCGTGACGGCGGGCGATGCCATGAGCGCCGTGCAAGGCGGGTTGGCGCCTAAAGGCACGTTGCTGATCGTCGGCGCGGCGCAATCGATGCAAATTTCACCGTTGTCGCTCATCATGGGCGAGCGCCAGATTAAAGGCTGGTATTCCGGCTCATCCATCGATTCCCAGGACACGCTCGAATTCAGTGTTCTGAGAAAAATCCATTCGATGAACGAAATCTATCCCTTTGAGCGCGTGGCCGAAGCCTACGACCGCATGATGAGCGGCAAAGCGCGCTTTCGCGTGGTGCTGCAAATGGGGTGAGTCTTGCCGGTGGTTAACGTGAACGTTCAGGCATGGTCTCTGGCACGAGCCGTGCTAAATTCTTTGCATGAGCGTGAGCAGTTGCTTGAAGGTCGGTCTGGCGTTTGTGATTAGCACCGGCGGCATGATGATGCCGCGTGCAGCGACCATCAATGTCACCACCAATGACAACTACACGAAAATCGAATCCGCGAAAGCCGGCGATGAGGTTTTAATTTCGCCCGGAAAGTACGCCTTTCGCGTTTATCTGACCCAGCAGGCGAGTCCGACGAATCCAATCGTCATCCGGGCGCTGGACCCCGCGAATCCGCCAGTGTGGGATTTTACCAATACGCTGGTGGAGAATGCGCCGGGCAGTTACGGCGCGGGCGATCGTGGGCGCGGCGGTTGGCAATTTAGCGGTGCGTCGGGCTATAAAATTTCCGGAATCGTTTTTCGCAACTGCCGCACGGCTTCATTCAATTCCGCCGGAATCCGTTATTATAACACCACGACCAACCTGTGCATTAAAGATTGCCTCTTCAACCTGGACGACAACGGTTTGACCGGAGGCACGCAAAATAGTGAAGCGACGGTCGAGTTTTGCGAGTTCAACGCGAACGGCAACACGAACGCCTCGTCATCGGCGCCCACGCATAATATCTATGTTTACGGAGGAGACCTCACGATGCGTTACTGTTACGTGCATGATCCCGTGCAGGGCCAGAATTTTCACATCCGTTGCCACAACGCCGTGCTCGAATACAACTGGTTCGCACGCGCCAACGCTTATGAAGGAGACCTGATGAGCGATGACGATTTCAGCGGCAGCGGGCCTTTCGTGCAGACGATGACGTTGCGCGGAAACGTCTTCGTGCAAAAAAATTCACCACTGAACAATTCCCAGGTGATTGCCATGTTCAACGATGCGAGCCTCACGAATTTGACGCTGAACGTGCGCGCAATTTTCAACACCTTTGTGGGCAACGGCGGTTCGGCGGCGTTCGTGCACGTGTCCAACGCGGATCACACGCAGATGAACGCGGAACTTTCGGACAACATTATTTCGGACACCACGCGACCGTATCTTATTGAGTATCCCGCCACCGGCACCGTGACTGGCCAGAATAACTGGCTGAAAACCAACGCGACGATAGGGGCGCTCACGGGCTCGGTTCAGTCGGCATCGCCGGGATTCCGCAATGCGGCGACCCAGGATTATACGCTCACGAATGCGAGCGCGTGCATTGGCGCTGCCAGCACCTCCGTGTTCGGCCTGCCGGGCAAGGAATACTGGCTGAACGAAGTGACGAATCGCCACTGGCGCATACGCGCGGCGGCGCGGGACATTGGCGCGTTTGAAAGCGGCAGCACAAATGCGCCCATTGGCCCGTACGACATCGAACCTCGGCCTGTGATGAGCATCGCCCCGGGAACCGGAAGCGTGACTGCCTCATGGCCGTTGTTCGCACAAGATTTTCAGCTTCAACAATCGCCGCTGACGACCCTTTCCACTTGGAGCAACGCTCTCTATCCGCAAGTGACAAATGCCACCGCTGTTCTGGCGATCGTACCCATCAACGCGGACAGTTTGTTTCGGCTGAAGAAGTAAGGCTTTCTGGAAACGGCTACAGAATCCTGCAATGCCGAAGTCAGCTTTTCCATCGCTTGCCCCGGATGAAGTTTGCGCTTACAAGTTTCCATGAATCAAAAGCCATCCACTCCCATTGATCCGAAAGTCAGGATCGGCCACGTCCATCTTAAAGTCGCGGACATTGAGCGGGCGCTGAAATTCTATCGCGATGTGCTGGGGTTCGAAGTCACGACGCGTTACGGTTCCCAGGCCGTGTTCCTTTCTGCCGGCGGTTATCATCATCATATCGCGCTCAATACCTGGGAGAGCCAGGGCGGTTCGCCGCCTCCGCCGAATGCCACCGGGCTTTATCATCTCGCGATTCTTTATCCGACGCGCGTTCTCCTTGCGGATGCGCTGCGCCGCGTGCTGGCGGCGAAAATTCCCTTGGAAGGCGCGGCGGACCACGGCGTCAGCGAGGCGGTTTACCTCCGCGATGCCGATGGGAATGGCGTGGAGCTCTATTGGGACCGCCCGCGCGAGCAATGGCCGCACACCGCCGACGGCGGAATCGAAATGTACACGCGCCGATTGGATTTGGAAGCGTTGTTGAAAGAGTAAAGCGTTTCTAAAAATACCGTAGCCGAAGACGTGAGTTTGCGCTGACTTCAGCTTCGTGAAAAGCACAAGCGCGACGTCGGGAGGGACGTCGCGCTTGCTTGAACCAGGATGACAGGAAATTCGGCGTCTTATTTACCAACCGTGAAAAGCTTGCTGGCACTGAAGGTGCCGCTGTTTACGAGCACTTCATCGTTGGCGATCGCGGTCGGTGAGCGCAGTGCGGTGTAATTGTAGCTGCCTCTAATCAGGACTTTTTTCGGCAGAACACGTTCAGTGATGGTTGCGCCGCCCAGGGCGTCGCCGCTACCAGCCAGTGGCAACGGAATCGCTTGCGCGCCGATGACGATTTGAGAGCCGTCGGCATTGGTGAGAGCGGCGGGGAAGGGGCTGTTATACATGAATTGCACATTGGTATAAATGGCTGTGCCGTCAGCCGTTTTGACGATTTCAATGAAGTCGCCCTGGGCGCCGGGATCCGTGCTGGCACCCTGCACGTAAACCACCGCGAATGACTTGGCGGAATTGGTGGCGCCGCTTACGGTGATCGCATCTTGGATGAGCGATTTATTGGTGACTTTCGTGGTGACGATTGCCCCAGCGTCGTTCGTGGTTTGGGTCGTGCCTTTAACAGTGACGTCGTAAACGGTCTGGCCCCACCCCTGAACCGCAAAAGCAAGCGCCCCGGATAAAATTGCCATCATGATTTTTGGATTATTCATGCGGCGATTCTAAGTGACGCCAGCGGGAATTAAATGGGGATTAGCCCTGCTTTCCACCGGGGTGTTTAACCTTCGCAAAATTCTGGCAGCATTTAAAGCTCCAGGACTTTTTCAAACCGCGTCAGATTGCGGGCATTGCGGGTTGTCACCAGCGCGACATCCTCGATGCGCACGCCCCCGATTTCCGGATAATAAAGTCCGGGCTCGACGGTGACGATGTGCCCGGCTTTGAGCACGCCTTTGGAAGTGGCGCCGATGCGCGGCGCTTCGTGGATTTCCAAACCGAGGCCGTGGCCGGTGCCGTGGAAAAAGCCCTGCATGCGCCCGTTGCGGCGTCCGGTTTTGTAACCTTGCTGTTCGAAAAATTCCTGGACCGCGCGGTGGATTTCGGCGGTCGGAAAATCAGCGCGGATTTTTGTGAACGCCAACGTTTGCCCGCGCAACACCGTATCATACAATTTACGCGCCGCCTCGCTCGCGCGTCCGCGCACAACCGTGCGGGTGATGTCGCCAAAATAACCGGTCTTTTGCGAGCGCGGAAAAATATCGAGGATCAGCAATTCGTTGGCGAACAATTGGCCGTGGCCGCCCTCGTGAGGATCGCAGCCCTGTTTTCCACCGGCCACAATCGTGTGCGCAGCCAGGCCGCCGGCCTGCAGAATCGCGCAATCGATAATCGAGCGGAGCTTTTCGGAAGTCAGCGGCGCGCCGCGATAGCTCAAGCGCCGGTCGCGTCCCACCTTTGCGGATTTCAGCGCCTGCATGGCCTCGGCCATGCCGACTTCCGCCATCATCAATGCCGCGCTGACTTTTTTTACTTCATCAGTCGACTTGAATTCGCGTTCAGAAAAGAAATCGGATTTGACCTTTACCTTCACGTCCTGGCGTTTCAATTCCCTCGCAAGACCGAGCGGAAAATTGGGCGGCACGAAGATCGGCTGGACTCGTTTCTCGCGCAGGATGGCCTGGATGATTTGCGGAAGACCCGTCTTTTTGGGATTGCGCGCCGCCAATTTTTTTTGATAACGGCTCAACGAAAGGACCTGACAATTCGTCGCCTGATGCCGGGCGCGATCGATTTCCAGGTCGCTCATCACGATGAAATTTTTCCCGCGCAACCGCAGGTAAATAAACGGGTCGGGCACAAACATGCCCGTGGCGTAAAGCATGTTCGCGTCGTGATCGCTGTCAGCGACCATCAGCAGGTTTTCAGGGCGAGTCATGGCTCAATGGGTTAAATTGGTTTAACTGGTTAAATGAATTCGACTCTGCTGTGGAAGAGCCGTCTTGTTGAAAGAAATTCATCCCTAGCCGGTTGCACCCACTCCGAACAGGCGGTCGCCGGCGTCGCCGAGGCCGGGAAGGATGTAGCCTTTATTGTTCAATTTTTTGTCAACCGCAGCCGTAAAGATCGGCAGCCGCGGATAATGCTCGCGCACATGACGAATGCCTTCCGGTGAGGCAATCAGGTTGACCATTCGAACATGCTTCGCTCCCAGTTCTGAAAGCAAGTCCATGGCAGCCACCGTGCTGCCGCCTGTCGCCAGCATCGGGTCTATGAGCACCACCTCAAACTTGCTCAAATTCGGCGGCAGGCTTTTGTGATAGAACATGGCCTTTTGAGTCGTCTCCTCACGCCGGAGTCCGATAAATCCGACGCGCGCGTTCGGAATCAATTGAAGAATCGAATCGAGCATCCCGAGTCCGGCGCGCAGGATGGGCACGAGCACAATTTCCCGTTGCAGGCGGAATCCGCGCGCGGAAGCAAGCGGCGTCCGCACGGACATCGGCACCACTGCGAAGGAGCGCGTGGCTTCGTGCAGCATTAGCGCCGCCATTTCGCTGAGCACGCGGCGGAATTCCTGCGGGCGCGTACGCTCGTCGCGCAGGCGCGTCAGGTTGTGCTGCACCAGCGGATGTGTGATGACCGTGACGCCCTTCACGTTAGTGGGAGAGGACGGGTGACATAAAATACAAGTGACCCTCCTGGAGTCGGGGAGCGTCGAACCCTAAATCCACCTTGATCGATTTTGCGTCGGACTTGCTCTCGCCAAACATGTGGAAAAAATCAGACAGATCGTAGTGCTGATCGTAGCGAATCAGATTGGCTTCAGAAATTGCTGCGATCTTTTTCGCGCTTTCCACAGCCGTCTCGAAATTGCCCAGTCGATCAACGAAACCCAGCTTCAACGCCTCGGTGCCGGACAACACGCGGCCGTCCGCGTAATCCGTCCAATTATCTACCAGTGCCCGGCCATCGTCCTGGTTCTTTTTGTGGGCGGCGTCACGCCCATCGGCGACGACCTGCTTGAAGTCGCCGTACACTTCATCGATGAGCGATTGCACCATGGCGTGTTCTTCCGGCGGGATTTCGCCCGGCTCACGCGAGCCGCTCATCATGTCCTTGAACTTGCCACTTTTGTAAACCTCCGGCGTGACTCCGAGCTTGTCGATCAATCCGCGATAATTCCAGCCGTGCATGATGACGCCAATGCTCCCGGTCAGGGTCATTTTGTTCGCTACGATGTAACGGCATGGTGCGGAAATATAATAGCCGCCGGATGCCGCCAGGTTGCCCATCGAAACAATGACCGGCTTGGCCTTGCTTCGGTTCAACTCCTCCCCGTTGCTCTTTTTGCCATCCTGAAAATATTTGAGGGCCTCGCTGATTTCATCCGAAGCCAGCACTTCGCCACCCGGTGAATCCACTTTCAGAATGACCGCTTTCACCCGCCGATCGTCTTGCGCCCGGTCCAATTGAGATTTGATGATGTCCACCATGCTGTAACCCTGCTGGTTGATGGGACTGCTGGTGATGATTCCGTCCACGTCGATAATCGCGATTTTATTTCCGGCTCCGTTGTCTTCCAGCATTGTCTCGTCCAGTCGGGGCCCCGCGGACCGCATGCTGTTCACCGCCACGGTCCCTCGCCCGCCGCGCATGACACTGCCGGCGAATTGGCTGAGGATCACGAGCATGCACAAGCCGAGCATGACGAGGAGGATGATGGAAAAAATCATCCAGCCCCGGCCCCTTTTGGCAGGACGTGGCGCACTCGGAGGAAAGATAACTGGGGGAGGCGGCGGAAAAGCCGGCGGCGGCGTGACGGGCGGAATCGCATCATCCATAATGGCGAAAATTACCGCAATTGTAAGAAAGGGGCAAGAGTAACCAAGGATGTATGTGCCATTGAGCGCGGCTGGGGTCATCCATGACGGTTCGGTTTCTATAAGTGGATAATCAGTCATCCCCTTAGCGACTCATTTTGCTTCTTGAATTGGCTGGCAGCCGTTTCTATTGTCGGCCCATGAAACGGATTTCTTTTCTCCTTTTGACCGCGTTACTTGCGGTGCCGGCCATTGCGCCGGCTCAAGACGCCGCGACCGAAGAGCGGCTGAACAAACTCAGCGCGCAAATTGAAGTTCTGATTGAAGCCAAGGACGCGCAAAATAAAAAAATCGAAGACCTTCAAGGCCAGATCCGCGACCTGCAAAACCAGGTCAGCAAGCCCACCGGCAATTACGCCTCGGCGGACGACGTCAAACAACTCGCCGACGCCATCAAGGAAGTGGACCGGAAACGCCAGGAGGACAACGAGAAAGTCCTCAATGAACTCGAAAAACTTGCCAAGACGCTGGGTGGTTCCGGTGGCCGTCGGCCAACCGCGGTTGTCGATCCCAAGCCAGCGGTCGACCCCGGTACGACCGGCCCGCATTTCGAATACACCGTCCAGTCCGGTGACACTCTGGGCGCGATCGTAAAAGCTTACCGCGACAAAAATGTCAAAATCTCATTGTCGCAGATTTTGGCGGCGAACCCGGGACTGAAGCCGGAGAATATGAAGGTCGGCCAGAAAATCGTTATTCCGGCGCCCGCCCAATAGAAGCGCTGAGTTGCGTCCGCTGAATGTTCTGTTGTGTCTGGATGCTTGAAGGGTCCGGCTGCCGCGCCGACGCCATCACCAAAATCAAAATTCCAACCCCCAGCGCGATACGGTACCAGCCGAAAAGAAGAAACGTGTGCGTCTGCACGTAGCGCAGAAGCCATTTCACGGCGATGAAGGACACAATCGCCGATACAACGGTACAGAGTAAAATCATGTTCCAATTTTCGTGAGCGCCGGGCGGCGGGTGGTGGAGCGCTTTGAAAATTTTCAGTCCGCCCGCGGCGAGCATCGTGGGGATGCCGACGAGGAAGGAAAATTCGGTGGCGAGGGGACGATTCAATCCCAAAATCAATGCGAGCACGATAGTGGCGCCAGAGCGGGAAGTGCCGGGAAAGACTGCCGCCAGGAGTTGGCCAAAACCCACGGCAATCGCGACGGACCATGTGATTTCATCCCGCAGCTTTTTGCCGCGCAACCAATACTCGACCCCCACAAAAGCCAGGCCACCCACCAGTACGGCGATGGCCACGGGAAGCAGGTTCTCCGGAAGTTTCAGTCCTTTCTTGTCGAGCACAAATCCAATCGCACCGGTAATGAAAAACGCGACGAAAATTTTCAGCAGATAATCCTGTGTCGCTTTTTCGCGCCAGCGGAAGATGAACTGGTGAAACCGCTGATGGAAGAGGGGAATGACGGCGACGACCGCGCCGCACTGGATGACGATATTGTATAAATCGCTCTGATGCCCCAACCAATGCTCGGCAATCAGCAAATGTCCCGTCGAAGAAACGGGGATGAACTCGGTGATTCCTTCAATGATCCCGAGTATGACGGCAATTATCCAGTCAGGCATCCGTGGGATAAACGGGAAATCCGTGAAGAAAACAAGAAAAATGAGATACGTGTTGCGTATCGCGTGTTACGTGAAAAACGTGGATCTCGAATCACGCAATACGCAACACGTCTCACTTCGCCTTCTTGGCGAACATGGAACCGAAACCGCCCTTGGCCACTTCGGAACGCTGGCGCACTTTCAACTGGCCGAGGATGGAATGCCAGCCGATGTAGATTTTGTGCCACTGATTTTCCACGTTCCGCAAGGCGCCTTCGTTCATCTCACTGAGGTAGCGCAAGGAAGGAGCGTTGCCGATGAGCCCGTGAATGTCATCCTTGGTCGGCGAATTGACCTCGATGGTCGACAGGATGAGTTCAAGTTCCTGCACGAGGACGCTTTTGACTTCGAGGAACTGCACTTCATCCTCGGGGCCGAATTTTTTGCTCCGCGCCAGATTGATGTAGCGGTTGAATTGCTTCCAGCATTCCAGATAGTTCTCCATCTGGGCTGTCAATTGGTCGAATTTTTTGGCTGTGCTCATAATTGGCGATGAGGTTGAGATGAAGTCGTAACGGAACCGGACGGTGTGAGGAATATAATGGCGCCGCCGCGGGCTTCGCGGGCGGTGATTTGCAAGCTGGCAAAATGGATTCGGAATTCGGTCAGGGGCAAATGCGCCTCACGCGCTTCCCGGAAGAGGCGCAGGACTTCCTCGGCGATATCTTCCAACACGTCCACGGGATACGTGGAAGACACGGTCGAGGTCACAATCTGTCCCTCGCGATCCACCGTAACACTGCCGGCGGGAAGTCGCTGAAGGGCAGGGCGCGATTTTGCAAATAGGTTCAGGAGTCCCATGAGGAAACAAGTTTCTTGGATTTATCAAAGATGCCGGACGAATCCGCCGCGGGCGGCCAGGCCACGAGGAAGGTTTTGTTCTTCGAGGGCATCAATAGAAGTTTGCGTTCGAAGTTCTGGGCCTGGATATGCGACCAGGGACCGGCTTCGATTTTTTCTCCGATTCGTTTTATGGACTCGGTCGCGGAGCGCATCCAGGCGGAGAATTCATTCGCCGATTGCGTTCCCCAGCCTTCGGGCGCGCCGTTGGCGTCGTTGGGGGATGAGACCACCCATTCGCCGCCTTCGCGGGTCAGCGTCGCCAGCCGCCAGACGGTCTTGCGATGATCAACCTCTTCGGTTGATTCGCCGTTCCCCGAGCCGCCGGTTTCATCGAAGGCCTGCGCAGCTTCCAGCAGCAGCGCATTGATGGATTTGACGATGGTCCGTTCGCGATCCGGTTCCGCGGGGAGCGTTTCGAAAGTGCCGGATTTCCATTCTAGAATTCTGCGGAATGCCACTTCACCGCGCGCGCCTTCCGTCTCCGCGTCAATCAAGTCGCCGTTCAGGATCCAGATTTTTCCTACCAGCGAACCGCGCGTGATGCGAAAGACGGTGGAGCTTTGCGAAAGACATTCCATCTGGAGAATGTCCATGAGGCTCTTGTTTTGAATGCCGCGAAAGCCGCTCTGCGCGTCGCGCCCGAGAAGTGATTCGATGCATTCCAGAAACATCTGCATGTTTTGATGCGTGTCCGGCTTGAGCCAGAATAAATCCACGCCCAGCGCGTAGGCGCGGGAACGGAATTCCTCGTCTTCAACGCCGGTCATGACGACCGTGCGGAGTTCAGGGAAACGGCGGCGCACGATGGAGAGCACCTGGAGGCCGTCCATCTTGGGCATCTTTAAATCGCAAATTATAAGGCGGTAAGGCTCCGCTTCGAGCAGCGCCATGGCGCGCGCGCCATTATTGGCCGTCTCGATATCTGGTTTGCTGGGGAGTTGGGAAAGCCACTCCTTATACAAATCCAGGATCGCCGGATCATCATCCAGAATTAAAATTTTATGGGGCACGTCCATAGAGTCTTTAAGGCTCCAGAATCAGCCGCGTCGGATACAATCTCGACAAAGTCATGCCAGACATATAGCAGGCTGTATTCCCGCCGCTGCATTTGGACGAGAGTTTCTTCATAATTCGCACAGGAGGTTGGCCGGGAGGGAAAACCACTGTGTTTGTTCGGAGTTTCTTGGCTTGCTGGAGAGGCAAAAAAGAGGCGGCCCCGGGACAGGGAAGTCCACGGATAGGACAAAAGTTACCGCGTAATGCCGTCAGAAATTCCTGTTTCAACCTCATACAACCGAAGGCTGGCTGATTAATTCACTTCCGATTAAAAGCCCAAGCGAAAGTTGCTGGTCATGGCACAAAACCTGCGCCCATCCCGTCAATTACGTCGTCTCGAAAGGGACCCGGCGAGAGTCAGCGAGACAAAAAGTCAAGATGCTAAACTTTTTTAAAAACCTGTTTGGAAACGGCGCTACGGAAGAAGCGCACACCAACGGGAATGGTTACGTGGCGGCAGCGCCTGCGGCGCCCGTTCGCACGCCTTCCCGCCAGCCCATGGCCGGTCAAGTCAGCCAATCGCCGATGCCTAAATCGGCGCCTGTCTCCCGCACGCCGCGCCCAACGAGCGATGGCAACAGTGTCCAGATACCGCTTTATACGATCCTCGGCGTATTGCCCTTGGAGTTGAAATCACGGGTCCGGGAAACCATGGTTTCCGATGTTTACGTGACCCTTCAGCTGGACCGAGTCCTGACGCAACTTGGAAACGGCTCCGTGAAAATTTCGTTCGGAGAATTGCGCGAGATGGCCCCGGACGCATTTACGTCGCAATCGAATCTCGACGAGAATGAGATTTCCCTTCCGCTCAACGAGATCCTTCCGCAAATCAATCCGGCATTGCTCGCTCGCCGCCAGAGCCAGCGGCAAATCGATCTCCCGGAAGAAGTCCAGGGACCGTTTGGGAACGAAGGCACGGGGGTAAAATTCAGCGATACCCGCACGGCGACAACCACGCACGGCAGCGAACCGGCCATGCCCCCGATTTCTCACGAAGCAAAAACGCCGGCGCCACAGGCTCCCATTGCGCCCCAGGCCCCGATCGTACCGCCGGCTCCGCTCTCGCCGCACGCTCCGATCAGAATGGCTGGCACACCAATGGCGCAGCCGATTCAACCGCCGCAGGCTCCGATTTTTCAGAAGAAACCAATTCAACCGGCTCAACCGGCGCAGTCGGCTCCCATCTTTCAGGCCAAACCTGTCCAACCGGCCAAACCAGCTCAGCCAATCTCGATGAGGCCGCCAGCCGCGCCGACCCCGCCGACGAAGCCCGCTTCGGCTCCGGTGCAGGATAATAGCCCGTTGATTCCATTTCGTAGTACACTTGCCTCCACGCCCACGCCCCGTCCGCCGACGGTGACTCCGCCTGCTATTCCTCCAGTCAGGCCGGCGTCTCCGGCGACCCGGGGCGCGGGTGCTGCTCCTTTGCCGGCTTCGGTCTCGCGTCTGCCCGTGACGCCGCCTGCCGGAAACGGACGCACCCCGGTTCCCCACGCTCCGCAAGCTGCGCCAGCCGCACCGGAAGTTTTCATCAGCGCATCGATTGCCGCGTTAAGCGAGAGCTGGCCCGAAGTGCTGCGCAGCGAGATCGAGCAATTGAATCTGTTGGATGCGCACCTGGCGCTGCCCGTGAGAATCGTCGAACCGGCGTTGAAACAGGGCAAAGTGGCCTTCCCCTGGAAGGTGCTCCGCTCCTGGATTCGCCCGGCCACGTTGCCGACCGTGTCGGCACATGACGGAATGATGCTCGAATTGCCGCTCCGCGTGATCGCGCCGCTCTTTATTGCGCGGAAAAAAGAAGGCAACCAGCCCCAGCAAAAGCTCCAGATCAACGAGAGCATTCCCAATTTGTTTTTCGGTTTTCCCCAGGGAGATGCGGCGGAAGAACCGGCGGTTGTCACGCCTCCTCCTGTGGCGGCTCCGGTGGCGGAAGAACCGGAAACGAATTTTGCGCCCGAACCCAAACAGGGCGGGGTGCAGGACACGAACTTTTACGTCTGGAACGAAACAGGTGAAGCCCCGCCGGTGGATGAATCGGAAGTCAAACGCGCGCCCTCCACGGGTCCGGGCACCGATTTTCTCTCGCGCTATGCCACGCCAAACGAGGTGGTTACTCGCGCGGCCGCTCTCGAGGGAGTTGTTGGCGCGCTGGTCGCGCTGCCTGACGGCCTCATGGTCGCGAGCAAATTGTCACCCGACCTGAACGGCGACACTCTAGCCGCCTTCCTGCCGCACATTTTTGGAAAAGTCAGCCAATGCACCAAGGAATTGCGCATGGGCGAACTCAACAATCTCCACTTCACCGTCGGCAACGTGCCGTGGAAAATATTCCGTGTGAACGCGATTTTCTTCGCAGCATTCGGCCATGCCGGCCAGCCGCTCCCGACCGCTCAACTGGCGGCCCTGGCGGGTCAACTCGATCGAAAAAAATAGTGAGGCAATTATGGCAATAATCAACCAAGCCACCAAGGAACTGCAGGTAAAGATCGTCTACTACGGGCCCGCCATGGGCGGCAAGACGACCAACCTCGTGCAGGTCCACGACCACGTGCAGACCGCTGCCGGCAACAAGGGCAAGCTCGTCTCGCTCGCCACCAGCTCCGACCGCACGCTGTTCTTCGACTTTCTCCCGATCGAAGCAATGTCGATCAAGGGATTCAAGACCAAGTTTCAACTCTACACCGTGCCCGGCCAGGTGATTTACAATACCACGCGGCAGCTCGTGCTCCGCGGCGTGGACGGCATCGTGTTCGTGGCCGATTCGCAATACGAAAAAATGGCCGAGAACGCCGAGAGCTTCCAGAACCTCGAGGAAAATTTGCGCTCCCTGAAGATGAACCTGTCGGAAATCCCGTACGTCCTTCAGTACAACAAGCGCGATTTGCCCAACGTGGCCCCGGTCGAATACATGGAATTTTTGTTGAACAATCGCGACATCCAGGTCCCGTCGTTTACGTCCGTCGCGCACAAATGCGAAGGCGTGTTCGAATCACTAAACATGATTACCCGCCTGTTGCTCAACAAGTTCATCAGTCAAAAAACGCCGCAGTACGCATGACATGGCTACGTTGCCCCAACTCATCGAGGAAGACATCCAGCGATTCGGCGGTATTCTGCAGGAATTGCTGAAGCACACCGAAGCCACCACGGCGCTGGTCATTGATAAGGGCGGTTTCCTGATCACCCATCAGGGCAATGCCGAGGAATTTGACCTCACCACCATCGCCGCTCTCGCTTCCGGCGCCTACCTGGCGAACCAGACGATTGCGAACCTGGTTCACGAAACCAATTTCAACAGCGTCTATCAACAGGGCGAAAAACACAGCATCTTCGCGAATGCCGTGGGTGAAGAATGCCTTCTCGTGGTCATTTTTGAGGCGGAACAAGGCGTGGGCCGGGTGAAATATTTTTCCGAACCAACAGCCATCAGGCTCGCCGAACAGTTGAAAGTTGCTTACGAACGCGACCCTGGCGAAGGCCTCGACCTTTCAATTCTTAACGTCGCCGATACCAGCGGTGTGTTTAAGAAAAAGCGCCAGAAACGAAGCGCCGGATCGGCCTAGACCCGCGTTTTCTTCGTCCCGTTTTTAATTCCGATAGAGCTTCTCAAAATGACGTAGCCGCCGACGTTAGTCGGCGCCATCTTCGGCGCGTAACGAAATAACCCGGCGCAGACTCGCGTCTGTGTTTGCATTATTCTGGAAACGCTCGAAAGTTTTGAGCTTCTCTGGAGCTTGGAGCTTGAAATTTGGAACTTTTCCCCCGCACGTCTTCATTTGCGGCAACGACGGAATCTCCCTATCTTCCCTTAGTGCAACCGCTCGCTCACGAATTCATTCCCGCCAAGGAACCCAACTCCCGCCGCCTCTGGATCATGCTCCACGGCCTCGGGGACAGCATCGAAGGCTATCGTTGGCTGCCCGACGCAATGCGATTGCCCTGGATGAATTACCTGCTGGTGAATGCGCCGGACGAATATTACGGCGGTTACTCCTGGTTCGACTTCGCCGGCAACATCGTGCCCGGCGTGGAGCGAAGCCGAAAATTGCTTTTTGAATTGCTGGATGCTCGCCGCGCCGCCGGCTTTCCCACCGACCAAACCGTCCTGGGCGGTTTCTCTCAAGGCTGCCTGATGTCCGTCGAGGTCGGCTTGCGTTATCCCCATCGCTTCGCGGGCATTGTCGGCATCAGCGGATACGTTTCTGAACCGGAAAGGCTGGTGAAGGAACTGTCACCGGTGGCCTTGGAGCAACGGTTGCTCATCACGCACGGCACCCAGGACCCCATAGTTCGTTTCGCCGAAGTTCGCGCGCAATTCAATATTCTCAAGAATGCCGGGCTGCGCCTCGATTTCCATGAATTTCAAAAAGCCCACACTATCGCCGGCGAAGAGGAACTGGACCTGATCCGGGAATTTGTGCGCGCCGGTTATGCTGTTGTGGGGCAATAACCGGCGCGCGGCGGATTCCCTCCAAGTTACAGTAGCAGCCGAGGCGCGGCCTCACCCCTTAAGCCCCCCGGACAGGCCCAGCCACCTCGGCTGCTACAAATTATTCGGGGAAGTAAATCTGTTCCGGACGCGCCGGCGGGGCGGGTTGCCAGTCAACGGCCTTGTCCACCACCTCGCGCATTTGTTGGAACCACCAGTTCGCCCGGCTCAACCGCCGTTGCGGCCGGCGGTTCGAAGTGCAGGCATTGGCTTTTCCGATTTCCAGCTCCATCTGTTCGTTGGTCTTCATAACGTTTTGTTTTTGTTATGCGACCATCCTGACAGGGGGGGTAGGACATACGCTGTCTCAGCTAAAATATTTTGATATAGGTTTTCCCCGGCGGATTTGCGTGACGTTCGTGTGAGTCGAAAACACACGGGCGAGACGCCCCGCCGCCGGGTACGGAGAGAAGCAAAAAGCTCGCAGTTCCGCCTTCAGGCGGTCCGGCTCGTTTGGATTGGATCGCTTACTACTGCGTCTGCACGCGGAAAAAGCGCGGCAATGAGTTCGTCCTCGGGAACGTAAATTGCCAGAGCCCGCCGTCGCCGATGAAATTCGTCACGTCAACCCAGGCACCGGCCGTGAGATTGGTTCGCGCCTGAACCGTGTGCGGCCGCCCCGCCAGCGTGACGAACGAGAATTGGAAATTACCAACCGTCTGGTGAAACGGAACTAATTGAACTGGTGCCGGCCCGGATGCACCCACAACAAAAGTTGAGTTTGCCGAAGTGTATAGCGCCGCGCTGGCCACCCAATTCGAGACCTGCTGCGAGGTTAACGGATCCGTCGGAATCGAGATGGTGACGGTGGGAAACGAATTGGTATAAGTGACGCCGAATTGGTTGGTCCCGTAATCCAATTTCGGACCTGAAAGCCAATTGGTGGCCGTGACCGGAAGGAACGCGCTATAGTTTTGAAGGTTAGGCAACGACGCGACCACATCCATTCCGCCGTAATTCGCCGGCCCGGACCAGTAAAACACCGGATTAGTGGCCACATTGACGCTTCCATTAGTCGGCGAGTAAATCGAAACCAGTGGAAGCGTGTTCGTATCGAGCCCGGTTACTGTGACGGCGAACCTGAGGTCCCGCTCATTCGGGGAACCGCCGTTGATCACCAGGCGCCAGTTGGTGGAATTGCACTCCTGCAGGATTTGATCGAGGGAAGTGTAAACGCCGCTGCCGGAACTGGCGTTCGTTCCGTAGGTGCCGTAGAAATTACCGTGCGGCGAATAAACACCCGCATAGGTAGTTGGCGCGGGAGACATGGAGACGATTTCCGGAAACAAAAAGAATTCGACTCCGCTGCCGCCGTAATCACGGGCGCGGTGGAATTCGAGACGAATTTCGACATCCACCGGCACCGGCTCTTGAGTGGTCGCCACCACTTCCAGGCCTGGATGAGCGTAGAGAAACGCCACGTCGCTTCCGGTCAGGACGCGCGAATAAATTTGGACATCATCGAGCAGTCCGTCATAACTATTTGCGGGGCCGGGAGTCGCGGGATTCGCAGAAGCAGCGTTTAATCGCGTGCAAAAACTCAACAGTTGGGGATCGGACAGGAAAGCGGTGGACCCCATTCCCGGACTCGCCGTGTCTTCCGCGCCGTCGATATAAATTCGCTTCTGTCCCGTCAGTTGGTCGCGGGTGACTACGATATGATGCCACTGGCCGTCATTGACCAGTTTGGCGGAAGTTAAAGTATCATCGCCCGGAGTGCCGCCGGTGCCAAAGGCCACCGCGCCGCCGGTCAACGCAACTGGTGTTAAGTCATTCGCATCGCCGGAGACATCGCCGGCGATAATACACGCGCCATCAGAAGCGATATCGCCAACGTTCGCGGTGTGATTCGTCGTTTTGATCCAAAGAGAAATCGAGAACGTCCCGGCCAGCGTGGAAAGCAGGCCCGCCGGGGTATTGTTCCAACCGAGCAATCCACCGCTGAAAGAGAAGTCGGGGTTTTCAAAGAAATTCAAGGCGCCCGGGCCGGCGGCAACGTCGTTGGTCATGTCGAATCCGCCGCCGTTGTAGCCGTAGGCGTAATCCATATCGTTTCCGTTGTGGGAAACATCCAAAGGATAGTTCGCGTTAAGATCGTCGAAATCGTAGTGCGCCACCAAATAAGTGGAAACGAACGTGACCTGGCCCAGAAAAGCCGATTCGGAGGGATCCGTGTCGCCGTTGGGAAAAACGGTCCAGGTGATGGTATGCTGTCCCGGTCCGATGCGATACGGACCGTCCTGCGTCCAATCCGTATAACTGCCGATGTCATTTTGATACTGGCCGTCGATATCGAATTCCAAATCAAGGTTGCCAAAGGTGGGATTTTGCCAGACAAAGCTCAGATTGCCTGGACCCGTGACCGTCGCGGAAAGAGTGGAAGTCTGGGGATCAATCACGCTGCCGCTTTGGGCCGCCGCCGCGGTGCCGTTGTAAGTATTGGTTGTTTCAACAAACCACCCTGTATCGCCGTTCGTGCTCCAAACAATATTCGTCGTGCCGAGCGCTATGGAAAAAGTAGTCCCGCCATTGGCAGCCAGCGTGGTCACGTCATCCGCGGTGAGCGCATCAGCATAAATGCGCACATCATCCATCAGCCCGGTATAGTCCATCGCCCCGCCGCCGAGGAATATCGCGTCGGGCGTTTGGATGGGCGCCGTATTCGCAGTGGCCGAGGCTTCGAGAAAACCGTCCACGTACAATCTCATCACGCCGCTGGTTTGATTGCGTGTGACCGCGATGAAATGGTAACGGCCGTCATTCACCGATGTCACCGAATGGATCGTGGTATCGTTGCCGTCCGGATTTGAAATCGTGAAAGCCGCCTTGCTGCCGGTAATGCTTAGGGGGATGGCTCCATTGGTTCCATTACCGAAAGTAAAAAGAACCGGGTTGCCCCAATAAGCGTTGTCGACATCTTCATTGACCGAATTGGTGGTCTTGACCCAGGCCGTAACCGAAAAATTGCCCGACAGAGCGTTGGAAAGCATCGGAAAACCCACGAAATAAATGTAGGTATTACCAAAGAATTCCCGCGCGTATGTCCCCACCGCGGAATTAGTGCTGGCCACGTCATTGGTCGAGTCGCTGCTGTCGCTGTAATAGCCGTTGTTGTTATGGCCGGAACTATCCGTAACCGGATTATTCGTATCCTCAAAATCATATCGCGCCACTGGAACGTTCAGTTGGAGAATATCAGGGGCGTTGGTTCCAGGATAACTGTGCAGGAGGGCCACTTCATTGCCGGAGAGGACGCCGGAGTAAAGCTGAACCTCATCCACCTGGCCGCTGAACACATTGCCGTTATTGTAGCCAATTGAAAATCCGTTGGGATCCGACCCGCTCAACAGACCGGTGCTGGCAAAAACCGAGGCGTCCAACACGCCGTTGATATAGATTTTCTTCTCTCCCGTTTGCTGGTCGCGCGTGGTGACCACATGCACATACTGTCCCGTGGTGATGTCCGCGTGGGAATAGAGTACGTTCTGGCCAAGGCCGCCGGTATAAAATCCCAACTTGTGCCCTGACTGCATCATCGGCGCCACCGAATTGTCGTAATCACCGCCGAGGGCGGACACAATGCCCGCAGAGCTATATTGATCACTGGTGTCGCTTCCAAAAACGTTTGTGGTCTTGACCCAGGCCGAGATCGAAAAGCTTCCCGCGAACAAGTTTGACAATGCCGGCGAGGGCGTAAACCAGCCGGACCCGCCCAATCCTCCGGCGTACATTCCCGCTGCGGCATCGTTGGTGACAATCGTCGGGGGCATGCCGTCAATATACCAGGCGTAGCTCGTATTGTTGTTGTTGCCCGAAAAATCATGAACATAGGGGCTATTATCTTCAAACGTGTAATCCGCCAGCAGCGTATGGCCGCGGCTGGGCGTCCCATGACTGGCAACGACGTTAAAGGGTTCGTTGAAACCGGTCTCCAGGACCGCTTCGGAATCCCAGCCTGAAAACGGTTGCGATGAATTCGTATTCGTCGGAGTGGTGACAGTGAACAGCGTTGAGTTCGTGTACAAATATCGCAAAAAGAAATTGTAGTTCGGGCCCGGTGAGAACGGTGGATCCACGTTCCAGTTTGTCTGCGCCGCCGATAGATCGGACGCACTGAAATAGTCACTATTGTTATAAATCTCCCCGACTCCGGTCGCCGGCCATGTCACCGGCCCTTGCCAGGAAAAATTCGTGTCGTTCGTGAGAATGGACGTGCCTATCACGGGAAAATCAAGGATGGTTGCCGGCAGCATGTTGCTGCTCATGGTCGGAGCGCTGATGGCGAACCGGAAAACATTGGTCGTGGTCGCGTTCGTGAAAAGGAGGGTCCAATTCCCGTTGGTGATTTGGTAAATTGCCGAGTTGAAGTCGCCATAGAAATTTTCCGAGTCCCCGTCAGTGTCACTGATGCCGCTTTCCGAGAGAACAAACGCGCGGACGGAGCCGTTGGTCGGCTGATGTGGCGAGCTGATAATATAGGTGCCGAGCGGAGCGGCGGGCGACAGCGAATTCGTATACAACGGCGTATAAAACGAATAGGTCCGGCCCTCGTCGGTGCGGTAGAAATGAAGCTCGAAACTCAACCCGGCGTGCGCCGTCGATGCCGCGAACAAGAACGCGATGACGCACAAAATTCCCCGCGTCCACCGCCCGAGCGCACCTTTGAAGGAGTCAGTTGGTGAAGTTTCGTTGGGAGGTCGATGAACGGCGTCAAAAGCGCGAGTGGTACAAGGCAAGTTTTTCATCTGGGTCAATTTCTGATTGGTCGTCCTTGGAGATGTTGAACCAGTGTACGGCGAGCCCCTAAGCGTCTTCCAGGGAACGTTTTTTAAATAACAAAACGGCCGCGGAAAAGCCACACTAATTTATTCGCCAATCATGGATTCCCGAAAGTCATGATGCGGGCTCATCTACCACCCCTCGCGCAAGGCTGCGGGGGATCGGCCCTGCTCGCGCAGCCGACGCAGACTCAATGCATCATGTCTTTTGGCCAAACGCACACCAGATTCATCCGTCATCAGCGCACAATGATAAAATTGCGGCGCATTCAGTCCGAGTGCGCGATAGAGCAGAAGCTGCCGCGCGGTACTGACCAGCAGGTCGGCGCCGCGAACCACTTCCGTCATTTGCATCGCGGTGTCGTCGACCACGCAGGCGAGTTGATATGCCGGAACGTCATCGGTGCGCCAAACCACGAAGTCGCCCAAATCTTTTCCCGCCGCGAATTGTTGCGGGCCAAGATTACCGTCGGTGAAACCAATGCTTTCGCCGTCGGGCACGCGGAAACGCCAGCAGAATTTACGATCTGAAACTTCAGATTGTCGCCGCTCCCGGCACGTGCCCGGGTAGAGTGGTTCATTATCGTCCTCAGCGTGCGGGGCGCGTGCAGCCGTCTGGAGGTCTTTGCGCGAACAAATGCACGGGTAAATAAATCCGCCTTGCTTCAACTGCTCCAGTGCCTGGCGATAAATCGGATAACGCTCGCTCTGATTATACGGTCCAAACGGCCCGCCTGCGTCCGGCCCTTCCTGCCATTCAAAGCCAAACCACCGCAGATCTTCGAACATCGCCGAGACGAATTCAGGTTTGCAACGGTCGCGATCCAGGTCTTCGTTGCGCAGAACCAAAACACCGCCGGCGGCCCGGGCGCGCTCCTGCGCCATCCAGAAAGTCCGCGCATGACCGAGATGCAAATACCCGGTCGGCGAAGGCGCGATGCGCCCGCGATAAGGCGGATGATTCGGCAAATTCACGGAAGCGAATTAACCAGAAAATCGATACTGCCACCAAGTTTTATTAACGATAGCTTCACCACGCAAGGTAGGGACGCCGCGCTGCGGCGTCCCCGCCCGCGTTCAGCGGGCGGAATCAGTAACGCCTGCGACGCCATTAGTGCCAAAAGCTGCCCGCTGAGCGCAGCGTAGCCACCGCCGTGCGCCATCGTTTGCTAAGACGTAATCCCAGACCTTTGAAAAACTTGTCTCCTTTTGCCGTGCAACGGACATATCTAATTGGAAGATTTTGAAAAATAAAATGAAATGAATTGCCATGAGCGTCGTCTATATGGGGTGGTGAGGCGAGGATTCACATTGATCGAGTTGTTGGTGGTGATTGCCATAATCGCCATTCTGGCCGCTCTGCTATTGCCGGTGCTCTCGAAAGCGAAGGGCCGGGCACAGGGCGCAATGTGCCTGAATTGCGGCAAACAATTGATGCTCGCAATGACCCAATACATCAGCGACTACAATGATCTTTTTCCACCCAACCCGGATGATGGCAACAAAGTGCCCGGTCATGATTGGGTGGGAGGCCAGGCCGGCCAGGGCGGCCCGGACGAGTTTAACGCCGACTTGCTCAAGGATCCCAACTACAGCCTTTTGATCTCCTACATTGGCGGGAATGCCAATTTGTATCGTTGCCCCGCCGACCGGCGGAACGGTCAATATGACGGCACGAACTCCGCCATGATCGGGCAGAACGTGCCTGCCGCTCGGACGTTTTCGATGAGCCAGGCGGTCGGCACGATCTGCCCGGGTTTTGATACGGGCACCGGTCATAGCGGCATTCCGACGCTCCCCGTGAATGGACCTTGGTTGGACGGGACTTATTCACATCGGCGCAGCTCGCCGTATGCAACCTACGGCAAAGTTTCACAAATGAACTCGCCGGGCCCGTCCTCGACCTGGGTGCTGATTGATGAAGATCCCATTGGCCTGAATGACGGCGCGTTCGCTTTTCAAATGGTTTCACCGATGTGGCTGGATTGTCCGGGAAGCTATCATAATAACGGCTGCGGCTTCGCTTTTGCCGACGGCCACTCAGAAACGCATCGCTGGCAGTTGAAGCCATCAAGCAACGGGCGCATGTCGATAATTACCGAGACAGCCGGCCAGCAGGACTGGGGCTGGATGCGGGACCGCACCTCGGCTAATGTGAAAGGCGGCCCCTAATTAAGGTCGCGCCAGTCTCCCGAGTCGCAAATAACTTGTATAACTATTCGGCCTCGCTCCCGCAGTGAAACTTCGTCTTTGTCCGGGCTGAAAGCCCGTAACCTGAAAGCCCAGGGCAACGCCCTGGGTAATGTCGAAGAAAGAAACCAGCCCTGAAAGGACGAAACACTTTTGCAAGAAACAATGGCTCAGGAGCCTTGAGCGACTCAAGCCCCGAGCCATTCACTGAAGCGGGGCAGGGGAGACGAAAGCAGATTCTGAACTTTTGCGCAGTTCAACGACGTATCCGGCGAGCGCGGCAAGCCGCGAAAATCCTTCAAAGAACCCGGCTCCATTTTTGGATCACCATAACACCAGTATTTCGTCAGCAGCCCTCCGATTTGCCAGCGCGACAAACGTTCGGCCCCCGCAACGTGGTACAATCCGGGTTTATTTTGCGCGGCCAATTCCCAAACCACCCGCGCCGTTTCTGCCGCCGGAATCGGGCAGCGAAATTCATCCGTGAACAGATTCAGGGTCTCGCCACGTTCCAGCGCGTGCCGCATTTGCTCATTAAAAGCGCGGTCGCCAGATAAAGACTTGCCGAAGTTCAGCGAAGTCCGCAAGACCGTGTGCTTGGGATTGGCCAGCACGATCCGCTCGGCTTCAACCTTGGTTTTCGCGTAAACACTCAACGGATTTACGTTCGCCGATTCGTCGTAATTTCCCGCCAGGCCGTCAAACACCAGATCAGTGGAAAAGAAAATGAACGGAATTCCGGTCGCAAGTTCGGCAAGCACGGCGGTCACTTCGACGTTCAACTTACGGGCCAGCGCGTGATTTTTTTCACAGGTCGAAGTATTCGCCAGCGCTGCACAATGAATCACGAGTTGTGGTGATTCTTTCCGGAACATTTCCCGGACCGCGGCAAAGTTCGTCAACTCCAGTTCGGCCCGTGTCAGCGCGCGCACGCGTCCGGAAGGAAGTGCTCCCGGGGCCGTCTGCGTCAAGTAATTCCCTATGAGCCCACCGGCGCCGGTAATCCAGACGGGACGTTCGCTCATGAGAGCTTCATCGAAAAGTGATGCGCAATGATGTCCATCCGGCTGGCGAGATAAAATCGATGAGCGCCGAAACGTTGCACGCCGGAATCAAGATGAAATTGATTGCAACCCCGCGCCTTGGCCGCAGCTATCAGCCACCCGAGAAGCTTCTGCCCATGACCCTGCGACCGACACTTTTCCGCCGTCACGAGGTCGTCCACGTACATAAATTTCCCCCATGAGAGGCTTTCAGAATAGCGGTATCCCGCGACGGCATTGACTATCTTTTTGTCCGTCAGAAGTGCCAGCTGATAACCCTCCTTCTGCTGCCGTTGGATGCGCGCCACAAATTCTGCTTCAAGCAAATGAGGACGTAATTCCGCCATCACCGGAAAGCAGCGGTGGATTTGTTCGCGGGAAAGAGCAAGGGCAATGGCCATAACTCAATCGAGTAACCGTTTCGTAATCCCGCCATAAGCATCGATTCGCCGGTCGCGCAGGAACGGCCAGTGCGTGCGGGTGGTGTCCACGTTGTTCAAATCCAGCGGCACGATCAGGTTTTCCTCTTTGTCCGCGCTGGCTTTGGCCAGGATTTGTCCCGAGGTCCCGGTCACGAAACTCTGGCCCCAAAACTCGATGCCTTCGCCGCCCACGCCGTCCATGATTTCGTGGCCGATGCGGTTCGGCACGCAGACGTAGCAACCGTTCGCGATGGCGTGGCTGCGTTGAATTGTCTCCCAGGCATCGTGCTGAAGCGCGCCGTATTTTTTCTTTTCGCCCGGATGCCAGCCGATGGCAGTCGGGTAAAACAAAATCTCCGCGCCTTGCAACGCGGTCAGGCGCGCGCCTTCGGGATACCATTGGTCCCAGCAAACGAGCACACCAATCTTCGCATATTTCGTCTGCCAGGCGCGGAAACCGAGGTCGCCGGGCGTAAAATAAAATTTCTCGTAATACAACGGGTCGTCCGGGATGTGCATCTTCCGGTAAAGGCCCAGCAACGAACCGTCCGCGTCAATAATCGCCGCCGTGTTGTGGTAAACTCCCGCCGCGCGCTTCTCGAACAGCGAAGCGATGACGACCGCGCGATGTTTTTTGGCCAGCTTTTGAAACGCCTCCGTGCTGGGGCCGGGAATGGACTCCGCGAGTTTAAAGTATTTGTGGTCTTCCGACTGGCAAAAATATTGCGAGCGAAATAATTCCTGGGTGCAAATAATTTTTGCGCCCTGCTTGGCCGCGCGTTCGGCAGCCGCGAGGGTTTTGGTCAAATTCGCCTTTGGGTCGGGCGAGCAAGCCGTTTGAATCAGGCCAACCTTGATGGTTGAGGACGAGGGCATGGTCAATTTGTTAAATGAATTAAACGGTAAAATAGTTAAATGAGTTTTCCGACGCGCTGACGGGCGTAACGGACTTATTTAACCGATTGAACTCATTTAACATCCCCTCCTGTAACTCACACTCGCCCCCGACTCAAGTCTTCGCATGAATCCGCGCGGCATTTTCCAGAAGCTCCGTGCTGCCCTTGATGTCCGAGGTAGTGGACGAAACGTGCTGTCCGAAAAGTTCGCGGATGTATTTCCCGAGCGTCTCATTCGTGGGGCCGTAACCGGTGTGGTAAATATAATGCTCCAGGTCGTAGAGCAATTGTTCGGCGGACGGATAGCGCTTGTTCAAGTCCCGGGAAAGGCAGCAGTTTAAAATCTC
>DATAZE010000021.1:0-65868 GCA_036272195.1 Verrucomicrobiia bacterium | reverse complement strand
TATGGTAATGACGTCGTTGAGATGCAGAAATGCAGGTGATCGTGTGTGAAGTAAGGCGTAGAACTGCGGCGCCGCATCGAAAATGATAAATGGATTTGAAGTTGTTCTCATTAGAGGCCGGAGTAGTGTCCGGCCTCTTTCTTTTTGTACTGATGGGACGGAGGGGACTGATAATTGCGCGCGTTTTGCAGATATCTCGCGGAGGGTTGTGATCGAGATTTTTCGTCCCGCGCTATGCGCGCGTGACGGAATATGGGGCTGAGCGGCAGCTCAGCCCTACCGGCCACGGGTCTTTCGATTTCGTCCGATAGTTTCGGTGAATAAAATATTCACTGAAGTTCAACAACGCCTGCGGCGTTTCACTATTTTTTCCAAATCACCCTGCGGCCGCTCACGGAGATAGCGCCGCGGGCGATGGCGGCGACGCATTTGGGATATAATTCGTGCTCCGCGGCGTGAATGCGTTGATGGAGGGTTTCGGCTGTGTCGTCATCCAGCACGGAGACGGTTTGCTGGCCGATAATCGGGCCGGAATCGACTCCGGCATCCACAAAATGCACGGTGCAGCCGGTGGCTTTGACGCCGGCATCGAGCGCCTGTCGCCAGGCTTCCAGTCCGGGAAAGGCCGGCAACAAGGACGGATGGATGTTCACGATGCGGCCCTCGAAAGCGCGCAGAAAATCCCCTTTTAGCACGCGCATGAAACCGGCGAGAACCACCAGGTCCACGCGGGCATCGAGCATCGCCTGGATATAAGCGCGCTCGGCGTCTTCGTCCAGTTTGGTGCGGAATTTTCCGGGGGCGATGAAGCGCGCGGGGAGTTTGCGTTCACGGGCGTGAACAAGGATGCCCGCTGTTTCGACATCGCTTAAAACGAGGCTGATGGCCGCGGGGATTTTTCCTGCGGCGCAGGCATCGGCAATGGCGACAAAATTCGAGCCTTTGCCCGAACCCAGGACGCCAATGCGAAATGTTCGCTCATCCGTCATGGGCTTTACTTACAGGCACGAGGGAGGAAACCGCAAGCATTAGGTTGCGGAGGGAATTTCGAGGACGAGAACGAGGACGAGAATTTAGCCAGCGGATTTGAGTAACACGTGCTGACGCGGTCGTCTGCATCTCTTGATGCTAGATCGCGAATTCGAAGACTATGCTTTTAACGCAGGGCAATTCCTCACCAGTCTGGACGTCGCGCCAAATCCCGGCCTCATTTTCCCGATACGCCAGGCAACGAAAGCCCTCGCATTGCACCACGGCGACTTTTTTCGTCGCGATCTGCTTTGGCAAGGCGTAGTTTCGGTTGTCGCTGGCGGGAACGTCGTTCATGGTGCGGGTCAGTGCTGCCCGGTTCGCATCCATCGTGGCGTACGATGAATTTTTCAAAGAGCTGCTGCCCAGAGCTCGCCGGACAGCAGCCCGCTAGATCCTGATTTCCCCAAACCCAAATTTTCCCATGCCATCCCATCCCGGCCCATCCCATCAGATCTCACTGGGTAATACGCAAGGGTCCGGAGAATCTTTCAAAGAAAGTAAAAAAAACTGCCGCCTGATCTCAAGGCGGCAGCTACAGCACTGTAAGAACCCGTCTCAGCCCAACCCCCTAAACCCTATTTACCCATGCCCCAAATGGACAGGCCCTTTCCAGCGTGTAAATGCAATACGCAGCCTATCAGCAAATCTTTCAAAGAATTTTGGATTTTTTTATATGTCCGTAAATTCGCGGGTTTTCGAGGAATTACAGGGGTTTTTTGCTTCTCACGCTGCCTGTCGTGGGATTTTAACGGTCACGGTCGTGATTTTTCCGGGTTCTGAGACAAACTGAATGCTTCCGTTATGCGCGAGGACGATCCATTGCGCGATGCTTAAGCCCAGGCCGCAGCCTTCCACGGCGTTGCTGTGGCTGGAATCACCGCGAAAGAACCGTTCAAAGACACGCGGCTGCAACTCCGCCGGGATGCCTGCGCCGGTATTCTCAATCGTCAGTTCCGCCACACCGTCCGTCTGGCGCAAGGAAATATCCACCCGGCCATTAGGCTGGTTGTATTTGACGGCGTTGTCCGTGAGGTTCAACAGCAATTGCCGCAGGCGATGGCGGTCGGCGAATACCAGGACGCCGTCGCACGCGGACAGGTTGACTTGAATGGTCTGCGGCTGCGCCAGGATTTTCGCGTCGGCAACGCTTTCCCGCACGAGTTCGTCGAGGTGCACGGTTTGAAAATTGAGCTGGATCTGACCGGTGTCCGCCTTGGTCAGGAGGGTTAATCCGTCCACGATTTTGGCGAGGCGCTCGATTTCATCCAACTGACTCAGGAACATCTCGCGCTGGGGGGCGGTCAAATTATTCTCGCGCAGGGCGGTTTCCAATTCTCCGCGCATGACCGTGAGCGGCGTTTTCAGCTCGTGCGAAGCGTGCAGGGTAAATTCGCGGATGCGTTGGAAGGAATTATCCAGCCGCGAGGTCATGGCATTGAAGACTTCCGTCAACCGGTCTAATTCATCGCCATTGCCGCTGCTCGGCAAAGGTTCGCGCAGGTTGCGATCGTGTTTTCTCTCCACGGCCTCCGTAAGCGTGGTCATCGGGCCGAGAGCGTGGCGGGTGATCCACCAACCTCCCAGCAACCCCAGCAAGACAGCGGGCAAGCCCACATAAAAAACCATTTCGCCGGTCTCGTTGAGCGCGTGTTCCCAAATGTTCTTCCGGTGCTCATGCCGCAACTGCTCGGAAATCTCCTGATAGGTGCCGGCACCGATGACAATCAGTGAAATGATCAAAATCGCCGCATACCAAAGGGTCACTCGCGTGCGGATTTTCATTCCTTCATAACGTAGCCGACGCCGCGGACGGTGTGGAGCAATTTGGGTTCGAAGCCTTCGTCGATTTTTTCGCGCAGGCGCTTGACGTAAACATCCACGAGATTCGTGCCCGGGTCGAAATCATAGTCCCACACTTTCTCGATGATGCTCATGCGCCCGCAAATGCGCCCGGCGGAGCGCATGAGGAACTCCAGCAGCCGGAATTCACGGGCGGTCAGGTCGAAGAATTTGCCGTCCCGCTCAGCGCGATGCGAAATCGTGTCGAGCGTGAGATGGCCCACGCGCAGGGTTGTGGATTTCGATTCATTTCCCCGGCGGCCCAGAGCGCGGACACGCGCCACCAGTTCGGCAATGACAAACGGCTTGGGCAGGTAATCATCCGCGCCGGCATTCAGTCCCTCGACGCGCTCATTGACAGCCCCACGAGCGGAGAGCAACAGCACGGGGGTGTGGTTCTGTTGCTCGCGCAGCAGGCGCAGCACGCTCAAGCCGTCGCGCTCGGGCAACATGATATCGAGCACGATCCCGTCAAAGCTCGCCGTGGCGGCGGCAAATAACGCATCGTCGCCGCGATGGCAGACATCCACGGCGAAACCTTCGGCTTGAAGTGCCTTGCGGATGAATGAGGCGGTCTTTTTTTCGTCTTCAACAACCAATACGCGCATGAGTGGAGTTTAGAACATTTTTGACGGTTCCCCAACGAAACCAAAATGAATTCTCTGTCATTTTGAGAGCATCAACCACGATTTCCATTCAACGGTTGGATAACAAATCCCAATTGCCGGACCGGGCCACGACATGCAGCGGCAGATTCCGCAATGCTTTTTGAGCGGCCTCGGGCGGCCGATCCATGGCGACGACCAGGACGCGCTGGTTTCCAGCAAGGAATTGTACGACGGCATCGTCCGTGGACAACAGAAGCCCACCCATACGCTCCTGGTTGCCGGGAAATTCGAATGGCAACCGGGTAAGATTCATCCTGGCAAAAACTGGACGATTCGTGCCGGATATCACTCCGCCCGAGTAAAACGGGAGTCCTTCCGGTAAAGGCCCGAAGCACATCACGGCATCGCCGGTGTGATAATTTTCCCGAAGTGAAGCCCCCAACTGTTTCAAAGTTTGATTGTATTTGAAATCGGTTTCAAACCACGAGGCTTCGTGGACAACGGCAAGTTGTGAAAAAATCGCGATTGCGACGGCCGCGACGGCGCGTTTGGAAGCGGGCCAGATTCTTGACAGCCAGAATATCGCCACGGCTGCCATGGCAACAACCGGCGCCTGCCAATTCATCCAACGCGGCAGGGTGACGTGATACACAGGCGGCAGCACCAGGGAAAAAGCAATCAGCAGAAACAGCGGACTCACGGCGCACCACCGCCAAACCTAGGGCGGCGCCAGATTGAAATGCTGATCGTGTGGTTCAGCAAAAAACCGCACGGCCAGCAACGCGGCCATCGCGGGAAACATCGGCAGGATATAAGCGGGCAGTTTGGAATGGGTGACGCTGAACAGTGTGAACGTGAACACGGCCCAGATATTAAGGAGCAACCAGCCATCCCGTTGAATCTCCGGCATTTTCCGCCAATGCGCGCGTCGCCATAGCCAACCCAATAACCACGTCCACGGCAGCAGGCCCGCGGCAAGGATGGCAAAAAAATAAAATGGAGAGCCGCCACGGCCCTTGATGTTTTTGCCCAGCACATGGCCCGCCGCCTGGTGAAAAAGCATGTAATCCAACGTCTGCGGAATGCGGCGGTTGACGGCGAGAAACCAAGGCGCGGCCAGAATCAAAAACAAAAACAGGCCGGCAACCAAACCGACGAAAAGAATGCGCTTTTGGAAAAATGTTTTCCGCCGCAAAACGGCCAGGGACACTATCGCCACGAGAGGAATGACCAGGGCGATCGGTCCCTTGATCAAAAAACCGAGCGTAATCGCCAGCCACCCGGCAAGGTGCCATCCCCAAAACCGCCCCGCCGCCGGGGAATTTTTCAAACACACCCAGCTTCGCCAGAAAAAGTAAATCGCCCACGCGACGAATTGCGTCAAAAAAATGTCCGTGGTGAGCATTCGCGACATGGTGAAGTACAACAAGCTCGTTTGTAGAATCAGCACGCTCCAGCGTCCCGCACGGGGTCCGCCGATGGAACGCGCGAGAAGCCACGCCGCCCAGACGCCGCTCAGGCCGGCCAAAGCAACAGGCAGGCGCACAGCCCATTCGTTCTGGCCGAACAGCTTCATCGATGCCGCGACCAGCCAGTATGTGAGCGGGGGTTTGTCGAAATGCGGCAGATACCAGAAATGCGGGGTCAGCCAATCGCCAGTTTCGATCATTTCGCGGGCGATCTCGGCGTAACGGCCTTCGTCAGGCTCATTTAAAGCGCGGCTGCCGAGGAGAACAAAAAACGTGCAAAGCGTGAGCAAAAGGAGCCCCCAGTTTGGTCGTAATTGATTCGTGATGGGCGAAATTGATTTCAATGGATTTCGGAATTCATTCCTGACTGTCGTGCCGACCGGCGACGGAAATGCGACTCAAAATAACGAATGCTTTTCTTAAACTTATTTCCGTTTTTTTCAAGGTTGTGTTTTGGCTTAAAAAAATACACGGCAAAACGAATATGAAATTTCTGTCATGTGCAGGTTTGTGCTGGCGCAGCGAGAGCCAGCCTCTTAAAAAGAAAAGTCGCGAAATCCCGAAAGAATTTATATGAAATCAACATGGGCAGCCGAACGCCGCCGGCAAGGCGCCAGAGCACGCCGGGCATGAGATTCCGGCCGCTCATGGCAGCAACGGCATTGCTCGCGGGTTGCGCGCATTTCAAGTCCGAGCCGATTTCGCCGGAGACCACGGTCGAGCATTTCGACGCGCGCTCGTTGACCGATGAAAATTTGGGCGCGTTTTTGCGGACAAACCAGGTTGTCGCCGAATGGCCTTGTCGCGCGTGGGATTTGAATGCGTTGACGTTCGCGGCATTTTATTATCAGCCCGCCCTTGCGGAGGCGCGCGCGCAATTTGCCTCCACGCAAGCCGCGGAAGTCACGGCGGGCGAGCGGCCTAATCCAACGCTCACTGCGTCGCCGACTTACGATACTTCCAGTTCGCCGCCGTGGATTCCCGGAGTGAGTTTTGACATTCCGCTGGAAACCGTGGGCAAACGCAGCAAACGGATCGCGCAGGCTAAATCCAGTTCCGAAGCGGCAAAATGGAATTTAGTTTCCGCCGAATGGCAGGCGCGCAGCCACATCCGCACCGCCCTCCTGAATTTATATGCCGCGCGTGAAAATGAATCGCTGCTGGAGCATCAGGAAACGGCGCAGAGCAATGTGGTGCGTTTGTTACAGGGGCAATTGGAGGTCGGGGTAATTTCAAGTTTTGACGTGACGCAGGCGCGGATTGCGGAGGAGACGACCCAATTGTCGCTGCAGGACGCGCGGGGCCAAATCAAGCAGGCGCGGGTGCAATTGGCCGGGACGATTGGCGTGCCGACGCAGGCGCTGGAGGGGGTCGAATTTGATTTCGGCGCGCTGACGGAATTGCCGAGGGCCCTGACTGCGCCGGAAGTCCGCCGCGATGCCGCATTGAACCGAGCCGACATTCGTGGCGCGCTCGCCCAATACGCCGCCAGCCAGTCTGCGTTGCAATTGGAAATCGCCAAGCAGTATCCGGACGTGCATTTGAATCCGGGTTACGAGCTTGATCAGACCGACAACAAATGGACGCTTGGACTCACCGTGGACTTGCCGGTGCTGAATCAAAACCAGGGCGGCATTGCCGAAGCGAAGGCAAAACGCGCGGAGGCTGCAGCGCATTTTCTCACGGTCCAGGCCGGCGCGATTTCCGAAATCGACGGCGCATTGGCGGGTTACGATGCGGCGCTGCAAAAATCCGCCATGGCAAAAACTTTATCCAACGATTTGCAGCGGCAACTGGGTTCGGTCCGCGCCCAGGCGCACCTGGGAGAGGCCGACGGGCTGACTCTGGCAAATGCGGAGGTGTCATTCTACACCGGCGCGCAAAATAAGCTGGACGCGCTGGTCAAAGCGCAAACGGCGCTGGGCGCATTGGAGGACGCGGTTCAGAGCCCTTTAACTCTTTCGGCGGAGGCGATCCGCACGGCGGCGAGAAATCATCTTCCCGCAACTCAAAAATGAAACTGAAACAAATCATCATCGGCATTGTGATGGTCCTTTGCGCGGGCGCGGGCATTTTTGCGCTGACCAAATTGCACAAGTCCGGCACCGGCGGAGACGACGACGCAGCGCCGCCGGAAAATGTGACGCCGCTCATCAGTGTCCAGACTGGCACGCTCAAACGCACGACCCTGCATAGTTATATCAGCAGTTACGGCACGGTTGAACCGATGCCTGCGACGCCAAACGAACCATCCGGCGGAGGCGTACTGGCCGCCCCGATGGCTGGCATCGTGACCAGGGTGGCGGGCGTCGCAGGCCAGCAAGTCAAACAAGGCGACGTGCTGGTGGAATTGGATTCAGCAGCGGCGACCCATGCTTATGCCAAAGCGGAAGTGGAGCGGCAGAAACAATTGTTCGCCGGACAAAACACTTCGCTAAAAAATTTGCAGGATGCCGAAGCGCAACTTGCCGCGTTGGAAATTCGCGCACCCGTTTCCGGCACGGTGACGCGCATCACTGCCCGGCTCGGCGCGGCGGTGGACGCAAATACCGTCGTGGCGGAAGTAATCGATCTGGACCGGCTGGGCATTAGCGCGCAGGTTCCGTCGTCCCAGGCGGACGGCCTCAAGACTGGCCAGGACGTCGAGATTTTGACTTCGACGCCCCTCACCACCACGCTGGGCTTCATCAGCCCGGCGGTGGACACCAATGATGGCACGGTTTTATTGCGCGCCTCCCTCGCGTCCAATAGCGGCTTGCGTCCGGGTGAATTCGTGCCGTTGAGAATTGTCACGGCGGCCCACACGAATTGCCTGGCAGCGCCAGCGGAAAGCGTGGTCACGGGTGACGACGGCAAAAGTTTCGTCGTGCTGGTGAAAGGCGACGAGGGAGCGCAAGTGCCCGTGACCACGGGATTGCGGGAGAATGGGTGGGTTGAAATCGCGGGCGGCGATTTGAAGGAAGGCGATTCCGTCGTGACGGTCGGTGCCTACGGATTCCCGGACAAGGCAAAAATTCGGGCGGAAAATTCCACCGCCGCTGACAGTACCTCCACCAATTCCGCGGCCCCGGAGAAATGAAGCCCCCTGCCACTTCATTCATGGGCCGGTTCGCCACGCGGCACGCGCTGGCCATTGCGTTCATCGCGGTGGTGTTATGCCTGGGGGGAATTTTTTCGGCGCTACACCTGCCCTCCTCCGTGTTTCCGCAAACAGATTTCCCGCGCATCGTGATTATCGTGAACAACGGGATCATGCCGGCGGATGAAATGATGGCGACGGTCACGCGCCCGATCGAGGAGGCCATGAAGGAAATTCCCGGCGCGATTTCCGTACGTTCCGCGACCAAGCGCGGTTCGGCGGAGATCAACATTTTTTTCAACTGGCAGGTGGACATGCAGCGTTCGGAGCTTTATGTGCTCGGGCGCCTGGCGGAAATCCGCGCTGATCTGCCGGCGAGCGCCTCAACGGAAGTTGCGCGGCTGACGTTTTCCGTGTTTCCCATCATCGGCATCAGCCTGACGAGTTCCAATCGTGACATCATGGATTTGTGGGAAACGGCCAACTACAAACTCAAGCCGCGCTTCCTGCAAATTCCCGGGGTGGCCAAGGTGGAGATCACAGGCGGCCAGGTGCCGGAGTTTCACGTCATCGTTGATCCGTTGAAATTGCAGGCGGCGCATCTGGATATGCAACAAGTCAGCGGCGCGTTGACGAAAAACAACCTCATCGCGCCCGCGGGAATGATGGAAGAAAACTATCATCTTTATCTCACGACGGTTGATGGACGTGTGCGGTCGCCGGAGGAAATCGGGAACGTGGTCATCGAAGTCCAGGGCAATCATCCGGTGCCAATCAAGGACGTGGCGCGCATCGAACGCGGCCCTGCGCCGGCGTGGACGGTGGTCACGGCGCAGGGGCGCAATGCGGTTTTGCTAAATGTCCAGAGCCAGCCGGACGGCAGCACATTGGACATCGCAAACGCATTGAAGGCGCAATTGGACAAGCTCCGACAGGAATTACCGCCCGACATGCACCTCGGATTTTTTTACGACCAATCTCAATTCGTGCGTGATTCGATTGGCAGCGTCTGGGACGCGATTATTTTTGGGCTGATTCTGTCGGTCATCATCCTCTTTTTCTTCCTGAAAAACTGGGGCAGTGTATTGACCGCGATCGTCACCATCCCGATTTCAGTGCTCATCACATTCGTGGCGATGAAACTGGCGGGAATGAGTTTCAACATGATGACCCTGGGCGGAATCGCGGCGTCCATCGGGCTGATCATCGACGACGCGATCGTGGTGGTTGAGGCGATGTTCGTAAAAGTTGCGGCCGGCCGACCCAAGCTGGAAGGCATCCAGGAAGCGGTCGGCGAAATTTTTCATCCGCTGATTGGCTCGACGCTCACGCCGGTGGTGGTGTTTTTGCCACTCACGTTTCTGACGGGTGTCACCGGTGTTTTTTTCCGCGCGCTGGCTTTGACCATGGTGGTATCCCTCCTGACGTCCCTTTTTCTTGCACTGACGCTCACGCCCTCGCTGGCGGGCTGGCTCATTCGCGGCCGGGAAAAGCTGGAGCACGGCCAGGCGCCGAATGACACCGACGGCGGATTTCTGCTCCGGCGCGGGCTGCGCGTCTACGAGCGCGCCTTGCGCCTGGCGCTGGGGTATCGCTGGCTTACGCTGCTGGGCTGCGTTTTGATTTTTGTGCTGGGAATTTTTATTTATCAACAATTACAAACGGATTTTCTGCCGGACTTCGATGAACGCGGTTTTGTGATTGATTATTGGGCGCCGCCGGGAACCAGTCTAACCGAGACTTCACGCGTCCTGAGCCAGGCCGAAGAAATCCTGCGCGCCAACCCGGATATCGAGGGTTATTCGCGGCGGCTGGGAACGGAACTGGGCATGTTCATCACCGAACCGTACCGCGGGGATTTCGCGGTGAAGCTGAAGCCCAAGAGCAAACACACCACCGAGGAAGTCATTGCCGAATTGCGTCACACCTTTGCCGAGCGATTTCCCATGATGCGCTGGGAATTCCCGGGAATTCTCACCGACGTGGTCGGCGACTTGCAACTGACACCCGACCCGATCGAAATCAAATTGTTCTCGTCCGACCTGAATTGGCTGAAGGAAACCGCGCCACGGATCGAGCAGCAGATTCAAAAAATTCCCGGCGTGGTGGACACGTTCAACGGCCTGACGGAAACCGGTCCGTCCATCAATTTGCGTGTGCGGGGCGCGGAGGCGCAGCGTTTTGGCCTCACTGCACAGGACATCGCCGACACTGCAAACACCGCGTTGCTCGGGACAATTTCCTCATACGTGCTGCAAGGCGATCGGGTCGTCAATATTCGAGTCATGGCGGAGACGAACAGTGTCAACCAACTCGATAAATTGCGCGACCTGCCGTTGCGAACTCCCGGCGGCGCAATTGTCCGCCTCGCGCAGGTTTGCGACGTGAGCGTCGAGCCGAGCGAAGTGGAATTGGTTCGCGACGATTTGCGGCAGGTCGTGATGGTGACGGCCCGGCTCGAAGGCCGCGATCTCGGCAGCGCCATGAAAGATATCCAGGCGGCGTTGAGCAAGGATAACTGGCTGCCGCCGGGCACGGTCGAATACGGCGGGCTGTATCAGCAACAACAAGAGTCGTTCCGTAACCTCGTGGCCGTGTTGCTCGCGGCCATCCTGCTCGTGTTCATCGTGCTGTTGATTGAATTTCGTTCGTTCAACGAGCCGATCTCGATTGTTTTTGGCGCGGTCCTCGCGATGTTCGGCACGGTCATCGCGTTGTGGGTGACGGAAATCACTTTGAACGTTGTTTCCTTTCTCGGCGCGATCATTGGCGTCGGGATCGTAGCGAAAAACGGAATTCTCATGCTGGATTTTGTGCAGCAAATGGAGGCGGAGGGCGCGGATTTGGCCGACGCCCTCGTGCGCTCCGGCCATCGCCGTCTGCGTCCGGTATTGATGACTTCCCTCGCCGCCGCGCTGGGGATGCTGCCGCTGGCATTTGGAATTGGCGCGGGAGCGGACATGCTGCGGCCTTTGGCCGTGGCGGTCATCGGCGCGTTGTGCATTTCCGTTTTGCTTTCGCTGGTGGCGACGCCTGTGACTTATTTCATCCTGCGCTCGGTGGGACGCGGCAGGGTGAAAAAAGTTGCTTAACGCGGATCAAAAAAACGTCAGTCGTCAGTATATTATTTAATTCTTTCCCACCGTCTCCGACGAATGCCTGACTTCCGCAAAGTCCCCATAAGGCTCGACGGCGGCGGATTGAATCTTCGCGCCCTGGCGGAGCGGACGCAGGTTTAACGTGAGCACGTTCGCCTCTCCGGGACCAAAGTGAAGCCAGCATTCCGGCAGGAAAAAGTCGTGCTGCGGCCCGGCTTCCCAGTAGCGACCCAGCGCGTGGCCGTTGAGATAGAGAAAGCCGTTGCCAGTCGCATTCAATCGCAAATGCCAGGGCACCCACACTCCGGGTTTGGGCGGCTGCAAATTGAATTTCATGCGATACCACGTGAGCAATGCGTCGGATTTGGCCGGCGCCGTTTCACCACCGATGGCCACGGATTCCCAGCTCTTGTCGTTGAAGCGCGGCTCCCACCATTTTCCACTGATGCCGGCGGCGTCGCCAAATTCGAGAGCGATTTGCGATCCTTCCGCCTTGCGATTCAGGCCGGGCACCCCGAGTCCGCCGGGACCGTCGCCGTTGCGCACGATGACGGCGATCACATTCGTACCGGCGTGCAAATGCCCGGAGACGCCGAACGAATAGGGGCGCGACCAATCGGTGGCTTCACCGATTTCCTCGCCGTTGACATAAATCCATCCCTGGTCGTCAATCCGCGCAAAGTTCAAATTTAATTTGCCGTCCTTCAAATCCTCGTCGGTCAATTCAATTTGCGCGCGGAAAACCGCCGTCTCACCGGAATGCAATTGATCCGCTTCTTCTTTGTCCACCGCGACTGCGGGCCAACTGGCGTCGTTGAACCCGGGCGCGATTTCAGGGCGCTGGCCCGGGCCGCTTACGTCGTGCATCCGCCAGCCGCCGATCATTTTTCCAATGGAAAACGGATCTTTGGCGACGCGCGCATTGAGAATGCCACAGGGAAGTTCCATGTCGCTGCCGCCGTTGGCGTGCCCTTCATTTTCATAAAGCAACAGCACCTGGCTCGAAGTCCCGGGCAAAACAAAATCCGCGTGGCTTCCCGAACTGCTCGCACGCTCCAATCGTTTGCCATCGGTGGCGGCCAGCACTCCATCACCCCGCGGACAATCAACTACCAGATTGGACTCGTTGGCGGTGGAAACTGTGGCGCGATAAAAAACAAAGCGGTTATCATAAATGCCAGCCTGCGCGAGCCCTTCGTCAGCCGAAATCGCCGCCCAATGCGACGGCCCCGGGTCGCTGTGACTCAAAGCGGTGGTGATATTGACGCTGGGCGGCAATTCGGTGGGGCGTTCAATAGCGGGCGCCGCCTTGGGCAGCCACTCACCGTGCGCGGCATCATTTACGCCCGGCGGGAGATAAAGAATTTTTGCGCCGAACGGTTCGAGTTGATAATCAAAATCGATTTCCTGGCTTTCGCCGCTGGTCTTCGGACGGACGTGGGCGGTGCCTTCCAGCGCCTCGGTATGCTGGGTGGTGCGGACAAACAGGTAGCGGCTCCCATCCGCCGCGCGGCGCAGGGTGACGATCACGTCCTTCTGCGTCCCGGTCACATCGCAATCGACCAGTTCCGTGAGCGCGAGTTTTGAGCCGTGTTCCCGGAGCATATGGCCGATGGCCCATACACGTTGATAGCGGTCCCCCACCCCGCCCCACTCGCGAAGGGGCGCGTTGTAATCGTAAGTGGTCGTGATGTCGCGCGCGCCCCAATCGCCTAAATTCGAACCGCCGAAAAGCATGTAATAATTCATCAAGGTGTCGCCCTGCTCGATGGCGCACAGCGTGATGTTGTTGATCTGAGCCGCGGTGACGCCGTCCTGGTCTTCGCTTAACTGGCCGCCGACATTGGAAAACCATCCGCCCTGCAATTCCGTCGTCATGAGGGGCGCGTCCGGTTGTTGAGCGCGCAATTTGCCGATGGCGGGGTGCAACTCGTTCTGGACATTCCAGCGCGGGTAAAAATTGCAGGAATCGAACACCTGGCGCAGCAAGGCGTTGGTCGAACCGCGCACCTGATGCGACCAACAGGTAAACAGCGGCACATCGATGCCGTCCGCCCGCGCGTCGGCGGCGAGGGCAGTGAGTTGGTTGACTTTCACACTGTCGGGAAAACCGGCGTAGTCGTATTCATTTTCAATCTGGAACAGAATGACGCCCGGCTGACCGGGTTGTTTGCGCGTGATTTGATGCCGCGCAATCACGGGACAAACGGCGTCGTACCAATGTTTGCACCAGGCGAGATACTCTGGTTCGTCGCTGCGCAACCAGGTGCCATTCCAGCCAGCGGGTTTCTTGGTCAACAACCATTGCGGAAAGCCGCCAGTGTTCCATTCGGCGCAAATATACGGGCCGGGCCGGACGATAATGTACAATCCAAATTGTTCCGCCATCGTCATCCATTCATCGAAGTCCGAGACGTTAACCTTCGACAAATCGCTGGTGCTCGCGGGCATTTGCGGTTCACTCCAATTCCACGCGATGTAGGTCTCGACGGCGTTGAAGCCGGCGTCTTTGATTTTTTGGAAGCGGTCGCGCCATAATTCCTTCGGGCAACGGAAATAATGAAACGCCCCGCTGTAGATGAACACATCCTTGCCGTCAATCGTCAGGCATTTGCGGTCGTAACGGATGCGGTCGGGATGGGGAAACACGCGCGCCGGGGCGTCGGTTTCCGCGCCGTGCGAAACAGCCGCCGCCGCCAGCAAAGCAAACAGGGGAAGAAAGATTTTGGTGTTCATTAAGGTGATTATTTTACGAAATGCAAATCAGAGAAACGCGGCGCGGCGCGCACATTGAAACCGGCTTGTCGAATGAGTTGATTGATAACAGCGCAATTCGGAGCGTTCAAGAACATTAACATTGTCGGCATAGAAGCCAGCCGGCCAAAACATTGCGACTGAAGGTGGTAAGAATCCCGGGCCTTGTAAATCGGCCATATGGACTAATCACGGGATAAGACCGATTCACGCCGACCGCGTAAACGCGGAACTACAAACTTTCGCTGACGAGACTCATCCCACTGGAAAAATGGGGCGTAATTCCTTTTTGCGTTCTGGCTCGGAGAAGGACAACGCGCGCCGGTGCTGTCTGCACTTCACACAAAGGGGTAATTATCGCGTTTACGATATTTCCAGCACGGTTTCGTTAACCTGCGATTGAACCCTTCAAAGTCACAGAGGTTGGCAAGGGAAATGATATAGGGTGGCCAAAGCGAGTCGTGATCATGTTGTCCATGCATCCATCGGTAGTGGGTTGGTTCACGGGAATCCGCACCGGGATGCTTTGCGCTCGCGATAGTCACAAAACCAAACCGCTTCCGTGGGGCAATAGCCGTTGTTGTATGATTGCATCGTTTTTGATCCGTCCACCGGTTCGTTGCTGCGGCATTCTTCTTATCGTCACTCTCTTCGCCGCAATTTCCAGCCGCGCGCAAATACTCGATCAAAATGCGAACGGGATGAGCGATGTCTGGGAAATCGCGAACAACGCGGAAGGCGTCGATCCGGACGCTGATTCGGATGGTGACGGCGTGCCGAACCGGCTGGAGGCAATTGCCGGCACGAATCCTTTTGATGCGCGCTCGGTGCCGCGCATTCTGCCGATTACTGTTTCTTCGAACGGCGTTCGAGTGACGATGAACGGGGCGTTGGGCAAACGATATGAGTTGCAGGCTTGCGAAGCGGTGTGCGGCAGCATGGGAACGAATTGGTTTACGGAAACGAGCCTTATCGCCCGGACGGACACTTTGGTGGTGCTGAATGCGCCCGCCAATCTGTCGATGAAATTTTTCCGCGTGTCGATATCCGATGTGGACACGGACGGCGACGGGTTGAGCGATTGGGAGGAGTACCAGTTGGGGACCGATCCGTTTTCAGCGAACAGCAACGGGAAGACAGACTCCAGCGGCCACGCGCTCGGTGACCTCGCTTACGCGCGGCAGATGCTGGCGCCGGCCATGTCCCGACAACAATCGGCGGTTGCGGAAAGCGCGCCGATGAATTCGGCGCTGATCATTTATCCGAAGGCCGGTTCCACCGGCGCGGGCCTCACGGGATATTACTACACCAATTCGAGCGCCACGTACACGAACCCGGCGAATTTCAATCCCGCCAATCTTTTCCTGACGACGAATGACTCGATGATCAATTTCAGCTGGGGCCCGGCGACGACGCCGAACCTGAGCAACGGTTTTTATACGGTGCGCTGGAACGGACAGGTCGAGCCGCAATATTCGGAGACGTATGTTTTTGAAACGCGCACGGATGACGGCGCGAAGTTATGGGTGAATGACCAACTGTTGGTGGACAAATGGCAGGTGCAGGGAACGACTTCGTGGACCAACACCATCACGCTGCAGGCGGGCGTGCGTTACAACCTGCGCATGGAATATTTCACCCGCGGTAACAGCGCGCGGGCACAGCTTTATTGGTACAGCCTGAGCCAGCCGCGGCAAATTATTCCGGCGACGCAATTATATCCGGCGGCGGACGGCCTGGCGCCGGGCGCAATTACAAGCCCGACCAACGCCATCGCGTTCCTGGGCCAGCCGTTTAATTATACGACGACCGCCGCGAACTCGCCCTTGAGTTTCGGCGCGACGAATTTGCCGCCCGGGCTGGGAGCAAACCCGACGAACGGGTTGATTAGTGGGATCCCCACGCTGGCGGGCGGCTTTGATATTTTCCTCTTCGCCACCAACGCGGCGGGCGTGGGGAACGCGACGTTGCACCTGACGGTGTTTGATACCGGCAGCGCCGTCACGCGCGAGGTTTGGACCAACGTGCCCGGCACGAACATCGCCAGCATTCCCATCAATACTCCGGCGCCGATCACGAATTCGCTGGGCGCGCTGGAAGGTGTCGCGAACTTTGGGGACAATTACGCCGAGCGCATTCGCGGATACCTGACTGCGCCGGCGACGGGCAATTATTATTTCTGGCTCGCGGCCAACAGTTCCGCGGAGTTGTGGATCGCCAATGACGATCAGCCGGCGACGAAGGTGCGCCGCGTGACGGTTACGTCCCCAACCGGCCAGCAGCAATGGAACCTGCAACCAAAACAACGTTCGGGCTGGCTTTCGTTGCAGGCGGGCAACCGTTACTACTTTGAGATTCTGCACAAGGCCGGCGCGGGCACGAATGACCATTGGTCGGTGGGCTGGTTGCTGGATCCTTACGGCACAAACACGACGCCTTCGGGTGTGGTGCCGGGATTTGTGTTGTCGCCGTTCACCAACCCGCCGGCGGGGTCAGCGCCCGGAACGTTGTTCTCAGCGAACCTGCTGGCGCAGTCGGGAGCGTTGAGTTCAGGCGTGGGGTCGGCGACGTTGCGGTTGAGCGCCGACGAAACTTACGCGGTGCTGCGGTTCAACTATAGCGGACTGAGTTCCCCCAAAACGGCGGAGCATATTCACGCCGACACGTATCTGGCAAAGAACAGCCAGGGATTGATTGTTTTTGATATCGATGCGACTCCGCAGCAGCCCGATGGCAGTTATATCTGGAATCTCGCGCCGGTGGCGGGCCTGACCACAGCGGACCTGGTGGAAATCGTGAAGGAAGGAAAGGCCTACCTGAACGTGCACACGGTGAATTATCCGGGCGGTGAAATTAACGGACACTTTGCCCTCGCCGCCGGCACACCGACATTTACGCCCCCGCCGCCCCCGCCGACATGGACGGACGATCATGCAAACACGAACGCGGCGGCACGATTCCTGGCGCAGGCGACGTTTGGACCGAATCCGATCGAAATGAAAAATGTGACGTCGCAGGGTTACGACACATGGATTAACAAACAATTCGCGCTGCCCGTTTCCAGCCATCTGACGAATATCCTCGCGCAAATCAAAGCGAATCCGAATGCGCAATACGACGGCACAGTGACGTTCGACACCTGGTGGCAGCAGTCGGTCTCCGCACCCGATCAATTGCGCCAGCGGGTCGCGTTTGCACTGAGCGAAATCATGGTGGTATCGGAAAACGGCGTGCTCATGGGCAATCCGCGCGCGCTTTCGGGATATTACGACACGCTGTTGAAGGATTCCTTCGGGAACTTCCGCACGTTGCTGGAGGACGTGACGCTTTCGCCGACGATGGGCGATTACCTCGACATGCGCCGGAATGACAAAGCGAATGTTTCCGCCGGGACACATCCGAACGAAAATTACGCACGCGAAGTGATGCAACTCTTTTCGATCGGCTTGAACCGCATGTGGCCGGACGGAACGCTGATCCTGAATTCGCAGGGGGATATCATCCCGACCTACGATCAAAACGTAATCATCGGTTACGCGCGGGTGTTCACGGGTTGGAATTATTTTCAAACCAACCAGGCGAATGGGCGGTTGCCGAACAACTGGAACCCGACGACCGATTATCTTCATCCCATGGTGCTGGTGCCGACGCATCACGAACCGGGCACGAAGCAATTACTCGACAATGTGGTTTTGCCGGCGGCTTTCGGCGCGCAAATCATCGTGACGAATGCGGCATATGATGCCTACGGCTCGCAAGATCTTGAGCTTGGGTTGGACGCGATTTTCAATAATGAAAACGTGGGGCCTTTTATTTGCCGCCAACTCATTCAACGGCTGGTGACGAGCCATCCGAGCCGTGAGTATTTGTATCGTGTCGTGCAGAAATTCGACGACAACGGCGCGGGCGTGCGCGGCGACATGAAGGCGGTCATCAAAGCGATTCTGCTCGATTACGAAGCACGCAGCCCCGACCTGTTGAGCGTGCCGACATTTGGCAAATTGCGCGAACCGCTCCTGCGCGTGACGACGATTGCGCGGGCCTTGCCAGCGCCGGCGCAGTTGACGGCGAAGTACAGTCAGAAAGGCAGTTCGGTTATCACGGTCACGACTTCGAAAGCGCATCGGTTGAGTTCAAGCGACCAGGTGAGCCTGCTCTTCTCCGGCAAACTCGCGCCGCCCTCGGGCACGTATCGCGTGCCGGTGACCGGAGCGAACACATTCACGCTCACGGCCCAGGGCCTCGCGACCGGAACTTACGGACAATCCGGGACGACCATCACGGTCACGAATTCGGGACACGGCTTGAGCGCGGGTTACCAGCTTTACCTGGACTTCGTGACGAAAGGGGCGAAGAGCGGCATTTACACGGTAACGTCGGTGGTGAACGGTTCTGTGTTTACCGTGACGGCGGCGAAAGCGGGCACCAGCGCCGGCAGTTGTCTTTTTCCGAAATGGGTCAACGGTGATTTCCAGCAATCGAGCAACATCATCACGCTCTCGACCACCGCAGCGCACGGGCTGAAGCCGAAGGGCAAGGTTTACATTGTATTCCCCTCCGGCAATTCGCCGAATGGCGTATATCAGGTGAGCAGTGTTCCGACGCCAGACACCTTCACTGTCACGAGCAGCGTGGCGGGAAATAACAATGACTTCAATCCGCTGGTGTTGCCGCTGGTCGTGCCGCCGTTGGCGCGCAGCGGGGCGGTGACGGTGCAATACAACAGTTGGGGCATGGGTTATACCGATAGCGGATCGAGTTCCAGCCTGAACCAGACGCCGCTGGATTCGCCCACCGTGTTCAACTTCTATTTCCCCGATTACAAATTCCAGGGCATCCTGGCGTCCGCCGGGTTAACCACGCCGGAATTCCAGCTCACCTCGGATACGAGCACGGTCTTGCAGATGAACTTTATTTCCAGCGCAGTGTTCAACAACGGCGGCAATACGAACGGGTTGAGCAGCTTCGCGAGCGGAAATGGATCAGTCACGCTTGATTTGGGCCCATGGATGACATCATCCCTGACTTCGGATGCCGGTATCCCAACGTTAATTGACCAACTGAACACGCAGCTTTGCGCCGGGCAGCTTTCGCCCGCGGCGAAAACATTGTTCGTCAGCTACGTGGCGAACGCGCGTTTCCCCTACACCACGCCGACGCCGACCTTCACGCAAATGCGCGATCGCGTGCGGGCGGTGGTGCATCTCATCACGGCGTCACCGGAATTCAACATTCAACGATAAGCCTATTATGCAACCTCAGATATTGCCTTTGCCGTCGCCCCGGACATCCCCTGCTCCACGCGCGAAAGGAAAAATGTTTCCGCCGCCGGAAATTTGCGACTCAACGGCGGTGTTTCAATGCCTGCGCAAGTGCACCGGTTGTTCGGACCGATGTGTGTGTGCGCGGACGCTTTCGTTGCGGCAATCCTCAGAAATCCTATGAAAAATAAATCCATCTCCGTCATCAGCCGACGCCGTTTCATTCGCCAGGCCGCCTGCGCCGCGTTAGGGACGGGCGCACTGACCGCCGCCATCCGCGACTTGCGCTTCATGAATGCGGCGATGGCGCAATCCGCGCCGCCGAGCGACTACAAAGCGCTGGTTTGCATTTTCCTCTCGGGCGGCAACGACTCCAACAGCCTGATCATCCCGATGATTCAATCGGAGTATGACGATTATGCGGCGATTCGCACCGATCTGCTGGCGATTCCGCTTTCCGGCGCGCCGAACGTGGCGATCCCGCTGAGTCCATTGAGCAGCGACGGCCACGATTACGGGTTGCACCCGGCCTGCCCGGAACTGGCGACGTTGTTTGGCGAAAGCAAACTATCGTTTCTGTTCAACACCGGCACGCTGGTGTTTCCGATGACGCGCTCGCAATTTCAGGCCGGCATCCTGGAACGGCCGCCGCAGCTTTTTTCGCATTCCGACCAGGTGACTCAATGGCAGACATCGATTCCCGACCGCGCGCCGCTGACCGGCTGGGGCGGGCGTTGCGCCGATTTGCTGGCGGCCATGCAACCGGGCGCCCCCATCTCGATGAGCATCACACTTTCGGGCGCGAACACGTTCGAGGTTGGCAACATCATTTCGCAATACTCCGTGACCTCGTCGGGCGCGATCAACTTATCGAACGTCTCAGGCGCGCGCCTGGCGGCAGTGAGCAACCTGCTGGCGCTGCCATATCCCAATTTGCAAACCAAGGCGTACGCGGACGTGGGCGAACACGCCATCCAAACCGGGAGCCTTTTGAACAGCTCGATTGCGCCGACGGCGGCGGCGAATTACTGGACGACACCGTTTCCAACGACGGTGACTACACCGACCAGCGGAACCAAGTTTAGTTCGGGACTCGCTTCACAGTTGCGGATGATCGCGCGGTTGATTGAAGCCGGGCATCGGGACGCGGCCAGCGGCGGCTTCGGCATGAAGCGCCAGATTTTCTTCTGCCAGGTGGGCGGTTACGATTTGCATTCGGGCCAAACGCCCGGCCTGGGGCAGGCTACGGTGGGATCGCACGCAAACCTGCTGGCGGAATTAAGCCAGGGAATGTTCGCCTTCCAACGGGCGATGGAGCAACTGGGATTGTCGAACAATGTGACGACGTTCACCGCAAGCGATTTTGGACGCACCCTCCCGTGCAATGGCGACGGCACCGATCATGGCTGGGGAAGCCATCATATGATCATGGGCGGAGCGGTGAACGGACGGCGCACGTATGGCCGGTTTCCGACGCTGGCCATCAACGGCCCGGACGATACCTCGACCGGCCGGTGGATTCCCACGACGGCGATTGATCAATATTTCGCCACGCTGGCGAGCTGGTTCGGGGTGGACTCGGGAAATCTTTCAACGGTGTTTCCGAACGTGGGCCGGTTTTCCGCCCCCAATCTTGGTTTCGTATGAGAAAGCGTTTACTGGCACCGGCCGGAATTATTTTGCTGGCAGCAGTATTATGGCTGTCGATTTTTCGCGGACCGGAATCGGTGACTATGCCGGTGGCCGCAAAAGCTCCTGCGGCCAGCGAAGCGCCGACGCCAGCGAACGCGGCAAAACAACCGGAGGCGACTTCCGATTCAACGGCTGACGCGGCCGAACTCGTGCTGCCGGCTGCCGTTCCGGTGAAGGTGCAGCGTCCCGCCGAGGCGGTGGCCGCTCAATTAACCTCAGCACCTGAGCCGGAGCCGGGTTTGTCGCCACTGACGGTAATGCAAAATATGCGCTCGGTATTTCATCAATATAACGCGCGTTTTGGCGGCAATCCCATCGGCAACAATGCGGACATTACGGCTGCGCTTAATGGCCGCAACCCGGGGCAAGTGATGTATCTGAACAATTCCGAGGACGGCTTACGCGTGAGTGAGCATGGCGAACTGGTGGATAACTGGGGCACGCCGTTTTTCTTCCACCAGATTTCGGGCACCGTCACGGAGATTTATTCCGCGGGGCCAGACCGGAAGATGTGGACCTCGGATGACTTGGTGCTCAAGTAGGCGGAGCAAGGAATGAAATGGAGCCAGTTGTCGGATTTGAACCGACGACCGACGGTTTACAAAACCGTTGCTCTACCACTGAGCTAAACTGGCTGCCAGGAACTTACGTGTTGGTTGGGCGCCTTCGCACAAACATCGACGCTGCCAAAGATGATCTAACATCAACGCGCTTCGTCAAGACGAACATTCCTAAGCTGGCCATCTCCGGAGAGGTTCGCGACGAAAAAATCGTGATTTGCACAATACCTTTTAAGGTAGCATCGCGGGCCATCCGGCGCTTGATTTGCCGCTTGAATCCATTATGCTTCATGCTCTTAACACTAGTGTTTGGAAGCGAATGGCGATTAAAAATATTTTGTACGCGGAGGATAATCCGGATGATGTGGTTATCATCAAAATCGCCTTTCGACGGGCCGGACTTTCGAGTTCGCTAAAATCCGTGGACGACGGCGAGGACGCGATTGCGTGGCTGAAAGGAGCGGGCGTTTATGCCGACCGCGAACAGTATCCTCTGCCGGATGTTTTGATCCTGGATTTGAAGATGCCGAAAAAATCCGGCTTTGATGTTCTGGAATGGCTGCGAGGCCAAAGCAATCACCAGGATTTGCCGGCGATTGTGTTGAGTTCGTCGGACGATCCGCGCGACATCGAACGCGTCGCAAAATTGGGTGCAACAAAGTACTTCAAGAAGTCCGCAACCTGCCAGGAAGTGATTCAGTATTTGAAATCGCTTCCGGGCGCGAATTCCTGAGTTCGATCCAAAAGCGGCTGCCGAACCCCTGCTCTGCCTCCACCCCCACTTCACCGCCCATTCGTTCCACCGCCTTCTTGACGATGGCGAGGCCCACCCCGGTGCCCGGATATTGCCCAACTTTGTGGAGCCGGTGGAAGACGCCAAAGATTTGCTCAAAATATTCCGGCGCAATTCCAATCCCGCGATCGGCAACCCATAGCCGGATATTTTCACCGCGCGGCTCGGCGCTGATTTGAATGGAGGGCGGGCTGTCCGGTTTTTTGAACTTCAAGGCGTTGGATATCAAATTCGTGATGGCGGCGCGCAAAGTGACTTCATGCCCCCACACTCCGAAATCAAACGGTTGAATTTCCACGGCCGCAGATGCCTCGTTAATGGGGAAGGACATTTCCTCACACACTTCGGCAATGATTTTATGCAGATCAACCCGATTGTTCTGGATATCGCTTCGGCTGATGCGCGAGTAATCCAGCAGATCATCCACGAGCTGTTCCAATCGTTCGGCGGCGGACTTGATGCGCTGCGCGTAATCACGCCCTTCCTCTTCGAGTTTATTGCCGTACTCATCGAGCAACGCCTGGGCGAAGCTGTGCTGCGCGCGGAGGGGGCCACGCAAATCGTGCGCTATCGTATAACAAAACGCCTCGAGATGATCGTTGGTTTCTTCCAACGACGCGGTGCGTTCGCGCACGCGTTGGTCCAGATATTGCGCGTGCATCTGCAAATGCTTTTGCGCGTCGGTCAGCGCCGCCAGCAAGCGCGCTTTTTCATCGGCCACCGCCTGCAATTCCAATCGTTGCCGCGCCAGCTCAAAAAAGACGTCGGCTTTGCTTTGCAGGATGTGAGGCTCAACCGGTTTAAAAAGAAAATCAACCGCGCCGGCATCGTAACCGCGAAACCGGCGTTCCTGGTCGGCGGCTCCGGCGGTAAGAAAGATGATCGGGATGCGGCGCGTTTTCTCCGTGCCGCGCATCAATTCCGCCAGCTCGAAGCCATTCATCTCGGGCATTTGCACGTCGAGGAATGCCAGCGCCACGTCGTGAACCAGGAGCAATTCCAGGGCTTCTTTGCCCGAACGCGCGTGCAATATTTCGAGATCGACGCGGCGCAGCAAACCTTCCAAAGCGATGATGTTCGCTTCCAGGTCGTCAACGATCAGAAACTTTACGGTTTTATTCAACATCAGTCAGATGCATCACTGGCAGCCTCGCCAGAAACGTACCGATTTCATCAATGGTCATGACGTGTGCAGTGGGACACGCTTTTAATGCCGCGGACGGCATGTCGGGAGCCGCGGCTTCCCGGGGATCTTGCACCACCGCCACGCCGCCATTTTCACCCACCATCCGCAACCCGTGAGCGCCATCCTCGCTCGCGCCGGTCAGGATGATGCCCACAAGCCCGTCTCCATAAACGTCCGCTGCAGATTCAAAGAGAAAATTAATGGCCGGGCGCGAGAACAGTTCCGGTTCATCACTGGAAAGCGAGAGGACGTGCTCTGACTCCACGAGCAGATGATAATTTGCCGGGGCGAAATAAATGGTGCCCCGAGCAACGACCTCTTTGTCCTCCGCCTCTTTCACTTTGAGCCGGCATTTGGCCACAAATAGCTCTGAGAGCAGGCTGTCGGCATCCGGCGGCAAATGAACGACAATTAATATCGGCAGTGGATAGTCAGCCGGAAGCACGGGCAAAATGAACGAAAGCGTTTCAATGGCCCCCATGGAAGCTCCCATGACGACGGCTTCGGCTGGGACGGGAATTTGACTCATGCCGCCTCCTTTTGATAGATGCGTTCCGGCCGCGAAAAATCCGAGAAGTCAGTGGAGTGCGCCGAGAACCTGAGGCTTTCCCGCGCGCCCAACCCCAAAAATCCTTTCCGCACCAGAGAATCTTTGAAAAGGCCGATGACGCGGTCTTGCAGTTCGCGATTAAAATAAATCAACACATTGCGGCACGAGATCAGATGCATTTCGGCGAAGACGGAATCCGACACGAGGCTATGGTCGGAAAAAACAGTCCGCTCACGCAAGGTTTTGTCGAAAACCGCCCGCTGGTATGCGGCAGTGTAATAGTCAGAAAGCGATGATTTTCCGCCGGACTCGCGATGGTTCCTAGTAAACAGTGCGATCCGGTCCAGTTCGTAAATGCCAGCTTGCGCCTTTTCCAGCGCCGCCGGATTTATGTCGGTGGCGTAAAAAATCGTCCGACTTTCCAGTCCTTCTTCCCGGAAAAGAATTGCGAGGGAGTACAATTCCTCGCCGCCGCTGCAACCGGCAACCCAAACTTTAAGCGAAGGATATGTTTTGAGCATGGGGACGACCCGGTTGCGGAGGCATAGGAAATAGGCCGGGTCGCGGAACATTTCGCTTACCTGCACCGTTAGAAAACCAAGCAGGCTGGGGAGCATGGTGCGGTCGTGTAGCACCTTTTCCTGGAGCCCGGAAAAACTGGGGCAGTTAAAACGCTCCTTCGCCTGCGTAAGGCGGCGTTTGATTGAAGCCATTGAATAGTGGCGGAAATCGTAATGGTATTTCTGATAAATGGCGTCCAGCAGAAGCCGCAGCTCGATTTCATCAGTTTCGACGGCGAGGCTTTTCATCGTGGCATCCAGACCCGGATCAGAGACAATAGTTTTTCCACGTCCAAAGGCTTGGCCAGGTAATCATTTGCACCGGCCTGGATGCACTCCTCCTGGTCGTTGGCCATCGCCTTGGCCGTCAGCGCGATGATCGGCAGCTTGTGCCATTTGGGGTTTTTCCGAATTTCCCGCATGGCGACCAGGCCGTTCATCTCGGGCATCATGATATCCATGAGCACGAGATTGATGCTCTCGGCAGGATTGGCTGAGGCGCGCTCCAACGCCGCCAACGCTTCGCGGCCGTTGCGCGCGATTTGCACCTGGATGCCCTTGGGCTCCAACAGCGACGTCAGCGCGAAAATATTCCGCACATCATCTTCGGCGATGAGAATGCGTTTTCCTTCCAACATGCTTTCACGGCTGCGGGCCAGATCGAGCATCTTTTGTTGTTCGACCGTCAGATCGGAAACAACCTGGTGAAGGAATAACGTGACTTCATCCAGCAAGCGCTCGGGCGATTTCGCGCCTTTAATGATGATGGATTTGGAATATTTTCTCAGGCGCTGCTCTTCGTCGGCGCTTAATTCACGACCAGTATAAATAATTACCGGCGGAAAGGAATAATCCTGTCCGGCGCTCAACGTCTCCAAAAGAGAAAAACCGGAGGCATCCGGCAGGGTCAAATCCAACACCATGCAATCGAAAGTCGAAGCCTTGAGTTTTTCGAGGCAATCAGCGGCGGTTTGCGCCCCGGAAGTCTGAACGTCGGGTGAGGCGAGAAGTTTTTGCAGGCTCTCCAATTGCACGGGATCATCCTCGACCACCAGCACACGACGCAGTTTTTGCGTGAGGCGATGCTCCAACTTATTGAACGCGTCCACCAATTGTTCCCGTTTCACCGGTTTGAGCATGTAACCCACCGCCCCCATCAAGAGCGCGGGTTCGGAATAATCGCTCGCGGACACCACGTGCACAGGAATGTGGCGCGTCCGCGGGTCGGCCTTAAGCCGCTCCAGCACAAACATTCCTGAATTGTCCGGCAAACCGATATCGAGGATCACGGCGCTGGGCTGGAATTGAAGCGCCAATCCAAGCGCATCCTCCGCCGTGTGCGCGATCAACGCCTGAAAACTCATTTCATGCGCGAGGTCCAAAATAATTTTTGCGAAGGATTCGTCGTCTTCAACAATCAGAATGGTACGGATGCCCGCCTTCAAGGTTGCACGATCATCGGGCACCGATGATTTTCTGGGAACTACCGCTGCCGGACGACTGGAAAGTGTGGCGTTTGATGCGAGTGACTCCGACACCCGAGCGGCCTCAAGGACCCGCCGCGACGCATAACGTTTTTCGCTAATGGCCTGTTTCGGAATGTTGACAATGAAAACACTTCCACGGCCGACCTGGCTGGATACTTGAATATTTCCCCCCATGAGACGCACCAACTCGCGGGAGATGGACAGCCCCAACCCGGTGCCTCCGTATTTGCGATCCGCCGTGCCATCGGCCTGGCGGAAGGGTTCGAAAATAATCGACTGTTGATTTTCGGCAATGCCGATGCCGGTATCACGAACGACAAAAGGGATGTAGCCATCCGTCGCTTTGTTTACCTCGAGAGTGACTTCCCCGCGATCGGTAAACTTGATGGCGTTGGAAAGAATGTTCTTGAGCACCTGCTCCAATCGCCGACGATCCACTTCCAGTGTGGAAGCAGCGTCCATCGCAAGATTGGTTTTGAAAACCAGTCCCTTATTGGCAGCCAGCGGCTCGAACAGGTCAGTGAGCGAATCCATGAGGTCCGCCACCGGAAAGGATTCCGCCTTCAAATCCATGCGCCCGGCCTCGACCTTTGCCAGATCGAGCACGTCGTTGATGAGCGTGAGCAAGTCGTTGCCGGCCGACTGGATGGTTTGGGCGTATTTGATCTGTTCGGGGGAAAGATTTCCCTCCCGATTATCGGCCAGGAGCTTGGCGAGGATCAGGGAGGAATTCAGCGGTGTTCGCAGTTCGTGGGACATGTTGGCGAGAAAATCCGACTTGTAACGGCTGGCTTGTTCCACGATCGCCGCCTGCGTTTCCAGTTCCACTTTCGCGCGGGACAAATCATCCTTCTGAACCTCCAACAGCTGAGTCTGCTCCTCCAGGTGAGAATTTGTCTGCTCCAATTCGGCCTGCTGCTGCTCAAGTCGTGTTTGTGATTCCTTAAGCGCACGGCTTTGCTCTTCGAGTTCCTCATTGGAGACGCGCAATTCTTCGCTTTGGGTTTGGAGTTCCTCGGCTTGCCGCTGCGTTTCCTCAAGCAATTCCTGCAGACGCGTGCGGTACTTGGCGGAACGAACCGCAGTGCCCAGTGGTTCGCTGATGCGGCGCAAAAAGTCCAAAGCTCCGCCCGGTGGGTTGTGAAAGAAGCCCAATTCCACAACGGCATTGGCCGCGCCGTCGATCATCATGGGCGCAATGAGCAAACTCCTGGGCCGCCCGCGTCCGAGCGCGGAATTGACCGGCAGATAATTTTCCGGAACGTCGGTCACGGCGAATGCTCGTTTGTCTTTGGCCGCCTGGCCGCCCAAACCTTCGCCGCGAGCAAATTTTTGATGCTCGTCCTGGGTTGAGGGCAAAGCGTAAGCGGCCACTCGCCGGAAGTGATTCTTATCCTCCACAAACAGCGCCCCCACCTGCGCGCCCAGATACTCCGCCAGGAATCGGATGGCCTTATCGCCGATCTCGGAGAGTTGCTTGTCCCCGGCGAGTCGTTCATTCAACTGAGCCTCGCCAAACTGCAGCCATTCCTGCCGGGAAATCCGACGAAAGGCCCAAACCAGGAAACTCAGGTTCATCACAAAGACACCCGCAAAAATTACGTTCCGCAAAAAATTCGTCCGATCCGCCCTCTGGACTGCCTCGTCGTAATTAACCTGCGCATCGGCCACCATGTGGCTGATATCCGCACGAATTTGTTCCATGATTTTTTTGCCCGTGTCTTCTCGAACCACATCCAAGGCGGCGGCCACGTTGCCGCTCTTGCGAAATTGAATCGTGCGCGCCAACTCCTCCATTTTCTTGTCAATCAAATCGGATACCGCATCCATGTCCGACTTGGGAAGTTCACCCACGGCAACCAATTGTTGCAACGCATCGGATCTGGCTTTCAATTCCGCAACGGCCTGGTTGTATGGCTCCAGATAACTTTCCTCGCTGGTAAGCAAAAATCCCCGCTGACCGGTTTCTGCGTCTATGACGGTCGATGCCAGTTGATCGAGCTGGCTAATGACCTGGAGCTGGTTGTTCATCCGGAGTTGAGACTCAATTGCGACGCGACCAACGCGAAAAAGAACCACCGTCGAAAGAGCGAGCAAAAGCGCCTGCGCCCCAAATAAAATGGCTGTGAGTGGACTTCTGGATTTTTGAGACTCTGGGGAGTGGGATTTGCCGATGTTCATTGATAAAATTCAAACATTGAGATCGCCGACATAATGAATTCGATTAGCGGAAGGCAAATCGGGATTCCGAATTTCTCGAATCGCATTTTTTCCATTCGCAATGACGGAACGAGGTCTTCAGAAATCACAAGCGACGGAAATAAATCATGTCCCACTATATTAGCGAAGCCCGCGAAAACCTTGGAGTGGGGTGAATACCCACTTTATCGCACTCGATACCTTTCTCTATTCGAGAAAATCGAGCGGCGGTTTGTTTAGTCGCCTCGGCGGAATTTACTGTCCGGAATCAGCCGCGTGCGGCGCGTCTGGCAGCCCTACAAACTCGGTGTGAACATTTCCAGCCGCGCTAATCGTATGCACGGCGAATCCGAGCTGGCCGCCCAAGGGAAGCCAACTGGTCGCGGGCGCCACATGGACAGTGATGCCATCCTGCTCGAATACTCTGCCGTTATGCCAATGCCCGGCGAGCAAATCTTTGACGCCAAGCTTATGAAACAAATCCGTCTCCTCCTTCGCGTAGGGTGCGTTCACGGTCCAATAAGGTTTGGCATCGGGAAAATTTTTGTCGCGGAAAAGCGGGATGTGTTGGACTGCGATCACGACTTTGCCCCTGGTCGCCTCCGACTGGTCAGCCATCCAGGCGAGCATCTTTTTGGATTCCGCTTCCATTTCCGCGGAAAGCGGCGGAGAGGTCGTGGCATTGAAAACTTTATAATTGCCGAGTAATTGCGTATCGAGCGCCAGCACCTCAACATTTTTGACTTGAAAACGATAATAGTCCGGGCCGAATTGTTTGCGATATTGCTCCAATCCTTTCACGTCGCTGAACTCATGATTTCCCGGGACGTAATGGACCGGCACGGTAAGTCCTTTCAGGATGGTCTTCGCTTCTTCGCGGTTCTCGGCGCGTTCGCCGATGTCGCCCGAGACAATTACGACATCCGCATGACGCGCGTTGATCATGGCCACTACTTTGCGCAAATGATCGGCCGCCTCCGGAGAGTGCTTCTCGCCGAGATGAGTATCGCTGATTTGAGCAATCGTGATCTCGCCGGGACCAGCCGGGACCTGCGCCGGAATGGGCGCCTCGAACAGAATTGTCGCGCCGCAAACTAAATTGATGGCCAACGCCCGAAGGTGCTTCATAGGTTTGTTTATGATAACAGCGGAAATTGTTCACCAGCGAATCAAATCTCTGCCTTCTGCCCATAGGGCACAATGCCCACTCGAATCGCGCGGCGTCCAATTGATTTCAAATGCATCTGTGCCAGCTTATTTCATGAGCATAAAACGATCGAAACAACCTTCCCAACGACCACGCGCCGCCACTGCGGACGTCATTGGCGGCAATCAGGAATCTGCTCCGCGCGTGCCGGGAAAATGGAAAAAATATTATCGACGCCTGATGGAGACGCGCAATTACCTGTTGAACCGCCAGGGTGACCTGATGAAGGACGCGGCGGAGGAACAGCCAGCCTTCAGCCTGCACATGGCCGACGCCGGCACGGATAGTTTCGACCGCGATTTTGCCTTGAGCCGGCTTTCCTCGGAGCAAGACGCGGTGTATGAAATCGATGAGGCGTTGATGCGCATCGAACGCGGAACTTACGGCGTCTGCGAATTAACCGGCCAACCCATCGAGCGCGAACGGCTTGAAGCAATTCCCTGGACACGGTTCTCGGCGGTGGCGGAAAAACAATTGGAAAAAGATGGCTCGGTTCGGCGCACCCGCCTGGCCCCGCGTGAGGCGATTGCGCGCGGCATCAGCACCAGCAATGAAGTCGAGGGTTCAACGGACGACGAAAAATTCCAATAGGAATGACGGAACGATCCGGCGCTGCGCGGCTCAGTGAAGAATTGGCGATGGGTTCGGCTCAGTTATGAGCCGGGCATCCAAATCGAGGTAAAAATCCAGCCGACGGTCCGTTTCCTGTTCATCGATCGCTTTCGCCATGAGAAGGTAAGTGGCGTAGTGATTTCCTTCTGACTCCACAAGACTCGCATAAAAATTCGCCAACTCGGGATCGGTGGTCTTGAGCGCTTCGGCCAGAAACTGGAATTTCTCGCAACTGCGTCCTTCAATCAGGCTCGCGCAAATCAAATGGTCGATGACCTGGAAACGTTCTCCGTTACGGACAGATTTCATCAAGCCGCTGATCCAGGGGCTGGCGCACGGTTGACCAAAGGGAATTTTGCGGCGCTTGAGCAAATTCAGGACGAGTTGAAAATGCTGCAACTCTTCGATGGCGATGGCGTTCAGTTCTTCCACGCGAGAATACAGATCGCGATATTTTTCAAGATTGAGCGCGGAGGTGGCGGCTTTGCGTTCCAGATGTGCGTGGTCGACCAGCACCGCCGGGACATTCGCCACGACTTTCGGCAGCCAATCAGCCGGGACTTTTTTGCGGAACAAAAGCATGCCGAATTTTTACAGGCTGAGGTCCAAAGTCCAAAGTCGAAAGTGACGCCGCTCATCTCTGGAAGATTTCCCTTTTGAACGCAATTGCTGGAGTTCATGCTTTAGCATGTTCTGTCCACTCCACCAACCACAACCGAGCGAGTCTGATTTTTGCATCTAGACTATTGACTTTAACATTATAGTGGCCGGCATGTTTCCCTATATTGCACTCTCAAAAGAAAAATCGTGGCAACCGGGCCCTTATCCCGGCGTGGAACTTCTGTTTCTCCACAAGAATGAACAAACCGGCGGTGTAACGGTGTTGCGGAAATTTCAGGCGGGCATGACTATTCCGGCGCATATTCACCCGGACGCAAACGAATATGTTTACGTGCTGTCTGGCGAATGGGAGGAAGCCGGCGTGACGCACACCACGGGCGCATTTTTCTTCGCGCCGCGCGGATTTCCCCACGGGCCGCATGTGGCCAAAACCGAAGTCGTGAGCCTTACGGTTTTCGATGGGCCATTGACGGTGGTTACCGGGCGAGGATGATTTTCTCTCACCCGCGGTAGTCCGTCATCAACTTCAACATCTCCTTCACCGCCTCGCCGAGGCCAACTGTGATTGCCCGGCTCACGATGCTGTGACCGATGTTGAGTTCCACGAGATGCGGCACCTGATGCAAGAGCCGGAGGTTCTGATAATTCAAGCCGTGCCCGGCATTGACCCGCAGGCCAAGGGCGTGCGCGTGTTTCGCGGCGGCAATTAAACGATCCAACTCAGGCAAATCGCCTGGCTGACATGCGGGTGATGCCGGATTCTCTTGGGAAGTCCCCTGCAAATCGCAGGCGGAGGGAGTTTCGCTGAATCGTTCGAAGAAATTTTCCGCAAATGCGCCCGTGTGCAATTCAATGAATTCGGCCCCTATGCGCGCCGCCGCCTCAATCTGGACAATCGCCGGCGCGATGAACAGGCTGACCTGGATGCCCGCAGCGGTCATCTGCTGGCGCGTTTCCGTGAGGTCTTTTTCACCGGCAACGACGTCCAGACCGCCTTCGGTGGTCACTTCCTGCCGCCGCTCAGGGACGAGGCAAATAATATCCGGCTTCAGTTTCAAAGCGATGGCGACAATTTCGGGCGAGTTCGCCATTTCAAGATTGAGCCGCGTCTTGACGACTTCGCGAAGCTTCCAAATGTCGCGGTCCTGGATATGCCGGCGGTCTTCGCGCAGGTGCGCAGTGATGCCGTGCGCGCCCGCGGCCTCGCACGCCAGCGCCGCGGTAACGGGATCCGGTTCGCCGTGCGCCCGCCCGCGGTAACGCGCTTCGCGCAGCGTGGCAACGTGGTCGATATTTACGCCGAGTTTTAACATGAGTTGTTTTCTGTGCCAAACATACTCCGGTTTGGCAACGGAATAAAAAAATTCTCTCGAAAAAATCGTGGCAGCCGACGTTGGAAGGCTCACACCGTTTCTTCGGAAAAAATTAGAGCCTCCTTACGTCGGCTGCTATGAGTCGGTTCAGATAGTCGGTTTGCGTTGCACAAAATTAACTTTGCTTTGCGGCGATAAACTTGTTTTTTGTCGCGGTGTCAAAAATCTGTTCGTTCGTCAAATACTGGCTGCTGCCGCTGGCCTGGATGTGTTTAATTTTTGCGGGATCAAGCGATTCCAGTTCTTATCAACATTCGTCGCGATTGGTCGAACCGCTGTTGCACTGGCTGTTCCCGCACATGTCCCAGGCGCACGTCGAGGCGATTCATCATGTGATTCGCAAATGCGCGCACCTCACGGAATATGCCATACTCGCCATATTGCTTTGGCGCGCCGTTCGCAAACCCGTTCGCAACGACCCGCGCCCGTGGAGCTGGCGTGAGGCGCTCATCGCCATCGGGATCGTTTTTCTTTATGCGTCCACTGACGAATTTCATCAGCGGTTTGTTCCCACCCGAACGCCGATGGTGTCAGATGTGTTCATCGATACCAGCGGCGCCGCGATCGGGATGATGGTGCTGTGGGCGCTGGGGCGATGGCGCGCGTGGTGGCCGAAAACGAAGATTCCCAAAACCGAATAAGGCGCTTAATCTCGCGCCGCTGATGAAACAGCCATTGGGAATCGTGGCGGTTCTGTACGCAGGCGGATTGCTGCTCGGAAACTTCGTTCAGCCACCCCTGCCCTGCCTGTTTGCGGTCTCACTTGCCATCGCGGCGTGCGCGCTGCTCCTCGCGAGATTTCGCCCGTTTCTAATTTGGCCGCTGATTCTATTCACCGGATGGACAAACTCCGTGTGGCACACTGCGGTCGTTTCGCCTACCGATCTGCGCGTCATCCTAATCCGTGAACCCGAACTTGCCACGGTGCGTGGCAGATTGACCGAGAAACCCGCTGCGCGATTTTACACGGACCCCATTTCCGGCGATTCCTTCAGCACGACGGCACGAACCGATGTGACGGCCATTCAGCGCGGCACAAAATGGGAACCTGCCTCAGGGCTAATCATCGCCAGTGTTCCGGATCGGTTGCCAGGAGATTTTTTCGCGGGCCAGGAGGTCCAAATTTACGGTGTGATCGAAACGCCGCCGAAACCCGTTGCGGAAGGTCTATTTGATTTCCAGGAGTTTCTACGCCGCCAGGAAATTTATTTCAGGCTTAAAACCGCACGGACCAATGACTGGCAAATTGTCAGCCCGCACGAAGTTTCGCCGCCCTTGAGCGATCGATTTGCGAAATGGGCCGAAGCTGCGCTCGCGCTGGGCCAACCGGACGATGAATCCGTGCGCCTCGAACAAGCCCTGGCGCTGGGTGACAAAACCTTCCTGACCGACGAGGTCACTGAACCTTTTGTTCGGGCCGCTACTTATCATATTTTCGCCGTGGATGGGCTTCGCCTGGCGATTCTCTTCGGAATATTTTTTGTGAGCTTTCGCGCACTGCGCGTGCCGCGAATGATTTGCGGGTTGGTGTTGATTCCATTGATCTGGTCCTACGTGGGGCTCACCGGATGGCCGGCATCGGCGATCCGCGCGGCGGTGATGCTGACGATTGTTGTCGGCGGATGGGTCCTGCGAAGGCCCGGCGACGTGCTCAACTCGCTGTTCGCGGCGGCGTTAATCATCCTCATCTGGCAGCCGCAACAATTGTTTCAGGCGGGCTTTCGACTCTCGTTTGTGGTGGTGCTCGGCATTTTGTTAATGATGCCGGCCTGCGATCGCTTCGTGCAGCGTTTGTTGCAACCCGACCCGATGTTGCCGGACGATTTGCGCCCGCGTTGGCAACGTATTTTACACAAGCCGCTGCGTTATGTGTTGGGCCTGGTCTTTTCTTCCTTCGCGGCGTGGGTGGGATCCATTCCGCTCGTTGCCTATTATTTTCATGTCTTCACGCCGGTCAGCACGTTCGCGAATGTCGTCGCCGTCCCTCTCTGTATCCTAGTGCTGTCGGGCAACCTGATCTGCCTCCTGCTCGCCGGGTGGTTTCCGGCGGGTGCGATGGTGCTAAATCATGTGGGCCGGTTTTTCATGGAATGCCTTCGCGCAAGCAGCGTCTGGTTCGCCGGCCTGCCGCACGCTTATGCTTATGTGCCAGCGCCGAATCTTTTCACCATCTGCCTCTTTTATTTGATTTTGCTCGCCATCATCACGGGTCACCTTTTCAAAAGCGAGGGACGCAAATGGAAATTCACCGCACTTATTCTTCTCCTCGCAGCCTGGTGTGGCCAATGGTGGTACGGACAATCCGCGACGCGCCTCACGGTCCTCCCGCTGAACGGTGGAGACGTCATTTATTGCGATGCGCAAGGCAGCCGGGAGGACTTGCTGGTGGATTGCGGAAGCGAACGTTCTTTTGAGCTTACGCTGAAACCTTACTTGCAGGCGCAGGGCGTCAATTCCCTGCCGCGCCTTGTGCTTACCCACGGGGCCGAGGGGCAAATGGCGGGCTTCAAAAGCCTCCAGTCGCAGGTCACGATTAACAAAGTCGTGACAAGTCCGGTGCGGTTCCGTTCGTCGGCTTACCGGGAGGTGCTCGAAATTTTGGAAAAAAATCCAGGCTGGCGGCAGGTTGTCAATTGTGGCGACGAGTTTTCAAATTGGACGGTGTTGCATCCGACCGCGACGAACCTTTTCCCGCACGCGGAAGACAACGCGCTGGTCCTGCACGGAGAGTTTCGCGGCACGCGGATTTTGTTGCTCTCCAACTTGGGAAGGTTGGGCCAGGAGGCGCTGCTCGAACGCAATACGGATTTGCGTTCGGATATCGTAGTGGCCGGAATGCCGGAGGAGAATGAACCGCTGAAGGACTCTTTGCTGGATGCAATCCATCCACGGCTTATTGTGATCGCGGATTCGGAACTGCCAGCGAAACGGCGGGCGAGTCAGGCGTTGCGCGAGCGGTTGGAAAAACGGGGTGTGCCTGTCCTCTGCACGAGCGAGATCGGAGCGGTGAAAATCACCCTGCGGCAGAACAGTTGGGAGGCGACCACGGTGGATGGGTTGCGATGGGCGGGGCGTACGTCTTCTACTCACCCGTTTTGAAGTAACGACCGGCTCGCGAGGACGCTCGCCGAACAGCAGCGCGGCCTACCGATTTGAAATAACAGAGCGCCGTGAATCAATTCAGATTCACGGCGCTATTGAAGATCTAAAGACAACCTCGCGTGGAGGATTAAGCCTTTGCGGGAGCGGCTACAGCCTTGTTCTCGCGTTCCTTCACCAGCGTGGCGCCCTTGCCAAGGCGTTTGCGCAGGTAGGTCAATTTGGCGCGGCGCACGGAACCTTTACGTTCCACTTCAATCTTATCGACGCGGGGTGAGTGCACGGGGAAAATGCGTTCCACACCTTCGCCATAGCTGATGCGGCGGACGGTGAAGGTCTCGTTCAAACCGCGACCGCGCATGCCGATGACGACGCCGGCGAAAATCTGGATGCGTTCCTTGTCGCCTTCAACGACTTTGGTGTGCACGCGCACGCTGTCGCCCACGTTGAATTCCGCCCGCTCTTTGCGGAACTGTTCCGAATGAATTTTTTCAAGTAATGCCTGGTTCATAAATTATTTTTTTATGCGGTCATAGACCGCCGCTACATCAAATCTGGTCTTCGCTCTTTCGTGCGCTGGTTCGCCTGCGCAGCGCGCCATTTGGCGATTTCCGCATGGTTGCCGGACAGCAACACTTCGGGGACTTTCATCCCGCGAAATTCCGCCGGCCGCGTGTACTGCGGATATTCCAGCCCCGGCCCGTCCGCGCTAAACGATTCTTCTTTCGAACTTTCGTCATCGCCGAGCACGCCCGGCAGCAACCGCGCCACCGCGTCAATCACAACCATCGCCGGCAACGCGCCGTTGGTCAGCACGTAATCGCCGATAGACAATTCGTCATCCGCCAGTTCCTCGCGAATCCGCTCGTCGAAGCCTTCGTAATGCCCGGTCACGAGCAACAAATCCGCTTCCTGCGACAACTCGCGCGCCACGGCCTGGCTGAATGGCCGGCCCGAGGGCGAAAGCAGAATGACACGCGTCGTATCCCGCGCAATCGCTTCCACTGCTTCAAAGATCGGTTCGGGCTTCAATAACATGCCCGGCCCACCGCCAAACGGACGGTCATCCACCGTTTTGTGTCGGTCGTGGGTGTAATCCCGCAACTGGTGGATCTTCAAATCCAACAACCCTGCGTCCCGCGCCCGCTTGATGATGCTCTCATCCAGCGGTCCGGCGAACATCGCCGGGAACAAAGTGAGCACGTCTATCTTCATCTGCGTCGCATTCGTCCGGCGGTCCAGACCGCCGCTACAGCTACGCGCGATCTTCGACAATTTCCACCGTGCAACGCATTCCCTTTTTCGCGCTGCCCGCCAGCAACAGCGAGCGAATCGCGTTGATGGTCATGCCCTGCCGGCCAATAATTTTGCCCACGTCCTGCGGATCGAGCCGCAATTCATAAACCGTGGTCCCCTCGCGCTCAACCGGGGTAATCGTGACCGCGTCCGGGTGTTGCACAAGTCCTTTAACGACGTACTCGAGAAAGGCCTGCATCGATTAAAATTTAAAAGTTAAAAATGCAAAAACGGAGAGTAACGCGCCCGGCTGCGCCGCGGTTTTCGATTTTGCAATTTTCATTTTACCTTAAGCCGCCGCCGTGGCTTTGCCGGCTTTCTTCAAAAAGCTGGCCACGGTATCGCTCGGCTGCGCGCCCTTGCTGATCCAATAGTTGGCGCGGTCGAGGTTGATGGTGAAATTGTCACCTTTTTTCAGCGGTTGATAGGTGCCGATTTCCTCGATGAACTTACCGTCACGAGGACTGCGGCCATCGGCCACAACAATGCGGAATACCGGCAAGTTTTTGGTGCCGACCCGCTTCATGCGAATTTTAACTGCCATAAATCAATCGTTTCCAACTCGTGGCAACACGCCACAAACTTCAGGGGTTTTCCCAAAAAGAGCGCAAAGAGTAGTATTGCGCTTCGGGCTTTGCAAGTGTTGTTTTCAGTATTTGAGCCACGGACACTCGGGATATCCAAGTGTAAGCCTCCTCACGCGGCTGCCACGGCTTTTAACCGGCCGCCGGGATGGGCGACCGCTCCCAGGTATCAAACCGGCGCCGGAGCAGGACTGCCAAGGCCACCAGGCAGCTTGGGAGGAGCCGGCTTCGCAGGCACTTCCGGCAACGGTGTGCCGGCGGGCGCGCCATGCGGCGGGTCCACCTGCGGCGGAGGCGTGGGCGGTGTGAATTTGCCCGTGCGGACAATTTCTTCGACCTGCGAACCATCAAGAGTCTCCACTTCCAGCAGCGACTTGGCGATTATCTCGAGCTTGTCCACGTTGCCCATGATGAGGTCCTTGGCAATCTGATATTGCTCATCGATGATGCGCTTGATTTCCGCGTCGATTTGCCGCGCCGTATCTTCGCTGTAAACCTTCGAGCGGCCCATGTCGCGGCCCAGGAAAACATACTCGTCATTGTCGCCGTATTGGACCATGCCCAATTTGTCGCTCATGCCGTATTCGCAAACCATGGCGCGGGCGATTTTTGTGCCCTGTTGAATGTCCATGGCGGCACCCGTGGAAATATCCTGGGAAACAATTTCCTCAGCGATACGTCCGCCCATGATCATGGCGATGTCATCCAGCATTTCCTTGCGACGCCGGCTGAGCACATCCTGTTTCGGCAGCGACATGGTCGAGCCGAGTGATTGGCCGCGCGGAATGATGGTGACTTTGTGCAACGGGTGCGTGTGTTTCAGCAGCACGTTGACAATGGCATGGCCGGCTTCGTGCCACGCGGTATATTTCTTTTCCTGATCGGTCATGGCGAGGCTGCGGCGCTCGCGGCCCCAGCGCACTTTATCGCGGGCTTCTTCAAGCTCTTTCATGCCCACCGCTTTTTTGTTCGTGCTGGCAGCCAGCAAAGCGGCTTCGTTCAAAAGGTTGGCCAATTCCGCGCCGGAAAAACCGGGCGTGCCACGCGCGATGATGGACAAATCAACTCCGGGCGCGAGCTTCACATTCTTGGCGTGGACCTTCAAAATTCCCTCGCGTCCCCGGACGTCCGGCAAATTCACGGTGACCTGGCGGTCAAAACGACCGGGCCGCAATAGAGCGGGATCCAGCACGTCCGGCCGATTGGTGGCCGCAATGATGATGATGCCTTCCTGCGTATCAAATCCATCCATCTCGACGAGCAAGGCATTCAAGGTCTGCTCGCGTTCGTCGTTGCCGCCGCCGAGGCCATGGCCGCGCGAACGGCCGACGGCGTCGATTTCATCGATGAACACCAGGCAGGGAGTATTCTTGCGGGCCTGCTCGAACATGTCGCGCACGCGGCTCGCGCCGACGCCGACGAACATTTCGACGAAATCCGAACCGCTGATGCTGAAGAAGGCTGCATCGGCTTCCCCGGCAATCGCTTTGGCAAGCAGGGTCTTGCCGGTTCCGGGCGGTCCGATCATCAGCACGCCTTTGGGAATTCTGCCGCCGAGGCGTTGAAATTTCTTCGGGTCTTTGAGGAACTCGACGAGTTCGGAGACTTCTTCGATGGCTTCCTCGATACCGGCCACATCTTTGAAAGTTGTTTTATTACGTTCCTTCGCAAGCAGGCGGGCTTTGCTCTTGCCGAAGCTCAATGCGCCTTTGCCAGCCATCTTGATTTGACGGATGAAGAAGAACCAAATGAACCCGCCAATCAAAAGTATCGGGAGAAGCGTCATCATGACGCTTAAAAGCATGGTGTTCGGTTCTTTCACCTCCACGCCCTGCAACTTCTGCAACTTTTCAATCATGCTGTCAGTCAAAAGCACTTTAACGTGAAAAGGCGTGGCGACTCCCTTAGGATCGGCCGCTTTGAATTTGCCGGTGACATCGTAAATCGGCGATTGGGGGCTGAAACTCACCGTGGCGGAATCAATTTGCCCGGCTTCCACCTTGTTCATGAAATCGGCGGTGCTGATGATATTCAGCGGCGGGGTCATCTGGTTGCGGAACAAGACGAGCGCGAGAATGCCGCCGATGATGACAATCCATACGATCCAGGTTTTCGGAGGAACACGGAACTCACCGTTTTTCTTCGGATCCTTGTCGTCGCTATTAATTTTATTTTCGTCTGACATTTTTATTTTAAAAGCTGCGCCAACCTAACATGATGGGTAGAAACCCGCAACCGCCTGTTTTACCCCTATTTCCATTGCCACGTTAGCCGGAGCGCGGTGGCAGATGTAAGCTTAAACTGTTCCGAAATGCGCACATCTTCAACCCAAAATACTTCATTTTGGGCCGTGGCCGCCACAATTAAATCATGACGCCGGGCGCGCGGGATCTTCTGATTCACGAAGAAATCCTGCAATTTCACGGGATGTTTCATGCCAATGGGTTGAAAACGGTCGCCGGGCCGCCAGTGGCGAAGCACGATGTTCGGCCCGATTTTGTCGGCGTCGAAGAACTCTTTTCGAGGATGAGGGCGAGGACGGTTGACGGCTCTCCGGGGTTTAATTGCCCACGAAATTTTCCGCCCGGCAAAAAGCACCTGCCCTGCCCTGCGCGCCAAATCTATTTTCACTTCATCCGTTTTTGATTCGACGATCGGAGAACTTTGGAAATGCAACTGTCCATTCGCGCTACACGAGACGGCAAGCTGCGGGACAACGGTGAACGATTTTCCGGGCGAAGTTCGCAGGCGTTCAACCAGCGCGAAATCCGTGGGGATTCCGCGCTGCAATAATTGCGACTGGATGCAGCGGCGCTGAAGAGCCAAAGGAAGCTTCGGGAAGGGAATTTTCCCAAATTTGAAACGCGCGGGCGAGACGCCCGTGCCACTACGCTGCCAATTCTCCGCGGCATCATGGATGTATTCGGATTCCGCTTTAAGGATGTCCATGAGGCGCAGGATGGTTCGCTCAAGCGCGGGTTGATACTTGCGCCGGAGCAACGGCAATAGTTCGCGCCGGATGAGGTTGCGCTGGATATCGAGCCATTCGTTGCTCGCGTCTTCGCGGAAGGGAATTTTTTTCGCGGCGGCGCAAGCTTGCAGTGACGCTTTCGATTGCTCAAGCAACGGGCGGATCAATTGGATGGCTGGATTCGCAGGTGAAGGGCTGCGCCATTTCATGCCGGCCAAACCTTCGCTGCCGCTGCCGCGCAACAATCGTAAAAAAAACAACTCCACCTGGTCATCGGCATGGTGCGCGAGGGCGATGTGGGAAATTTTCAGGTGCGCGGCGGTTTGGGCGAGGAATTCATGGCGCGCTTTCCGCGCGGCCATTTCGAGCGAGAGGTGGCCGGTGCGGGCGATTTTTTTGACGTCGGCACGTCCAGTGACGATCGGCAGGCCCAGTTTTTTTGCGGTGCGCGCGACGAGGCGCTCGTCGGCATCGCTGCTGCTGCCGCGCAACTGATGATTGAGATGCGCGACGGTGAGCCGCCATTTATTTTTTTGGGAAAGTTCGTGAAGGAGGTGGAGCAAAACCATGGAATCCACGCCGCCAGAAACGGCGATAAGAATTTTTTGGCCGCGCCGGAAAAGCTTGCGCGTATGGACGGATTGGTCGACTTGCTCCGGCAGATTGCTCACGCAGGGGATGCTAATACATCGCGAAAACGGAGCAAGGTGAACAATAGTGGCACAGGCGTCTCGCCAGTGTGTTTCGATTTGCAAAACAGGTTCGCACGGGCGAGACGCCCGTGCCACTACTAAACCAGTTGCAACGGCTGGAATCTCCGGCCGAGAATGGGCTCGCTGCGCGTGCGCAGCCAGTTTTCCAATACGGCGGAATATACGCTGCGGAAGTCGACGTTGTATTTAATATCGCCCTCGAACAAATCACCGGGCGCAAGGCTTGGGTATTGGCCGAATAAGCCGGCTTTCATACGATCACCGACGACAAACATCGGCGCGGCGGCGCCGTGGTCGGTGCCGGAGTTCGCATTGTCCGAAACGCGACGGCCAAATTCGCTGAAGGTCATCAACATCACGCGCTGCATGTTGCCTTGCGCCTTCATGTCATCGACGAAAGCCTTCACCGAATCGCCAAGGTCCGCCAGGAGGCGTTGATGGGTCCCAACCTGGTTGGTGTGCGTATCATAGCCGCCCTGCGACACGTAGAAAATGCGAGTCGATAATCCGCCCCCGATGAGTTTAGCGACGAGCTTAAGGGAATTGCCGAGTTGCGAGCCCGGGTAAACCGCCTTGTTGTCCGTGCGCGCGCTGATGGCGCGAATTTCATCGGAACTGACCTGAGCATCGAGAGCGGTGCGTTCGAGAAAATCCATCACGGAGCCACGGCGCTGGTTTTGCATTTGCGACGGGCCGCTGATGGACGCGATGGAGCCGCCGGAATTTTCATCGCCGTTTTCGTTCAATTCGCGGAAGGATTGCTCCATCATCTGGCCTTCGGGGCCATTTTCGGAATTAATGAAACGATAATTCTGAGGGTTATCCACGCTGACACCCTTGGGAACTTTGGCCGCGAACGATTGCGGCATCTGGCGGCCGATATTCACGCCGACGGTCGGGTCACAACCGGCGCAGGCGTTGTCGAAGTAACGGCCAATCCAGCCGTATTTCTCGAACTTTTCCGAATCACTGGCGGTCTGCCAAATCTCCGTGGAACGGAAATGCGAGCGGTTCGGGTTCGGGTAACCGACGCCTTGGACAATCGAGAGATTGCCGTGGTCGTACAATTCCCTAAAGCCTTTCAAACCGGGGTTCAGTCCGATCTGATCATTTATTTTCAAAACCTGGTCTGCCTTGATGCCGATGCGCGGGCGGGACTTGTAATAATGATCGCTCCCGTGCGGGATGACGGTATTGATGCCGTCATTGCCGCCGGCCATCTGCAACACGACGAGGATGGTCGAGTCCTTGCCGGTCGTGATTTGCGTGGCCTTGTCCATGGCTTCGGCCTGCAGCGCGGAAAAAGTATTCGCGAGAAACGTCGGCACCGTCCAGGACAGGGCGCTCGTGAGGACCGTGCGGCGGAGAAACTCGCGCCGGGTTTGGAGAGTAATTTCGTTTTTCATAATTTCACGTGACTTGATAATCGGGCGTGCACATCACGAGGCGAATGGCGTCGCGGATGTCGTTTTCGTCCAGTGCGTTTTTGCCGTCGAGATATTCGCGCAAGGCGTGCTCCTGCCGGGAGGTCAAGCTGGCCTGTAACAGCCGTTTTTCGAGCGCGGCGATCAACATCTCCTTGTCCGAGCGCTCCTGTTCGGTGAAAATTTTTTCCACATCCACCCCGCCCGCGCGCATGTTCTGCATGCGCCGTTGAATTTGTTTAACGCGCGCCGGATTTTTCACCGGACCGGTCGCGAGGCTGGAGGCTATGGCCATGTCACCCTGGGCGAGCATCGCGGCCTGATTATAGCGCGCCAGGAGATTGTTCGTGGTGATCCAGGCGAGCCCGCCATCCCAGCCTTTGACATTCGGCGGCGCGAATAGGTCCTGGCCGAGGCTGCGCAGGAGATTGGTGGACACCAGCGGCGGCGGGAGTTCGCATTCCAGCATGCGGACGCTGCCGATGAGCCACTGCACGGGGCTTTTGATTTCGTTGCGGACGACCGATGGGGAATAAAATTCTTCGGTGGAAAAAATGACGCGCATCAGCGGCTTGAAATTATTTCCGCCCCGTCTAAATAAATCGGCCAGGCCGGCATTCAATTCCGGCGACGGCATTTCGCCGGCAAAGAAAGTCCAAAGTTTCGCGGTGATGAAAAGGGCGGCCTGCGGTTGTGCGATGATTTGCGCGATGAAATCATCGCCGTTCAAGTTTCCAGTCTTGCCCAGGACGGTCTTCTCGCCCCGGTCATGGATAAACGGGCGCTCCAGGAATTTTTGCGAATCGGGATCGAGAGACCAACCGGTCAGTGCGCGGGCGGCTTCGGCGATGTCTTTTTCCGTATAGTGGCCCTCGCCGAGCGCGAAAAGTTCCATGACTTCGCGCGCGAAATTTTCGTTTGGATGATCCTTGCGGCTTTGGGCCTGGTCGAGCCACACGAGCATGGCCGGGTCCTTGCCCGCTTCGGTGAGCAGATCGAGCCAGTTCCCGACAGCGAGGCGGCGGAATAACTCGTTTTGACGCCACATATAGTAGGCGTCGCGGACTTTTTCATAACTGGTCGCGAAATGCCCGTGCCAAAAGAGGGTCATTTTTTCCTGGAACGGTCGCGGGCCTCTGGCCATGCGCTGCAACCACCAACCACGGAGTTCGAGGATGCGCTGGTTTTCCAACTGACGCTCCTGCTTCTGCATTTGCTGGCGCTGCTCGGGAGCGGCGTTTTTAGCCGCGCGGCGGCGTTCGGCGTGACCCGGGTCCGGATGAGCCCAATCGGGATCGGAGGCGTGCTCGGGAATTTTATCAAAATCAATCAGCGAAGAAACCGCGCCTTCGTGGCCGAGCGCGACGAGTTTATGGACGTCGTCCGGCGTGCCTCCGAATCCGGCGCGATTCAACAAGTGCGCCGCCGTGGTAAAGTCCCATTTGCTAGCGGACAAAGGCTGTAGCATACACTTTTCTAGACGTGATGAGGCCGAAAAAGTTTCTCACCGGAATGGGATATTTGCAAGAGGGGGACCGAGGTCGTAGCCGAGGACGTGATGAGGCTCACACCATTTTAGCGGAAAAGTTAGAGCCTCCTCACGTCGGCTGCTACAGCTTCCAGGCTAAGTTTTTGGAAAATTTTCGCGCCGAACTATTGTTTATTCTTCGCCGTCGTAACAATTATTGGTTGCGGCGGAAACGCGAACAGGATTCGGTTGCCCGGGCAATAACCATTTGTTCGAGTCCGGGAAATGGCGCAGGTCGGAGGTGGGATTATCAAAAATGAGGTAATAAACCAAATCGGTCGCCCCGGTGTTCGTGATTTGGTGCGCTTCGCCGGGCTGATGCACGATGCAATCCCCCTCGCGCACGTCCGCGGCTCCTTCCCGCGTCCGTATCCGGCCACGACCGGTGAGGATCATGTACAACTCCCACCTCGCCGAATGCGAATGGTACGGCCAATTGGTCGCCCCCGCAGGAATGCGCACCAATTCCACTTCAAACGGCTGCGCCACTCCGCTTGCGCCGATGCCGTTTACGCCTGCGAGTGCCTGAGAAATATTCTGGCTTAAACGACGATACTGCCCCTTCGGAGACCGACTGTTTTCAATCGAAATCTCCACCAAATTAATTTTGTTCATTGCCCCTGTGTCCTTCTGATTTCCGCTTCCCGCTAACAAAACTAACAGCTTGCCTAAACCTAGTAGCACGGGAATCTCACCCGTGCGGCCCGATTCGATTCGCACGGGCGAGACGCCCGTGCCACTATGTCTACTGCGACATTGTTATTTCGGAACCCTCCTCTTTCGCTGGCGGGGCGACGGGCAGCGGCACCAGAGGTGTTCCGCGGCGTTCCATCGCTTCCTGCTCCTGCGATTTGTGAAATTTCACGCTCACGATCTTGCTCACGCCATGCTCTTCCATCGTGACCCCGTAAAGCACATCCGCCATGCCGATGGTGCGCTTGTTATGTGTGATGATGATGAATTGGGAATGGTCGATGAACCGCTGCAACACGCGAATGAAGCGGTTGATGTTCGATTCATCGAGCGGCGCATCCAACTCGTCCAGCACGCAGAACGGGCTCGGCTTGACCTGGTAAATCGAGAAGAGCAAGGACACGGCGGTCATGGTCTGCTCACCGCCGGACAGCAGCGAAATGGTCTGCAACTGTTTGCCGGGGGGGCGGGCGACGATGTCGATGCCGCTTTCCAGCACGTCGTTTTCATCGACGAGGATCAAGTCCGCTTTGCCGCCGCCGAAAACCTCGGTGAACATGACGCGGAAATTGTTGCGGATCTGCTCGAAGGTCGTCTTGAACATTTCCTGCGTCTGCGTGTTGATGCGGTTGATGACCTCGAGCAATTGCGCCTTGGCCTCGACCAAATCATCGCTTTGCTTGGTAAGGAATTGGTAACGCTGCTCGGTTTCCTCATATTCCTCGATGGCGACGAGATTCACCGGGCCCATTTCATCGATGCGTTTTTGCAGCGTCTCGACCTGTTGGGCGACAACCGCCCAATCGGTGGCACCGCCGGCAGCGGCCATTTCCTCGGGCGTCATCACGTGAACTTTGGCCGCGCCTTCGTCAGCAAACGTGATGGTGATGCACTCGCTGCGGATTTCGTCCAGGTTCAGGTGATATTTTTGTTGAACGCGCTCGCGCAGGTTCTGCGCGGACATATTTTTCTGCGCGAGTTCGATTTCGACAGTGCCGCGTTGCTGCTGCACTTCGGTGAGACGGCGGCGTTGTTCGCGCAGGTCTTCCTCGCGGGCAGTCACGTCGCCTTCCTGCGATTGTTTTTGGGCGAGCAACTCGGCGGTCTGCGCGTTGACTTGCTCGCGGTCGTGTTGCAACCGGTCAATCTGCGAACGGGATTCCTGGATTTCCGATTCCGCCTGTTCCTTGCGGCCGATAAATGACGAACATTCGGCGCGACGTTGCTCGACGACCTGGGCGAGTTCGCGAATGCGCTGCTCAAGATTCTGTTTCTGCTGGCGGTGCGACGCGCACAATTGCTCCTCGGACGCGAGCGCGACTTTGCTTTCCGTCAATTCAGTATTGGCGGTGTCGCGACTGTGGCGAAGATTTTCCAGGTCCGCCGTCAGCGAAGCAACTTGCTCTTGCTGCGTGCGTTCGCGGGTTTCCAGTTCGCCGGCGCGGTCGGCCAGAGCATTGCGTTTTTGCATTCCTTCCTGCTCTTGCGCGGCGAGGCTTTGGACTTCATAAACGACCGTGTCGATTTTTTGGTGCAGCAGGCGGCGGGAATTTTCGAGCGCGGTGAATTCGCCTTCGCGGGTGGCGATTGCCACTTCCTGCTGGCGCAATTCCGTCTGCGCCTGTTGCAAGCTGGCCTGCAATTCCGTCTGCTCGCCTTGCAACGCGCCTTTGCGGCGGCTGAGGTCAGCGATTTTCTCCTGCAACTCCGCCAGCGCAATTTGCAGTTCGGTGATTTGATTTTTGCGGCCGAGAATCGAGGACGGCGCACGACCATTGCCCTGGCCGTTGAGATAGCCACCTGTGTAGATACCATGGCGATTCAACAAATCGCCGGAAAGGGTCACAAAATCGCAACCGGCGTGGCCGTTCTGGAGTTGTGCGGTGGCAGAATTGAGGCTGGGAGCGATGAAGGTGCGACCCAGCAGACTCTTCACGAGCTTTTCCACCGCGGGATCAATCTTCACGACATTCAGCGCGGCAACGACCTCGCCCTTCTCCAATTGATTCCTGATTGCTTCCTCGTTTTCACCCGGGGCCATGTCCCCCGAAAAGGCGAGTTGATTGGCAGCCGCCCCGACCGAAAGCGCGGCCACACTTGCGCGACCGGCTTTGCTGGCGGTCAGGTCGACAAGAATCTGTTGCGCCTGTTCCGGCTGCTCGGTGAGCACCAGTTGGAGGTTGTGGCCCAAGGCATTTTCAATCGCTACTACGTAATCATCCGGCACGCGAATGCGCTCGGCGAGCGAGCCGATGACCGCCTGCGAGCGGCGCAAGGCAGCAACCGCGCCCGCACTGAAACCTTCGTGCGAGCCTTCTAGCTGCTCGAGCACGTTCAAACGGGAGCGCTTCTCGGATTGGATGTGGAGATATTTGTCCTGCTCCTGCGATGCCTGGTTTAATTCCTCCTGAATTTGCCGCAGACGTTTCTGGCGTTCTTCCACCGAACCGCGTTTGGTTTGGACGCTAAGTTTTTCGGCTTCGACGTTGACCGAGAACTCATGCAGGCGCGCTTCCAGGCGGGTGCGCTCTTCTTCGAGCTGGATTTTTTCGGCGGAAAGTTTTTCGAGGCGGACAACATTCCCTTGCTTCTGCAAATCGAGCGCGGTGATTTCGTTGCGGACGCGCGTCAGGTCCTGCGCGGCGGCGAAAGCATCGGCTTGCGCCTTGCGCAAGGACTCCTGGCGCTCCTGCAAATCGCGCTCGATCTGTTGCAACGCGGCGCGGCGCGTTTCCAGCGTTTCGCGCTGTTGCGCAAGCGAGGCTTCGGAGGCCAGCAATCGTTCCGCGATGGCCGCAAGTTCACCGGTGGCGGCGCTGCGACGATCTTCCGCCTGCGTGATTTCGGCGATGGCCTTGGAATTTTGCGTGGCGATTTCGTGGAGGCGTTCCTCGTTAAATTGGATGCGGCTTTCGTGGCGGTCAGCTTCGCCTTTCAATTCAAGGCCGCGCTGTTGCATGGTGGCGATGGAATGTTCCAGTTCGGAGAGGCGCTCGCGTAACTGGCCGATTTCGTCTTCGCAACGAAGCACGTTCGCGGAGCCGGTTTCGATTTCATCGCGCAATTTTTCCGCGCTGGCCTGGCGCTCGGTAATTTCGGATTGCAACACGTCGAACTGATGACGCGCGAGTTGCGTGTCGAGGTGCTGCATTTCCTGCGAGAGTTGTTTGTAGCGGCGCGCCTTGCCGGCCTGGCGTTGCAACGAGCCGATCTGGCGTTTCACTTCGCGGATAAGGTCGGCGACGCGGACGAGATTTTGATCGGTGTATTCCAGTTTGCGCAGCGATTCTTTTTTCTGCGCCTTGAATTTCGTGATGCCGGCGGCCTCTTCAAAAATCATCCGGCGGTCTTCGGGCTTGCTGGATAGAATCTGCGTAATGTGTCCTTGGGCGAGAATGCTGTAACTCGTCTTGCCCATGCCGGTGCCCATGAAAAGCTGCTGAATGTCCTTGAGGCGGCACGGGACTTTGTTGATGAAATACTCGCTGCCACCATCGCGAAATATCCGGCGCGTAACGGTGACTTCACTATAAGAAACCTCGACACCCGCGGCGCGCAAATGCTCCTCGTCGACGTCCCCTAAAGTAATGGACACTTCCGCCATGCCAATGGGCTTGCGGCCATCGGTGCCGTTGAAGATGACATCAGCCATTTCGCCACCGCGAAGGGCTTTGGCGGATTGTTCACCGAGTACCCAACGGATAGCGTCGGAGACGTTGGACTTACCACAACCGTTGGGGCCTACGATAGCCGTGACACCGGGCTGAAAATTGAGGGAGGTCTTGTCCGCGAAGGACTTAAATCCTAAAACTGTTAAGTTTTTGAGATACATTGCGATTACAAAAGCAAACCGAGTTAAAATAGTAAAGCGAAAAACCACAATATGCAGGGTTGTCCGCTGTCGGGGCACAACTAATTGGTGAGGAACCGAGATTCGAAATTGTGCGCTGACCTAAACTGAACTGACCTGTCTACTACACCCTTTTCTATAGTATTTAGGGGTGTTTTTTGCAACTGAAATCTGTCAAAATCGGGTGCGCTTTTTCCTTTTCCGACCCCTAACGGGCCCGCCCCTAGCCTGTGAATAAGTTTTTCAGTTCAAACTCATCCAATTGGTCATCGTTTTATAGCCGAAAGTCATCTCGCCGGCATCAAATGTTTTGTACCATTTCGCGTGGCCGTCGGCGAACATCACGTTCTGGCCTTTGGCGTGAATCTGCCAGTATTCAGTTATCGACTCGCTGGCCGCGCCGCCGATGCAATTCTGGGTGTAATCATCCTTGTCGGCATCCAGCGGATCAAAGCGCAAGCTGCCTCCAACTATGCCGCACGTGTCACCGCTCAACACGAAGGCGGAAGGAAACATAATCCTGGTGCTTTTAACGGCGGCAGCGGTTCCGGCTTCGACATACGCGGCATTGCAGCCATTAAAATAATTGAATGGCCCGCGGTACTGCTCGGGAAGTTGCACGTTGCCAGGACAATTGAAGACGTTAGTATTTCCAATCTCAGGATGAATTTGTTGCATCCAACTGTAATTACCGGTTCCGGCATCGACGGCTCCCCAGAGAATGTCACCGCCTGATATCGGATAAAATTCATTGTTGTCATCGGCAAACATCCTCATGCCGAGACCAATCTGGCGGAGGTTGGAAACACAACTGGTGGTCCACGCCTTTTGCTTCGCCTTGCCCAACGCCGGCAGCAACATCGCCGCGAGAATCGCGATGATCGCAATGACCACCAACAATTCAATCAGCGTAAACGCCCGTTGGTTCGCATTTGTCCTGATAGAAAAATGAGTCCTCATAAAACATTATCTGCCGAGCAACTTTGACGCCATTTGCATCCGCGGTATTCAATAACTATGTCCGCCAATGCAAACAATGCCAAACGTTGCACCGCTGAACGCGGCGCGGACAGCGTCCCGCTGCATCGGGATTCCTACTATGCTCCAATAAATTTCCTTCAACTTCTCCGACTGAACGCATAGCGTGATGAAGCCGTCAGATAACCAATAATGAAAGCCGTATTCTTAATCGCACTAATGATGCTTTTCGGGTTCGGTTGCGAGGCGTTCGATTACGCAGCCTCGCCGATTATTCCCCCGCCGCTCACGCGGGAATTTCGCGGCGTATGGGTGGCGACCGTGGCGAACATTGATTGGCCGTCCAAGCCCGGCCTCAGCACCGCACAGCAAAAAGCGGAATTGATTTCCATTCTCAATCACGCCGCGCAACTCAAACTCAACGCCATCATTTTCCAGGTCCGGCCCGCGTGCGACGCGATGTATGACTCGAAAATCGAGCCGTGGTCGGAGTATCTCACGGGGGCGATGAGCAAGGCGCCGGAACCATTTTACGACCCGCTCACGTTCGCCATCGCGGAGGCGCACCGGCGCGGGATGGAATTGCACGCGTGGTTCAACCCGTATCGCGCGCTGCACAAATCGCACACGGGAAATATTTCCCGCGACCACATCAGCAAAACGCACCCGGGATTGGTGCGCAGCTATGGCGAATATCTCTGGCTCGATCCCGGCGAACGCGACGTGCAGGATTATTCACTGCGAGTGGTGATGGACGTGGTGAAGCGATACGACATCGACGGCGTGCAGTTCGATGATTATTTCTATCCCGACCCGAGCGGAGTGAACCGGGATTTTCCCGACCAGACGAGTTGGGAAAAATATGGCGCGGGCGGGAATCTTTCACGGGCTGATTGGCGGCGGGAAAACGTGAACACTTTCATTCACCGCATTTACACTTCGATCAAAGCCGCGAAGCCCTGGGTGAAATTTGGAGTGGCTCCGTTCGGAATCTGGCGTCCGGGAAATCCGCCGCAAATCACGGGGTCAGATGCTTACACGAAGTTTTATGCCGACTCCCGAAAGTGGCTGGCTGACGGATGGGTGGATTATTTTTCGCCACAGTTGTATTGGCGCATTGAGCAACGCGAGCAAAGTTTTCCGGTGTTGTTGAATTGGTGGGCGCAACAAAACACGCAGCATCGGCATCTTTGGCCAGGCATTTCGGCTGCCTATGCGCTGACGCAACAATGGAGCGCGAACGAAATCCCGGAGCAAATCCGCCTGATGCGAAAGCAAGCGGGAGCGGGCGGCTACATTTTCTACAATGCGAACAGTTTGCTGACGAACAGTGTGCACACGCAGGAGTTGCAACACACTTTGACCACCGAGCTAAACCGGCAGCCGGCGCTGGTCCCGGCTTCCCCGTGGTTAGGCGGCGCTGGGCCGATCAAACCGAATGCTTCCATCGTGGGCGTTCCGAACGCGGTGCGGGTGGATTGGAATGCGGGCGGGACAAATTCCGTGCCGGTGCGCTGGTGGGTGGTGCAGACCAAGTCTTACAGTGATTGGAAGACCGAAATTTTTCCGAAAGAAGTGAGTTCGGCGTTTTTGACGGGTGCACCGGATGTGGTGGCGGTGACGGCCATTGATCGCGTTGGAAACGCGAGTCCAGCGAGGGTGATGGAGTTGGTGAAGGAACCGGAGAACAAGCGGATTTTATTGAAGAAGTGAAATAAAACGCACATATATTTTCGTCCCTCGCTAAACACGGGTGACGGATTATGGGGCAGAGCGGCAGCTCTGCCCTACCTGTTAAAAGATGGTTCTGGAAAGGCTGTAAGCCGAATTTTGTCTGCGCTCTTGCGAGCGGAGAGAATCATTTGTCTCAGCAGCCAGTACCCGGGACCCGTTCGCTTTCGCGAAACGTGGAGCGGGCAGCTCCAAGGTCCCCTATTTGGCCTTGCACCCGATGGGGTTTGCCATGCCTCGTCGCTTACGCTTCGAGCGGTGGTCTCTTACTCCACCTTTTCACCCTTACCACTGTAGCGGCGGTCTGTAACCGCCGCTAAATTTCCGGCGCTCATAGAGCGCCGCTACAATGGCGGTATATTCTCTGTGGCACTTTCCGTCGGAACGCCTCGCGGCGTCGCCTCCCGCGTGTATCTCCGACGAAATCGGAGTTACGTGGCATCGTGCCCTATGGAGTTCGGACTTTCCTCCCCCATCCCGCCGAAGCGGGACAGAAGCGATTCTCCGCCTTTCCAAAACCGTTTTTATTATACCCAAGAAGTTAGGAGGAGCAACGACAGAAACATCCAAATCCCAAGCTCCAAGCGTCAGAGAAAATTCAAATTCCAAACGCCAAGGCGCCGGCGGATGCTTCGGAATCGAAGCTGGGAGCTTCTTTGGAGCTTGGGATTTGGAGCTTTTAATCCACCACTGCCAAATCCATGTCGCGGGAGTAATAGAGGATGCGGCCGCAATTGATGCAGGAAACCAATTCATTCTGCGCCTGGCAGGTCACGATTAGTTGGGTCGGCAATTTCATGTGGCAGCCGCCGCACACGCCGTGCTGCACGCCGACGACCACGTTGCCGCCTTTGCTCTTCATGAGCCGCTCGTAACGGCTGCGGGCGGTATCGTCCACGGCGGCAGCGAGCTGCTCGCGGTTGGCGGAAAGCTCGGCCAATTCCTTTTTCAAATTTTCCTCGCGGGCGGCGAGTTGAGTGACCTGGCCGTCCATTAATTTCTTTGCGTCGACAGCCAAACCGGTGGCGCGAACAACTTCTTTTTGCGCGGCCTCTCCCCGCTCCATGAATTCGATTTCCTGGTCTTCGATCTTAACAATCGCCTGCTTGCAGCCTTCGATTTCGTGCGCGAGGGCGCGGTATTCTTCGTTCTTGCGGGTTTGAAGCTGTTGATTGGCGTATTTCTCGATAAGCGTTTTTTTGGCCTGCACTTCCAGATCGAGGTCTTTGCGCTTGGATTCCAATTCTTTGACCCTGAGTTTGGCTGCGTCCAAACCGCTCTGCGCGCCGGTGGTTTTCGCTTTGAGCACCTGGCGTTCGGGTTCGATGTGTTCCAACTCCGATTTAACGCGGTGAATGTGTTTATCCCGGTCCTGCAGAATCAGCAGTTTTTCAATCGTCTCAAACATTCGTGAACTTTCTATGAATATGGACACAAAACTTATCCGGCGCGAGCGGGCAAGTCAATGCGGGATGAAAAGCTCCAAATCTCGAATTCCAAATTTCCAGAGAATTCCGAGCTTCGAAAGCACCCAGCACTTTTGGAATTTGGGATTTCTTTGGAACTTAGAATTCCCGTCCTAACCAAGTTAAGTTATCTCAACAGCTTGGTCCCCCCATTTTCCCCGATTTGACTCGCGGCGGCATCCCGGTAAGTTACCCGCGAGGCCCTTATGAAAATATTTCTAACACTTATCGTCGGAATTGCGATTGGAATTGCCGCGGTCTGGTATTTCAATCACGACAAAAACAATTCACAGTTCCGCACTGCGGGCGACGAAATAAAAAGCACGGCGAAATCGGCGGGGGACACGATTGGTGATAAATTGAAATCGTGGCGGCTGGATCCCGACAGCATCTCCGACGAATTGAAGCGCACGGGCCGTGTCATCCGTGATAAGACCAGCCAGGCGGGCCAGGCCATCAAGGATGCAACGGCGGATACGCGCGTGAGTGCCGCGATCAAGGCGAAGCTGGTGAAGGATCCTGACCTTTCGGCGTGGGACGTCCACGTGAGCACCTCGGACGGCGTGGTGACGCTGTCCGGCACGGTGTCGTCCTCGGACCTGATCGGCAAGGCGATGGAAGTCGCGCTGGACACGGACGGCGCGCGGCAGGTAATTTCGACGCTTCAAGTAAAACCTAAAAGCTGATTTGATGACGTCAATTGAATCCACCGTAAGCCCCGCGAACCTCGCATTCGTAGAAGAACTTTACGAAAATTTTTTACGCGACGCTTCCTCGGTATCGCCCGAGTGGCGGGAATATTTTTCGCAGGTGGGCAATGGCGAATTAAAGCTTCCGCAGCCGCGCTCGGGGCCTTCGTTCAAACCGGCCAGTTTATTTAATCCTTCAGGCGATGGCTCAGCGCGAGCCCCTGAGACCGTGGCGCTGCCGGCACATGCCGGCGTCCCAATCGGGACACAGGATCGGATTTATATGCTGATCCGGGTATATCGCGTGCGCGGACATCGAATCGCCCGAATTGATCCTTTGGGACGGATTCCGCCGACGCCGAAGGAATTGGAGCCGGAGTTCTTCGGCTTCACGGAAAAGGACATGGATTTGCCGGTCCGCAGCGAGACCTACCAATATGACGGCTCGCTGACCCTCGGCCAATTGCTGCAACGCCTGCGCAACACTTACTGCCGCTCGATTGGCGTCCAATACATGCACATTGACGACCTCAGTGTGCGCCGCTGGCTGCAACGGAGAATGGAGGCCACCGAGAACCGCACGCAACTGACGCGCGATGAGCAATTGCGCATCCTGACGCGGCTGACGGACGCGGTCACATTCGAGGAATTTATTCGCAAGAAATTCGTGGGCGCAAAGACGTTTTCGCTCGAAGGATCGGAGAGTTTGATTCCGTTGTTGGATTTGGCGATTGAAAAAGCAGGCCAACAAGGCGTGCGGGAAATTGTGATGGGCATGGCGCATCGAGGGCGATTGAACGTCCTCGCAAACATCATCGGTAAAAGCGCGCGGCAGATTTTTCGCGAATTCGCCGATACCGGCTGGAAGTCCTCTCCAGGCCGCGGCGATGTGAAATACCATTTAGGCCACAGCTCTGAATGGACCACGTCGGCCGGAAAAAAAATCCAACTGGCGCTGTGCTTCAATCCCAGCCACCTGGAACTCGTGAACGGCGTGGCGCTCGGACGCGCGCGGGCGCGGCAGGATTGCACCGGCGACGCGGACCATTCCGGTTCGCTGGCGTTATTGATTCATGGCGATGCTTCCTTCGCCGGCGAGGGTGTGGTGCAGGAGACGTTGAACCTGAGCCAGCTTCCCGGTTATCGCGTGGGCGGGACGTTGCACGTGGTGGTGAACAATCAAATTGGTTTTACCACCGGCCCGACTGAGGCGCGCTCAACGCAATATGCGACCGACGTGGCGAAGATGTTGCAGAGCCCGATTTTCCACGTGAACGGCGAAGACCCGGAAGCGGTGGCGCAAGTGGTGCGGCTGGCGATGGATTTTCGCCACGAGTTTAAACGCGACGTGGTCATCGATATGTACGGCTATCGGCGTCTCGGCCATAATGAAAGCGATGAGCCGACCTTTACGCAGCCGGTGCTTTACCGCGCGATTGCCGAACGAAAATCGGTTCGCGAAGGTTATCTCGATCACTTGCTGCGATTGGGAGAAGTGACCCGCGAAGAGGCGGATGAGATTGCAGAGAAACGCCGGGAGGTTTTAGAAAAGGAATTGTCGCAATCGCAGAAGGAGCTTTCAAACGATGGAACAAAGTTTATTTCGCGAGCGCAAGCGGCGGACTCAGGCAATGGCGTCCACGGGGTGCCGCGCCCTGCCATCGTGGGCGGGCCCGAACCGGCGGGCGAAGAAATGCCAACGGGCGTGGCACGCGAGAAATTGGCGGCCCTGCTGGAATCCTTGAGCCGGGTTCCGGAGAAGTTCCATCCGCATCCGAAGCTGAAGAAATTTCTGCAGGGACGCGAGCAGATGGCCAAAGGCGAGCTGCCGATCGATTGGTCGGCGGCTGAAGCGCTGGCGCTCGCCAGTGTCGCAGCCCAGGACATTCGCATCCGGATGAGCGGCCAGGACAGCGAGCGGGGGACGTTCAGCCATCGCCACGCGGTGCTGCACGATTATGAAACGGGTGAAAAATATTTTTCACTGCAACATCTTCCCGGCAACAACGCAGTCATTGAAATTTTCAACAGCCCGCTGAGCGAGACGGGGGTGCTCGGGTTCGAATACGGTTACAGCCTGGCTTGCCCGGATGCGCTGGTATTGTGGGAGGCGCAGTTCGGCGATTTCTGGAATGTGGCGCAGCCGATCGTGGACCAGTTCATCGCGAGCGGTGAGGACAAATGGCAGCAACTGAGCGGGCTGGCGCTGCTGCTGCCGCACGGGTTCGAAGGCGCGGGACCGGAGCATTCCAGCGCGCGGCTCGAGCGTTTTCTCTGGCTGGCGGCGGAGGACAACATTCAAGTGGTTTATCCAACCACGCCCGCGCAGTTCTTCCATTGCCTGCGCCGGCAGGCGTTGCGTTCGTGGCGCAAGCCGGTGGCGATAATGACGCCCAAGAGCTTGTTGCGGCATCCAAAAGTGATTTCATCGCTGGACGATTTGAGCAACGGAAGCTTTCAAAGAGTTTTGCCGGACACCACCGTTTCAGCCGGAGCGGTGAAACGCGTCCTGCTGTGTTCGGGCAAGGTGTATTACGACCTGGCGGAGCATCGCGAGGAAACCAAGCGCGAAGACGTGGCCATCATCCGCCTCGAACAACTCTATCCGCTGCGCCGGGAATTACTGGAGCGGGCGCTGGAAGGTTATGGCGCGGGAACACCGGTTTTTTGGGTGCAGGAGGAACCGGCCAACATGAGCGCGTGGAATTTCATGAGAATACAGTTTGGCGAGAAATTGTTTGGGCGTTTTCCGTTCGAGGGGATTTCGCGGGAAATTTCGGCCACGCCGGCGACAGGCTCGGCCAAGCGGCATAAGCAGGAGCAGACGGAAATCATTCAGCGGGCGTTCGGGGAGAAAGAATAAAATAATTTATGTCTATTGAATTGAAGGTGCCAGAAATTGGCGAGTCGATCACGGAAGTCGAAATCGGATCCTGGCTTAAGAAGGCAGGCGAGCCGGTCAAGAAAGACGAGCCGGTGGTGACTTTAGAAAGTGAAAAGGCGACGGTGGAACTCCCCTCGCCCGATGCCGGAACGATGGGGAAGGTTTTGAAGCAACAGGGCGACACGGCAAAAATCGGCGAAGTCATCGCGTACCTGGAAGAGGCAAAAGCGGACGGGGCCGAGAAAAAGGTGGAGAAGGCTCCGGAGACAAAAGCGCCGGAAAAAGCCGCTCCGCAAAAATCGGAACCGAAGGAGAAAACGCCCGAGGTCAAGGCCGAGGAAGAACCCGCGACGCCGCGGCCAACCCAGGTGCGAGCCGCCCAGGACAAGCCGCGCAGCGAGAGATTACGCGAGACACAAGACCCGGAAGAGGTATTGGCCACGGCGGAGCGAAAGACGGCTCCAACGCCGGCGGCCAAACCGGCGCCTCAACGGGCTGGCCAGGAGACGGGCGTTCCCGGACGCCAGGAAGAAGTTGTGCCGATGAGCAAGTTGCGCCGCACGGTAGCGGAGCGGCTGGTCGAAGCACAACACAACGCAGCGTTACTCACGACGTTCAACGAGATTGACATGTCGAGCGTAATGGCCCTCCGCAAGGAGAACGGCGAGGCGTTTCAAAAGAAATACAATGTGAAGCTGGGCTTCATGTCGTTTTTCGTGAAAGCCGCGATTGACGGATTGAAACAATTTCCCGCCATCAATTCCGAAGTGCGCGGGACGGACATTGTTTATCACAATTACTTTGATATCGGCGTAGCAATCGGCAGCGGCAAGGGACTGGTCGTCCCGGTGCTGCGCAACGCGGAACGGCTGAGTTTTGCGGAGATTGAAATGGCCATCGGAGATTTCGGACGGCGCGCACAGGAAAACAAATTAAAACCGGATGAGCTCCAGGGCGGCACGTTTACCATCACCAACGGCGGAGTCTACGGCTCGCTGCTTTCAACGCCGATTGTGAACCCGCCCCAGAGCGGTGTGCTTGGGATGCACGGCATCCAGGAACGCCCCGTGGCGCACGAGGGCCAGGTGGTGATTCGACCCATGATGTACGTAGCGCTGACCTACGATCATCGAATTGTGGACGGCCGTGAGGCGGTGACGTTTTTGAAGCGGGTGAAGGATGCGATTGAAAATCCGGCGCGGATGTTGATTGAGATATAATTCAATGTTTCTTGCGCTCATGCTTTAATCGCCAGATCAAATAAATAACGATGGCAATATTGGCCAGCAGAAGCACAAGCTTGAAGGCGTTGAATTCTTTCACTACGAGCTCGTAAATTTCGAACGGTAAAAAGGACGCCGTGATGATGACGGTCAAATATTCCGCCCAGCGCTTTTGCATCAACAAGCCGATGCCTTCGGTAAAAAACATTGCGGAATAAACGAGTGCGCCGGCGCTCACCAGCGAGAGTTTGCGCGGGTTCAAGGCGTCAAGTTTGGAGGGAAATGCCTCGAGAACGGGGTTTTTAAGGTCCACGTTCAGGCGGCGGATCCAGCGTTCCAAATTTTCTGCGGCGTCGCCAAAAATCAACCGAATGGCGCCGATTGCCAGAGCGATGAGCAGGACGGCTTTCACAAGCTTGAGGATGCCGATGAGCAGCAGCCATTTGTCGCGTTTGCCGGAATCGAGTTGCACGAAGCAACCTCGCACGGCGCGCCGCAATCGCCGAGGCGGTGTTCCCCTCCCCCTGCCCGCTCTAAAACCCTCAGCAATCAGGTGGCGGGCTGGGCCTTTAAGCCCATGGTTCCGCGTTGCATCCGCGGTATCAGGAGCATCGCCACAATGAACAGCGCCATGCCGACACCAGTAATCAGAATACCCTGCAGGCGCGGATGGATGGCGGCAAACAGCGTGACTATCATCAATGCGGCCGCTGGTAACACGACCCCGGTGAGGGCGAGTTGCGGGCGCATCATCGTCAATGAGCGGATGGCAATGATCACCAATACCAAACCACCAGCAGTAATCATGGCGGCGTTCAAGGGAATGAATTCCTCGGCGAAATACATCAGGGGATACGCGCCGGTGAAGGTGCCCAGCACCAGCAACAACATCCAGCGGTCGAAGTTTTGAACGGCGAACGCGTGCGCGACCAAGCCGAGGATTACGCCAAAAATCACGACGCTCGCCGGCCCCAGCCAGGTGAGTTCGCCGAGCCGGTCGATGGGCGCGATTCCCAACACATCAAGCGATATGGGGCGGCCGAACAGCAGGTGTTTATAGTCCCACGTGTAAATCGTCCGGGCTCTTTCGCGCGTGCAGGTCGTGGGTTGCAGTGAAAGTTCCAACATGCGGACATCCGAGCCGACGGCGGTAAGGTCAATGTGGAACGTATCAAGGATCGAACCAGGCGGTGTCTGCAAATTATAGAGGCCTTTGCCCACGGCGGAATAAGCAACCGTCATCGGCGTCGGCTGCGCCGGCAACGGGCCGAACCAGGCGAGTTTGTTGCCGCGAATCTCAACCGAATCGCTGGGCTGGGAATTGACGGTCACCTCGAGGTCGGCGAGCGAAATAATTTGCGGCGGCAAGGGCAAAAGGACTTCGCACTCGCCGCCACCGGGACAGAATGCCTGAAAAGCCGCGTTGAGCCGCGCGGTGTAAATGGATTCAGGATCCGCCGTCCCGACACTCAGGCCGGGCTTCAACGAAACGGTCGCCGTGAAGCTCTTGACGGTAGCTACCGACCGGTGCGACGAACCGGTACGCGTCATTTCTTCCGGGATAACTTTCGGCGATTGCGCCGCGGCGGTCATGCTTTTATCAAGCGCTCTTTTTTTGGCCGCAGACAATGCGGGAAGGAGCAGCGCCGCGAGAACAGAAATAATGACAACCACAACGAGCAGTTCGATGAGCGTAAACGCATGCCGGGGAATTCTCATAAATCACCTCCTGGGTTTTCTGCACAAGAATCGATAAGCATGGAGATTGCCAAAGTTGATTCTTGGGAAATGGGGCGTTTTTCCATACCTGTGGAAAAAGGAATCGTGATTTTCACGCAAAAAGCGTGGACTTCACGCGAAACGCGTCACCGTGAGCCAAATGATCCCTGTTCGATAAGTGCAACCGTGGCGGAGGCGCATTCCAGCAGCGGAATTTTTGAACTGCAAAGTTGTGGCGTTGCTCTTAAGTTTATCGAAACACAAAAACATACGCATGAACCGAATCCTTCTCGCACTACTGCTAGCCGCAATACCCGGATTTTCCATTTGCACGCGGGCCGCGGAAACCGCCGCCGAAACTCCCGCGCAACATAGCGCGCGTCTGGAATGGTGGCGCGACGGGCGGTTCGGAATGTTCATCCATTGGGGACTTTATTCGCAGGCGGCGGGATATTGGGACGGGAAGCCGAGTGACGGCGCGGGGGAATGGCTGATGAACGACGTGCGAATCCCCGTTTCGCAATACGAAAAACTCGCGCCCGAATTCGACCCCGTAAAATTCAACGCCGACGAATGGGTGAAAATCGCGAAAGCGGCGGGCATGAAATATCTGGTGATCACTTCCAAACACCACGACGGATTTTGCATGTTCAATACGAAGGCGACCACCTACAATATCGTGGATGCCACACCCTGGCATAAAGACCCGTTGCTGGCATTAAGCAAGGCCTGCCGCCGCCAGGGCGTCCGGTTTTGCGTCTATTATTCCATCATGGATTGGCATATGCCGGCCCAGCGCCCGGACAACAACGATCAGGAACATCTGGTTCATAATCCCACCAGTTTTGTGCCGGACAAAAAGTCGGATTACATCCAATACATAAGAACGCAGCTCAAGGAATTGATCACGCAATATCATCCCGGTTTGATTTGGTTCGACGGCCAATGGATGAAGGGTTGGACTGGCGAGGACGGGAGGGAATTGTACGCTTACCTGCATTCGCTGGATCCGGCTTTGATTGTGAATGACCGCGTGGGCGGCGGCGCTGGTGATTATGAGACGCCGGAACAGCACATCCCGGCAAACGGTCTCGGCCATGATTGGGAAACCTGCATGACGATGAACGGCACCTGGGGTTTCAAGCGGCAGGACCATGATTGGAAATCGACTGAGACGCTCATCCGCAACCTGATTGATTGCGCGAGCAAGGGAGGAAATTATTTGCTGAATGTCGGCCCCAGCGGCGAAGGTCTCATTCCGGACGCCAGCCAGGAGCGGCTGAAGGCAGTGGGCGAGTGGATGAAAATCAACGGCGACGCCATTTATGGAACGAGCGCGGGGCCATTCACGCGGCAACTGACCTGGGGGCGTTGCACGACGAAAACCTCGGGGAAAACCACCACGCTTTATCTACACGTGTTCAACTGGCCTTCGGACGGCGTGCTGATTGTGCCCGGTTTGAAGAACGAGGTGAAATCCGCGCGATTACTTGCCGGAGGAAAAAAACTCGCGGTGCAAAATCGGGAGGATGGGCTGGCGATTTCCGTGCCGCCCACCGCGCCTGATAAAATTTCATCCACCATCGTTTTGAAATTCCGGGGCGCGCCGGAAGTGGTAATCATGCCTTTGCTCCAAAAATACGATGGTTCAGTCACGCTGCCCGCGAATGAAGCGCGATTGCACGGTTCAACTTTCAAATATGAATCCGGCGGCCCACTCGACAATATCGGCTCCTGGACGAATCCAAACGATTGGACGGATTGGGAATTCAAGGTGGAACAACCCGGCAAGTTTGCCGTGTCCGCGATCATTTCCTCCCCGGCAGCTTCGCCGTTTGAATTATCCGCGGGTAATCAGATGCTCCACTGCACCGCGCCGGTGACCGGCGATTACTCCACGTTCCGGCCAGTGACGCTCGGCACAATTGAAATTCCCGCCGCGGGCATGGTGACGCTGGCGGTGCATCCCATCAAAGACGGCTGGCAGCCGATGAACTTGAAAGAGGTCAAATTGACTCCGGCGGGTACGAATAAATAAACGACAAAATTGATCGCCGGTTCCACACACTCTCTCCCATTGCAATCGCTTTTAGCCGCTTGCCGTTGTTTGGCTGGCCAGCATTGTTTTGGGCGCGGCGCGCGATGCGAGAGAGATTACCGGGCAGAGTAAACGTGGCGCTCCAATTGAAACATGATGTCCGCGCCGCCGCGCGGCAGTTCCAGATTGCCGGTGATTTTCTGGATGCCGAACCTTACGGTAGCGGGCACATCAATGACACCTATCGCCTCGCGTTCGATCATCGCGGAACGCGGGCGCGCTATATTCTCCAGCGCATCAATCACAATATCTTCAAGGATCCGATCGCGCTGATGGAGAACATCCAGCGCGTGACGGCGCATCTTGAGGAAAAATCAGGACACGCCGCCGACAGTCGCCGCGTCCTGACCTTGATACCGGCTCGCGACGCGACGCCGTATCATCGCGATGAAGCCGGTAATTTCTGGCGCGTTTACGTATTCATCGAGAACGCGCGAACGCTCGATACCGTCGAATCGCCGCAACAGGCTTTCGAGGCGGCGAAAGCGTTTGGCCGGTTTCAAAAGCTGCTGGCTGATTTGCCCGCGCCGCGCCTGCACGACACAATTCCCGATTTTCATCACACGCCGAAACGCATCGCCGCGTTCGAACAGGCAATTGAAGCCGACGCCGTGAATCGCGCCAAACAAGTGAAACCGGAGATCGAATTCGCGCTGAAATACAAAACCATGGCGGGCCGATTGTTGGAAGCCCGATTGCCCGAGCGCGTCACGCACAACGACACCAAGTTCAACAATGTGATGCTGGATGACGGGACTGGTGAAGGGATTTGCGTGATCGACCTCGATACGGTGATGCCCGGCCTGGCGCCTTATGATTTCGGAGACATGGTGCGCACCACGACGAGCGGCGCGAAGGAAGACGAGCCCGATGTATCAAAAGTGACGATGCGGTTCCCCATGTTCGAGGCCCTGGCGCGCGGTTACCTGACGACCGCCGGCGGATTTTTAACGGCGGCAGAGAAAAGCCTGCTCGCGTTTTCCGGCAAGCTCATCACCTTTGAAATCGGCCTGCGTTTCCTGACGGATTTTCTTGCCGGCGATAATTATTTCAAAGTGCATCGCGAGGACCACAATCTTCACCGCTGCCGCACGCAATTCAAACTGGTCGAGTCCATCGAGCAGCAAGAGGAGCGGATGGACCGCCTTGTGGAAAACATTAGATGAAATTTTTTAGTGCCTTTCGCCTGCCGATTCTGATTCAATAACGGGCAAACAATCAGCCACCAATACCCTATTATGGCGTGCCCATGACAACAACTTTCCCGTAATGAAAAACGCGCTTCGAATAATTTCCGGGATCCTCTTTTGCCTCCTGTCGCTGCCCTCGGCTACACAAGCCGATGACCGCACCGACTGGATTGAAAAAATGCAAGCCATCGTCCCTAAAGGCTATGTCTGCCGTCGCGCGGCCGCGCCGCTGGCGATCGATGGAAAACTGGATGAGGACGCATGGAAGGCGGCGGCCTGGACGGACGATTTTGTGGATATCCAGGGCGACGCGAAACCGAAGCCCCGTTTTCATACGCGCGCGAAGTTGCTGTGGGACGATAATTTTCTCTACATCGGCGCGGAAATTCAAGAGCCGCACGTCTGGGCGACATTGACGAACCACGATTCGGTGATTTTCAGAGACCCAGATTTTGAGGTGTTCATCGATCCCGCCGCAAATACTCAACCGTATTACGAATTCGAGATGAACGCGCTGAACACCACGTGGGACCTGCTGCTCAACCGGCCTTACATGGACAGCGGCAAGCCGCATGACGATTGGGAAATCCCCGGCTCGAAAACCGCCGTGCAAATCCAGGGCACGCTCAATCAATCCGCCGACACCGATAACGGCTGGACCGTGGAAATTGCATTTCCCTGGAAGGTCCTTTCGGAACACGCGCGCCATGCCGGACCGCCGACGGAGGGCGAGCAGTGGCGCATCAATTTCTCGCGCGTAGAATGGCAGGTGACCACAACCAATGGCGGTTATGCAAAAGTGCCGCACACGCCGGAGGACAACTGGGGTTGGTCGCCCCAGGGCGTGGTGGACATGCATCGGCCGGAAATGTGGGGCCGGTTGCAATTCACGACGCTTCCCTCGGAAAAGGAAGTGCAGGTCGAACCCATTTCCGGCAAAGCCGCGCGCGACGTAGCGCTGGAGATTTATTATTCGCAACGCGTTTTCCATGCGACGAACAATCGCTATGCCACCAACGTTGCCGCGCTTGGCTGGGACGCGGGCCGTTTGCCGGCCGGAGCTGGTGCGCCGGTATTGGAGACGACTGAGGATGGCTACGCCTGTTCGGTTCCGTTCACGGAATCCGGGCGCGACCATGTCTGGCGCATCCGGCAAGACCGGTTGCTCAAGCTGGACGAAACCATGCCGGTGGAAAGCGAAACCTTCGTGGCGACGGCGACGGAAAAGTTCGGCGATGCCGGACGGCGCGCGGCGTATTTCCTGGTGGACAATATGCCGCCGGAGGATCGCGCCGCGTTTGACCAGGATTTTCTGATGGAAAATCTTTCGCTGGCGTTCCAGGCGCGCAAGATGTTCCCCTGGGCCACAAATGTGTCTGAGCGAATATTTTTTAACGACGTGCTGCCTTACGCGTCGCTGGATGAGCCACGCGATCCGTGGCGCCCGCAATTTTTCGCGTTGGGCTCCGAAATCTGCCGTGATTGTAAAACCGCCACCGAAGCTGCCCAGGCATTGAATCGCGAACTTTTCAAGCGAATCAACGTTCATTATAACCTGGCGCGCAAACGGAATAATCAAAGCCCGAAGGAATCCATTGAGCAAAGCAAGGCAACTTGCACGGGCCTCTCCATCATTTTGGTGGACGCCTGCCGCGCCGTAGGCATTCCAGCGCGAATCGTCGGCGTGCCCGAATGGGCCAACAAGGAAGGAAACCACACGTGGGTGGAAATCTGGGATGGCGATTGGTTTTTCACGGGTGCGGATGAATACGACAAGGCCGGGCTTAATCGCGGTTGGTTCGTCGCCGACGCCGCCAACACCTCCCGCAGCACTAACCGGCTGAATCAACTTTTCGCGTCGAGCTGGCGGCGCACGGGCGATTATTTTCCGATGTCGTGGAATCTCGATTCGCAGGACGTACCCGCAGTGAATGTATCGGCGCGTTACGCAACATTAGTGCCGGACACGAATTCCACTCACGACCTGGTGAGCGTGCGGCTGCGAGACAAGGAAAACGGCGAGCGCCTGTCCGCCACCGTCGAGATGCGTGGTGCGGAGGGACAGCTTCTCGCTTCCGACCACACCCGCAGCGGCACGGCGGACCTCAACGACATGCCGGGATTCACCCTTCCGCCCAACACTGCGAGTTTGATATTCCGTTTCGTGCGGAATGGCGAAGCGCGGGAAAAAACGGTCCCGTGCGCCTTGTGCATGAAATCGCATACGCTGGATTTTGCATGGGACGAATTGAAACCGGTGGCGCCGGAAATTCTTTCCGTCGAAACATGGCTGGCGAAACCGGCGGCCGAACGCGGAGCGCCACCCGAGATAAATTTTTCGCGCGACGCCGCGAAACGAATGATTGCCCTGGCGTGGACCGATGTGCAGCAGTCGCGAGCCACTGACTCAACAGAAGAGTTATCCGCGAAGAAAATCGTCATCGGAGAACATTCAATGAAATGGCTCGAAAGGAATTTTGGCAACGCGCCCGATGGCAAGCACAGTCTTTGGATAACGATGCACGGCGGCGGCCAGGGAACGGAGGAGGAAAACGACCTGAATTGGAAAGGCTATTATGGCCGCTACGAATTTCCTCCCGGCAGCATCAATGTCGCGCCGCGCGCGCCCGCCAACACCTGGAACATGTGGCATGTACCGTGGGTTGACGATTTGTTTGACCGGATGATTGCGGACTACGTTTTACAGCGCGGCGTCGATCCGAGCCGTGTTTATCTCATCGGCTATTCGGCGGGCGGCGATGGCGTTTATGGACTTGCGCCGCGTCTTGCGGACCGTTTCGCGGCGGCGGGAATGTGCGCTGGGCATCAGAATCAGGTGACGCCGGAAGGGCTGCGCAACCTGCCCTTTTTTCTCTACATGGGCGGTGCGGACGACGCTTATCATCGCAACACTGTCGTGCGCGAGTTCAGTGCCAAAATGGACGCGTTGCAAGCGGCCGATCCAGACGGTTACTGGCATCAGCTCACGGTGTATCCTGGCCTGCCGCACAACATGCAGGGGCGCGAAGCTGAAATGATACCGCGCATGACCTCGCTACGTCGAATGCCGTGGCCCAGGCGCGTCGTGTGGAAACAAAGCGATGAGGCGGAGCACACGCGTTTCTATTGGCTGTCGCGCGAAACCGCGGACATCAAGCCCAACGAGATATTCGCGGCGCATATTGACGGGCAAACCATCACTATCGAGACTCCCGCAAGCGGACGCATGACGTTACGCCTTTCCGACGAACTGCTGGACCTTGACCAACCAGTTCGCGTCGTTGCCGGTGGCAAAACCATTTTCGAAGGGAACGTCAAACGGTCCTTTGGCGTCATATACCAATCGTTGCACGAGCGGGAAGACTCGCAATCGGCATGCACCGCGCAATTGCCGGTTTCGTGGTAAGCCTCCCGAAGGAGACAAAAAACCCGAAGCTTTCGCTTCGGGTTCTTGAGTCAGGTAAACAAATTACGGGAGCTTGTGACTAGCAATGGTGCAGGTCGGCGCCGAGTTCACGGGAGAAGCGGCATAAGTTCCGCTCGAGGGGCATTTAACCGCGCCTTGGCCGGTGCCGTTGATCGAGCCCGTGCCGCCACGGCCCAAATAGACCGTCAGCGACGTGAGCGCCGGCTTCGAAGTGCTCGTCGCGCCGGATTCCAACGCCCATTGCTGCTGGGCGCCGTCAATCAGGCGGAGGTTGTTGATGCACGTATTTTTGCGAGCGGTTTCACGAGCCTTGATAAAGTTCGGG
>DATAZE010000020.1:0-47172 GCA_036272195.1 Verrucomicrobiia bacterium | reverse complement strand
TGCAGCCGGGCGAATTCGCGGGTGAGGCTTTCCAGGCGGGCCCAGTGTTTTTCCCGATTCTTAATGCTCTGTAATTCGGTGAGGGACTGGCCGATTTCAAAAAGGAAAAAACTGCCCATGGCTTCGTGGGCGTCGGCACAGTCGCGTTTTTCGAGTTCGGCTTCCTGTTCGCCCAGTTGCTCAAACCATTGGAGGCGTTGTTGCAGGAAGAGCCAGTCCCGGTAGCCGCCGAGTCGCCATTCAGAGAGGTTTTGGTGGGTGATGGGTTTGCCGGCGAAATGTTCGGCGAGGACGCGTTTGGTTTCCGGGAAGGCCGTTTAGCCAGGGGAGAATGGTTTTACCGAATTCGCCGTTGTCGAGGCGGTGGTTGAGTTGTTCGCGGATTGTTTTGGGGAGGCGGGCGATTTTGCTGATTCTGGTGATCATAATTTTTGGGTTTTATTACGATTTTAAAACGCTGGAAAAGCTTACGGTAATGTTTTCAACGGAAGGACCTACCGGTCAGTCACATGGGACACTGTTTTTCTTAAAAAGAGGGTGAAAACGACCACTTTTTTTAGCCACAGATGGACACAGATGAACACAGATTCGGAAGTGGGAAATTTTACAGGAGGAAACGGAGAGAACGGAGAACGGGAATTACGCGAATTTTTTCCCCGCAGAGACCCAAATTATTAACCCGTAGATGCACGCGGATGGGTGCGGACGGACGACGAAGATAGAGACAGGCAGGATGCCTGTACTACGATTTATGTGAGGCGGTAATCGTTGCGGGCGGGGTGGAGCAGGAAGGCGAAACGTGGGACGAGTAGCAGATTGCGAATGGACCAAGGGGCCAAGTCGTAATGCAGGAAATAAAAGTTTGGAGTTTCGTCGTTCTTGATGGCCTCCATCATCGAACTGTAAGCGCCGTCAGTGATGGAGTTGCCGAAGCGTGATTTTTGGCCTTTGAGTTGGTAACAGAAGCCGCAGATGGGACAGGAGAAATCGCTGGCTTTGGTGTTGGCGACAAGGCGATTTAGTTTTGCGGAGGAACAGTTTGGGCAATAGAGATTGTGTTCAGCCCAAAATTCCGTGACGACTCGCGCACGTTGGGAGCCGCTTTTGTAGGCGGGGGCTAGGTCGGCGGTCATTAAAAGGTTCACGTGCTGATTAGATCAGCATGGGAAGAACGGTTCAAGCTGCGCGTCTGTTGACGTATGATCCGTCATTTGATCTACTCGGCCAGGATTTTAATATGTTTAGCCCTGCTATCACACGTCTCGAAGCTATTCTCAATTCACCATATCAGTTTGCGATTCCGCTTTATCAACGGGATTACAAATGGGGGAAAGAAGAAGCACTGGAACTTATCGAAGATCTTCGGAACTTTTCCGACTCGGACGGCGAAAGGCTGTTTCTCGGCAATATAATCTTTGAAAATACAAAAGACAAAAAGACATTTGTCGTCGATGGACAGCAAAGACTCACAACCATCCTCTTGCTACTAATTGCGTGCAGGAGACGTGCGCTAGAACTCAAACTCGACGCCCTCGCTCAGACTATACTTGGAAAAATAACCTTTGTCGATTCTACGACTGCGGAATCTAAAGGTTGTCGCCTTATCGCGTCGGAATCTATACGCGATGTTTTCACATGTATTGCAATGGGGTCATGGGACGGAAAATTTCCACACGTGATCGGAAAAAAGCCTGTGAAAAGGCAAGTTAACAGGCTAAGGCCGATTTATGACTACTTTTATGGAGAAGTGTCACAATTCAATAAGGAAGCGCTTAGTAAATTTCTCGGCGCAATTTATGATTCATATGTAATTCAAATCGACATTGAGAATGAAGTGGACGCGTTAAGCATCTTCGAAAGAACAAACGCCCGTGGTATGGAGTTGGAAATTTCTGATCTTCTTAAGAATTATCTTTTTTCGAAGAAGGTGGAAGATATTGAAGAAATGTGGAGGCAGATCGTAGAAAATTCCGGCGGAACAATTTTGCGAATGTTGAAATATTTCTATGTGTCCAAGAAGGGACATGTCCTCAAACCGCAGCTTTATAGGAAGCTCAAAGGCTACGCCGCAGAGTTAGGCGCGCAACAAGTCACGAAAGAATTGCTTGAATTCTCGCGTTTTTATCAAGTCGCGAAAAAGGCTGATGAATCTGTTACAAAGGAGTTTTTTGAGCACTTGGAACTACCAGAAATCTTCGCTCACCAACATCGATACCAGAGAATTAATGGTGCTCTTCAAGCGTTGCGAGAATTCGGCGTTACGCAGTTTTGCCCTCCCGCATATGCGGCGATCGAATGTATGGTTCGAAACGGTGAAACCACGAAAGCTCAAGACGCAAAGAAGTTAATTGACCTTTTCGAGGCTTTTGAAAAGTACCATTTTATTAATAACGCAGTCTGTGAGCGGGTTGGTAACGAAGTTGAAAAGCTTTATTCGGATTACTGCTCTGAGTACGCGAAGGCTTCGGAATTCATCAAAATAACTGATAAGCTAATCAACGAACTTGTTTCTCGGCTCGCCAAAGAAGATGAGTTCGTGGCGAATTTTACTGAAATCGGATATTCGCAAGATCAGATTTCATTCATATCGTACATTTTTGACAGATTTAATAATTTCGGATTAGACCCATCACAACACATTCGCATTTATAACCCCGACCCGAAACTTTTGAGGCGAAATCACAATATTGAACACTTCCTACCACAAAAACCAGAATCGGAGCTGAAAGTTAAAAAGGACACACTGGAGGCCGTGGATAATATTGGAAACCTCCTGCCGATTTCGTACAAAACAAATTCGCGCCTTGGCAATGGTAGTCCAGCCCAGAAAATCGCACGTCTAAAAGGTGACCTGAGTAAAGAAGTGCAAAACTTGGTTTATTTGAACGATTTTACCGTTGCGTATTCGGTCGAGGCCCCGTCGTGGGACAAAAAGAAAATTGAAAATCGAGCCAAAGACATGGCGCTAAAAGCATTTCGAGGGGTTTGGAGGATTAGGTAACCGTCAAATTGTGGGCACTCTAAAAATCTCCGTTTCACATCGTACAATATGCGTCGTCTCGCGTTTCTTCCCGTCGGGGTTTTGGCCCAGGCTTCTTGGAGGCTAATGTCAGATGTCGTGTGGGAGCGGATTGGATTGAGCCGTCTTCGCCCAATGCGAAGTGAGATGAAGCGAGTGGTTTGGCGTGGGGGAGGTCGTCCGGATCATTTGTGCGGCGGTCACAGACCGCCGCTACATGGACGGGCGGTTTTTGGCGGTAAAAGGATTTCTCTTTTTTCAGCGGGCGCGCGTCTTTGGGCTGTTTCGGCACGCAGGATCAATTGATCGGATCGGTCGATCGGATCAAGGGGAAAAGGCAGGCGAGGGGTAGAAAAGCGGAAGGCGGAAAGCGGGAAAGCGGAAACGGGATACGCGTTTCTGCAAAGATGCCGCACCTATGGTGCTCTGCGCGAATCCGAGAAATCTGCGGATGGCTCTCTGTGGCTCTGTGGCGAACAGTTCCTGCATTCCTTATAAATCTTTTCTGGTCTGCGTCTTTGCGTCTCTGCGTTGAAAAATTCGGAAGCCTGGGCCAGCGGCTCGCCCTCCCTCGACCTTCGACCCTCGACCCTCGCCCTTACCGCCTTCCGTCATACCACGGATGGCACTCCTCGCGGTTGGTCATGGTTTTGCGGGGGCGCAATGTGGATTTGACCATGAAGGCGAAATGTTCGCGGGCGGTATACAATCGCAGTTTGCGCGCGGAGGTCAGTATCGGGTGCCGATGCAGGATGACGATTCGTTTGCGCTCGGTGCGGGCGAGTTTTTTGAGGCGTTTACTCAAATCAATTTCTTCGCTGACGAACAAATTGATGTCGAAGCCGCCAATTTTCCGAAACGCGGCGGTGTCGCAAAAGATGAAGGAGCCGGCGGCCCAGTGCATGACGCGGCTGACGGTGTTCCAAAGGCCGGTGATGACGCTGCCGGCGAGGTATCCCTGCTCCAGGCGGATGGTGCAACCGCCGGCGAGGCAGCGGCTGGATTCGATCTGCGTGGCGACGTCATCGAAGAGGGCGGCGCTGGGGTGGGTGTCGGCATCGACGAAGATGAGCCAGTCGCCGGTGGCGGCTTCGGCGCCGCGATTGCGCGCGCGGGCGATTTGGTTCACGGGCTCGAAGACGACGGTGGCGCCGGCGGCGCGGGCGACCTGGGCGGTGGTGTCGGTCGAGTTGTTGTCGCAGACGATGAGTTCGGTGTCCCAGCGGCGGCGGGTGAAGGCGGCCATCGCGGCGTGGACTTGTCGCAAGGATTCGCCGAGGAGCCGTTCTTCGTTGAAGGCGGGGATGAGGACGGAGATGCGCATGGAGATAATATAGTTGAGGGTGCCACGGATGAACACAGATGAAACACAGATCGAAATTTACAGAAGGAAACAGAGAGATGGATTTTAGGGCTCGACGGAGTCTCGCCCCACCGTTTTCGCCCTCGACCCTTGCCGCAGTGTTAGGTTGGTTCGGGGTTTTTCTTGCCGCGGACGATGGCGAGGGTCTCGATGGTTTTGCTGGAGATGGCGTGGATGGCGTCCAGGCGCTCGGTCAGGAGGGCTTGCAATTCCGTGGGCTCGGTGACTTTGGTTTTATCGGGCGGAGTGGAAAGGAGGTGCACGGCTTCGACGACTTTTTCGTAGAGTTCGAGCACTTCGCTGTTGCGCGCGGCGGTCTGGTTGATGGCGTCGTCGATGACGCCGGCGAGGGCATCGAGGCTGACGGTGCAGCCCTCAAGGTCATCGCCATAAATGGTGCGCAGGACTTCTTCGGCGGTGACGAAGGCGAGCGCGTCGGGTTGTGCGTCGGAACTCATGGGGTCAACGTGCCTCAGCGGGCGTGGTTTGCCTATCGGAAAATTGGATGGGTGGATTCGCGGCACGTTTTGACGATGCCATTCGACAGGGAACTGGAAAGTTCCCTGAACCCGCAGGCTGGGAAGCCTGCGCTACGAGCCGCATAGTGAGGTCATCCCAGTAGTGACACGGTGCGAAAACACACTATATTGGCCTGAAGTTTTTGCCTCGATCCCACTCTGGCGAAAATTACATTCGGAACAATCGATGGCTGATGAGAAGACTGTGGCGACGAAGCCGGGACCGCACAAACGCGGTTGGTGGCGCGTGGTTGCGTGGGTTTTTGGGATTTTGATTGTCCTGATGGCCACGTTTTATTTCGTGGTGACGAGTTCGACTTTTTTGAAGGCGCGAGTGCTGCCGCGGCTGAGCCGTTCGCTTCATGCGAACGTGACGGTGAGTTCGGCGGAGATTCATCCATTTTCGCAGATCGTGCTGCGTGATCTCAAGATTCAGCCGACGAATCAGCCGACGCTGCTGACGGCGCGCGAGGTGCGGGCGAAATATAGTTTGCTGGATATCATTGGCGGCAAGATTCGGGTGGAGGAAGTTTTGGTTTCGTCCCCGACGATTCAGGTGGTGGAGAATGCCGACGGCACGAGCAACCTGGATCCGCTGTTGAAGTCGCGGGAAAAGTCCGGGAAGGAGAAATCGGCGCGGGCTGGCAAGGCCGCGAAGCCGCCGGAGATTGAAATTCGGAAAATTGCGTTGTCGAACGGGAGTTTTTTGCGGATTCATAATCAAAAGGTGGGGACGCGCGACCTGGTGGAGTTGACGAATGTGAGCGTGACGTTGACGGGCGTGAAGAATGGGGAGGCGGGCAAGGTGGAGTTCGCGGCGATCGTGCGCGATGAAAATAATCCGGCGGCGCCGGCGATGTATGGGTTGCTGGCGGCGAAGGTGGATGGGAGTTTTAATTTTGCGCTGACGGCGGACTTGAAGGCGGGTTCGATTCTGGGGGATGCGCACCTGGATATTTCGCAGGCGGCGGGGTCGTTCAGTGATTTTGCGAAGCTGGATGGGCGGTTGCATTGCGATTATTCGGTGGCGGAAATCAAGGCGATCACGATGAGTTTCGAGAAGATGGGCGTGCCGCTGGGTGAGTTGCGCGCGAGCGGGCCTTTCGACGTGCAAAAATCGGAGGGGCGGCTGAGGGTTGAGTTATTGTCGGTGGACAAGCAGGTGTTGAATTTGTTCGGGGCGAAGAACGGAATTGATTTTGGATCGACGACGATGACGTCGACGAACGAGGTGGAATTGTCGAAGGCGGGGAAGGCGATTTCGGCGATTGGGCAATTGCGGGCGAGCAAGTTCCAGGTAAGCCTGACGAATCAATCGACGCCGCCGATCGATCTGCTGGCGGATTACGATGTGTCGGTGGATAAGACGGAAAAAACGGCGCTAGTGCGGACGCTGAATATCGCAGGGGCGCAAAAGGAGCGGCCGCTGTTGCGGGGGGAATTGACGAGCCCGATGACGGTGGCGTGGGGGAACGAGACGAATGCGATGGGGGATTCCTCGTTCAGCCTCGCGGTGACGAAACTGAATATCGCGGACTGGAAGATGTTCGCGGGCGATGCGGCGTCGGAGGGGACGGTGGATTTGAATTTGAAATTGCTCTCGCAACAGGGCGGAAAGCGGCTGACGTTCGACGCGACGAATCAAATCCAGAATCTGGCGACAAAAGTGGGTGGTGAAAATTTGAGCGAAGCGACGTTGAGCTTTAAGACGCATGGGCTGGCCACGAACCTGAAGCAATTTGATTTGAGCGATTTTCGTTTGCAGATCGCCAAGTCCAATCACACGGCGCTGACGATTTCCGGTTCGGGTACGTATGACCGGACGACGGCGAGCGCTGATTTGCAGGTGACGTTGCAGGCGGGCATTGCGCAGACGCTGCAATTGGTGGGGCGGACGAATATTGCGGCGTCCGGCGCGGCCGAACTCAAGGCGCACGTGACGCAGAAACAGAAGACGCAAACGGTGGCGGGTGATTTGACGGTGACCAATTTCACGGGGAAAATCGGCGCAAACGAATTTACGAACTTCGGCGCGAGCGTGACGTTGGATGTGAGCAAGACGCCAGAGCAAATTGAAATTCACAACGCGAAGGGCTCGTTGAGCGAGGGGCGGAGCGGCGGGGGGGATTTCACGCTTTCGGGAACGTATAGCCTGGCGAATAAGCCATCGCAATTGACGGTGACGCTTTCGGGTTTCAATGAGAACGGGCTGCGGCCGTTCGTTGAGCCGATGCTGGCGGGGCGGAGGCTGGTTTCCATTGCGGTGGCGGGGGCGGCGTCGGCACAACGCAATCCAAACGGTGATTCCGCGATCAAGGCTGATCTGCAGGTCACGAACCTGGTGGTGAACGATCCGGCACAGCAGTTGCCGGCGACGCCGTTGGAGGCAAGGGTGCGATTGGATGCCGGGTTTGCGAAGCAAATTGCGGATGTGCGTGAGTTGCAACTCACGCTCGCGCCGACGCAACGGGCGACGAACCAGCTTCGGTTGCAGGGCCGCGTGGATATGTCCCGGACGACCGCCATGCAGGGCAGCCTGACGCTCGCAGCTGATTCGCTGGATGTGACGGGTTATTACGACCTTTTCACGTCGACGAACAAAGCGGGTGCGAAGGCGGGCGCACAAAAGAAATCGCAGGGTGCGACCGCTGCGGCTGCGCCTACTTCGGAGGTGGTTACAAACCAATTGCCGTTTAAGAATTTCACGGTGGATGCGAACGTGCGGGAGTTTTATTTGGGGGAAATCGCGGCGACGAATTTCCAGGCGCGCGTGCAATTGGACGGCAGTCATGTGGTTTTAAAGCCATCTCAACTCACGCTCAACGGTTCGCCGATGCGCGCAAGTGCCGATGTGGATTTGAGCGTGCCAGGTTACAAGTACGCGGTGACTGTTAATGCAACGAATGTGCTCTTCGGGCCGATTTGGAATACCTTCAAACCGGAGCAAAAAGGCGAAGTGGGCGGAACCTTGAGCGCAAATGTGGATGTTAAGGGTGTGGGCGTGACGGGCGAGAGTTTGCAAAAGACGCTGGGCGGAACGTTTGACATCAGTACGACCAATTTGAACCTGGCGATCGATAAAGTTCGAAATCCCGAACTTCGATGGGTGGTGGAGATGGTTGCCAAGGCGCCGGATTTCTTTGGTCAAAATGGCATCACGGAAGCAAAGAGCTTCGCGCTCAATGCGGTTGGCCGAGAACTAGGCAAATATAACGGCGGGTTGGCATCGGATGTGGAACAATCGCCGATCGATGTCATCACAGTCCGGGGCATGGCGGGAGATGGAAAAGTCCTTTTGCAGCAAGCGGTGGTGCGCAGCACAGTATTTGAAGCGGGCATCACCAACGGCACGATCACGCTGGCCCAGGAACTGACGAATTCGCCGATTGATATTCCGGTGAGTCTTTCGGTGAACAAAGACATCGCGAATCGCTTTGGGGAGTTGGTGGGTTTTAGCGAAACGTCGACAAATGGGAATTATGTACGATTGCCGGATTTCTTCTCGGAGACGGGCACCCTGGGGAATCCGAAGCCGAAAATAAATGTGGTGTCGCTCGGGAAGGAAGAGATTCAGAAACTTATTCCGGGGTTTGGCGACGGGACAAATGGCGTGGCGGGTGATCTCTTGCAAGGCATTGGCGGACTTTTGCGTGGCGGAACGGAAACGAATCAGCCGGCGACTAATCAGCCGCCGGAGAACAATCAATCGCCGGCGAATGAGTTGATGAACCGGTTTTTAGGGAAATGAATACTGGAACGATTGGGCCTGGCGTGTGGTTTGCGGCGTCTCGCCGCGACCGTTCTCTGAATTCTACCGCCCCCTTGACTGCATTAGCGCGCATCCACCATTGTATGGTGGGCTATTCTCTATCGTCCTCACGGACTTTCCCCAATGAACACACAGAGCAAGATCGAACGCGCAGATTTCCTCACCAACTTTTAATCACGCCCCAGCTTTGGCGGGGAGCGAAAAATCTGTTGATACGAGGCTCTCGGTCTATTTTTTGAAATCCTCGATAAATCGAGGACGAGGACGACGAGATATGAGCGTTCCGCAGCGTTGAAGCCGTTTTCGACGGTCCGCTCCCATGTCTGCGGCTACAGTGTTTTTTCACGCGCTGCGGCTGGTCTTTCAGACATAGCCGCGCTCCTTCTACTTTCTAAAGCCCACGCGCGACGGTCCAGACGCAGATTTCTGCGGCGCCAGCGGCGAGGAGGACGCGGGCGCAGGCGTTTGTGGTGGCGCCGGTGGTGAAGACGTCATCAAAGAGAAGAATGCGCTCGCCGTTGAGCTTACGGTGATTTTGCATCACGAAAGCGTTGCGCATGTTTTCGGCGCGTTGCTCGCGGGTCAGTTTGGTTTGGGTTTTGGTGGCGGCGACCCGCTTGAGCAGGGTGGTGTTCATTGGGATTTTCGTGGCGGCGCTCAAAAAGGTGGCCAAACGTTCGGCCTGGTTGAATTCGCGCTGGCGCTTTTTGGCGGGATGCAGCGGGACGGGGACGATACAATCCCATTTCTCTCCACGCAATTCCGGCAGGGCTTCGCGGCACAGCAAGTCGGCCAGGAACGGCTCGAACCAGAATGCGCGTTTGTATTTATATCTGTGAATCACTTCGAGCACCACGCCACTCGCGCTCACGGCGGAACGGGCGGAGCGGAAATGCAATTTCATCTCGCGGCAGTTGCTGCATTCAAAGGGAGTGGTCAGTTCGCCGGGAAAGGGCAAGCCGCAGCGCTTGCAAAAGGGTGGTTTGATGAAACGCACCTGCTGCCAGCAGCGCGGACAGACGAATCCTTCGGCGGAAGTGGCGCGTTCTTTCCCGCAGAGTTGGCAGGCGTTGGGGTAAATGAAATCGAGCGCGCCGCCAGCGAGGGATTGAAATGTCGCGGCGAGGTTCATGGTGAGAAGTGAAGCGCTTGAGGTAGCCGAGTTTTTAACGCAAAGACGCAAAGGTGCGAAGGCGCAAAGGGTTTGACCGAAAGAGCAGAAGTCCAATTCGCCGGCGGCATGCTGATCGCCTGCGGATTTTTCATTCTAGGATCGGGGTTCGGTTTTGGGGGTTTTCCACCCGAAAACCACCAGGGCCGTGGCGAGCACGGGCAGGGCGACCCAGCCGTTGACGATGGCCATGCGGCCGCTGCCCCACCACCAGGCATTCGCTGTCGGCGTGAGGGCGGTGACGATGGCGTAGGCTTTGACCCAAAAAATCCAGCCCATGTGCAGGCCGATGGAGAAATATAAATTACCGGTCCGCTGATACGCCCAGCCAAGCAACATGCCCGCGAGCGTGAGATTGAAAAAGCCGGGAATGACTGCCTGGAAGTTTCCGAGATTGCGCAACATGAGCGGGAGAAGTTGCAGGCCGGAAAGCCAGGTGACGGTGTCGGTGGTTTTGGCGCTCTCGAAGTAATGCATGAGCGCGTAGAACATGCTGCTGAGGACGAGCGCCAATCTCCAATCGAACACTTTGCGCAAGGCGCCGAACAGCGCGCCACGAAACAGGATTTCTTCGAGAATCGCGACGATAACCGCCCCGCCGGCCGCGCCGAGAAGTTTTTGGGCGATTTGGCCGTCGGACAATTTTGGATTCAATTGGCGGGCATGACAGGCAAAGGCGAGGCCAGCCACGATGGCGAGGGAAATAAAGCCGAGCAGAAATCCTGCGCCAAGTTTTTTCCATTGGCCGGAGGGTTTTACGAGTCCCATTTCAGCGGCAGAAGTAAAACCCAGGCTTTTGACCAATGGCCAGAGTCCGAGCAAGGCGATGCCGAGGATGGCGCGGTTGACGTAGCGATGAAAGGGAGCGGCAGCGATTTTTGGGAAAGTGTGCGCGAAGGATTGGGCGAGCCAATAGAGCGGCGGGGCCAACAGCGCGCCGCCGATGAAAACCGCAATGATATAGATGAGCAGCGATCGCAGCGGTCGCATGGGCGCGACGATAGGAAAATGTTTAACAGAAGGAAAGGAAAAGAGGTTTTAACAGGAGAAAGCGGAACGAGGGGACGGGGGGGGAAGTTCCAAGTTCCAAGGGCCAAAAGGGCTTGGGCAAGAGTTCGGCCCTCTGAGACAAAATTAGAGTTTGGAGATTGGAGCGGGCGCATATCAAAAATTGTACATCGCAAAAAATCGCGGAAATAGCTGCGGAGCAGCGAAAGAGGATAGCCCATGGCGTGAGCCGTGGGAGCCGAACGTGGAAATTGTTAAGCCCGGATGGGGCGAAAGAAAAATGTCGTGGCGCGTTCTTTCGCCGCTCCGCGGCTCGTTTCCTCCTTATCCCGTCATGCCCACGGCTCACGCCATGGGCTACCATCTATCGCCACTTCGTGGCTAAAATACTGTTCAAATTTTGATATGCGCCCGATTGGAGCTTCTATGAAGCTTGCCGTTCTTCACTACGTTTCGACGCGGTCGCGCCAAAGCTGAAAGCGAAGGCGGAGAATTTTGGATTTGGAAATTCGTCCGATATCTTCACGGATGCAGGCGCATCTTGATTCGCACGGTCGAGACGCCTGCGCCACTAAGGTTGCATCGGCTGTTTCCTTTGTTTCCTTCTGTTTGGAACATTTGTATTCTCGTGGGCGTGTCAGTTCAGAATCGAATCGTAAAGGTACAAAAACGCAATCGAGCGCTGGTGAGGTTCGATGAAGGACGAATTTGCCGGGCGATTTTTCGGGCGGCGGAATCCATCGGTGGTTTTCACCAGGACTTTCTGCCGGCCGTCAATGATAAGATTTTTGAAATGTGCTGCGCGGAGGAGGCAATTGCGGAGTTCATTTCCAACACGGCCATCGTTTGCCTGAATTCGAATCCGCATCATTTGATTTCGAATTTTCCGCCGACCATTGAGACGATCCAGGACGAGGTGCTTCACGCGCTGCGCAGTTACGGTTTCCAAAACACTGCCGATGCTTACGAGTGCTATCGCTGGGGGCGGCACTGGCTGCGGGAAGGCGCGATTACGCAGGAGAAATTTGTCGGCAACGGTTTTCCGCGGGCGACGATGGGGAAAACGCTGGCGTGGAATCGCATTCGCGGCTGCGACACGGTGGCGCGGCTGAACGAAATTGTTCGCGACGGAAAAATCAAAGCGTTGGCGGCTGAGTCGATTGAGGTGTACGACCGTTCGCTGGATGAAGCGGCAAACAAAATGATTTCGCGGCTGAATGCAGGGGACAAGATTCGCATGATGTGGGTGAGCGGGCCGAGTTCCTCGGGCAAGACCACCACGACCGTCAAACTGACGGAGCGTCTCGAGAAACAGGGGCTGCGTTTTTTGATGCTGAATTTGGACGATTATTTCTGGCCACTGGTGGAGCATCCGACGGATTGGATCAATGATCGCAATTATGAAACGCCCGAGGCGCTGGACATACAGCTGTTGAATGAGCACCTGAAGCAGCTGTTGGAGGGCAAGACCGTTGATAAACCGATTTACAGTTTTAAAGAGGGCCGGCGAATGGGGACGAAGCCGGTCAGGCTGGAGGCGGGCCAGGTGTTGCTGCTGGATTGTCTGCATGGATTGTACCCGCCGATCACGGAAGGCATCGATTCCTCAGCACAATTCCGGTTGTATATCGAGAACCAGAACATGCTCTATGAGGGCGATGGCACGGCGAAGAAGTTGACGCGATTTACGGACCTGCGACTAATTCGCCGGATGCTGCGCGATTCGCGGCATCGCAATCACAGTCCGTTGCGGACGATTCTGCATTGGCATTATGTGCGGGCGGGGGAGTTGTTCAGCATCATTCCGTTGAGCGGTTCGGCGGACCACGTGGTGAGTGGAGGATTTCCCTTTGATTTGCCGGTGTTGAAGCCGTTTTTTGCCGGGGCGCACGGGCTGTTGCCGAAGCCGGAGGATTTTGAATCGTATGCGGGTTTTCTGGATGCGCAGATCCGCTACGAGCACGTGAAGCGGTTGATGGAAAGCGTGGAGGGGTTGACGGTGGAGCAGGCGGCGGATTATGATATTATTCCGGGTGACGCGGTGATTCGGGAATTTATTGGCGGGAGCACGATAAAGATTCCGCATAATGAGTGAGGGGTTATTTAATGGGGAAGGCAATTTTAATAAGGAAAACAGGAAAGGTGACAGATATTGATGGGGCGCGACCCTTCTCAGGCCGTCTTGTTCCTGGCGGCGCCGGGGAATTTCCGATTCTTGCATTCCTGCTTTCCTTATAGAACTTGTTTTCTCCCATTAACCAATCTCACAAACCATTGGCAAACTTTCTGTCTCGTGGTAAATAAGCTTGGTGGCATTCGTTGATACAGAAACTCAGACGACTTCGGCCCGTTCGCCCGGGCCGTTCGGGCGATTTTATTTACAGGAGTTGCTCAATAGCGGCGGCATGGCGGACATCTGGCTGGCGACGGATGAAAACAACAAGCCGTACGCCTTACGCCGGATGCTCGAGAGTTATAAATGGAATTTTTTCGCCAAGCGCCGATTTCTGCGCGGCTGCGAAATCCTTTCCGCCATTGCCGATAACGAACACATCATCGGTTATGTGGAGCATGGCAAAATCAAGGGGCAACCGTATTTGTTGATGGAGTATGTGGAGGCGGAAAATTTGAAGGACCTCTACGCGCAACATGATCCGGTGCTGACGGAAAACGTGGCGCAAATCCTGATTGATATTGCTTCCGGTCTCGAGCACATGCACGAGAACGGTTACATGCACCTGGATTTCAAACCGGAGAATGTGCTGGTAACGCGCAATGCAAGTGTCCGCCTGGTGGATTTTGATCTCACGCAGCCGATTGATGACAAGCCGTTGAAGCTTGCAAAGAACCCGGGCACGCCGGCTTACATGGCTCCGGAACAATTGCGTGGCGAGCCAATAACGTATCGCGTGGATATCTTTGCGTTTGGTGTGGCAGCGTATGAGTTGTTGACGAATCAAAAACCGTTTCCCGGCGAGTCGCCGGCGGAGATTTTGAAGCGGCAAATAGATCGCTCGAGCTTTTTCACGCCGCGTCAACTGAATCCTGATGTGCCGGCAAACCTGGAGAAGGTGATTTTGCGGTGCATCGAGTCGGACCCGGAGAAGCGGTATCCGTTCATGGGCGTGATGGCGCGGGAATTGCGCGGGGCGCTTTACGTGTGAAGTGCAGGAATAGAAGTTAGAGCCTCCTTACGTCGGTTGCTACTTGTTTTCAGTTTCAAAGCCCGCCACGATGGGGCGATGGTCGGAGCCGATGCCCCAATTCGGAATCGATAGGACATACGTTCCGTTCTTCAACCACTCGCGGGCCATGCCGGGGCTGAGCAGGATGTAATCAATCCGCGAATAGGTATCTTCCACGCCGTAATAATAAGTCCAGGTGACATTCATCGGGCTGTAACGGGGATTCAGGTTAGGGGCGTTGTCGCCGTTACGCTCGGCGGGGCGAGTGTCGAGTAATTTGGATTTTCCCTGGCCGATGATGGCTTTGGTGGAGGGTGAGTCTTGGGTGTCGTTAAAATCGCCGAGGACGACGAGGTTTGCGTTGGGATTGGCGGTGAGGATGGCGTCGATTTTTTCGCGGAGGAGTTTTGCTTCCTGCAGGCGCAATTCGGTTTGGTCCGCTTCCGGCACTGGGCGTTTGGATTTCAAATGCGCGCCGAGCAGGGTGAAAGAATAATTCGTGTTCACCTGGATATTTACTTCGAGGAAACCGCGGCTGACGCTGAAGCGACGGCCATCGAGAAGAAAATGTTCGTTGGTGTGCGGATGGCGTGCAGTGATCGGAAACCGGCTGAGGACGGCCACGTGGATGTTGGTGTCAAAACCGCTGACGTGTTCCCAATAAGGAAAGTCCAGTCCTTCGGCTTTGAGCGAGGCGCGCAATTCGAGCAGGGCGTTGGTGCTGCCCATTTCCTCGAAGGAAATCACGTCGGGCTTGAGCGCGCGGATGCTCTCGCGGATTTTTGCTTTGGCCTCGGCGGATTTCACGGAATGACGGGATTCGGTGGGTTGGTCCAGATAATTTTCCAGGTTGTAAGCGGCGATGCGGAAGGTTTCGGCGCGGAGCAGGGTGGGGGAAAGGGTGAGAACCGCAAGGCACAGGAGAGTGTTTAACCGGGGATTCACGGCGTGGGTAATAAGCTGCCGTTCAAACGAAGTCAAATGACGAATGACCCGCCGCCGCTCCGAAGCTTTGGCGGGCAGGCGAATGACGATCAATTCAGTTTTATAACACTGAGATATTTTTTGCAAAAGAGGCCGGTGCTGTTATTTTGGTACCCATGCAAAAAAGCCCCAAGTCCGGCGGCCTCCCTCCTCGCGCCGGGACATCGCGCAAGGCGCACGCCGTGATGCATGACAAGCAGAATGAGCGCGATACGCGTGAATTGCGCATCGACAAGGTGGGCGTCCGGGGATTGCGGTTTCCGATTCAAATCCGGGATAAGGCGCACAGCACTCAGAATACCATTGCCACCATCGGGATGTTCGTGGATTTGCCCAAGGAATTCAAAGGGACGCATATGAGCCGCTTCATTGAAGTGCTCAACGCGCATGGCAATATTGTTCACGTAGAAAACATCACGGACATTTTGCACGCGATGCAGAAGAAGTTGAATGCGGCGACGGCGCACCTGGAAATGGAATTTCCGTTTTTCCTGACGAAAAAAGCGCCGGTTACCGGGATGGAGAGCCTGATGGATTACACCGCGCGTTTCGATGCCACGGCCAGCAGCAAGGACATCGACTTCGTGCTGACGGTGAAGGCGCATGTGACGACGCTTTGTCCGTGTTCGAAAGCCATCAGCCAGTACGGGGCGCACAACCAGCGCGGGCTTTGCACGGTGCAAATCCGCTCGCGCAAGGCGGTGTGGATCGAGGATTTGATTGCCATGATCGAAAGTTCGGCGAGCGCGGAGTTGTTTTCGCTGCTCAAACGGCTGGATGAGAAGGCGGTGACGGAGCGGGCGTATGAGAACCCGGTTTTCGTGGAGGACCTGGTGCGCAACGTGGCGGTTAAACTTAATGCGCATCGCGAGGTGACGTGGTATAAGGTGGAGGCGGAGAATTTTGAGAGCATTCATAATCACAATGCCTACGCGTGCATTGAGAAGGGCTGATCAGGGCTGGAGCAGGTGAACGATTACGATTCCGAGGAGGCAAAAAGTTTTTTACGATTTTTGTGGCGTAAATAATCCCCTTTGCTACATTCCCGCACCCTCAAAAGGACGAGAAACGCCTTTATTGAGAAAACGGTCAAAGTTAAACGAATTTTAAGTTGTGACAGATAAGAAGAAAATTACCAAGGCGCCGGCCCGCAAGCCGGCTCTCGCGACCGCTGCCGCCATCCTGGGCCGAGCGCCCTCGGCACCGGTGAAGAACAAGAGAAACGGTGATGTGAAGATCAAGGCCGAATGGCAGGTTTTTTACGATCGCCTTCTCGAGTTGCGCGATCAACTCCAGCGGCAGATGAATGGACTGGCCAAGGAATCCGCACAGGAAATGGCCGGTTACAGCCTGCACATGGCCGACTCCGGCACGGACAATTTTGACCGCGATTTCGCGTTGAGCCTGTTGTCTTCGGACCAGGACGCGATTTACGAAATCGAGGAAGCGCTCAAGCGCATTGAGAAGAACACCTACGGCGTTTGTGAGTTGACCAATAAGCCGATTCCGCGCGCGCGACTGGAAGCGATTCCATGGACGCGCTTTACGGTGCAGGCGCAGGCGCAACTCGAACGCGATGGCGCTTTGCGCCAACGCCGCCTCGGCGCGCTTGGCTCAGTGGACTCTGTCGGAGTGACGGAAGTGGAAGCCGACGACGACGAGCCGGAAGAGAAGACGAAGGAAAAGGAGTAATTTATGGCACGAGAAACCATCACAATTGAATGCACGGAAGCGCGCAAAGAGGGCAAATCACCCTCCCGCTACACGACCACGCGCAATAAAAAGCTGAAGACGGAAAAGCTGGAGATCAAAAAGTTTAATCCCGCCCTCCGCCGGCACACGTTGCATCGCGAAATCAAGTAACCTATGCCACGCAAAACTCATACCGACAAAGACAAACGCGGCGGCCGCGGCCGTTCCTCAATGGAATCCCGCACTCCGCGTCCGAAACCGAAAATTGATTTTACGGTCGATTCACTGGACTACAAGAACGTGAATCTGCTCCGCCAGTTCGTGACGGACCAGGGCCGTATCCTGCCGCGCAAGTACACCGGTCTGCCGGCGCATTACCAGCGCCGCCTGAACCAGTCCATCAAACGAGCGCGTCAGATGCTGTTGATGAAGTAGGCCAAGGGCTGAAGTTGTTTTAAAACCCGCGATGCGAATCGCGGGTTTTTTATTGCACCCGCGTAGTGGCACGGGCGTCTCGCCCGTGTGATTCAAATGGAAGGAACTCACGGGCGAGACGCCCGTGCCACTTACGGAACCTTCGCCGGTATCTGGATATTAACCGTTGGAGCTTCGCTCTTGTGTTCGTGCGGCTCGATTGCCCCGATTAACACGGCCACGCCCACTCCGAGCAGCAGGGCGATGGACAGTTTCAAGCGGTCATGGGAATGAAATTGCAATTCAGGGAGCAAATCGCTGCTGGCGATGCATAGGAATGTCCCCGCGCAGAATGCCAGCGCGCAACCAAGAAAAGCCTCATTCGAGCCGGCGAGATGATTCGCGCCCAAATAAAACAGCGCCACGCCGAGCGGCGTGGCCAGCGAAAATAAGGCGTTTAATAACTGCCGTAAAAAACGTGAGCTTCCGCCGGCGGTCATCAAGGTTGAAACGGCCATGGCATCAAAGGGTTTGTGGAGGATAACGGCGAGGGCAGTGCCGATGCCGGCCAGTCCCTGGCCGCGGGCGGTGGCTTCGACGGCCGCGGCCATGGCTAATCCGTCCAGCAGCGAATGCAGGGTCAAGCCGAGGGCAGTGCCGACCCAGGAGAGTTGTTGCGCGGATTTTTCAGCGAGGGTATGCGCGTGATGGGTATGCTCGGGTTCATGATCCGGTTCATGCTCGTGATGATGGTGGTGGTCGTGGCCATGGTCATGATGGTGTTCGTCGTCAGGAGAGGCATCTTCGTGTTCGTCATGGCAGCAATCCTCGGGATCGCCTTCAGGCAGATCGTGGTGATGAAAATGAAAGAAGCGTTGCAGAAAAAACATCATGAGAAAGCCGCCGAGCATCCAGGCCACGGTGCGGTCAAGCGAGCCCAGTTGTTCGCTGGCGTCGGGTAGGAAATGCAGCAGGGCGATGCCGAGCATGAGGCCGGCGACGAGGCTGATGGCGGTTTGCAGCCGAGTATGGTTGAGACGAATAATCAAAGGCAGCCAGCCTCCCGCCAGCGATGCAAAAAGAACAAGCACACAGTAAATCGTGAGCAACCAACCGGAAGAAATCATGGAGGAGAGATAATCAATTGAGCGCGTGAATGCCAGTCTGGAAACGTGCGCGTCCGGATGCACAGCGGGAAAAAGATGGCGCCGACTAACGTCGGCGGCTATGTCATCAGTTAAACGGCGTCGGCTGTACGCAAAAAGCGCCGCTGAACGCGGCGCGGCCAGCGCAGTGCGCTGGGCCCTACCAAATTTAATCAATTCATGAAAACTTTTCCGCGAAAATGCGCGAAGGACTTGACCCTCAAAAGAGAAAACGCCACCTGCTGGGTGGCGTTTTCTTTTTCGAATTGTCGAATTTTGACCTAGATGGCCTCTTCTGAGAGCCAGTCGGTCAATTGCAGATACTCTCGGATTTTGCGCCGTTCATAGCGATGCTTGACGGCTTTTTTGGGGTGACTATCGGTTTTTCGGAAGGGATGTTTAGGGTTTCTGATTGCCTCATTGATTGCTTCCAATGTTTTCATCATATCTAGAATCCTTTCTCGAGATGAACCGTAGCGGGAATGATGCCAATTTCCTTGCCGGTTGGCCGGGAGTGCGTTGAACTGGTATCACCTGCTTCAAGCGATTCAGTTATAAGACCGCTCCCGGGAAAAGTCATTCAAAAAATTTGGCCGTTATGGCGAAATTTTTTCAGGACTTTTGTCGCCGATGAGTGAACGCGCCGGAACGCCATTCCTTCTCCACCCGGCTGGCGATCAGGCGCAGCCCTGCGCATTCATACGCCTGTTGTACCAAGGCAAATTCGTTATTTAGAATTCCGGCAACGACCAGGATGCCGTCGCGTTTCAGGCGCGCAAGGATGCGGGGGCGCTCGGCCAGCAGCAGGGTGGAAATTAAATTGGCGCAAATTAAATCGTATTGTTTATGGCAGCGAAGCGCCAGCTTTGTGACATCGCCGCGCGTGATGTGAACTTTGCGTAACACGCGATTTTTGCGGGCGTTTTCGCGGGCGATGCGGACGGCTTCGGGGTCAAAATCAAAGGCGTCGACGGGTGCGTAGCCGAGCTTTGCGGCGGCTATGGCAAGGATTCCGGAGCCGGAGCCGATGTCGAGGAAGGAAAATTTCGAGTCTTGAGTTTCGGGTTTCGAGTTTTTCTTTGAGGCGGGTTTCTTCAACTCGGAACTCGAAACCGGAAACTCGAAACGCCTTTTAACTAGTTCTCCGAGGCAAAAAGAGGTGGTCGGATGCTGGCCGGTGCCGAAACTGAGGCCGGGGTCGAGGACGATGACGGCCTGATTTTTCCTGGCCGGACGTTTGGACCAGCTCGGTTTGATGAGGAGGGAGTGGCCGATTTCAATTGGTTTGAAATGGCGCTTCCACGATTCGGCCCAATCTTCGCGGCGAATTTTTTGAATGGAGAGTTTGCCGGGGCCGAGGTTCAGGCCGCAGGCTGCAATTTGTTTGAGGCCTTCGCGCAAACCTGGGAGCACCGGCGTCCCGCCGGCGAGATTCCGCGCCCCGACTTGCAACTTGCCGGCGGGACGCCGGCGCTCCCAGGTCAGATACGTTGCGACGGTGACCTGGCCGGTTTCAACGTCGGTGTAGGAGGACACCGGCAATTCGAAAAAACTGTATAGCAATTCCGTCACGGCTTCCTCGGCCTCGGTGGTCGTGGTGACGGAGACTTTCCAAATCGGCCCGCGCGTGTTCATAGACCGGGTTCGTCCCACGGCGTGAAATTGAGGAATTGCACTTCGGTTTTTTGCGGCAGAACAGCAATGTTGGTCACGCTGGCGTAATCGATCTCAAAACCAGCCATTCGCGGCAAGGGGATATCGAGAAGAATCGTCAATATCATCCGGATGACGCCGCCGTGACAGAATACGGCGACATTTTCGCCAGAATGCTTTTGCAGGATGTCGCGCACACAGGGTTCGATGCGGTCGCGGTACGCCTGGGTGTTTTCGGCATTGGCGATACCGCCGCGTTCGAGTTCGGTGAGCCATTGAAAGGCGCTGACGCCGAATTTTTGCGCCACGGCTTCCCACGTCAGCCCCGTCCAATCGCCAAAGTCAATTTCGCGCAGGTCATTCATGATAGCTACGCGATCGGTCCAACCGTTGTTAGCGGCGAAAGGCGCGAGAGTTTGCTGGACGCGTTTCATGGGGCTGGCGTAAACGGCGTTCAGCGGTTGGCGTGCGAGCCATTTGGCCAAGGCAGCGGCTTGTTCGTGGCCGCGCGGCGAGAGGTTCATGTCGATGCGCCCGCCAAAGACGCGTTGGTAGGCGGCTTCGACTTCGCCGTGACGAATGAGCGCCAATTGTGTGGGGCGCTGCGGCGCGGCTTCGATGGAGGGGAGAGATAAATCAGCGTGGGACATTTTAGCCACAGATAAACACAGATGAACACAGAGGGAAACTGGAGGCGGGAAACATAAGCCAAAATGGAAATCGAATGAAAAGTGATTTCACGGACAATTGCTGCTTACTTGTTTATTTGCCATCCAACAATCCAGCGAATCAGTGGGGCGGTTTCCATTTTCGCCAATCATGCCAAAGCGGCCTGTTGCGCGGCGAGGAGTTGGCGGATGCCCAATTTTCCGAGCGTGAGCAATTCGGCCAATTGCGTTTCGCTGAAAGTAGATTCTTCACCGCTGCCTTGCAGTTCGATGAATTCACCCATCGAATTCATCACCAGGTTCATATCGACGGCGGCGGCGGCGTCTTCGGTGTAACAAAGGTCGAGCAGCGGTCGCCCGCCGACAATGCCCATGCTCACGGCGGCGACCGCGTGAAGCATGGGGTTTTCCGTCAGCTTGCCCTCGGCAATCAGGCGGCGCACGGCCAGCGACAGCGCCACGAACGAGCCGGAAATGGCCGCGGTGCGGGTGCCGCCGTCGGCTTGCAGGACGTCGCAATCAATCCAGATGGTGCGCTGGCCCAATTTTTCCAAATCGATGGCGGCACGCATGGCGCGACCGATAAGCCGCTGGATTTCCTGCGAGCGTCCATCGATTTTTCCCTTGGTGATGTCGCGGGATTTACGCTGGAGCGTGGAGTAGGGGAGCATGGAATATTCGGCCGTGATCCATCCGCCGACGACATTTTGCTCCTTCATCCAGCGCGGGACATTTTCTTCGACGGTGATGCCACAGATCACGCGCGTGCTGCCCCACTCGATGAGTGTGGAGCCGGTAGCGTGCGGCGCGATGCCGTTCTGGAAGCGCAATGGGCGCAATTGATTGGCCGCGCGGCCATCGGCGCGCGGAGGGGAAATAGCAGGCGGCAATTCTGACATAGACGCGGCGATGTTAAACGTCCGTCACGGTATGGCAACGAGGAAAAGTAAACCGAGTCCAGGCGCGAGTTGGCTCACATTAAATATTACCGGGGTCGGCAGCCTGCGTTACGGTGGGTTACGAACATCTTTGACACTCGGGCCAATCAAGTTTATTTAGCCGCCAATCCTTATGAGCCGTGAAGCGACGGAAATGACCGTGGAAGCCGTGACTCTCGAAGTGGCGGATTCCAAGACCATCCAGATTAAATGGCCGAGCGGACACGATGTGGATTTCAAGACGGGCCAATTTATCACCTGCTATTGGCCGGACGAGCCGGCTTACAAACGCGCTTACTCGCTGTCCTCGTGCGCGCTGGACCGGGGTTTTTATGAATTCACTGTGCGGCGCGATGGCAAGATGGGCACGCGGTTAGTGGATTGGATCAAGGTGGGGCACAAGCTGATGATCCTGCCGCCGGCGGGAAAATTTCTTCCCGTTTACGAGCCGAACAAGCACTTGATTTGCATCGCGGGCGGTTCGGGGGTGACGCCGTTCCGCGCGTTCGTGCGGGAGGCGACGCGGCGAAAACTGCAGACGAGAATCACGGTGCTTTACAGCGTGCGCACGACCAATGACATCATTTTTAATGAGGAATTCCGGCGGTTGGAGCGGGAGAATCCGCATTTCAAGTTTGACGTGACCTGCACGCGACTGGCGTCGAACGACCCGTGGACGGGGCGGCGCGGGCGAATCGATACGGCGTGGCTGAAGGCGCATGTGCGTGATTTGGCGCACACGGTTTTTTATGCGTGCGGCCCGACGACGCTGGTGGAGTTCGCGGAAGGGGTGGTTTTCGAACTCGGCGCGCCCAAGGCGCAGATGAAGACGGAGAAGTGGGGGTGATGGGTTAGGAGCGCGGTGGACGATTGTGCTCCCAAAAACGCCAGCCCCCTGGCGTTTTTATTGGGCATTATAAGTTGCCATCAGGTTATTTGTTTCATTTCCGCTTTTTAATTCTTCAATTTTCATTTTTAATTCACCCATGTTGAAACGGACATCCCTTTTTTCCGCGCACCAGAAGCTGGGCGGCAAGTTGATTGAATTCGGCGGCTGGGAAATGCCGGTGCAATACACGAGCATCACTGACGAACATCTGGCGGTGCGAAATGCGGCGGGGATTTTTGACATTTCGCATATGGGCGAGGTGACCGTGAGCGGCGCGGCGGCGGCGGATTTTCTCAATTACGTTTTAACGAATGACATCAACAAAATCGGCGCGGGTGAGGGGCAATATACGTTGATGTGCAATGAGCATGGCGGGACGATTGACGACCTGTACGTGTACTGTCTTTCACGGGGTGTTTATTTCCTGGTGGTGAATGCCTCGCGCGTCCACGCGGACGTGGCGTGGATGCAGAAGCAACTGGCGCAATTTCCCCGGCGCGATGAGTTGTTCATGACCGATGCCTCGCACAATTACGCCGCGGTGGCCATCCAGGGGCCGCGCGTGAAGGAGTTCATCGATGTTTGCATTCCCAATTCTTCCAACTGCGCGCGGCGGGTGGCGCGCGTGACTGATTTGAAGAAAAATCAGATTGGTGGTTTTCTAATCCATGGCCATGACGTCATGGTGTCGCGCACGGGCTACACTGGCGAGGATGGGTTTGAAGTGGTCGGCAATGATCAATGCATCCAGGAGATCTGGAACGCGGCGCTCGAAGCGGGCAAGCCGTTTGGCATCAAGCCGTGCGGGTTGGGCGCGCGAGACACGTTGCGGACGGAGGTTTGTTATCCGCTTTACGGGCATGAACTGGACGAGGACACGACACCCATTGAGGCGGGGGCGGGATTTTTTGCGGCGCTGGACAAAGGCGATTTCATCGGACGTGCCGTGCTGGCGGAGCAAAAGGAGAAGGGTGTTTCCAAAAAGTGCGTGGCGTTCAAGATGGTTGATAAGTGCGCACCCCCGCGGCCGCATTACCCGATTTGGGCAAACGGCGCGAAAGTTGGCGAAGTGACGAGCGGGACGCAAAGCCCGTCGTTGAACATCGGCATCGGGATGGGATATGTGCCGCCGGAGTTTGCGAAGGTGGGAACGACGATTGAGATTGAGGCTCGCGGAAAGCGCTCGCCGGCAATCGTGGTGAAAAAGCCGATTTATCGGGCGGAAACGTAGTGCGTAGTGCGTAGTGCGTGTTGCGTGGAAGACGGAACGCGCACCCCGATGATTTGATTCATCCCATTGGCCTCAAAAAATAAAATTGAGAATTGCCGCCATCCGCGTAATCTGCGGACAGGAAATTTATGAGCAATATTCCAACGGATCTGAAATACGCGAAATCGCATGAATGGGTGCGGGTGGCCGGCGGTGTTGCGACCGTGGGCATCACTGATCACGCGCAGCATGAATTGACCGAGGTGGTGTTTGTCGAGTTGCCGGAGGTTGGGCGGAAGGTGAAGGCCGGCGATACCTGCGCGGTGGTGGAATCCGTGAAGACCGCGAGTGATATTTATTCTCCTGTCAGCGGAGAAATTACGGAGGTAAACAAGGCCGCGGTGGATAATCCCGGGCTGGTCAATACCGATCCCTATGGGACCGGCTCGTTCTTCAAAATCAAGCTGGCCAATCCCGCGGAATTGGATGGATTGTTGAGTCCCGAGCAATACGGGGCGCAAATCGGCGGTTAGCAACTTTTTGTTGCTATCATTTGAAAAAGCGCGTTTTGTCCTCCACTTTATAGCGTGAAAGAAAAAAGGATTCGACTCTTCATCAAGCCGTATTGCGGCTGGTGTCACAAGGCGATGGATTGGCTTGATAAACACGGCATCGAGTACGAGGAAGTGGATGTGATCGCCGACGAGGCGGCTTTCGACGAGATGATTCGCCTTTCCGGGCAGGAACTCGCGCCGGTGATTGATGTGGGCGGCGAAATTCTCGCCGACTTCGGGCCGGATCAACTCGCCACCTTCTGGCAAAAATTGGAAAAAAGAGATGCCCGCGCATGATGTTGGCGGCATCCCTATTGTGCCGGGGCCAGCACGTTTCGAAATGAGTGACGTTGTTGAAAAGCAGAGACGCACGGGCGAGACGCCCGTGCCACTACCACGCCCGCGTTTGCCGGAATGGCTGCGTATCAAGCTTCCTACCTCGGATACGTTTTCACACACGCGCGCGTTGCTGGATGAATTAAAGCTGCATACGGTTTGCGAAAGCGCGAAATGCCCGAACCATTGGGAATGCTGGAGCAAAGGGACGGCGACGTTCATGATTGCGGGCGATCGTTGCACACGCGCGTGCGGATTTTGCGCGGTTTCCACGGCGAAACCTTTCGCACTGGAGGCGGATGAACCGTCGCGCGTGGCGGAGGCGACGCGGCGGATGCGCCTGAAGCACGTGGTCATCACGGCCGTGGCGCGGGACGATTTGAAGGACGGCGGGGCGGAACATTTTCGCCAGACGATTGAAGAGGTCCGGAAGTTGAACCCAGGCATCGTCATTGAAGTGCTGGTGCCGGATTTTAATGAATCCGATGCGGCGATTGAAATCGTGCTCGGCGCGAACCCGCATATCTTCAATCACAATCTTGAGACTGTGCGGCGGCTGACGCCTTCGGTCCGGTCGCGCGCGACTTACGACCGTTCGTTGAGCGTGCTGCGGAAGGTGAAGGAGCGGCGCGGGGTGTCTATTTACACAAAGTCGGGCGTGATGCTGGGCCTGGGTGAAACGCCGGAGGAATTGACGGTGGCGATGGAAGATTTGCGCGGCGCGGGTTGTGATATTCTGACGCTCGGCCAGTATCTTCAGCCGACGACGAAGCATTTACCGGTGGTGGAATTTGTTTCACCGCAAAAATTTGCGGAGTTTGGCGAGCTGGCGCGGCGGATGGGTTTTGTGCACGTGGCCAGCGGGCCGATGGTGCGCAGTTCCTATCACGCAGACGAATTTACATTACCTTCAGTGGTTTAAAATATCCGGCCTTTTCAGCAGGAGAGAAATGGCGGCGGCAAAGGCAATCGCCGCCACGATGAGGGCCAAAACGGTGGCCAGTGTCCTGACAGTGCGGGCGCGCCGAGTGACGCGAGCGGTCCTTTGCTTCTGCGCGCTGATGAACACCGCCATTTCCTTTTCGAAGGCGTTTATGACGTCCTCATTTTTCAATTGAAACGTCTGCCACGAGGCGTTTTCAGTGTTCCAGTTGGCGGGCAATTTTTTCAACTCTTCGTCATCGGCGGGTTTGAAACCGAGGCGCTGCCAAAAGATTACGTTTTCCTGCATCCACAATCGCAGAACGCCGTGGTTCGAAGAGAGTGTTTGAATCCGGTTCCACAGCAACTCGCGGGCGCTGTCGGCCAGGGAGAAATCGGTGAAGCCTTCGCTGTGCAGGCGGCCGTGGTTCGTGCCGACCTCAAAGCCAATGCCGCCCACCATTTCTCCGCTCGCATTTTCAACGACCTGGAATTCGGTCAGGCGCGGCTCCAATTCGGTGACGGGCAGGTGCATGGAGGTCCAGAGGGAGCGCAAGCGGTCCAGGTCTTCGACCGTGGCGCGGCGCACGCGCAGAGTGGCGGCAGTCATGGCCAAAAGGGTAGGGTTGCTGCGTGGAAATTCAAGCTGGAGTTGAGGGGCGCGTGCAGCCTATGGGTTCGCGCGGGTGAGGGATGCGGGACTGGAAAGTCTGCGCTACGGCGCGGCCCGACTGGCCGCCGGGGCGGCGATGTTCCCAGCATACGCTTCCGCGAGGAGGGTTATCGGGTGCACGATGCGAAGTTCCAAGCCTTCGGCACGGGCGCCGTTGATGATCTGCAACAGGCAGCCGGGGTTTGCGGTGGCGACCACTTGCGCGCCGGTTGATTTGATATGGCCGATCTTGCGGCGCAATAATTCGTTGGCCATTTCCGGTTGCGTGAGATTGTAAATGCCGGCGCTGCCGCAGCACCATGAGCTTTCAGGCAGATCGACCAATTTCAAGCCAGGAATAGCGCGCAATAGGTCGCGGGGCTGGGCGGTGATTTTCTGGCCGTGACACAGATGGCAGGAGTCGTGGTAGGTGACCGGCCCCGGGCCGACCGGCAGGTCTGCCCTACCGATCGAAGGCGGAGCGGTGATGCCAATTTCGACCAGCCATTCGTGCACGTCTTTTACTTTTTTATCCCAGAGTTTCGCGCGGTCGGTATAGACAGGATCGTCGGCCAGCAAATGGCTGAAATGTTTCAGATGTGAGCCGCAACCGCCTGCGTTGGTGATAATGGCGTCGAATTGGTCCGGGGGAAATTGGTCGAGGTTCCGGCGCGCGAGTTGTTGTGCGAGTTCCCATTCGCCGTTGTGCGCGTGGAGGGAGCCGCAGCAGGATTGTTGCGGCGGGGTGACGACTTCGCAGCCGTTGTGTGCCAGCACTTCGGCGGTATCCCCGTTCACATTGCTGAAAATCGGGTCCTGCGCACAACCGGTGAGCAAGGCGACGCGGAATTTTTTCGGCCCAATGGCGGGCGTGACCGGCGCAATCAGTTGGGAGGAAAAGCGCGATTGAATTTCCGGCGTCATGGCCTCGAGTTCGCGTAAGCGCGGGGGCAGCAGTTTCAAAATGCCGCTGCGGCGCAGAAACGATTGCAGGCCCAGCCGTTGATACGTGCCGATGCCACGCGCGACCAGCCGCAAACGGCGCAAATCCATGAACAGCCATTTAAGCGTGAAGGAGCGGATTAAATTGCGTTTGGGCGAACTCAGCGCTCCGCTTTGTTCTGCTTTCGCGCGCGCATGCTCGAACAGTTCGGCGTAGTTCACGCCGGCGGGGCAGGCGGTCTGGCACGCGAGACAGCCAAGGCAGAAATACATTTCTTCGCCGAAGGTCCGGGTCGCTTCAAGCTGCCCATCGGCGATGCTGCGCATGAGTGCGATTCGGCCGCGCGGGCTGTGGCGCTCGATTTTGGTCGCGTCGTAAGTGGGGCAGGTAGGTAGGCAAAGGCCACAGTGCATGCATTGTTGCACGACGGAATAATCGAGGTCTTTCAACATTTGCGATTTACGATATATGATTTTCGATTTACGAGCGTGCGAAAAATGAATGCCGCTCGTAAATCATAAAAGGCTTATCCTGTACCATTCCCAAAAAACCGAGAAAAGGAGCGCGGCTGTGCGGAGAGCGCCAGCCGCGGGAACGGAATAAGACCCGAGCCTTCTGCCATTCCGTCCGCTGGTTTCAAAAGACGGTGCTGCGGCTGGCTTTCAGCACAGCCGCGCTCCGCGCCAGAAGTCGAGATGCGCCCTGTCGTAAATCGCAAATCAGAAAACGTGGGTCTCGCCGGGCTTCAGCAGGTGCAATTTTTTTCCTTTGGCGGCGAATTTTTCAGTCGCTGCCTTATGATCGATTTTTATCGGGGGGAAAGTGTCGAAATGCACGCCAAGAATTTCATTACAATTTACGAAATCCGCCGCCCGGATAGCATCCTCGGATCCCATCGTAAAATTGTCCCCCACACACAACGCCGCCCAGTTCAGCTTCGTGGATTCGCCAATCAACTTCATGTCCAGAGTCAGTGCGGTGTCGCCGGAGTAGTAAAAATTGCCCTCTTCGCTCTCAATCACGAACCCGCCGGGGCTGCCGCCGTAGGTGCCATCCGGCAGGCTGCTGGAATGAATGGCGTTCACGAATTTTGCACGGCACACGTCCAGTTTCATGGTGCCGCCGGGGTTGACGGGGTGAGTCTTGGGCGCGCCTTGTTTTGCGAGCCATTCGGATACTTCAAAAGGAGCGACGATCAGCGCGCCGGTGCGCTTTGCGATCGTCAATGCATCGGCCAAATGGTCATCGTGGCCGTGCGTAATCAAAATGTAATCCGCCGGAACCTGGTTGACGTCAATGGACTTGGCCAATTCGTTGGGCGTGATGAACGGATCGAAAAGAAGCGTGCGATTTTTAATCTGCACGGCAAAGCAGGCGTGGCCGTAAAAAGTTACTTTCATATTTTTTCCATTACTGCGGTGGACCAGGTTCAGGAGATATTTAGTGTGGGTTTGGGCGAAGGTCAATGGTGGGACGTGACGACTTTTGGAAAACGTTTTTCAACTGTGTTTTGTGAGAAGTTCCAAATTCCAAGCTCCAGAGAAGCTCCAAGTCCCAATTCCAAGTCTCAGCACTATTTTCTCTGCAATTTGAAGCGTTGCCAACCTGATATGCGTTTGAATGGCGGCGGTCGCGGACCGCCGCTACAGGAAAAGAAAAGGGCCGGCTTGCGCCGGCCCTTCGTAATTGTATTGCGGCTGATTATGCCGCGGCTTCTTCATCGGTTTCGAGGAAGCCCTGGAGATGGCGGACGCGCGTCGGGTGGCGCAGTTTGCGCAGCGCCTTGGCTTCAATCTGCCGGATTCGCTCGCGGGTCACGTTATACATTTTGCCGATTTCTTCGAGCGTGCGTTCGTAGCCGTCCACGAGACCGAAGCGCATTTCGAGAATTTTCCGCTCGCGCTCGGTGAGGGTAGTCAACACATCACCAAGTTTTTCCTTGAGCAGGCTGTAGCTGGTGACGTCCGAAGGGTTCTCCGCGGATTTGTCTTCGATGAAATCGCCGACGCTGACGTCGCCTTCATCGCCGACGGGGGCGTGGAGGGAAATCGGCTGTTGCGCCATCTTGAGCAGGGAATGGATGCGCGAGACGGGCATGTGCATTTCGTCCGCGATTTCCTCGGGCGTGGGTTCACGGCCCATCTCCTGGGTGAGCTGTTTCTGCGCGCGCCAGAGCTTGTTCATGATTTCGATCATGTGCACCGGGATGCGGATGGTGCGGGCCTGGTCGGCGATGGAGCGGGTGATGGCCTGGCGAATCCACCAGATGGCGTAGGTCGAAAACTTGTAGCCGCGGCGATACTCGAATTTCTCGACGCCTTTCATCAGGCCGATGTTGCCTTCCTGGATCAAGTCGAGGAAGGACTGGCCGCGATTGGTGTATTTCTTGGCCACGGAAACCACGAGGCGCAAATTGGCTTCCGCCATGTGCGTCTTGGCCTGCTGGGCACGGTCGGCGGCGCGTTTCAATTCGGTGAACGCCTGGTAAAACTCCTCGCGCGACATGCGGACGAAGAGTTCGAGGACGCCGATCTTGGAGCGTTCGGCGTCCATCTCAGTGACGCGAGCCGTGGATTTGTGCAGGGCTTCGAGTTCCTGGATGCGGCGCAGGCTGGCCTGAAATTTTTCGTGAACGTTGCCGGCAACGACGATCATTTCCTCCACGACTTTTTGCTTGTAGAAGAATTTCGGGAAAGCGGCCTGCACCTTCTTGTCGAGTTTCAGAAATTCCTTGTGCAGCTTTTCGCGGCGGCTTTTCTGGACGACTTTGCAGAAGGCGAGATATTTTTTGTCCACGTCCTGGTCCATCGCGCGGATTTTTTTGATCAAAGCGCGGAGATTGCGCAGGTGGCGATCGCGGTTGGCGACCTGTTTGTCGACGACGACGCGATCAAAGCGTTCCTTGGGCGGTTCGGAAAGGAGCTTCTCGGCGATGGCGATGTGTTCCTTGGCGGCGAAACCGAGGCTGTAGATGATGCGCTTCATCTCGATTTCCGCGTCTTCGATGCGCTTGCAAATTTCAACTTCCTGCTCGCGAGTGAGCAGGGGAACCTTGCCCATCTGGTTCATGTACATCCGGACCGGGTCGTCCAGGATTTCTAGGCGCGCATCTTCGTCCTCTTCCTGGGGAGCGGGTTTGGCGCGTTCGACTTCGGCCTGGTCGACGATTTCGACATCCAGGCTGCGGAGCTTGGTGTAAAGCTCGTCCAGATCGTCCGGGCTCAGGTTGTCAGGCAGGATGTCGTTGATGTCGTCGTAGGTGACGTAGCCATTCTCCTGCTGGAGATGGAGCAGGGTCTTGATTGTCTCGGTCAAATCGACTGAGGACGTCAACGTAAAGCTGGGATTCTGTTCCGTGGCGTTCGGGGTTTTCTGATTCGGATTTTTGGCGTTCCCTTGTTTTTGGGAGGGAGCGGATTTGCCGTGGCCGTGAGTGGTTTTGGAGTGACCGTTGGTGGCTCGATTTTCCTCGTTCCGGGCGCGGGATTGCATCGCCGACTTGCTCGAGATAATGAAACGATGGCGAACCGGGCGGGCTTTTGCCACAGGTTCCTGATCGCGCCGGTGGGTTTTTGCCCCCGAAGCTTTGTTCCCTTTTCTATTCAACATAAGTATATCTGACGCGCGCAGTCCGTTTTGGTTCATTAATTATGCGGTGTTTCACCGCAAACGGCTGAACTGCTTCATGTTAGGTTTGTCGCCGAGGCGTTTGAAGACCGCAAACACCAGAAGACCGCCGCTCACCAAAGCATCATACGATACAATAGGTTGAGTCGATTTCAACCCGAACGCCCCCTGAATGTCGCAAAAGAGTCAATTCCTGACACTCTTATGCTTCCAAGTCGGGGAAATTCGCTACCGACGATTCGCCTTCACCGTGAGCCGCTTCTGCCGCAACGAGTTACGTCGAGCAAACCTTGCAAGGATGACTCCACCATAGCTACCCCCGCCTTGCAAGCAGTAAAAATGAAAATTTTTGCTCAAATATTTCAATTTTGGCACCTCCGGGTGAGGTATTGGCCCCATTTCGGATGGCTTTATCCGGAAGTATTCTTAAATACCACAATGAAAAGACCTTTGGAAGAAGCAGTGGAATTATTTCGCGAGAATGAAGCCCTGGCGGGCGGCGACCGCGAAAAAGCGAATCTTTACCGGGGATTGAGCCTGCTGGCTGAGGGCTTGCGCCGGCTGGAAAAGGAGCTGGCGGAGGTGGACTCGGATCTTCAGGACGGACCTTCCCATTTTTACCAGCGACGACGCCCTGCGGTTCGCAAAGAAGTGCGGGCGGTGCCCACGGCGCGAACGGAGTAATTATGATTAAAGGTTTTGAAGCACCGCATCCGGCTGAGCCAATCGAAAAAAGCCGGTTGCATGGCGTGCCAGCAATTGTGGCAGGGCTGATTGCCGGAATTATTTTGCTGGTACTGCCGCACGCCAGTCCCTGGGAAGGGTTAACGTCATTCACGCCGGCGGTTTTGGGGCGCGTTATTCCTGCGACGTGGAATGTTCCGGTGTTTGGCGTGATTGCGATGCACTTGGCGTTGTCTTTGATTTACGGGTTCGTCATTTCGATAGCGGTCATCAACATCCGGGAGCTGCGGGCGGTGTTTACGGGCGGTTTGGTGGGATTGGCGCTGTATCTTTTGAACCTCGGCGTGGTTTCATTGGTCCTGCCAGGACTGCGCGGGAATGAAGTGTCGATCATCGTCACGCACGTGGTTTTTGGGTTGGTCGCTGCCGGAGTTTATCGCGGGTTGCTGCGGAGGAAAGTGGCGGTTTCGTAGTCTCTCGCTGGATTTCAGTTTCTTCAATTTTCGATTTATGGGCCGCTTTCAGTTTCCCGGCGCTGGTAAGTCGCGACGTCTTTTCGGCTTTTCTTCAGAAGCTACGAGCACGATAGAACGCGAGAAGCACCTTACCTCCCCACGCTCGTAAATCGTAAATTTCCCTCCCCCTCTGTCAGACAAACTACGACACCAGAATCAGACCGGTGCCGATTTTAAGGTTTTGAGGTTTGATTGATTCTATTCCCGAAGCGTGCGCCATGCGTGGCGTTCGTTTCGGCGACGTGAACAATTAAACGAGCAAAACTATAAACCCGATCCTGCCACCGCATTCGGCCGACCCGTGGATGATTTTTCACGGCGGATTTTACTTTTATTGCGAAAGCCGGAACAAGCGGCACATCTACATCCGCCGCTCGCGCACGATCGCCGGCATTGGCAAGGACCCCGGGGTGCGCGTCTGGAGCGCGCCGGAGCACGGCGGCAATTGCGATAATGTCTGGGCGCCGGAATTACACCTGATCGACGGGCGCTGGTTTATTTATTATGCGGCGGACGACGGCGAGAATGCGAATCATCGCATGTGGGTGCTTGAGGCCGAGGGCACAGATCCGCGTGGCAAATATGTTTGCCGCGGACGATTGGAAACCGGCGGCTGGGCGATCGATGGGACGGTGCTCACGCTGGATCACGCGCACAAGTATTTCATCTGGTCCGGCTGGCCGGGCAAAAAGGACGGGCAACAAAATCTTTATATCGCGCCGATGAAAGATCCGGCGACGATTTCCGGCGAGCGCGTGTTGCTGGCCGCGCCTCAGGAAAAATGGGAGCGCGTAGCGATGCCGATTTGCGAAGGGCCGCAGGTGCTTCGCCGCAATGGTGATTTGTTCATCGTTTATTCCGCCAGCGGCAGTTGGACGCCCGATTATTGCCTGGGCATGCTGCACAATAATACTCACGACGTGCTGAATCCGGCGAAGTGGGGCAAGCACGGGCCGGTTTTCCAAAAGACGGATCAGGTCTGGGGCGTAGGGCATTGTTCGTTCGTGAAATCCCTGTGCCAGACGGAGGATTGGATCATTTACCACTCGAAATCGAGCCAACAGCACGGCTGGGAGGACCGGGACGTCCACGCCAAACAATTTTACTGGAGCAGCGACGGTTTTCCCGATTTCGGCGAACCGCTGCCGCGCCCGTTGCCGGTGCGTCCGCCTTCGCGCACGCGCACAAAATCCCTGCCGCTGGCGGCGTGAGGAATCAATGACTTTTCACGCGAAACATTTTTGAAACCACTCAAATTGAATTTGAAAATCGTACGTTCTCTTTATGTGTCCGCGCTGATGTTGATCGGCGCGGTGGTTCTTTGGCCGGGGCCGTTGCCCGTCGGGGCTGCTGTGACGGACAAGACCGCGGTGACGATCACCACCGAACATGACCAGGGCGGCAGCACGCATTTCATGGTCGAGAATTCCGAGTTGAGCGAGGTCACCATGACCTTTGATTTCAGCACGGTGAACTTGAAGGGCGATGTGAAATTCCCTTACACGGCCACGTTCAAGCCGGGTGAGACCGAGGCGTTCACGCTCATGCCGCTCGATACGAATCACGAATGGGAATATTCCTACACCAATTATTACAAGATGGGCAGCAGTGTGGCGGTGCCGGATGATTACGTCTATTCGCTGCCTTATGCGCCGGGAACGACGCGCCGGATCACGCAAGGCTACGACGGCAAGTTCAGCCATCAAGGCTCAAACAAATACGCCATCGACTGGCAGATGCCCGAAGGCACGGCGGTCTGCGCGGCGCGCGGAGGGCTGGTTGTGAAGGTGAAGGACGATTCCGATCGCGGTGGGGCGAACATCAAGTTCGATCTGTTTAATAATTACGTGCTCATTCGTCATGACGACGGCACGCTCGGACATTATTGCCATTTGAAAAAGGGCGGGGTGGTGGTGCATCCCGGCCAGATCGTGAAGACGGGTGACGTGATCGCGCTATCTGGCAGCACCGGCTTTTCGAGCGGTCCGCATTTGCACTTTTGCGTGTTCACGGCCAAGAACGGACGCGAACGCGAGAGCATACCGGTAAAGTTCCGCGTGGCAGATGGGGCCATGACGCTGGTGGAGGGCGAAAAATATCGCGCGCCGGAGATGCAAGCGCCGGTTAAAACGGTTGCGTCGCGAAAAGTGGTTGGCGGCGGGTGAGAGGAGCCGGCGAGACGCCGGCGAGACGCCGGCGATCCCAGGAGTCCGCTATATTAAGGAGTCGTATTCCTAGTGGTGGAATTGCTGCTGGAGGAAGTTCCGCTGCTGGTGCCGTATTGGTCGCTGGTTCCGCCTTGATTGCAGCCTGCCAAAACCACCGCTGCCGCTGCCCCGAGAATCAATATCAATTTTTTCATAACGTCCTAATGGCTGTTTTGTTTTTAAAACAGACGCTAGAACGTAGGCCCGCGGCGATTTGCCTCAACGCGGTGAAACCCGCGTTTACTTTCCAGCGAAGCCCCAGAGAGGAATTGGCGAGTTAAAGAGCGATTCCCTGCAGCCAGCCCGGGTGAATTGCCGGGTGAAAAGCCAGGATGGTCGTGCCTTCCTCGGCTTCCACGGCTACGGCATTGTAACTTCCGTTCCCACCGTTGGATTCGCGCAGCAGAATATGGATTGGCTCGGTGATTTCATGGAGCGTTTCGCGGCCGGCATCGCCACCGGCACGGATGACGATCTGGTCGTTGCAGCCGTCGCGGCGGCCATACGAAATCTGCTCGAATTCCGCACCGCGGACAATTTGACGTTCCGCCTTGGTGGCGCGATCAATCCAATGAATATCCACGCTGGCGCCGCGTTCGAATTCGTTTAGCCGCTGGCAAAACGTGTTCCAATCCTGAGTCCGGATTTCCTTCATAAGGCAAATTTCGAGTTTTGAGTTTGGTATTTCGGGCTTCCCGTCGTCCCCAAGCTACGTCTGGGCGGAAGAATGTCCAGTGAGGCGCGGGAGAAATTTGCGGACTGAAGTCGCGCTCCATCCAACTCGTCGCGTATCACTCACCATTCATCATTCAACCCGCGATACTTGTGCTTGCGGGCTTGAGACGGCTCGGTGCGGCCGGTTTCCGATCTCCAAATTCTGATTTCGCGGACGCGCCTTCATCCCAAATCCGCCGAAGCAGGTCGCGGCTGTAGGCGAGATGATGGCGGTCGGGAGAAAAGACTTCAAGAGTGATGGTGCCGTCGTAACCGGTTGCCTGGAGCATGTGAATGTAATGGGGCACGTCGATCGTGCCTGTGCCCAGCGGCAAATGCAGGTCGGCGCTGCCGCCTTTGTTATCGTGCAGGTGCACGTGGCGGAGGCGCGCGCCGTAGGCGATGAGCAGGTCGCTCGTGGTATTGCGTTCGGTTCGAAGATTGGCGTGGCCGATGTCGAGGTGTAATCCGAGTTCGGGGAGCGGATCGAGCAGTTCGGATAATTGCATGACGGTGTTAAAGTTCTCGGGCAGATTTTCGATCATCAGGCCGATACCGTAACGGTGGGCTTCCACGAATAACTCGCGCAGGCTTTGGAGATTTTTTTCGATGATGAATTTCCGGTCGTGCATTGGCGCGATGCGGTCGGGGTGCAGATTCATCCAGCGAACGCCAAGCGAAGCAAAGGCGCCGATGCAGCGTTTAAGTTCTTCGACGCAGGCGCGGCGAATGGTCTCGAAGGGGCTGCAGAGCGGTAAGTAGTACGCAGTATGCCCGATGATTTCCATGCCGTGGTCACCAAGTGCGGAGCGAATGGCGCGCAGGTCGATTTTGTCGACGGACGCCATGGGCGGCTCGATGGTAAGGTCGATGAAATCAAGGCCCATCGCGGCCATCCATTCGATTTCCGAAAGGACGTCGCGAGCGGGATGGTTCATGGCGCCGATAAGCATGGGAAGGGTCGAGAGTCGAGGGCCGAGGGTCGGGGGGGGGGACAAGGTCCAAGGTTCAAGGTCCAAGATCTAAAGTTCAAAATCATAAACTCGTTACTCATTAATTCATTAACTCTTTTTAGACTTCGAGCGGTTTGTCTTTGGGCAAAATGGCGGCGAACCATCCGCGGGTGTCGAGGAGGCGGATGTGGTTGCGTTTTTTGCGGAGAGGCGGTTGGGGCAGGCGCAATTTTCTGCGGAGCGAACTGGGCAATTTGCGCGCCTGGCTCGGACACAACCAGCCGTACACGGTCAGAACGCCTTTGAGCAACGGCCAGTCTTCTTCGAGCCGCTCGATCAGGTGCGCCCAGTTGAGCTGCGCGCCCACGACGTAAATCAAATTGAAGACATCGGTCCAATCGCAATGATCGCGCTGCATGATGTAGAGCTTGCACCAAAGGAATTCTTCCATGGGCACGACGGCCAGCGCCTCGCCGCGCACGGTGACCGGACGAGCGCGCTCAAACCAGGTTTCGTCGGTTTGCGCGCGTTGATTTGCCATGGCCCAAATGATGTCCACGATGAGGCCGTCGCGCGTGCTGCGATAGATCCATTTGCGGTCGTAAGGAAGTCGCGAAAAATAATCTTCGAAGCCCGCTTTCGCCAACGCTTCGACGGCCCTCTCGCGATCTTCGTGCATGATATAAAAATCAATGTCCTTCGTGTTTCGCCAGCGGCCGATGTAGGTGGCCAACGCAAAACCGCCTCCCAGGAGAAACCGAATCCTGGCATCGCGCAGTGCCTGGATGGCATCGCGATAAGTGGTCCACTGTTCGTCGGTCACGGCGGTGACCCACTCAAATTGCAGGCGGGGTAAAGCAGCCTTTTTTTTGCGGGGACGGACGTGGCTGTTCCGAGCGAACGTGCCGTTAAATTGCTGGCAGCGATTAACCATGGTGTTATATCAGCGAACGCGACTTGAAGCCGCGTGATGGTTATCCGTCATTTCGGCGACGGGCGCGCGAAAACAGAATCATGCCCGCGCTATTATTCCTTATCGCGCCGTAAGTCCTCGCGCGTCGCTTCCACGCTCTCGTCGTGTTCCGCGTCGGCGATGCCTTCGTCGTACAGTTTTTCTGCGACGGATTGTTCGTCGTCCGGAGGTGTGGCAGGAACCTTGTGGCCCTCGGAGCCGGGGACGGGATCCCAGCGTTCGTCCTCGGGGAGTTTTTCCTCCGCAGTCGGTTCCGGGTTTATTTCATCCTCACCCAGCAATTCGCGCTTGGCTTCAGAGAAATCCGAGTCGAGGACGCTTTTTTCGGTGCGGCCATTGAGCATAGCGATTTGCCGCGCACGAACCATGACCATTTCCCTGGTAACCGTGCCGAGTCCTTTACCGTGGTCGCTCAAGCTGCCTTCGAGTGGCTTTTTCATACATTCCTCAAATGTTTAGTTGCCTCAAGGCGGAGGGATTGATGGCCCCACGCCGGGATTTGCGGGCAGGGAAGGATCGGTGGCGGGTTGGCTTTGCATGGTGCCGGTGGTGGAGTTGTATTCATCCTCCGTGCCGCCGCGGTTGGTGCTGCATCCGGTGATAATGGCGGATGCGCATACGATCGATAATAATAATGCGATCTTCATGGGACAAGGTCGGGGCGAATGGGCACTGCGGCAATGGAGTGAAACCCGCAAGCTCGAGTTTGAGATGTTTACAAGGCGATAGAATTTCGGAGCGCGGAGCATCGCTCCGCAAGATATTACTTCGTGCGGAGCAATGCTCCGCGCTCCGCAGGCGGGCGCGTTTTGCGAGCGTTCGATTTGCGTTTTGCGTTCGAGAGCGGTTTGCTTCATGCTGCCCGCATGGACGCGGCAGCAATTGCGGCTGTGGTGGTGATTTTGATTTCCGCCGGGGCAAGCTTCTTCTTTGCGCTGGCGGAAACCGCTGTCTTTTCCCTGAGCAAATGGCAGGTGCAACAACTGACTGAACGCGAACCGCGCTTTGGCGGGGTCATCCGGCAATTGCTCGCGGAGCCGCAGGACCTGCTGGCCACCATGGTGCTCGGCAATACCTTCGCGACCGCGGCGATGCTGGCGGTAGGTTTCTGGATGGCGCTGCGCGCGCATTGGCCGATCGCTTACACCGTCATTGGATTGTTCGTGTTGATTCTATTTGGCTGCGAGGTGCTGCCGAAAACGCTCGCCGTGCGCAGTCCGGAAGACTGGTCGTTGCGGGTGGTGCGGCCGCTGTTGTTGCTGGAAAAACTGGCGCTGCCGCTGCGATTGGCCGCGCAGAAAATCAACGGCCTGCTGCTCTCCACCGCGGTTGCCAGGCTGGCTAAACCGCAAACGGTGCTGGCTGACGAAGAATATCAGGAGCTGCTCGAACTCGCTTACCAGCAAGGCACGCTGGGCCAGTCGGAGAAAGAAATTATTTTGCAGATCATCAATCTCGACCGGCGGACGGTGAAGGAAGTGATGCGGCCGCGTTCACAAATGGCCTGCATCTCCGACGATTTGCCGGTGGCGGAAATGATTTCCGCCGCGCAGCAATTCAAGCATCGCCGGCTGCCGATTTACGACGAGACGCCGGATACCATTGTCGGCATTTTGAACACGCGAGCGCTGTTGCTTGATCCGGAAGTGGACCTGGCTGATGCGATTGAATTTCCTTCCTTCGTTCCTGAAACGATGAATTTGCTTCAGCTCCTGAAAAGCCTGCAACGCCAGCAACGTGGCATGGCGATGGTGCTGGATGAATTCGGCGGCACGGCGGGGTTGGTGACGACCGAGGATATTTTGGCCGAGCTTATCGGAAAAATCCGCAGTGAGTTGAAGCCGGAAGGGTTCGTGATGGAAAAACTCGGGACGGGCCGCTGGCGGGTAAATGGGACGATGCGACTGGATGATTTTCGGCGCGAATATCCGCCGCTGGGCGATGTGCCAGAGGTGGAAACGATGGGCGGACTGTTGACGAGCCTCCTGGAAGTGGTGCCGAAAACCGGCGAGGCCGCGAATTTTCGCGGATTAAAATTGATTGCCCACGCCGCGGATGAGCGGCATGTGCGCGAAGTGATGGTGGAACTGAGCAAATGAAAGCACCGGAATTATTCGCCTGGCTGGTATTCGTGGTTTGCCTGGCGCTGTCCTTTTTGCTTTCAGGCATGGAGGCGGGCGTGTTCGCGCTGAGCCGCATGCGCGTGCGGCAGCAGATGCGTGCGGGGCGGCGCTCGGCGAAAGTATTACACGGTTACCTGGAGAACCCGGAAAACTTTCTTTGGACGATTCTGGTCGGCAACACGATTGCGAATTTCATCATTCTGGGAATGGTCCTGGTAATCCTCGACGATGCGTTGCCTGGTGATCGGATTTGGTTTGCCGTGATTTTTCTCGTGGTGGTGTTTTTGTTTTACACGCTGTGCGATTTGCTGCCGAAAATGCTGTTCCGGTTGTATCCGAACCGTCTTTCACTTTTTTTTGCGCGGCCGTTTCGGTTGATTCACGCGCTGCTTCGTCCGCTGGTGTGGATGGTGCAGGGAATTTCCGCGCTGGTGTTGCGCTGGACGGGCGGCAAAGCATTCACGGGGCATTTGTTCGGCAATCGCGAAGAGTTGCGGTTTATCATGCAGGAATCCGGCGGCACGCTGTCCACGGAGGAACGGGCGATGATCAATCGCGTGCTGGATTTGCAAAGCCTGACGGTGCGGCATATTGCGAAACCGATTTCCCTCGCGGCTACAGCCACCATGGAGTCCCCGATCAAGGAAGTGATCGCGGTGTCTCGCAATCGTCAGATCACGCGGCTGCCGGTATGGGAAACGCGCGAGGGCCGGCGGCGCATTGCGGGGATCATCAGCATGGTGACGATTTTATATCTCGAGAAGTTGGATCCGAACCGGCCGACGGCTGATTTCGTGCGGCCCGCTCTTTATGTCGAGGAGGATTTGCGGCTGGAAAGCGCGTTGCAGCGAATGCAGCGCAGCGGACAGCGGTTGGCAGTCGTGCTGGGGCGCGATCGGCGGGAGATTGGGATTATCACGCTAACGGACATCCTCAAACTTATTTTCGGCGAGGTGAACTTGTGATTCGTCATTCGTTATTTGTCATTGAAGAAAAATGAACTGGAACGCGCTGACAGATGATGGGTTGAAGATTCTCGCGGTCCTAACGCTGGTATTGTTGAACGGGTTTTTTGTCGCGGCGGAACTGGCGCTGGTGCGCATTCGCGACACGCAATTGGAATCGCTGGCGGCTAAGGGCAATCGGCGCGCGATCGTGGCGCGTAATATCATTGCGAACATCGATGCCTACATCGGCGCGACACAATTTGGAATCACGCTGGCGAGCATGGCGCTGGGAGTGGTGGTCGAGCCGGTGTTTCGGCATTTGCTGGGCCCGTTGTTTTCATTGTTGAAAATCACGTCGGAGCAGACGCAGGGGACGATGGCGATCCTGGTGGGTTTTTTCGTGAACGGCTATTTGCTGATTGTGGCCGGCGAACTGGCGCCGAAAGCGATGGCGATTCGCCGGACGTTGGAAACGACGCTGATCGTGGCGAATCCGCTGCAGTGGTTTTACCGGCTGTCGTATCCGTTCATCTGGGTGCTGAATCATTCGGCGCAGTGGTTGTTGCGGCAATTCGGGATCGCGGTTGACGGCGGGACGGAGAAGGCGCATTCGGAGGAGGAATTGCGGCTGTTGCTTTCCTCGGCGCAAAAAATTTCCGGCACCACGGCTCCGGGCCGAAGCCTGGCGTTGAACGCGCTGGATTTGCGCCGGCGCAGGGCGCGCGACGTGATGCGGCCGCGGCAGGAGATTGTGGCGTTCGACACGGAGGCGAGCATTGCCGACTGCCTCGAAATCGCGGAAAAGACGCGTTATTCGCGATTTCCGCTGAGTGAAGGTGGCGACCTCGATAAAACGCTGGGCGTGGTGCATATCAAGGATTTGTATGCGATGCGCAATCGGGCGCAAACGGGCGGCGGCTTGTTGCCGACGGCGAGGAAATTAATTTACGCGCCAGAAACCGCGCGGCTGGAAAAATTGCTGCAATTGTTCCTCGAGCGAAAACTTCATTTCGCCATCGTGGTGGATGAATACGGCGGCACGGTGGGTATGGTGACGTTGGAAAATGTTTTGGAGGAATTAGTGGGGCAAATCCAGGACGAGTTTGACCAGGAAAACCCGCTGCTGGTCCGAAAAGGCGAGGCGTGGGAAGTGTCCGGCGCGCTGCCGTTGCACGAGTTGGATGAAATCATTGGCGAACCGTTGCGCGAGGAAGGCGTGACGACCGTGAGCGGCTGGGTGACGCATCGGTTGGGCGGCTTCCCGAAGGTGGGTGATGGCCTGACGGTGGGATTGTGTGAATTGCGGGTGGAGGCGATGGATGGAACGCGCGTGGCGAAGCTGAGGATTACGAAGCGGCCGGTGGAGGAGAGTGCGCCGGTGAGTTGATTCCTCGGGTCAAGAGTTCATTGCAAATCGACCATTTAGCATTGGGTGTTGAAATTTATAATCACCACCTGGCGCCGCGCACGGCGAAGGGGATCACGGCGATGCAGGCAGTTGCGCTCACTATGGCTGCTGACGTCAAATGTTGGGAGAACGCGGCGGCGACAAACAGGAGGTTCAAGGAAACCCAGACGATGAGCGGGTAGTAATCCGTACCGGCCTTGGATTTCGCGGGCTTTTTTTTCATCAACGCGGGAGTCGCAAAGGCGAGGATCAGGAGCGCGGTGACAAGCCAGCCGAGAAAATTGCTCAAGGGCGTTCCGTACCAGTCTACGGCGATTTTGGTGGGACTCCACAGCCAGTAATGCCTGGCGCGCGTGGCAAATGGCTCCAATCCGAGATCAAAAATCAGCGTGAGCAGCGTGGTGATGCCCATCAGCCAGTAACCGTAGACGCGGAGTTTGCGCCAGGGCCGCAAAATCAGACGTGCGACGCCGCGCGAGTTAAGGACTACCACGATCCAGAGCAGGGGAACGAACCATGAGAGCGCGTCGAAAAATCGCGGTCCGCCCGCCGCGGTGTAAATGGCCGGGCCGAAGGGAATTCCGGTCGTTGACCCGAGCGCATGAATTCCACCGCTGATAAAGGCGATAATCACGGTCGCGAGGAGGACGTTTTGCGCGGGTAATTGCCGGCATAGGGAGGCGAGAGTAGTGGCCAGCGCCAGAATGAGCAGGGCCGCGTCCCAGATTCCTTCTTTCGCCGGTAACTGGAATGAAATGAACCGCTGCGCGATCAACAGGACGATGGCGACGAGGAAAAGCCCGAGCAACGATTGTTGGGCGGTTTTGAGGGGATTGCCTGAGGTTGTTTCTGGTGTTCGTCCCGCGGTTTTGCTGGCCCCGTTCATATGGTCTAACGAGTGTAGCCGGAAGCGGAGGGGAGAACACTCAAAAATATGGCAACGGTGAGAAATCTCATTCCGCCGCTGAACGCGGCGGTGATGCCGCAGCGCGGCGTCCCTACCATTCCACCGTCTCTACTCTGGACAGATGCGTAGAAGTTTTGACGGTGCGGCGGGGAAAAACGGCGATTTTGCGGGGCGTGGGAAATCTTTCCTTCACTGGTCTTAAAATTGCTCTATTTAGGGAACAATTAGAGCAGATTTATGACATTGGACGAAGCCACCAAACGAATTCGCGCCTGCGGCCAAAAAATGAACGATCTTTACGGGAAGATTGTTTTTGACGAATGGGTCGTGATCTCCCTGGCGCATCACAAAGCGCGCATCCTTTTTTACGCCGGGCCCCGCAACGATGATTTCCTGAAAAATTTCGCCTCCGACCTGGGTTCGTTGCGCGCCGAGTTGCTCGATTCGAAATACAGCGTGGGCGATTTTGAATTTGCCCGCCATGGGATCGGCACCGGCTTTGAGGCGTTCGTGGTGCTGGGCGAGGGGATTTATTTGATTTGCAATAACACCCATGCGTCGATGGAAGATATCACCAAGGACCCGAAGTGGCTCAATGCGCAGGTGCCGTTTGCTGAATTGAGTGAAGCGGTTCGGCCGGATCCGTTGGTTGTTGCGGGCGAGCATACGAGCCATACGAAGTTTTTTAACAAAGCGCTGGTGTAGAATTATAATGCGCTGGAGCCCGCGCAAGTTCGGCGCTTTTTTTCGAGGGTCTGATGTATCTTCCGAATCAGGACCTTCGCTGCGCAAAATTAATTAGAGCCTCCTCACGTCGGCTGCTACGATTCATCACACCAGACCCTTATATAGAAAAACCCCGTAGGCGGCGACGAGCGCAATTCCCACAAACCGCGGCAGTTGTCCGAAGACGGCGACGCAAACCATGTGCACCAGGGTGGCGCCGAATAAAATATACATCCCGGTTTGAAAAACCGGCGGGAGCGTGAACGAGTGATAGATCGCAAAAATTCCGACGCATAAAGGGATGCAAATGTGTCCGTCGCCGACCTGCGAGGTGTAAACGATTTCCGGGTTGCCACGCCAGCCGTAATAGATCGCCAGCAGGCCGTTTGGCAGGGCGCACAGCCAGCCGCTGAGCCAGCCGAAATTTTTGGCGCTGAGAAACCCGCTGTTGCGATGTTTCAACCATTGATCGAGCCAATCGATGCTCAGATATTGAGCGTAAGCGCCCACTCCCAGTACCGCGACGTAGAGCAAGAGCGTCCAATCGAGGGATTTGTTCTTCTGCATGTTGCTTTTGAGGACGTCGTAGACATGGAACAATTGCCAGAATAGAAACAGGCCCACGAGCACGAGGCCGTCGCCGAAATCCAAGTGGCCTTTCCGCGCGAGCGCCCAGACCGCCCCGGTAAAAAATAAAACCGCGACGAGCGTGAGCAGGAGTGAGAGGCGGTTGATTTCATGGACGCGATTGATATTGCTGCGCTTTTTCTTTTTGCTTTTACCGGTTGTGTTTTGCGGCAGGACGTTCATGGCCCAGAAGATCGCGGGCAAGCCAATGAGTAACGTCATGTTGGTGACGTTATTCACGAGGGCGTTGGTCATGACTTCCGAGCCGGGGCCGCCATCGCGCGCGACGACGAACGTGACGAGGAGGTTGCCCAGGCCAGTGCAATAAGGCGTGATGAGGGTGCCGAGCACAGTGCCTTCAAGCCCGCCGGCGTTCATGGCTTCCAGCGCCCAGATCATGAGCAGCGACGACCCGAGGAACAACACGACAAACAACGATGGCGCCCAAACGCCGTGACTTTCAATCCATGTGACAAACGAATTCAAGGCGGCCAGTTAACCAAGCGGGCGGGAGAATGGCAAACGGGGAACTTGGGCGTATTACGTGTTACGTAGTGCGTGAATCCAGTTTGCAGCGCTTTGGCAGGTTCACGCAATACGTCGGTCAATCAGTTGACCGCTTCTTTTTTGACCGGCAAGGTGAAATAGAACGCAGCGCCTTTGCCCAATTCGCTTTTGGCCCAGACTTTTCCTCCGTGGCTTTGCACGATGTGTTTGACGATGGATAACCCGAGGCCGGTGCCGCCTTGCTCGCGGGAACGCGCTTTATCAACCCGATAAAACCGCTCGAAGACACGCTCCAACGATTCCGGCGGGATGCCCGGGCCGTCATCGTGCACGCATAGCTCGATGGAGTTGGCGGCGGAGAGAAGGCCGCTGACGGCCACGTGGCCATCGCTGCGTCCGTATTTGATGGCGTTGCCAATCAGGTTGCCCAGCACCTGTTGCAACCGGTCGGAATCGGCGCGCGCGGTGAGGTCAGGCACTTCGTTGGTGAGGGCGACGCGGCGCGATTCGGCCTGGGTCTTGAAATCTTCGAGGACGCGGTCGACGAGCGAGCGAAGCCGCACGGATTGGAGGTTCATTTTCAGGCGGCCCGATTCGAGTTCGGAAATCGTGAGCAAGTCCTCGATGAGAAATTGGAGGCGTTCGGAGTTGCGCTGAATGGTTTGCAGAAATTTTGTTTCCACCTCGGGATTGTCCTTGGCGCCGTCGAGCAGCGTTTCGACGTATCCCTTGATGAGCGAAAGCGGGGTGCGCAACTCGTGGCTGACGTTCGCGACGAATTCCTCGCGCGTGCGTTCCAATTGCTTCAGGCGGGTCAAGTCGTGGAAGACGACAATCGTGCCCTGTTTTTTTCCTTCGCTATTAAAGACGGCGGCGGCGTTGATTTGCAGCCAGCGTTCGGAGAGGCCGCCGAGTTTCAATTCGTAGCCGAGCACTTGTTTTTGGGCGGCGACCTTGGCGATTAATTCGGCGAGTTCGTGCTGGCGCAGGACTTCAAGGACGGTTTTGCCGCGAACCTCTGTGGCGACGCCGAAAAGCTGGTTGAACGCGCGGTTGGCAAGTTGGATGCGCTCATGGTCGTCGAGCAGCAGGAGGCCCTCGATCATGCTGTTGAACAAGATCTCCTGCTGGGTTTGAATGTGCAGCGCCTCGTCTTTGAAGTGCTCGCGCAGTTCCACCATCTGCAGGCCCGAGTCCCGTACCGAGCGGCGGAGCCGGTCACGCAATTGTAGATACTGAAAGAACAGCGCGACCAACAGCACGAGCAGAAGAATTGTCAGGACTGGCCACACGGAGGGTTAATTATTTTCCACGAAACGATAACCGACGCCCCGGACGGTATCGAGATATTTAGCGGCCAGGCCGAGTTTCTCGCGCAAGCGGCGCATGTGGGTATCCACGGTGCGCGTGTCGACGAGATTGTTGTATTCCCAGACGTCGCGGAGCAATTGTTCGCGGGATTGGACGCGACCGCGGCGCTGGGCGAGGACAGTGAGAAGTTTGAATTCCGTGGCGGTCAATTCAACCGATTTGCCGCGCCAACTGACGATGTGGCGCGGGCCGTCGATGAGCAAATCGCCAAAGCGAAGCGTCTCCTGGCTCTCCGTGGCGGTCTGGCCGCGGAGAAGCAATTTTTGGATGCGCAAAACCAGCTCGCGCGGGCTGAATGGTTTGGTGATGTAATCATCCGCCCCGAGTTCGAGTCCCAGCACGCGATCGATTTCGGCGGCCTTGGCGGTGAGCATCACGATGGGCACACCGGAGGTGGCGGGATCGCGGCGCAGCATTTTGCAAACTTCCAGGCCGCTGATTTCGGGCAGCATCAGGTCGAGGACGATGAGATTGGGCGAGGTGGCGCGGGCTTTGTTCAGCGCTTCCGCGCCGTCTGCCGCCGTTATGACGACAAAGCCAGCTTGTTTTAAATTAAACTCGACGAGCTCGACTGCCTCGGGTTCGTCATCGACTACCAGAATTTTCGACTTCACGCGGCACTTCGATATCATGCCGGTAGTGTGACGACAACGCCGGGGGTGTGACAAGCGCGTTACGAACGGGTAACGGCGTTATTACGCGGCCGGGGAGGGGCCAATTTGGCGGCTTTCTTCAACAAATCCTCGATGCGGGCGACGAGAAGCTTAGGGCTGAAGGGTTTGGTAATAAAATCGCTCGCGCCGGAACCCAGGCCCGCCATACGCCCGAGTTCGCTGGAAAGGGCCGTCAGCATCATGATGGGAATGGAGGCGGTGGTGCTGTCTCTCCGTAAAATTTCACAGACCGCGAAGCCGTCCAACTCCGGCATCATGACGTCCAGAACGATTAAATCCGGCTCCAAAGTGCGGGCTTTTTTGAGGGCTTCCGCGCCGTCGAAGGCAGTACCCACGGTGTAACCGGCCTGTTTCAAATTGAAACTGACCAGTTCAACCAATTCAGCGTCGTCATCCACGACCAGAATTTTTTTTCGCATTAATCTTTTTTAGCACGTTCTCGGGCAGGGACAACGGCGGGCGCGTTACGGTCGGGTGACGTTTTTCAGGCGGTAATTATGAGGCATCGCAACCAGCGTTGGGTAGTGGAACACCCCATAGCCATTCTGTTGCCAAATGCTTCTGGCGCAAGGTACTGTTAGGTATGGCTGAGAACACACACCATGTGGATAAAGCCGAGAGACATCCGACCCTTGCAGTCCCGGTGCAAGTTCAATGCGAGGGTTTTCGATGTCTGGCTTACCGCGACAAAAACGAGACTTGGATAAACTATCACAGCGGCGAACCAATCAAGGGACCGGTTCGCCTAATCGAGTATGAAGGTGGCTAGCTTGATGTCAGACGTTTCGCATTCATAACCTCAATTCAGCACGCTGCAAGAAGGCGGTGGGCCGTTTTCTTCGGTATAGCTTCAAACTTATTAAAAGCCGGAGCTGTTGGTGGTATTGAGCATGAAGTTGTTGGTTTGGCCGTCGCGTGACGTCGGAGCCAAGGGGCCCGTGGCGGGATTGGCGGCGGCCGGAGTTGGTATAGTGGGTGATCCCGTAAGCGAGATATCGTCCACTACGCGAACCACGCCCGGGATGCGTTGAAGTCCGGCGATCAGGGCAGCTTTTTCCTGGGCAGAACCAAGTTGTCCCACTGCGCCGATCACGCCGTTTTGGATGGAGAAATGAACCGACATTTGCGAAGCAGAGGCCCCGGTGATTCCCAGTTGCTGTGCCGCCTGTTGTTCCAC
>DATAZE010000019.1:0-83463 GCA_036272195.1 Verrucomicrobiia bacterium | reverse complement strand
AGGCATTGAAAAGCCACTCCAGATCACGCAGCACGCCGCGCCGGTATTTCTGCAGCGAAATGACGCGTTGCGTCCGGCTCTCCTCTTGTTTTCCCGGTTCATCATCGGTCAACCGGTCGAGCAGGCAGGGTTGCAGTTTTTCAATTGGAACCTGTTCAGCCATGGACGATTTTGGTCATGACAGTTCGATGCTGCGGCAACTCAGCAGCGGAAATTCGCCTGCGTCGGTCGCCCAAACGCGCTGGCCCAAACCAAGGAACGTTTCGCCCGTCTGCTCCCGCCATTCCGTCCTGCGTCCCAGGCGCAACGTGTCGTCGGTGCTCGCTTCCGTGTCCGGGTAACGGGCGGGAATGTGCCCGGGAGCGGCGCCGCCGTTCGTCCACGTGAACTGCGCCGGCATCCAAACGAGGTCCCGCATGTCCGAAGGCTTCTCCATTTCAATCTTTTGGATGCGGGAAAACGGTATCCAATAATATTTGCTGTCTACAAACGCCTCGACGACCGGCCCGAGACGCGAATCGCCGTCGGCAATCCATTCAAACGGCTGGCCGTCGATTTTGCCGGCAGAAGCGGGCGCGCTTTCGAACGCCTTCGCGCGCAGGCTGGCAGCCGCGGCAAATTCGCCGCGGGCCACGAGTTCATTCGCCTGAACCAGCAAGCCGACCCATTCCATGGGTTCACCAAAGATCAGCGGCGTGCGCTTGCCGGCGAAAGTTTCGCGGCGAAGCATTTCACAGGTGATGACCGGCCGGAAGATTTGCGCCAGGAGCATCGTATCGGCGCTGAGACTGGCAATGACCTGAAGCTGTGCCAGGGCCTTGTCCAACCGCCCAAAAATGCAGTTAAGCTGAAATAGAAAAATCCGGAGGCGCGTGTCCTCCGGTTTGTCGCGAATTTCCTGCTGTAACGCCGAAAGCCCCTCTTCCAATCGACCAGCTTGAACAAGTTCGGCGGATTTCATGAAATAAACAGCTGCCTGACGGGCTGGCCAACCGGGTGCCCGCTCAAGCAACTGAAGTGGCTGCCTGCAAAGGAGAAATTAGCCTCCCTTGTTTTCTTTCGGGCTGTAATGATGCACCACCGGCGAATCGAGCGTGCCATCTCCCTTTTGCGGCGCGTAGGAGATTTCGATCTTGCCGAAGTTCAGCGAGACTTGGTCGGTGGGAACAACTTCGCCACCGGAACCACCGGTCTGGAAATTGGAAACCAGCAACTCGCTAAATTTGATCTTCAAATATTCCTGCTGCTCCTTGCCGGCACGGCGGCAGGTGAGAAGCGCTTCTTTGATGTGCTGACCGCTCGCACAAGCCAGGAAAAGCTTGGGACTGGACTTGTTGATCTTCATCGTGAAATTGAAGTCGTGCATGTTCACCTTGCCGGCCCCGCCGCCCGACCCGCCGGTGTGAGTTCCGGAGTTCACCTGACCCCAGCTCCAGCTCTCGACGTCGATTTCGTTTTTGTGCTTCGAATCCGTGCTCTCGCCCGGAATACCGTCCAATTTTAAGAAGAAGTCTACTGACGCCATAATGTATGTTCCTTCCGGGTTCCAGTGCCGGGAACCCGACTTGGTTAGCTATGGTTATACTCGCCGGATGGCACACAGCCGGCGCATTACATCCCAAATTATTTTTAGGCGCCCTTCGCGGAGGGCAATTTCGAAACCAACCGCAGCGAAACCGTCAGGCCTTCCAATTGATAATGCGGGCGCATCCAGAACTTGGAGGTGTAATAACCTGGATTACCTTTGACTTCCTGCACTTCAACTTTTGCCTCGGCGAGCGGATAACGGGCCTTCACCTCTTCCGCGGATTTGGAATCGCAACAGAATTGGCTGATCCACTTGTTCAACCAGGCCTCCATATCTTCCCGTTCCTTGAACGAACCAATCTTGTCGCGCACCATGCACTTAAGGTAATGGGCGAAACGGCAGGTGGCGAACAAATACGGCAGCCGCGCCGAGAGGTTTGCATTCGCGGTCGCGTCCGGATCGTCATAAACCGCCGGCTTCTGCAGCGATTGTGCGCCCATGAAAACCGCGTAGTCCGTATTCTTATAATGCGATAACGGCATGAAACCGTTCTTCGCCAATTCAGCTTCGCGCCGGTCCGTGATGGCGATCTCGGTCGGGCACTTCATGTCCACGCCGCCGTCATCCGTCGGGAACGTATGCACCGGCAATCCTTCCGCCATACCGCCCGATTCAGTGCCCCGGATACGGGCGCACCAGCCGTAAAGCTTGAAAGCGCGCGTGATGTTGACGCCCATCGAATAAGCGGCGTTGGACCACACGTATTTATTATGGTCCGCCCCCTCGGTGTCTTCCTCGAAATCAAATTCTTCCAACGGCACAGTTTTCGCGCCGTAAGGCAACCGGGACAAAAACCGCGGCATCGTGAGCCCGATATACCTGGCATCCTCAGACTCCCTCAACGAACGCCACCCGGCGTATTCGGCGGTTTGAACAATCTTGGTCAGGTCGCGCGGGTTGCTGAGTTCCTGCCACGTGTCCATACCCAACACCGTCGGCGCGGCAGCAGCGATAAACGGCGCGTGCATGGCCGCGGACACCTGCGCAATGTTCCCCAGCATCTTCACGTCTTCCGGTGAATGATCGAAATAATAGTCGCCGATAAGAGCGCCGTAAGGCTGGCCGCCGGGCGAGCCAAATTCGTCTTCGTAAAGTTTCTTGAAAATCGGGCTCTGGTCCCAGGCCGTGCCTTCAAATTTCTTGAGGGTCTTCTTCAGATCCAATTTCGAAATGTTCAACACCCGGATCTTGAGCATCTCGTCCGTCTCGGTGTTGTTGACCAGATGATGCAGCCCGCGCCAGGTCCCTTCAATCGCCTTGAAGTCGGCGTGATGAATGATGAGATTGATCTGCTCGGAAAGTTTTTTGTCAATCTCAGCCACCATCGCCGAGATCGTCTTTGTGACGTCGGAGGAAATTAACTGAGTGGACGCGAGCGCTTGTTGTGCCAGCGTGCGGACTGCGGTCTGCACCGCAGACTGCTTCTGCACATCACGCGCCTTGAATTCCTTGTTGAGCAGCGCGTCGAACTCATTGATCTCGGCTGGCGCGGCGGCCGCGCCGCCTTGAGCTACAGTCTCGGGTGGCAGCATAATTGTTTTCCTTCGGTCTGAATGTTACTTGGGTTGCTCGGGAGTCGCGGCAGGCGCCGTGGCGAGCGATTTCATCAAATCCGGATTGTTCAAAAGCTTGGCGACCAATTCCTCAGCCTTGTCCTTGCCGTCCATGTAAGTCATCAGGCTGGACAGTTCCGTCCGGGCTTGCAGGAGCTTGTTGAGAGAATCTACTTTGCGGGCGACTGCCGCCGGCGAAAAATCATCCATGCTATCGAACGTCATTTCGACATTCAGGTTGCCTTCACCAGTGAGCGTATTGGGCACCTGGAAAGCCACGCGCGGTTTGCAGGACTTGAGGCGCTCGTCAAAGTTATCAACGTCAATTTCCAGAAACTTGCGATCGGCAACGGCGGGCAGCGCCTCGGCTGGTTTGCCGGAAAGGTCCGCCATCACTCCCATGACGAAAGGCAACTCAATCTTCTTCTCAGCCCCGTAGACCTCGACGTCATACTCAATCTGAACGCGGGGAGCACGGTTTCGAGCTATAAACTTCTGACTACTGGATTTAGCCATAAAAAAACCTCGATAAAACTGGGTTGTTGACCCCAGCATCGAAGAAATTGCCCTTGCTTGTCAAGAGTATTTCCGGTCCATTCCGGGCGTTGAATACGGAATTCCAACGTCGGGTCAACAACCGACCCAAAATCCGCAGTACAAGCTGTCGCTTTTTTACCATCCAACTCAAGAAACGGTGATGCAGCCCCAACCTACCAGCTACGATCTCGTTGCTTACCCTGTTTACACCCATCTCCAAACGCACCCAAGCCGGCTGGCGGTAATCGGCTCACTCTTCGGCATGAGTCCGGCTCCGGTGAACCGCTGCCGCGTTCTGGAACTGGGTTGCGGCACGGGCAGCAATCTCGCACCCATGGCGGCCACATTTCCGGAGAGCGAATTCGTCGGCATTGATCTCGCCGCGAAACCCGTTTCTCTCGGCACGCAGATGATCCAAGAGCTTGGGATGAAAAATATCCGGCTCGTTCATGGAAACGTCACCAGCATCGACCGCGAATGGGGCCAGTTCGATTACATCATCGCGCACGGATTGTTCTCATGGGTGCCCGCTGAAGTTCGCGAGCATGTTCTGAAACTCTGCCACGAACGCCTCGCGCCGCAGGGCATCGCCTTCATAAGCTACAACGCCTATCCCGGCTGCCACATGCGCAACATGCTGCGGGAAATGATGCTCTTTCATGTGCAACGCTTCGAGTCCCCGGACGAGCGGGTCCGCCAGGCCAAGGCGCTCGCGCGCTTCGTCGCCGAAGCGCAGGATACGCGCGATGAATATCGGCTTTGGATGAAGTCCGAATTCGAATCCGTTCTCGACCACGACGAAGGCCATTTGTACCACGATGAACTCGCCGAAATCTCCGTGCCGCTGTATTTCCATCAGTTCGTCGAAACCGCCGCCGCGCACAATTTGCAATATGTTGGCGAAGCGGATTATTTCGAAATGTTCGATTACGGTTTCAACGAACCCACTCGCCAGACGTTGGAACAACTTTCACGGAACCGGATTCTTCGCGAGCAATATCTGGATTTTTTGAAATGCCGCCGCTTCCGGCAAACGCTCCTCTGCCATCGCGACATTAAATTGTCCGAACCACAGGCGGCGCGCGTGCGCAGCTTCCTGATTTCATCCTCCGCAAAGTGCACGGACGCAGCCGTAAACTTACACCCGGGCGCGACCAACAGTTATCGCACCGCCAAGGGAGCGCAATGCACCACCGACTTTGCCCTGGGCAAAACCGCGCTGGGCGTGCTTGAAAAACATTGGCCCATGCCGGTCCCCTTCCCCGAATTGCTGCGCGCGGCACAATCGAGTCTAAGCCAGGCGGGACAAAGCGCCGGCGCGAATGACGACGGCGAGCGATTGGAAACATTTTTGCTCGAACTATACAGCGCGGGCGTGATCGAGCTTCACGCGCACGCGCCGTTGGCCTCCCTCCAGGTCAGCGAACGTCCGCGCACGACGCCGCTCGTTCGCTGGCAGGCGCAACGCGGAAACATCGTCACCTCGCAATTTCACATGGTGGTAAAAATTGAAGATGAGGTCGGCCGCTGCCTGCTCTCCTGCCTGGACGGCACCCGCGACCATCAAGCGCTCGCTGAAAAAATCTGGCAGCTGTTGAAATCAAAAGGCGCCCTCGCCGTGCCCGACGGCAATGAAACCGCCGCTCGCCATGCCGTTGAAACCGAGCTGGCAGGGAACCTTAAAAAACTCGCGCGAATGGGCCTGCTGGCGGACTAGGAAGCGGACGCGCTCCCCGTTTACGGATAGTTCCTCGCCGGCAAATCGACTTCCAACAACCCCCGCTCGATCATCAACCGCACCAGGTCCGAGAAAGCATCCGCGGAAAAACCGTCCGGCAATTCGTCAGCCGCATGGGCAGCATCGAAAATTTCGCTCACCGATTTTTTGCCTTCTAGCCGCGCCAGGAGCGGCACCACCCACGGGTCCGGGCGCAGCGCAAATTGCGGCCCCGACTCGATTGAGAACACGAACTCCGCCGGCACCAACGACCCATCCTGCACGATATGCCGCGCCGTGAGCAGAAGCCGTGGAGCAAGCCGCGGGCGGGATTGCAGCAACCACTCGGCAAAACCAGGTTGCCGGCCATGCTGCCGCCAGTTCAACAATCTTTCGAATTCCGCGGCGCCAGCCTCCGGAGTGATTTGCACGCGCAACGGCTTGGCCGCGACGCGCCCGGCATAACGCCGCATCACCAGCGCTCCGTACACAAACTGCCGCGTGCCAAATGAGCGCAACCGCGTGAGCAATTGCCGCGCGCCCTCTTCGCTGATGTTCTGCCCCCGCTTGCGCATCGATTCCACGACTTCCTCGACCGACAATATTTTTTCCAAACCGAAAACGACATCGAACTCTTCGCGGTTTTCTCCCAGCCAATCGTATGCGCGCTGCTCAAAAGATTTGTCCGTGTCACACGCGACACAGAGAATCACGCACGTGCCCCCGGCCCGAAGATACGCCGGCAATCCTTCGATGACCCGCCGCGTCACCGCCTCGCCGGTGTCGCCGCCATCGCGATAAACCATCGTCTGGCCGGTCGCGGGAACGAACGGCGGATGGGCCGAAATAATGTCAAACTTCCGCCCGCGCGCCGGCTCAAAAAGATCTCCGCAAAGGCTCTCAACTCGTGCGTCATTCAATCGCGCATTGAACTCGGCAAACAACGCCGAGCGCTCCGTCAAATCCGCCGTGGCCGACACGCGCGCTGTTTTTGAAAATAACAACGCGCCAATTCCCGACCCGCCGCAAACATCGAGCGCATCCCTGCCGCGCGCCTCTGGCAGCAACCGTAGAAACCTCAACGTGCCCGCATAAATGGCGGGGAAGACCACGTCTTCCGACGGCGCGTATGGCCGGCCTTCGGGATCGGCACACCGATCCGAAGCCACGATGAATTCACCGACGGGATAAAGCCAAACCGAGCATGCGATCCCGGAGGAATTTTCCGCGATGCGCGAAACGAGCCCGAGCGCACGAAACGCATCGAAAGCCTCTCCGCAAATCGTTCGCGATTCGTTTTCATCCGCCGCCAGTCCGCGCGCGAAAAAATTGACGCACCAACGGAGTTGCGGAGACATGGTTTCGAACCGGACCTTGTCCCACGCGACTCGGCCAAGGTCGCTCATGTCCGCCATTCCCAAGGCGCGGCAAAGCACCGGCTCCTGGAAAGTGACGCGTTGGAAAAAATCCCGGGCGCGGGCAAAATCCTCCGCGCTTCCCGGACGCAAAGGAAAATCAGCGCTGGCAATCGTGGACATGATCAAGCGGCTGGAGGCGCGTCAGACGGCACCGCCGAACCCATGCTCGGGCGCAGCGAATCCACCGTGGCCAGGTTCAATTCCTGCACCGCTTCGATGAAATTCATGCCCGCGAGCTTTTGCGCGCGGCGCAGCAAATAAGGCACCGGGCTGCACGGCTCGACCTGTTCGTAGTAATTGCAAATACTGTCGATGACCCGGACGACGTCTTCACGCGAACGAATCGAGCCGCGCACCGTGATGCCCCCCGCGGATGCGTCTCCGCCGGCGCCCTCGGTGGTGGCGTCAGCCACGACGCCGTCGACGCTCGCTCCTTCGAGGTGACCCTGCAATCCACCCAGCATTTCTTGAAGGGCTTTTTCCGCCACTTCAAAGCTGATGGTGTTGGTGGCGCCGAGCGTCGTAGTGAGATATTGATCAATGGCCCGAACCGCTTCGAGCGCCTGTTGAATGACGTCGCGCTGCGCCAAAAGTTGTTCGTTCCCAGCCTCGCGCATGGCCGATGCCACCGCAGCCGCGCTCGGCCCCGTGGGCGGCGGCGCTCCCTCGACCGGCGCCGTCGGAGGCTGGCGCGATGCGATAAGGTTGTCAAAAGTGATCGGCGGCCCGCCTTTGGGCTGGCAAACGGGCGCGGCGTAAAGGCTGTCCACAATAGTAAGCCAACCGGCCGCCGATGAACCTCGCGGCACGGTCAGCGCACCCAGGATGTTCAGGCGTTGCGTCGGATCGTTGTTATCGTCCGGGTCGAGCAACGGATAAAGCGCGGCCCAATATTTTTCCAGCAATCCCTGGATTAATTGCACGCCGTCGCGAAAGCCCGCCAGGCCGTTCGCCTTGAGCTGGCAGCAGCAAAAAATCGTCGCCACGCGGATATGTTTGGAGCGTCCTAAAAATTCCGTGCTTCGGTTCTTGAGTTCCTTCCAGTCCGGCGGCTCGGCCGGTTTCTGGATGTTGCCGATTTCCACTTCAGGTTTGCCCTTGAGAATGGTTTCCAATTCGTCGAACTGGCCGTCGTTCGAAAGGTCCGGCCCGCACGGCTGTTCGGCGGAAAGAGGCTGCAACAATTTTTCAATAACTTCGTTCATAACGGCATTTTGGTTGCATCGATTGCGCGCTTCTCCACCGGTCGCAACTCATTCCCGGTGGATGATGGTGTCTTTCAATTGATCGAGATATTTCTGGCGGTCATCCTGGTTCAACCAGCCGCCCTTGCGATATTCGGTTTCCAGCCACGCGATTCGGTTGAGATATTGATCCCGCTGCCCGCCGATTTCGCCATCCTGCCGCTGCGCCTTGCGCGCTTCCGCGGAGGTGATGCGCGCATCCGTCGCCTTCACGACGTTGAACCAAACCAGGTATTTCTGAAGCTCGTCATCCAGGCTGACCAGCGTATTTTTTTGCAAACCGACAGCGCTTTGCGCGGTCGCCCAATCGTTGAGCGCGTGAAACGGCGGCTTGTTCGTGAGGCTTGCGGAGGCGGCCAGTTTCGTCTTCACCGTTTGCCAGTCGTTGGCCTGTTTTCGCGCCTGCAAATCAGCCAATAATTTTTCCTCGGCGACGGCCTGGGTGAGCAAATCCGAAAACGGACGCTTGTCGTGATATGCCTGGCCTTGCAACGGTTTGATGAACGAATAATCGCCGTTTGAAAATTTTTGCCGGGCGTCGTTCAAATCCTGCTGTTCCGCGCGGACGCTCGCCGCCAATTGCACCAGGGGCGCGGCATTGGGATGAGCGGCGCACAGTTTTGCGGCGCTGTCGTAATCTCCGGCATCAAAAGAAGTTTTGGCGGAAGCGAGGTCCGTCGCTTCGGCAACCTGGGTTTTTAACTTTGCCACGGCGGGATCGCCCGGTTCCAGGCCAGCGGCGATTTCGATCTGGCGAGTGGCCGTATCATTGTCTCCGTGTTGCAACGCCGTCGTCGCGGCGCTGATGGCCGCAATATATTGATCGTGCTTCCGCGCGGCCGCTTTTTTTTCCAATTCCTGTTTAGCGTCGGCCGCAAGTTTGGACGCCGCGGCGTCGCCCGGCTTCATGACCAGCGCCAGGGCGGCCTGGTCGGCAGCCTCCTCAAATTTCCCCGTTGCGAACGCCTGGCCGGCGGCGTTGGCCGCGGCAGAATACTTTTCGTTTCGCGTCGCAGCGTCCGCCGCCTGCGCTATGCCCTGCCGGGCGGAAGCAATAATTTTAACGGCGACCGGATCGTTTGGTTTTATCGCCAATGCCGCGCCGGCCTGTTTGATCGCCTCGTCATAACCAGCGTGTTGCAATGCCTGCCCCGCCGCATTCGTGGCCGCGATATATTTCTGCGTCCGCTCGTCCGCGGCTTCGACAATCGCAAGCCCTTGCCGCGCCTCGCCCAACAATGCATCCGCCGCGGCGTCGCCAGGCTTGATTTTTGCCGCTGCCTGCGCCTGGTCCGTCGCTTTCCGGTAATCACCCTGCGTCAACGCGGCCCGCGCGGCGTTGGTCGCGGCGTCGTATTGATGGCTCTCCTCACCGGTGCCGGATGCCTGCGGCACGGACGGGTTCGAAGTCGTGGTTGAATTTTTCGCGGCGGCATCAGTTGGAGCCGGAGCCGCCGGCGGCGGCGATTTTGCCGAAGCATCACCCGGCTTCGGTTTCAACGCCCATATGCCGCCCACCACAGCCGCCCCGACCAGCGCAACACCCAGCACCACCGCCCACAATTTAAAACCACCGCCTTTTGGCGCGCTGCTCTGAGACGGCGGCGGGGGCTTTGACATGGGCGGCGGAATTACCGCTGGAGCCGGTCTTTCTGACACAGACAAGTTGAGAAATTTCGCTTCCACTTCCGCCAGGTGCGCTTTTGAATCGGACGAGAGGTCGTAAGGAATTTCAGTCGCCAGCGGCAACGCCTTGACGGAAGCGCGAAGGCAAAAGAAATCGGCCGCGGAAGGTTCGCCGATAATGACATCCAGCCAATCAGTGCCGTCCCGTGAAATCAACAGCAACGGTGTGGAACTCGCAATCGCGCTGCGGAGAAACGCCCCCCACAGCAGCAGCGCGTCGTTTTGGGACGACGCGGCCGTCGGCACGCGGAATTGCCGCGACCGCGCGCTGTGTGTGGTCGCAGATTGAGAACCGCGCGCCCCGATCGCGACGGACCCAAGTTCGTGCAGGACACGCAACAAACCCAGCCGATCGGGACCAAGCTGATGATGCTCGAGAAATCGCCGCCGATCTTCCAGCGTGGGCAAGTCCACATTCGTGGCCCGGCTGTTCAACAGGCCGCGCATACGTTCCTGGGCCGCGCCGCAATCCGCCGCCACTTGGTCGGCGGAGTTGGTTGCCCGGCAGCGTTCACGCAACTCGCCAATCAACGGCGCGAGATCGCGCACAATGAAACCGGGTGAAATTCCCGAGCCATCCACGCACAACACCATCGGATATTTCGAGCGGCCCTTGCGATCGCTGGAAGACCATAACTGGCCAAAGAGAACGTGGCCTGGCTGGAAGACCAGGAAGGCGTGATCGAACCCCGTGAGACTTTTTTCCGGCTCAAGCTTTTCCCAGACACCGGAATCAATCTGGCTGCCAATCCCGCCGACGTACAAAGTCTGCTTGATGGCGGCGAGCGATTGAGTCTCGACGCCGATGCCGGGAATGTGGTCATCCCAGCCGGGGTGCTTGCCAAATGCGCCCAGCGCGATGTGCGATCCGGCGGGCGTAGACGACTGCCCGGTTCCCTTGATTTTTTGGAACAAGCTTTTCATTCACCAGCATCTGCCGGAATTTCCGCCGCCTATTGTTTTGGCCAATCGCTCACCGTCGGCAGCGGTTTTTTCAATCGCGCCTCGAACGTGGCGTTGCCGCTCACGCCCTGGTCTTCGAGTTTGACCTGGAACCGCCACGTGATTCCGCCATCCCTGCGTTCGGCGGAATACTCCGGGCCTTGAATCAACCGGGCCATTCCCCAATCCGCATCATCCACCTTTGTCGATTCCGAGGACGGATCATTTTGCAATCGCCGGAAGGCGATATGGACGCCGCTATCAACCGTGCCTTCCGCGAGGCGGACGGCCGGTCCGGACGTGCGCGTCAAATCCACCCAATCCGATGAACTGGAGCCGACAGAAACCTGCACTGCCCGGAAAATCCGGATGATGTCCGTGTCTTTGGCGTTCGCCTGGTCGGGCGCGACAAACCAGATCTCCCAGTGCGCGGGACTGCCATCCTCGGTCACCAGCGAACTGACCACGGACGCATAGTGGTCGCTGTCGCGTTGCAGGGACGGGAATACGTCCGATTGGCTCGACCAAATCGGGCTTTGCCATTCACGCGAGAGCCCGTCCAGCAGCAACCCGGTCTTCCGCAAGTCCGCCAGGCTCATTGATTTTTTCGAATTGATAATGACCGGAAAACCGATCGTCCGTTTCAAATCATTTTGAATTCCCTTCAGCGCGCCTTCGCGGGCGGACCTCAACTGCGCGCGCACATCGGCTAGTTTATCGTCAGGGATGACGCCCTGCCCCGCATTCACGTCCGCCTGGACGCGTTCAAACCAGGAATGGACATTCGTCACCGCCGCGGCAGTCCATGAAGATTGATTAATCAGTTCCGGCAGCTTTTCCTTCACGACATTCAAATAGCTGTCCACGAACTTGCCCTTCAACCGCTGCTCGGCATCACCCGCGACCTGGTTGCACACGTCCGAAGCGGTATCGGCCATCGCGCCCTTATAGTCGGTCAGGCTGGTCCGGAAGCGGTCCGCCATTTCTTTGAGTTTTCCAAATCGTTTCCATTGGTCGCCGATCATCGTCTCGTCTGCATTGATCGGCGATTTCGCGAGGTCGCAGGCCTGCGTGTAAAGAGAGTAGCGCAGCGCGTAAGCCGATTTCCGCGCGCCCGGCGGAGGAGTAACATATTTCGAATCGAGCAACGTCACCGCGTCTTTCCGTTTGGTATAAGCATCCATGACGGTCCGCGCGCCTTCCGATGCCATGCGGCTGAACTGCTCGCGTATTTCGTAAATGATGCCGGTATTTTTATAAGCCTCGGGCAATTCAGAATCGATGTCGCGGATGGATGACGAAGAAGCACTCCGCGCCGCGTCTTCCAGGACCATGTAACGCGCGGAGAGATTCGTCACGGGAGCCGTCGTGTAATTAGTGGCTGCCATCAGGAGATGCAGGCTATTGTCCGCGGACTGCCAGGCGGGATTCAGTTCCTTGTCGAGGAACGAACACGGATCGCCAACATCCTTGGCCAGCAAGTGAGTCTCGGTCTGGGCGTAGGTGGCGAGCGCGGCGACCAAGTCGTTGGCCAGTTGCAGTTCACTGGTGATTTGCTTTTCAGCCTCCCGGTGAGCCGCGCTGAAACTTTGCAGACCTCGGCCAATCGCCACATTGTTCGACAAATGCGGCCCCCCTAAAAGATCCGTTGGCGGCCACAATCCGGCGGCGTTTTGTTTCCGTGAGTAAGTCCAGGCAAACACCTCGACCAGATTCGTATCCGGTTTCTGATCGGAATCCATGAGGTAAGACAGCAGCGCGGAAAGGTATTTTTCGGATTTTTCTGTCGCATTGGTCTGCGCCAGCACACCGCCCCGCGAGCCGCCGGCCAGTCCGTCAGCCTCCAGTTGTATCAAAGCCATGAGCGCTTTTTGGTGCCGGCCCAACGTGCTCGAATTCACATTGGTGCGATTTACCATCTTGTTCCGTGTGTCGGCGATCAACGGCTTCAACACTCCACCCTCAAACAAAAGTGCCTGCGCCTCGGGCCGTTTGCCCACTTTGCTCATCCAGGAAACCGGTTTGAAAATCCAGCCGACGGAAAATCCCTGTTGCACGATGTCCTGCAGCCCGCGCTGATAATCGACGACAGTTTTATCTATGCCGGCCACCATATTGCTGCCGCCATAAGAAAAATGCAGCGGGTCATCGCTGCCGCCGGAATTTACGATGGGCGGAGACCACTGGCCCGCCGTCCAATTCGCGGCCCCGGCGCGCCAATACGCGGCTTCGGAAAGAACACTGCGTTTCAGATTGCGATAGCTGAAACCCGCGAAGATCAAAAGGATGAGCAACGCGGCGCCGGCAGAACCAAAAATCAGCGCCTGACGTTGGCGCAGTAATTTCAAAGTGTTGGTTGCACGAGTGACGAGGCCGCTTTCGCGGAAAACCTTTTCATGAAACAAATCACGCAAAAAGAGAGCCTTGCTCTTGTCGAACGCGTGGCTCTCCGGCAGTTGATCCAGGGACAGTCCCGTGGCCAATGCAATTGCCTCGTCAAGCGCCTTGCCTTCGCGCATGGAGGAGGTGAAATAAATGCCGCGCAGAAAAACCGGTTTGGCCGACCATTCGCCCGCGACAAAAATCGTTTCCAGATAACGCCGCAGCCGCGGAGCCAGGCGCATGACACTCTCCGGCAACGCAAACATGGAATCGACCTCATCCAGGCGACGGCCCATTGGCGCGCCTTTTCCCAGCTGATAAGTCGGCGAGAAAAATTGCTGCGTATCGCCCAACCGATTCATGGAGCCTGAATCGCGCAACAACGCCAGCCGTCGCCGGCGCACACGGTCAGCAATACTCTTGAGATGCTGGTCCACCAGGTCGGGCCGAAAGGACGAGTCCAGCGGATCGGGATTTGACCAGCCGAAAATCTGGTGCTGCAACAACGGATCTTCGATGTTGTCAAAAAATTCGCGAAACCCAATCAGCAAATCGCATTTCGTGATGAGCAGGTAAACCGGAAAACGCACGTCCAGCGTCTTCTGGATCAGGTCCAGTTGCTGCGCCAGCACGCTGGCTTTCTGCGCGATTTTTTCCGATGAATCGCGAATGAGGCTTTCAACGGAGAGCACCAGGAACAGTCCGTTGAGCGGACAATGCGGCCGCGCTTTTTTGAGCAACCGGAGAAACTCGCGCCATTCCGGGGTTTCACCCGCGCGCGCCTCGCTGAAAATCATCGACCCGGCCGTGTCGAGAATGATGCCGCGATTGGTGAACCACCAATCCATGTTCACCGTGCCGCCGGAACCCTGGAGTTCATCCTGCATCCCCGGCGGGAAATCGATTCCCGAATGCCGGATGGCTTCGGTTTTTCCTGAGCCGGACTCACCGATGATGGCATACCACGGTAATTTATAGATGTCCTTGCCGCGGCTCTTGAATTCCTGGAGGCCGGTCTGGAATTTCTGCCGCACCTTGTCCAGCGAAGCGCGTTTGTTGGGATCGCTGATGGCCGTCGGCGCCGCGGAAGTTTGCGCCTCGATGGCCGACGTGAACAGCTCGCGTTTGCGTTTGGCGCGGGCGCGTTGCCAAAGGAAGTAACCGCCAAAAAGCAGGAGCGCCAGGACCACTATGATCAAGGCAATCCAAATGCCGAATTTGGGCACGGCCACAGCCGCGCCAATGGCGCCCAAACCAACGGCGCCGAGTCCAACTTTTATCAGGCCTTGCGTTTTTGAATCATCATCCATACGAAAGCATCAGTTCGCCCGCGCTATTTGCTCGCGTGGGCCTGCTCCATGATCTGGTCAATCGAGTTCGTCAGGTCGTACGATGCCTTGGCGTACAAGCCATAATAAACGGCAAGGACGCTCAGGCTCACGAACACAAAAAGAATTGCCACCAAAATAATTTTCCGGCTGGGCGGCTCGGTCAAAACGCGGGTGTCCGTGCTTTGATACGCCTCTTCCGTGATTTTCCTGCTCGAATCCCGGTCCATCCATCTTCCGAGCCGCGGATAAATCTGCTCCTGGTGCTGGCGTATCTTTTCGGGCTGCGAGATATACATGCCCATGAACCCGAGGCCAAAGCAGGTGTAATAAACCGCCAGCCGCTCGGCGGCTTCCTCACTCGGATCGGTCAAATCCTGTTCCAGAAAATCGAAGAACCGTTCGTCGCCGGCAAGTTCGTTGCGCTCCTTGGCGAGCCGGTTTTCCGCCCATTGCGGCGCGAACTTCAGGCGGCTCGTGCAGATCACGTTATCGACGAAAAAAATCATCGGCAGTTCCAGCTTCTTGATCTGGTTCGCCATCTGCACATCGGACACCGCGCGCCGATTGATTTCGTCGAGCACCGTCTTGACCTCCGAGCGGATGCGCCCGTAGTCCGGCTGCGCGTCCGTCCTCGCCACGCGGTTGAGGCGGCAAACGAATTGAAACAAGTCTTCGTAAATTTCCAGTAGTTTCATGCGGAAGGCAGTGTCATGAAGAGCGTGAATTTCGCGTCGCTCAAATCCATTTCGGAATTATTCCACACCAGCGAAATCGCCTTGTCTTGCTTGATGGTGTCCCATCGGCGCTGGTTCGAGGTGGGCACAACGCGGAAATAATACAAGTTGCTCTGGCCGGGCAAATCCAGCGGAGGATGGTTTTCCTCCTTGAGTTCCACGCCGAAAATCGCGACCTGCTCCATGCTGCGCGGCATCAGCTTGAACTTGTTCGCGTCGCTCAAATACAACGCCAGCTTCGTCCGGTCGGCGCGAGTCGCCACCCCCAGATAATAGCCGGTCGGCTTTTCGAAATGCTGCGGCTCCAGCGTGGCGCGCAGCAGCCCGGGATTGCCGGCGAACGGCACCCGCAACGGCTCAATTCCCTTGGTGACCCGGATCAGGTCGCGAATTTTGAGGTCCAGCTCCTTGAACGAGCGCAACGGATCCAAGTGATTGTAGGCCTCGCAATCGAAAGTGGTCTTTTCGGGATAAAGCGCAAGCAACTCGCCCAGCAACTCCCGCAATTGCAGGTAGATCGCAAACGGCGAAATGATCCCCTCCTCCACTATGGAAGGCAGGCTGCCGCAAAAACGATTCAGCACCGTCAACCGCATGGTCAATTCCCATTTCACTTCCAGCCCCATGCCGCCGGTGGCCGCCTTCACCCGCAGGTCGCTCCGGCTGGCGTTCAACTGCGCCGAAAGTTCCCGCATCATGTCGTGCAGCGTGGGCGACGACTTCAGGAGCAGCGATGGCGGAACAAATTCGGGATCGGGCCGCGGTTTTCCCGAATCCTCGCCCACCGAACGAATGACACGCAGGATGGGCAGCGATTCGGTGTCAGAGAGATCGTCTTTCTTGAGCGCGACGCGCGCGTTGATTTTGCGCAGGTGAACGGACTGGCGGTTCTCGCCGGTATTTTCATCGGCAATTTCGCGGACGTCCTCAGGAATATAAAGCAGCTTGATGCGCGGATCCGCCTGGTCGCCCTGGCGGAAAGAATTGGCGCGGCCGCGTGTATAGAGCGGTACCACCAACAATATCTCCATGCCGGTGCCCCCGCGCGCCAGCTCGGCCTTGATATCCAGCGCCGGCAGGTTCGCGTTCTCAGGAAAGAAAACCTCCTGGCCGCTGGGCATGATGGCCCGCAAATGTTCGAAGCGAATTCGCCCGTCCGCCAGGTCGTCGTACGAAAGCTTGCTCTCCACCACGCCGTAACAATAGGGCGTCAGCAGCGAACGCGCCGCGCGAACATCCGTCTGCAATTCACGCTGCATGAGCTGCAGGTGGTGCGGTTGCAGAAACAATCCTTCATGCCAGTGGACGTGCATAGCTTATCGTCCGGAAGTCATCGTCCTCTCCACGATGGCGGCGAATGCCTCTTTGATCCGCCGGTCAATTAAATCAGGGGTTGCATAATCGCCGGCGAGATCCTTGTAACGATCCCAGCAGCGTTCCTTTTTATTCGGGCCAAACATCTTTCCACCTTCGCCGGTGATGACATCTTCAATCGCCTCGGGAGTGAACCGTTCGACAAACCGTTTGCCAAATTCTTTTCCACCGCCCAGCGTGGCAGCCAGCAGCGCGCCCAGCAGCGAGGCAACCGCGCGCAATTGCGCCTCCATCTGCTCACCCTCGTTCTCCGCGACCAGAAACCGGGTGGCCACGCCGCGAAAACTGTGCTGGCGTTTGAGCAACGGACTTTTCGGCGCCAGGTCGCGCAAGGTGGCGACGGCGGTCTGGTCCAGGCGATCAAAAATATCCGTCAGCAGCACCGTCAATTGAATCACTCGCGCCAGCCGGGGTTCTTGCTCGGGTTTGAGGCCAAGTTTTTGCCGCAATTCTTCCGATACGTCCATAGTCTGCGCATCGCGGTCCACCGAGGCAAAACCGGCATCGGCTAATTTTTTTGAAAAAGCTTTGCGATGATCCTCGGGCAGTCCGGGAGCGGCGGCCAGGAAACGATCCAGGATTTGCCCCGGCGTTTCCGCCACGGGCTTGGGAGCCGGTGCGGGCGCGGCGATGGGAGCGGCGGACGTGACTATCCGCCCCGCGACGGGAAAGCGCTCCAGCAACCATTCCAAATGGCCTTTGCGCCGGGCGGGCGGGACGTTTTTGAGACTGCGGGCAATTTCCTCCTGGAGATATTCTCGGCGTTTTTCCGGGCCGAGCGAATCGGCGTCCGCCTGGATTAATCGAAGTCGATGAGCGACTTCGTTTACCCAACTGCTCTCCTGCTCAGTCAAAGCCGTGTTTTGCATCGCAAAGTTCCGTCAGAGTTGAACATGCGCCCATTGGTCCCGCAAAGACCGGTCGCAGAGCAACCGTGCCAACGGCGGGCCCGAAACGAGCGTGGATTGACGATGCGCAGGCTGACAAAGAACGAGCTACTGGACAAGCAGAATTTCCACTCCGCTTGAAATTGCTAACTCGTTCCACTCTTAATTCGTCGGCGCATACAGCCGGAAGAAGTTTGCATCCGGCGGCGGCACGGTGGAGTTCGTCCATGAATTTGTGATTCCAGGAATGCCCTGTGTCAGGGTGATCCAAGTCACCGGCGGAGACAAATTCGTCGCCGATTGAAGCACAAAGTTTCCGTACCATTGCACGACCGCATTGGTTCCGTTGTCGAGGGTGATGCCCGAAATCAGATTCGTGCAATCCTGGATCACGAACAACACCGGTGTGAAATCAGCGCTGGTGCATCCGGAATCGATAAGGCGCGTCAACGCATAATTAGTATAGACGCCAACAGCCGTGTTGGTCGAAATGAAGTTGGTCGTGCCGGCGAACAACAGGTTCGTGTTCGCATCAAACCAGTCCGCCGTGGCGCCATTGGTCACGGTGACCGACAGCGGCGGGTTGGTGATGCCGAAGCAGTTGGTCACGTTTCCGAGACTGACCGGCGGCGGCGGATTGGGGAAGATGGTCAGCGTATTTGTGCCCATCAAATCCTGCGGTTCAGCCGTGCAGTTGGCGTCCGACAAGGCATTGACCCAAAGCGTAAACGTCAACGCCGCATTCGGATTAACATTGGTCGCGACCACTGTCCGGACGGCGGGACTTGCACCGTAACTAAGAGTCAAACCATCGGACCACGTTACGGTCCACGGAGCGGTGCCGGTGAGTGCGGCCGTAATCGTGAACGGAGTCCCATTATTACAGTTGGTCTGGTCAAGACTCGTCAGCATCGACGTCGGGCGGGGATTTATAGTCAATTCATTCGTGCCGATCAAATCACCGGCCAGGGCAGTGCCCATCACCACGGTTCCGTTGTTCGTTAAAAACGCGGTGAGGCTCGTCACCGAATACGTGAGGCTGATTGGCGATGTTGTCGTGTTGGTCGGGAAAATGGTAAGCGTATTGATCACCGGCCCGGATCCGCCGTCAGTGTTTGTCTGTACGTCGCCAGTCGACCACTGAATAATCCACGGACCGATGCCCGTGAGAACATTCGTCAGCGTGAAAGGACTACCATCATTGCAGTTCGTGCGGACCAACGGACTGGTGATAGTGGATTTTGGACGCGGGACGATCGACAACACCACCGGCAGCGCCGTCGAGTTCGTGAATCCGGTTCGCAAATCGCGCGCGACTGCGAAATAGGTATAATTGGCGGCCGCATTATCTCCCGCGGGCAAGGTATCCAAAGGAGTGAAATTGACGGTGCCACTGGAAACGAGCGCTCCGCTGGAGTTATACCAATCCATGGTCACGGTGCCAACCGGATGATCCAGGTCGTTAACGATGGTGGCCGAAAGCGGCGGGTTCGGAAGCGAAGAGGAAAAATTCGTCTGGTTGACCGGAAGTATCGGCGTCGCAGGCGCCGTGCCCGCGAGAAGCACCGTTCCGCCCTGCCCCACGATGACCCCTACGCCGCTGAAGAGATTAGTTCTCCCAAAGGCGATGCCATAGAGGCTTGAAGGAGTGATCTTAGGCCTTGGGGACCAGCTAACGCCACTGTCCGTGCTGACCAAAATGACCCCGTTGCTTCCGACAGCGACAAATCCTCCGGTCATTCCGGAGAATGCAACGGCGTTCAGGTTGTCCGATGTAGTGCCGGTCGAGGGATTCCAGGTCACGCCTCCATCTGTGGAAACGATGGCCGTAGCTAATCCATTCGATCTGACTCCGACGCTGACCACCGTTTGGCCATCGTCCGCGGCTATCCCCAGGAGGTCCGGAAGATTCACGTGCCCCTGGTTGAGTTGCCAACTAGCTCCCCCATCCGCGGACGTTCGAATATCACCCAGGATGCCGCACGCAACAAAACCATTGCCGCCAACTGGCGTTACTCCCCGAAAGGATTCGAGAAACGTCGGATGCGGATTAAGGGTTGAGACAGTCCAACTCAGGGATGAAGCATCTGCCGCTGCGATTTCCGGAGCCTGCGCAACCGTCACAAAACGCCCATCACCATCATTAAAGGCCAGGGCCGCCGCCTCTGCTGTGTTTGGAAAAATCTGTCCGCCATTGGTCCAGGTTACGCCATCGGACGAGCTAAAGATTTTATTACTGGTGCCGCCGGCGAGGAAAAGACCATTTCCCCACGTCACGGCGTTAAGTTTCGGCGCAATATTTGTAGGGACCTGGGCCCATTTATTGGACTGGTTCGCAATGAACGTTCCCTCCAAAATCGTCGAATTCGATCCGACCAATACGAAGGTGCTATTGCGGTCGTAGGCGGCTCCCAATAACGACTTGGCCGGCGCAGCCACCTGGCTGGTGATATTGGTGAATTGGAGCGGACCGACCGCGCTGGCGGAAAAAGCCACTCCAGCCATCATTGAAATTAGGGTAATTCGGTTTCGATTCATAGTGGTTCGAGTTATGAATTAGAAGGAGTAACGAAGACCGACTTTCACATACGGCCCCCAAAGATCTTCGCTGAAGGTCCCGGCGCCAGGATACGTAATCTCAGTAATTTTCCCCTGCGCGCCACCCTCAGCGAAAACTCTGAAGCGGTTGGCTTGCCCCAAACGGTACTCGAACCGAGCCGTGCCGCGCGCGATTCCACCGTAAAGCGTGTTGTCGATATTGTCCGTTTTCGGAGTCAAGCCCGCGTCGGAAGAAAGCGTTTCCCGGCTTTGCTGCGAACGCTGTCCGAAGAAACCTTCACCTTCAACCTGCAAGCTGATGATAAAGCGCCGGCTGGCATACAGGGAATAACCGATGCCGAAACCGCCGTTGCCCAGGATGTCCTGCGTTTTGTCCTTTTGAGTATATTTCCCCTCGGGCGTATTCGCGTTCATGTCGAGGTCGGCATCGACATAGCTGGCCCCCGCGCGCAAATAGGCGGAGAGTCGCTTACCGCGCAATGCCGGGAACGTATATCGGAGGTACGCCTGATACCACTGGTCCTTAATGCTGAAGTCCGAGTTTATATTGCCGAAGTTGCCCGCGTCGAAATTTGCGTTCCCCGACGACGTTCCGTCCTCATACGACAAATCGACGTACCACGCGTGCAAATAAGAATACGAAATAGTTCCGCCGAAATATTGTGAACTTCGCGGAGCGGAACCCGCCGTCGGCTGCACAGCCACCCCGCCGGGCACACTGCCCAACGTTTTGCGCAATGAAAAACCAATCGGGACGGTCACTGTGCCTTCACCATCGAAAAAGTCAGCGGACACCGACACCTCGCTTTTCGCGACCACCGGCTTCGTCAACGAAGGCGCGGGAGGCACCGGCATATCGGAAGACGGCGCAACCGGAGCAGCAGCCTCGACCGCAGCGGGTGGCGCTGGTGGTGGTGGAGGTTGCGCCGGCGGAGTGGCCGGCTCGCTCTTGGGCATTTCCTTGAAAGTGGGACTCTGCTGCGCCTTGGAACTATTCTTGTTAACCGGCCCCCACGGCTGGTCATAAGGATAAGTGAGTGCGGGCTGCCCGGCGTTCGCAGGGCTTTGGTCCTGCGCCATGACCACGTCAGCAAAGCATAGCCAAACGGCAATCAGGAAAAAACGAAAGCTGCGCGAACATAAGAGTGGGCCCATAAGACAATGGATGAGTTAACGTTCACTACTGATTGGGTTCGGAAAAAACAACTTCCGCTGTGGGTTTTATAGTGTACGCAATTTTATGTCCACCCTTTTCTTCGTTTAACCGTATAATTACCGGCAACTTATCCGGAAAATCCGTATCCAATGAAGTAAGTCAAAAATTCGCTGACTGGGTTGGAAATTTACAACAAATCCATCGTGGCTTCGATGTCTTTAAAATCCTTGGCGTGGGCCGGCAACACTCCCGCCTGCGAGAACTTCGTTTTCAATTGCTCCTCGTAAACCCGATACGGCCCAATATCCGTCCCGGGATCCAGCCGTCTCGCGGGTTTGCCAGTGCCTCTGTCTATAATAGTGTTCGCCGGACTTCGCCGCCCCATCCAAACCTGCAACACTTCCAAATCTCTTTCGAGGTTCTTGACCGGATTATTCAACTCCACCCAATTCGCTATTTCCCGGAAGGGCGGTTTTACCGACACCGCCGGAGCCACCGCCTGCAGGGCGGTGTTTGCCGCCGTCCAATTCGCCGGGGCGTTCGTCAATTTTTCCAGGTTGAGCAAAGTCTGATTTTCGCTTTTCGCGCTCGTCAGCAGCGTGGCAAAAGCCGCCGTCTTGGCATAATCGCTCGCTTCCAATTTTCCGATAAAGGAATAATCGCCGGCACTGAACCGCCCCTTCGCATCCACGAGAGCGTTTCTGGGCACGCTAACCTTCTGCCCCAAACTGGCGAACACAGGAATATTTGGGTACTTGGCGCATAAGGATGAAGCCGTATCGAAATCGCCGTTTGCCAGGCAACTTTGCGCTGACTGTATGTCCACCACCTGTTGTTTCAAACTCGTGGCTTTCGGATCGTTGCTTTTGCTCGCCAAAGCCGCGTCGGCCTGCCGGGAAGCAACGTCATATTTGCCCTGGTCGAACGCCCCCTGCGCCTCCGCTATCGCGGTTTGATATTTCTGGGCCGATTCCTGCGCTGTCCTGGCCGCATCCAGTTTTGATTGTGCGCCCGTCAGCAAATCTTTGGCGCCGGAATCCTGCGGCTTGATCGTCAACGCCTGGTTCGCGTACAAAACCGCGTTGGAATAATCCCCGCCATTTGCGGCCGCCGACGCCTGCTTCATCGCGGCCTGGAACTTCGCTTCGTTCTCGCGCGCCGAAACCAGTGCATCCTGGCTTTTTTGCGCGTCCTGGCGCAATTTTGTCGCTGCATCATCCCCGCGCACGATGCCCAGGGCCTGATCGCATAACGTAATGGCCAGGGCGTAACCGTTCGTTTGCATGGCCCTGCGCGCGTTCGCCATCGTGTCCTGGTACTTCCGGTTTTGGTCCGCGGCCGTCTGAAGTTGCTTCAATTGATTCTCCGCGTCGTCCCGCAACTTCCGCGCGTTGGCGTCTCGCGGAGACATGCCCAATGCCTGGTCCGCCAGCGTGATCGCATTCGTATAATTGGTCTGGTCAAATGCCTTCTGCGCCGAGGCGAGAATCTGCCGGAAATTTTCCCTCTGCTGACTCTGGGAGATTTCCTCCCCCAACCGGCTCTGCGCGTCTTTTTTCAACGCCTGCGCCTCTCGGTCACCCGGAATAATTCCCAACGCGACATCAGCGTGCGCCACCGCATTCGAGTAATCGCCGCCCGCGGAAGCGGCGCGCGCCTGGGTCATCTCGTTCTGATATTCCTCTTTCTTCGTGGTGAGCAACTGGATGTTTGCCTGGTTGCTGCGCGCCTGGTCGCGCAACGAGATCGCCGCCGCGTCGTCAGGTTTGATTCCCACCGCCTGTTCCGCAAGCTCCAGCGCGTGATCGTAATTCGATTGCCTGAACGCCACCCACGCATCATTGGTCGTGGTGCGGAATTTCTGCTCCCGCCCCGCCGCGCTCACGATGTCACCGGCGGCTTTATCCGCGGGCTTGTATTCCTGCGCCTGTTTCGCCAGCGCGATTGCATTGTCAAAATCCCCCGCGCTCAACCGCGCCTGCGCCGATTCCAGTGCCGCGCTGTAACGGCCTTCCAGCGCCTGTTGAATTTGCTCCTTCAATTTCAACGCCTGCGCGTCGGAAGGACTCTGCCCCAGCGCCTGCTGAATCTGTTGTTGCGCCACGGCAAAGTTCGTGTGGTCCAACGCGTCGGAAGCCGCGCGCAAAGCATTTTGAAATTCCGCCGCCTTTTTTCTGCCGTGAAGCGACACCGCATAAAAAATCCCGCCGCCCACCAGGCAAATCACCGCCACACCACCGGCGACCACCGCAAGTCTCCCCGGCATCGCGCTCGGCCGAAATTCCTTCGCGAGCGATTCGAGGTTGATTTTTTCCAGCGTCAGTTGCGGATCGAGCAGCCGGTTGCACTGCTCCCGCCAATGTTCACCCTCGCGTCCCAACTGGTCCCACGCGGGCGACCTCTCCACCGGATAATTATAATCGTAAGTGTTCCCAATCAGACGGCCCTCGACCAACTGCAGGAGCAATTCGCCGATGGCCCGCAAATCCTGCACCTCGGCCGTCTGGTTCAACAATTCCCCGGCCGCGTGGCGATCGGTCGCATCGAGCCGCGCGAGTTGTGTTGAAGACGCGGGATAAGGATCGGAAATGAACAGCGGCGTGCTCCGCAACGGCCGTGGCTTCCCGGCCAGGAAAATGTTGCTCGTTTTCAGGTTGCCGTGGGAAAAACCGCGCGCGCGTTTCAGCGCGAGACAACTGGCCGCCACGCTCGCCATCAGGTGCCGCAACGCCGGAACATCAACCCGCACACGCAGGTTGATCCAGCTCTTGAGCGAACGGGGATAAAAATCCGTGGCGAACCAGGCCCCTTCCGGCGCCATGCCAAAAGCATGAACTGGCGCGAGACAGCCTCCACTATCGGTCTGGGCCTTTTTAAGCTCCTTGATGCCCGCTATGAACTCCAGGCGGCGATCATTTTCCAGCACCTCCGTGCTTTCGCCTTCCTTGGATGCACGACGGCGCGGGGAGTACGCCTTGATGGCGTACAAACGCCCATCACTGGCGCCGCTTAACCGAGCCTGCCAAACAGATGAAACGTGTCCACGTTCTTCCACCACTGCCACAGGCTCGCCAATGGTCGTATAATCACCAAATGTTGGCATGACAAGGCCTCAGGATCCTGCGGGATCTGCCTAGCACGATGAATGCCATCCTCAAGGCAGAAGTAAAGCACTCGGCTTCATCTGCGGCCCATCTTTTGCTGGCGCCTGATTTAATTCCGCGCGTTCTCCGGGGTGTTCACGCGAATCAGCGTGTTTTGAATTTCTATCTCCAGCGTGTGGTTTTTGGCATCCCACGACTTTTTATCCAGCGGCAACGCTACTTTCCACAGACCATTCGGCACCGGAAGATTGGCCACCACATACAACGTCGTCACGCCGCGTTTCGTCCACTTTTCCCAATGCGGATCATCGCGGGTGATCAGCCACGGCTCGTTCGTCTTGAGAATTTTCGTCATCATGTTCTTTTCGGCATCACGACGCACCGGGCTGTTGGGCCAGTAACTGTCCATGCTCAAGCCGTCGATAAAATGCTTCTCACTTTCTGTCACCCCGACCAAATCGACTTCGATGGAGGCAGGCGTCGTCTTGGTGATACTGACATTCCACGGCACCGGTTTGGGAGCGGATTTGCATCCCCCAGTGGCCAGGGCAACCGCGAGAACCAGCGCGCACAATCCAATAGTTTGTTTTATCGATATGCTCATAAACTCCTGATTGATCCGACGTCTAAATGGTTGAACTGAATGTTCTTTTATAGGCGCACCCATTTCCGGTCAAGCTTCAAAGCGGCCCTCTCCTTAAAGCATCGGTTTGTAGTTCCTCATTTATGCGGTCGCAACCGAAACTCCAATCAGATCGCGCAAATGTAAAATACGAAAACGCTGGCGGCGGCTAAAACTCAAAACCCGAAACGAGGGATTTGGTCCCACGCCAGCGCGCCACCTACGAACGACACCAAAGGCGTCGAAGACATTAGCGCGAGGTTACCCGATCCCGAGAGGGCTACCCCGGCGAATCAATCCTATCAACCCTTCACTTTCGCGCAAAGCGCGGCGAGCGAAACGAGCATCACCCGTGTGCTGGATCAATTCAACGGCCATCACGCTCAATGAGTCATGCCAACCGCCACGCCGGAAGGAACGCCCTGATAATAGAGGATGAGTGCGTAAGCGAACTTCCTGGCACGAACAGTCACCGCAAATGAATCCGTCGAAATAGAATCCGACGACGGGAAACCCCGGACTGTCAACGTGTCAGGAACGACGATATACTTCCCGGGCGGCAGCGATACGGTAAAAGCACCACTTGCGTCGACTGAAAAGTGCCCGACTTTATGGCCGGAACGCGCAGACAATATATTAAACGAAGTCGCGACCGGCAACATCAGGTCACCCACGCCCACCCACACCCCCGGCGCTACCTCGACCGGTTTGCCGTAGGAAATGTAAAGCGCGGCTCGCCCTTGAATTCCGGCGTTGGGCGGCGCAGCCAGCAATGCGGGTGAAGTCGCGGCGAACAGGAGAGCCGCCAGCGCGAGTCTTAGAGCATTGACAGAAAAGATGTAGCGATGAGCAGCGAGGATTTTTGGTTTTTGGCGAGGCTTCGGCGAAGGAGCAGGTTTGAAAAACCCTGTAACTGAGCCGAAACGACGCCAAAAACCGAAAAGACCGTTGTCAGTCGATTTTAACTCATCGCTACAGCTTTGATGGAAATGCTCTAATAGCCGAATTGTCTGTTTCATTATCTTTCCTTTTGTATTTTTGGTGGATGCGCGAGCGCCTGAAAGTCATCGAAATATCATGGGGACGTCGGCATAAAAAACCAGCTCGTGGTGGATACGCCGGATGAGGTCAAGGAGAAGCTCACTGCCAGGTAACCGTCTGATGTCGCGATAAGGCCGTTGTGTATGAACGCGTCGGAAAGGGGAATCGTTACCACCATTGGGTTTTCGCCGAGCGTGACCGTGCCGCCAGTTTGGTTCTGGTTGGCATCGGTCACAGTGAACGCCACGGAACTGTCCGGTGGCACCACGGTCGAATCCAGGGCCACCACGAGCTTATTGCCGGCCACGAACACTGGAATAGTTGCGTCTGACGATTCCGTCGTGGCCGCTTGCGCGCGCTGCGGAACCGGTGTTGGATAGGCCACACCGTTGGTGTTTGGCGGCAAATCCACGAAATCAACTCCCCCAACGCTCACCAACGTCTGGCCTGGCCCGCCGCCGGTTTGGACACCTGATTTTGATTCAACCGGCAACCAATTAAGCTCGCGTGCTATCGCCATCAACATCGCGTGTTGCAAGCGGGGCGAAAGCGGCGGGGCGCTCGCATCGGCGTTGGCGGAGGAAGCCGGAATGAGCTGACAAAACTTAATCCGATTTGATTCGCTCAGCGCGGCGCCTTGGCGGGCGAGCGAGCGCGAGAGCTGTGCTGCCTCCATTTCCATTAGCGCAATCTTCCGGCGAAGCTCACCGATTTCCTGCGCCCGCGCCTGCAACAGTTTCAGATCCACGTTCGTGGCCCGCAACGGCACTGCGGCGACCTGCGTTCTCACTGGCGGATTAGAATTTGCGGATACGGTTTGAGGTTGGAGAATTTTTGATGTGATAATTTCGGTGGGATGCCGGTTCGCCAGGAATGCGTAGAGCAACCAACCGATCAAGCACAGCGCCGCCGCCGCCCATCCATTACGCAACCAACCGACCCAAAAAACCGGGAACGTCACCGTTGCTTTCGATTCCTTGGCCACGGCTTTTTCAATCCGTTTCCAAATCTGTTGCGGTGGCTGCCTTCGTGGCGATGCCTGCGCCAGCGCCACTGCTCCCTCCTCAAGTTCGCGAACCAGCGAACGCAACTCGTCCGATTGCGCCAGCCGCGTCTCGAACTCACGGCGCTCCTCGGCGCTCAGACCGCCGAACACGTACAGTGCCGCTTCGTCTTCAGGCAAATGGAGGTCAGGCATGGTAATCCTTCAATGCTTTGCGTAATGCCAGCAGACCGCGCCGAATTCGCGCCTTGATCGTGCCCAGCGGCTCGCCCGCGGCGCTGGCAATTTCCTCGTGCGTCCAGCCGCGGAGAAAAGCCAGTTGCAGCGCGTGCCCCTGCGCTTCCGGCAAATCGTGCAGCGCCGAAGCACAAGCCGCCGCGAGTTCATCCCGCTCCGTCGGCCGCGAGCCATTGACTTCCATTTCGAGAGATACGACTTCGCGTTCGTAGGCAGCATGATTGACACTTCGGCGTGATCGAGCGCGCAACCTGTCCAGCGCCAGCCCGCGAGCAACCATCACCATCCAGCCCAGCGGAGAAGAACGGCAGGGATCGTATTTATTCGCCCGCCGCCAGATTGCGACAAAGGCATCTTGCATTGCATCTTGTGCTTCCATTTCATTGACCAGCATTCGAACCAGCAGCGAGTAAATCAGGCTTCCGCGCCGGCGGTAAAGCGACGCCAGCGCGTGCTGATCACCGTCAGCAATGCCCGCCAACAAGCGCGCGTCTTCGCGCACTTCTGCATCCTGCGAGTCTTCAGGGCTGCCATTTCCCGCGAATCGCAACATCTGATTTTGAACCGATTCCACGCGCTGTCTTGTTCCGCCGGCAGTATATCCGCCACCCGGACAATTTTGGATGCAGAAATCTTCGAACAAAAAAGGGGCGACCCCTTACAATTGGCATTGCGGCCCAAGGGGGACAAGGCAAAGATTGCAATGGCCCAACGGTTACGAAAGGAAACGACGATGTCACTGAAATGGATAGCCGCGCGGCTGCAAATGGGAAGTTGGGGTTATGTGTTCAACCTTCTAACCACCAACAAAAGTCGAAAATAAATTGAAACAGTGCAAATAGTGAGAACCAACCCCTTTATAAACGCTTACGGGTTTCTGCTGATAGGAGTTTTAGGTGCGGGAATTTCCTTCGCTCAGGGGGATCTGCCGGTCATTAAGGCGACCAGCCAGAGAGCGATAATCGAGGACGGCGACTATGTCCGAGTGAATTGGGAACTAGACCCGAAGGCTCATCCGGATGTTTATTTTGTTAACGTCCCCAGGGAGCCGAGGCGAGTCGCTGTTAAGACAGATCAAGATCGAATAAGTTTTCGGACGCGCTACGGTCAAACTAATGATTTTATTGTACTTCTCAACGGTACGAACCGATGTTGGATCCGCATTTTGGCTCTTGATTCGCCAGACGCGCGGTATGCGACCAATTCCGGGAATCATGGGGCGGTTGAAATGCCGATAGAATTGAGGGGCTCACGGGCCTATCTCAAAGGACTGCTAAATCAGACCCAAGAGGTGACGATTCAATTCGACCTGGGTGCTGGGGGGTGTTGTGTGAGCAAGCTTTCAGCAACGAAGTTAGGGATTAAATTCGATAGCTCCACAATGCTGAGCAATTCCCAAGGGGTCAACAAAGAGCAGCTTAGTTCCTCAAATCTTCTTCAACTCCAAAATCTTGTCTGGAACAACTTGCCTTTGACCCAAGTTGGTAACATGGGCACGAACGAAGACTTGATCATCGGCAATTCATTGTTCAGAAACAAGGTGGTTGAAATAGATTACGATCGACTTCGTTTGGTCGTCCATGACCGATTGCCGAAACTGGATCGTTTTTATCGGCAGCTGCCGGTCTGGTTTGAAGAGAATCGCCCCAAAATCCAGGCAGTGGTAGAATTCGGTGGTAAATCCTATCCTTTTTGGCTTTTATTCGATACGGGCCGGGATGGTACCATGATCTTGGCTGAGGACTTCACTGACCAGCAAAATGTTTGGCAAGAATTGAAACCATTAGAGATGGTCAACGGAAGAAAGATCGTCCGCCTAAACGCAAAGCTCGGCGGGGTCACTTTCAAAGACATTGTTACCAGTGCGGCGGACCCAGCCAAACCTTCAGGCCGCAGAACGTTATTAGGCAACCAGATATTGAATCATTTCAACTTGGTGCTCGATAACATCAACGGCAATATCTATCTGAAACCCAACGGCCGTCAGAACGAAGCTTATTCCAATTACGAGCGCTATAAGGCTGGCATAAGGCAATAACACAAACATCTCAAACATCTTGTAAGGTCGCAGGCGCAAAGGGGTCGGTTCTCACTATTTGCACTTGTCAGTCAATGGCGCCTCATTAAAGTCGGGCATGGCTCATACGCAAGAAACATCCGGGTACGGTTGGACGCACTCTGTCCATGTGAATAACTCCAATAACTTTATGAAATCAGCATTATTAATCATTCCGTTTCTCTTTTTGCTTGGCTGCGCTAGCGCCGATAAGAGCCCTCAAATCCAACCTCGCGAAGTAACTGCGTCAGTCACTGGCGACAAATCCATGGTTTTTAAGAAGGCCCTCTTCGCGCTTTTTCAGGATGGATATTCAATCGCTTCTTCCGACGAATCATCTGGTTTTATTTCCACTCAGCGGCGGCAAATGGCCTTAACACCCACCGATGTTGATATCGGATCCACTATGGGGATTGATTATATGAAGGATAAACGCACGACGGTATATGTCACAGTGACAATCCAGGTTAGGGATGGCAGTGCGGTAATACGAACTGGTGTTGATGCAGAATATCTTCCCAACGATCCTGTTTATGGAAAACACATGACCGGCGTTTCCCGCGGAACAATTGAAAATCGAATCGCCTCTTTAATTATTTGGCAATAACGGGGCTCTGAAAGCAATTTCGCTCGTCACTGTTGTAGTTTGTGCCACTCCATAAAGGGGTCGCCCATTAGGGCGCGTGGTCAATAGATAAAACGTTGTCCGCTTTACCTTTGAGCACCGGCGTCCCGCCGGCTGGTTATACTGAACAGGGGTGTGTTCTTAATATTGATAGGAATCCTGTTGAAGATATTGGATTGGGCGGAGCAGACGCCGCCAGCTAAAGCTGAAGGCGATCTGAAGTATGCATCAGCATTTTATGTTTTACAAACGCTACCGGCATAAGGAGACTTTAGAGCGTTGTTAACCCAAAGCCTCTGGAGAGGCAAAGCAAGGAACCTTATGGCTACAATACCTTCACGTGTGGAAAGTCGAATGATAGGCGCAATTAAGAAGTTTCAGCCGATCCTTGTATCAGCGAAAACGCGTGACGTAAATGAACCCGACACCGTGCGGATGGTGACAGAAATTCTCGCCGACGTTTTCGGATATGATAAGTTTTCAGAGGTCACTGCCGAGCACGCGATTCGTGGAACCTTCTGTGACCTAGCAACGAAACTGGATGGGGCCATTCAACTCTTGATTGAAGTTAAGGCAATCGGCCTGGATCTGAAAGATGCGCATGTGAAGCAGGCTGTAGACTATGCCGCGAACAAAGGAGTTGAATGGGTAGTCCTAACAAACGCAATCATCTGGAGGGTCTACAAAGTCACGTTCGGAAAGCCGATTGACCATGAACTCATATACGAAGTTGATTTCGTAAGCTTCGATACAAAAAAGAAGGATCAACTGGAACTGCTTTTTGTATTAACGCGAGAGGGTTGGATTAAAAGTCTGCTGACGGAATTGCAAGAGCAGAGGCAGGCACTGAGCAAATTTGCCATTGCCGCCGTGACACGTGCTGAACCGGTGCTGGATGCGATGCGGCGGGAACTTAAACGTGCTTGTCCCAATGTAAAAATTCTAAACGAGCAAATCGAACAGGTTTTGATGACTGAAGTGTTGAAGCGGGAAGTTGTCGAAGGCGAAAAAGCAGACGAGGCGCAAAAGAAAATTTCAAAATCGAATCGTCGCGCCAAAATCGCGGTTGCATCGTCCGCACCAGTCAGCAAGCCAGCTTCACAACTAACTCCAACCGCCATCCAAGTTCCAAACCCTACAGTGCCGCCGCTTGCCTCAGACCAAGAAATTCCGCAGTGAAGGGGGTCAGTCCCGAGTATTGACACAAAACGAAAAAGTGTCGGAGATGACTCATGTAACATTTTTCATCGAATACCTTTTCGTTTGGTTTGAACTTTTCCACCGTCCTTACGCGCCGTTTTCCGATGGCCCATTGCAACTGGCCTATTCGGACATTTGAAACACTGCTTCGAAAATTGTTGGCGGCGAAATCAGATTCTCCCAATCTCCGTGATTCAACGAGCCTCGCCGTTCAGCTCCATTTGACGGTCATGCTATAAAGACACCGACAAAAGGAGGGCAGAAAGGACAAATGGAAACGGGGAAATGCAAATTTGGGTTCGTGCCACTATTGAGTCGACCGGAGAATCATCGTGCCAATTCGGAGCGCCGATCTCCGACCCGGCGCGTTGGAACTTGGAACTTTCTCTCCCCGACTCCCTCGTCGCCTCGAATCCCGCCAAAACGGGAAGAACACGGGTCAACTTTGCTCACATTCACACTGAATCAAACTGAATCCTACCAAATCAAACCGAATCAAACCGATTCGGGGGGGTACCCCAACCCGCCGTTCAAGGCAGAAGTATCCACAGGCCGAAAAATGAAAATTACCAAACGAACCCATTTTGCAAATTCGGATTTCTCCCGCAAACAAAGGAGATTTCTCTCCATCACGCCGAAACAAGGGACAGAAACGAACCCATTTTCCACGATTTGGTTCCGCAAACCACGGATTAAAACTTTGCAACCCGGCCATTTTTTGCCATAAACACCCAATGGGTAACGATGAACAGCCGCTTGAGTCCCTGGATCCATCCAAATGGCTACTCGCCCCCATCCATCGGCCCGATCCGGCCAGTCCCCTTCGGATTTGCGTGTTCGTGCGGCCTGACTCCAGCCCGGTCGGAGGTCCGTTTGTCCTCTTGCGCGAACTGCCCGGCTCCCGCGCCTATCTCGGGGCGGTTTGCGATGCCGACGCCCGCGTCCAGGAATGGGTGGAAGTCTGGGTGCAGACGCTCGAATTGCGCGACCTCGCTTTTTCCAACTACCAGGAACGGCTCACCAATTTCGCCTTCGACCAGCGCTGGCACTCGGAATACGAAGCTTACCGCGACAACCTCCCGGAATCCGTCATTGTGACCGGCATGGAAACGGTCAACCCGTCACCCATTCTCATCAAACAAGAGACCAGCCAGAAAGCTTCCGGGTTTGCCACGGTTGAACCGGCCAACTGGCGTCTCTGCAAGGATGACGCCCTGCTCAATTCCCTCGGCCTGCCGCCCTACTCCACTTCTCCCTTTCGTTATCTGCATGAACCGGAAGCGACAGGTGCAAAAACCTTCCTCGCCACCGCCGCCGATGCCCCCGCGAATTCGCACGTGCAAGGCATCGAACGATTGAGCGACGGCGCACGCGCGGTTTTCAATCCGCTGGCCGGGCTGGTTCGGGTGAATCGCTTCGCCCCACTGGGTCTTGAAGAACTTTTTCAAATCCTTGAGGGATCGCCCTGGAATGGAATGGGATCCGGAGCCACGCGCCTGTTCCCGCGCAGCATCTATGCGGAATTGCAAACGTGGTCGGCGACGCCCAAAGGAATTCCGTTTCTCCTGCGCCCGCGCGGAGATTCCGTCGAAGGCTTGAACGAAATTTTCTTCCTGAAACTTTCCGCCTTGCGGGATTTATTCAAGGAAGTCCGGACCTATGTAAAAAGTCAGCAGCTTCCGCTGTTGAACCTTTCACCTGCGAGTTTCGGCGTGCACCTCGACCACGTGGGCGATCAATTTCCCGCGTTGTGGACCGCGAAATGCGAACTGGTCAAACCCGGCCAGGCGTACCCGCTTCAAATCAAATCCACCGCCCAAAAATATTTTATCCGTCTCGGCCGCATCGAGCCGTCGCCATTTTTGCCGGAAGGACTCGCGGCACATTCCTTTGGCATCGGCAGCATTCGCATTCGTGAAGTGAAAACAGAAGCCGACGGAGTTGTGCTGGACGGAACGCTGGTGGCTGAGGATTACCTGGGGCTGGACGCGCATGACCTGCTGTGGTTCAAACTGCCGATGGCGGAGGAAAAGCTGGAATTTTTCGCGCACGTTTATCTCTCCGAAGCCGTGGGACCGAAGGAAGCGCGCTTCCGCACCGTGCCTGCGCGGCTGGCCGACCCGGTCGTCGCCTCGCTCAAACGCGCGGCGGGAACGGTATTCCCCCGCTCGCCTTACGAAATCTGGCCGCTGCTTAGTTCACCCTGCGATTTGTTTTCACTCGGCGTCATCACCGTCCGCACTCTTTTGGCGAATGGAAAAACCAATCTGCCGGTCGTTCTTGACGAGGTGCAAAGTCTCGCGCGGCACGTCGGCAAGGACGCGACGCCGGGAACGGACTTCATCCCGATGCTCAAATCCGTGCTGGAACGCGACGCGCATCTTTTTGATCTGGTCAGCCCGCAGTCACTGATTGAATCCCAGGATTCGCCGCAACAAGCGCGTACAAAAATCGACATGAATCTCTGGTTGGAAGCAATGTCGCTGATGCTGCGGCTGTTTCCCGGCGCCAGCCCGCAAAGTTTTTGCAGCAGCTTCGGCGACGTGTCACCGCTTGCGCTTGAAACCGTCTTTGATCGGCCCCTGCAGGAATTGGAAGCACTGCTGCTCCGCCTGCGTAGCATCCTTGTGCCGGGACTTTCCGCGAATGAAGAAATTGCCAGCGCCATTCTGGAGCAAATGGCGGCGACTTAGTGGCACGGGCGTCTCGCCCGTGTGTTTCAATTCGCACGGCGCGACGCCCGTACCACTATTTCCCCCACAGCTCGTGCAACGGACCCGCCACGCCGTAAACGGGATCCAACTCCGGCATCGGGACGCGCGCGATATTTTCATCTGCCTGCGGCCGCTCCTTCGGCTGGCCGTAATTCATGTCCCACTCGACCCCGTTCGGATACGCGCCGACCACGCCAAAATCACTGCTCGCCCCAAGGTTCTTATGCGCGACACCAGCGGGAATGACGATCACATCACCGGCAGTAAGTTTTTGTTTGATGCCCTTATCACCGCCGAATTTCACCGTCGCCGAACCAGCATACACGCCAAGCACCTCATGAGTGTTGCTGTGATAATGATGGTACGTGTAAACGCCGTCACGCCAGCTTCCCGTCCAGCCGTTCCCGGCAAACAATTGTTCAAAGATCGACGCGGCGTCTCGCGGAGCCGGTTTGACCGCTGCCTGATAAATCAGCAGCGGCAATTTGTTGTTGGGAATCGAACCGTCGTCTGTGAGATCAAAAGAAATCGCGCGGGGCGGATTCACCGACTCCATGATATGAGACTCGTGCCTGGGTTTCATAAATTAACTTACAGGCAATTTAACATATCGCGTAATGAAGATTGATTCGGTCTTTCCCCCAGAAAAATCACGGCCTCTCCTCGGAAGCTCGATTTTTGCTTCGGAGCCAGCTCAAAATTTTCAGTTCTCAGGACTGAAAACTCATTCCGCATTCAACATTGCAACCAGCGGGCATTTTGGGCTATAAAACATTTATGCAGGAGCCGCGCCAGCTCCACCGTTGGTCATGCACCAGCGCTGCTTTTTCGTTGATCGAATTACTGGTCGTCGTGGCTGTGCTGCTCACCCTGACTGTGCTCTATTGGAACCACGGCCCGTCCAGGCGCGATGTCGACCTCACCGCCTGCCGGCAAAATCTCGAAAAGATTTATCTCGCGATGGAAATTTACGCGCGCGATAGCGCGGAGAAATATCCGGTGGCCTCCAACGCCCTTACTTCCGAAGATGCCCTTGCGCTCCTGGTGCCGCATTATACTTCGGAGACCTCGGTTTTTCTTTGCCCGGCCAGCAGCGATGCCCCCCTGCCCGCCGGCAAATCCTTTCACGATTGGAAAATCAGTTACGCCTATTACATGGGCCGCCGTTCCTCGGAATCGGATGCCGTTCTAATGTCGGACAAACAGGTGAATCCATTTTCTAAAAACACCGGCGACACGGTTTTTTCCGATAACGGCAAGCCGCCCGGAAATAATCACGGCAAAGGCGGTGGCAATTTTTTGACGTGCAGCGGCGGAGTGGTGTCGAGCAGCGGGAACGCCCCCTTTTCCCTGACCTTGACGCCGCCGGTCGTGTTGTTAAACCCCAAACCATAAGGTGTTATGAAAGTCCAGTGTCCATGCGGAGCCAAATACAGCATCGATGTGACGCCGGAAATGGCGCGCGACCCGGTGCGGTTCGTTTGCCCGGAATGCAATGTTGATTTGTCCGGCCCCATCAACGAACTGATACACCAGGAATTAGGCGTCGCCGTACCAGCGGCAGCGGCTCCCGCACCGCAAGCCGCTCCCGCCGCTTCAACCGGCCGGAAACGCGTAGAGACCACGTCGCTTCACGCACCCTCGGCTCCGGCAAAATTGGGCATCGCTCGCTCCGCTGGCACCGCCACGCACGGGACGGCCGTGGAAACTGCGCCCCAACCCGGGCACGGTTCCGATGACTCGCAACCCTGCGCGAAACATAAAGGCGAACTCGCCTTCGAACATTGCGTTGTTTGCCGAAAACCAATTTGCCCGAAGTGCATGGAGATGTTTGGTTACGTGTGCTCACCGTTATGCCGGGCAAGGGCGACATCAACTGGCATAAACGTGCCGGTTTTTGCCGGGCAAAAGTCCTTAAAGGAAGCCAGGCAATGGCGAAAAGTCGGCTTGATCGGCGCCGGTGTCACGACCCTCGTCGTCGCCTTGCTCGGCGGTTGGATTTGGTACGCCTGGTTTGGCTCGGTGCCACACCCTATTTTCTCCGTGCGTTTTCCCGACGCAGCCTACGCGGGCAGTTCAAGATTATGCGGCAAAAACCAAATCGTGTTCCTCCATGGATTCCAACTCGCCCGCTTTGGTCTCAACTCGAAAACAGCCACCTGGAGTACTGACGTCATTACACCGGAGCAGGTGAACGCCGAAGTGGACCGGCAAATGAACGAATATAAGGCCGAACTGGCCAATGCCATCAAGCACGGCGTCGATTCAGAATTCCGGCCTCATGTCCCGCTGCAGGACGAAATGATAAAGGACGTTCGGGAAGAAATGCAACGCTCGCTGCAGCTTTTCATCCAGGACCAAAACATCTGGGTTGTGAAGGATGGAAAATTGACTCGTTACGATTGGGACACTGGCAAGCCCGGCCAGGAAGTCGCGCTGCCAAACAGTTATGAGCGGCCAAAGTTGGACGGAAGCGAATTGGTGTTCACGGAGGAAAATGCGTTTGGGCAATATGTCATCACTCACCTCAATCTCGCGTCAGGGGAGACGCGCACAGAGGAAATCGGCGAGCCAGCGCCCTCCGCCGTCCTCGCCGCCGCACAAAAACCAAAATCCACCACTGGCAAAAAAGCCGCTGCCAGCGCCGGCCTGCCGACCACTCCGGGCGCTTCCAACAAACCCCTGGACCCGGGCGCGGTCGCGCAGCAGGCGCAAAATTTACCGTACGCCGCGAAAGTTGCCTTGCCGGCCACACTCTCGAATTCGCGGCACCAGGAACAATTACTGAAAGAAATGAAAGATGAGGACGCGCAGGGCGAACCGCACGCCATGCCTGCGAGCGAACAGATGGCGCTTTTCGGACGCTCATTCGTAAACAGCAAATATGGGCACCTCCAATGGTCGTCGAAAGTCCTGGAACAAAAATCCGTGGAACGCGCGGCCATGAAAGCCAAACCGGCCCACTCCGCGCTTGAGGGTCCGGTATCGGCGGCGAACACCGCGCAGGTCGCCAACGAAATCCTAAACGACATGCAACGCGAACGCGGCGGCAGCACCATCACTGAAAACGTAAGCCGATATCAAGTGACCGTTCACCATCCGGATTTAAAGGACGTTTCCGATTGGGTCGGAGAAGTCATCGGCGAGCCTTCCGTGATTCAACAGAAAACTGTCACGATCGTCGCTGGCAGCAAAATGCTCGTGGTGCTGGATCAATCGAACAAAAAAGTTTGGCAAGCTGAGCTGGGCTACAATATCGGCTCCGGCAGCCAACTGGAAGACAATGACCTGGCCGACACATCCATCGGTGAAGGCCCCTGCGTGGAACAGGGTGATGCCTTATATGTTTTTGACGCCGCAACGCTGACTGCCTTTGATCTTGCGACCGGCAACGTGCGCTGGCGTGTGCCGACCATTGGAATCGCTGGACTATTTTTTGACGACCAGGGATCGATGTATGTGAATTCCACCAGTGCTGACCTGGAAAGCCTCAAATACTCGCGTCAGATTGACATCACCAAAAAAACCGCCGCGTCTGTGCTTCGCGTCGATTGCAAGACGGGCAAAGTGTTGTGGGACGTGCAACCCGGCGGGTTCGTGTCACACGTGGATGGAAAATTTGTTTTCTGCTTCGCGAGCCACCAGGCGCCTGACCTCGATCCCGACAGCCTGACCACACTGCCTGGTATGTTGAATTCAGCCATGGACCTTCGCCGGCTCGATCCCGGGAACGGCAAAGTGACGTTTGATTACGCGGAGCAACGCGCGCCGCTTTCCGTCCGTTTCAAAGGCAACATCATCGAACTCGTGTTCCGAAAGGAAGTGGAAGTGGTGAAATTTTTGACTTTGTAAACCGCTGCGTAAAATTGTCGAAAAAATCTCATGCTCGTCATCCATATCCAAATTCAAGTTAAGCCGGAATTCATCGAAGCGTTCAAACAGGCGACCATCGCCAATGCGCGCGCGAGCGTGAAAGAACCGGGAATAGCGCGTTTTGATTTCACCCAGCAACAAGACGACCCCACGCGGTTCGCCCTCGCGGAAGTGTATCGCACGCCGGAGGCGAACGCAGCGCACAAGGAGACGAAACATTACCAGGTGTGGCGCGATGCGGCGGAGCCGATGATGGCCGCGCCGCGCAGCCGCGTAACGTTCATAAATATTTTCCCCGAGGACAAGGGCTGGTGATGCAATTCGAGTTCGCCACCGCGACCACGATCATTTTCGGGGCAGGAAAATTGCGCGAGGCCGGCCCCACTATCAAGAGTGCCGGTCAACGTCCTTTAGTGGTAACCGGAAAAAACGCCCAACGCACGGAACCACTCCTGAAAATCCTTCGCGCCAACCAAATGGATGGCGTCACGTTCCCAGTCTCCGGTGAACCCAAGATTCAGACCATCCGCGATGGCGTTGCGCTCGCCAAAAATGAAAAATGCGATTGGGTAATTGGCATCGGCGGCGGCAGCGTCCTCGATGCCGGCAAAGCCATAGCCGCGATGCTGACCAATGACGGCGACGTGCTCGACTACCTCGAAATCATCGGCCAGGGTAAGGCGCTCACGAAACATCCGGCGCGGTTCATGGCCATTCCCACCACTGCCGGCACCGGTTCCGAGGTCACGCGCAACGCCGTCCTCGCCTCGTCGGAGCATCGCCTCAAAGTTAGCTTGCGCAGCCCGCACATGTTGCCGGCGATTGCCTTGGTGGACCCGGAACTCACCTACGATCTTCCCCCAGGCATTACGGCGAACACTGGTCTGGACGCGCTCACGCAGTTGATCGAGCCGTATGTTTGCCTGCGCGCCAACCCGATGACCGACGCGCTCTGCCGCGAGGGCATACGGCTCGTGGCACGATCATTTCGGCATGCCGTCGAAAACGGCCAGAATCCAAACGCTCGTGCGGATATGGCCGCGGCAAGCCTTTTTGGCGGAATGGCCCTCGCGAACGCAGGACTCGGCGCCGTGCACGGTTTCGCCGGCCCCATCGGCGGGATGTTTTCCGCGCCCCACGGAGAAATTTGCGCTGCGTTATTGGCGGACGTGATGGAAATGAACCAGCGCGCTTTGCGCGCACGCGACAACGAAAGCCTCGCGGTTGGACGTTATAATCATATCGCGCAATTGCTCACCGGGAACAATCGCGCCACCGCATATGTAGGCATCGAATGGATTCGGCAATTGGTAAGCGACTTCAAAATCCCCCGCCTCGGCGCGCACGGGATCAAACCAGAGCACGTCGGTGAAATCGTGAAAAACGCGATGAACGCCAGCAGCATGAAAGCAAATCCAATCAAACTCACTGAGGCTGAATTAGGAGAAATTTTGCAGCGCGCGCTTTAACCCATTCGTAGCCACTGACATCAATCGGCGTCATGCTCACGTGCACGACTACGTTTTAACTCCGCTTTTTCTTCAATTCCTTCAGCAGCTTCGGCAGCGGCAAGGTATTCATCACATCCGCCTTCGTCAGCCAGCCTTTGCGCGCAACGTCCGCACCGAGCCGCAGATAGCCCGCGTGTTCGAAACGATGCGCGTCGCAATTGATAACGCACTTCACGCCTTTGCTTTTGGCGTATTGCCAATGACGCCAGTCCATATCGAGCCGGTCGGGAGTGGCATTGAGTTCGATCCACGTGCCAGTGGCCGCGCAGGCATCGATGACTTCGTGCACATTCATTTTTTGCGAGTCGCGTTCGAGCAATAGCCGCCCCGTGAGATGGCCGAGGATGTGAACGTATTTATTTTCCGCCGCGCGAATAATGCGTTTCGTATTTTGCACTTCATCCAAAGCCAGCCGTTGATGCGCGCTCGCGACAACCACATCCAGATCCGAAAGCAGGTCGTCCGGAAAATCCAATTTACCCTCGGCTAAAATATCTACCTCCGTGCCAGTGAGCAGGCGGAAATCAATCCCTTCGTCCGCCAATTGCTGATTGATGGCCTTGATTTCCTTGAGCTGCTGCCGCAGGCGCGTGGTGTCAAGACCATTGGCCTGCACCGAGGATTTGGAGTGGTCGGTGATGGCCCAATACGACAAGCCCAGTTCGCGCATGGCCTTCGCGATTTGCTCGATGGTCATGCGGCCGTCGCTCCACGTCGAATGATTGTGCAGTGAACCTTTCAAATCGTTCCATTGGATCAGGCGCGGGAACGGCTCCTTCTCCGCCAGCGCGAATTCTCCCGTGTCTTCACGGCATTCGGGCGGAACGTAATTCAGGCCAAGCTGCTGGAAAATTTCCTCCTCCGTGCTGCATTTGACCAGCAACTTCGGGTCGCGCGTTTCCTCCTTCGAGCGAAACAGTCCGTATTCGTTGAGCCGCAAGCCGCGTTGAATCGCGCGCTGGCGCATCACGATATTATGCTCCTTGTTGCCCGTGAAATACATCAGCGCAAACGGAAACTCGGCGTCGCTTACCACGCGCAGATCGGACTGAATGCCTCCTTCGAGCAACACGCTGGCCTTGGTGTCACCTTTGGCAATCACGTTCAAAATGCCAGGCCGGCGCGTGAAAAAATCAATCACGCTCGCCGGATCTTTCGATGAAACCAGCAGGTCGATGTCGCCGATGATTTCCTTGCGGCGACGCAAACTGCCGGCCTCGCTGGACCGGATCACGTCGGGATGCGAACGCAAATCATCGAGCACGGATTCGGCGGCCAGCAACGCATCGTCCAGAAGATGTTTCGAGGCATACGAGCGCCGGCGATTGATGCCTTCGCAAATGTTCACCGCGGTCTTCTCACCGAAACCTTTGAGTTTCGCGACGCGGCCATCCTGGCAGGCCTTTTCCAATTCCTCCACGCTGGCGATGCCCAATTCATCGTGCAGCACCTTGATTTTTTTTGGACCGACTCCAGGAATGTCCATCATCGCGAGCAGGCCGGGCGGGACGGAGGCTTTTAAATCTTCGTAATAAACCAGCTTGCCGGTCGTGACCAGTTCAGTGATTTTTTTCTGAAGCGCCTCGCCAACGCCATTGATTTCGCCAAGCCGATTTTCGGCGACGAGTTTGGCAAGCGGCTCATTAATGGCTTCGAGGGCGCGTGCGGCATTGAAATAAGCGCGCGTTTTAAAGGGATTTTCACCCTTCAATTCCAGCAACGTCCCGATGCCGACGAGAATTTCCGCAACCTGATCTTTATCCATCCGCAGAACCTAAGCCCGGATTCGCAGGTAAAAAAGCGGAAAATGGACTGATCGTGCTTTGGAGATAGACCGGATACAGTACCATGCCAGCGGTCGCTGTCCCTAGCTAATTTCCTTTGCACCTCCGGAGCAATCCGCCACCGACCATGTCTTCCCGGAAGAAATCAATTCGTCTTCGCCGGTGAAGCAGGCCGCTCAATTTGCTTGTGTATACCGTGTGGCTTTCGATTCAGGAAATCATTGGCTATGTCGCCGGGTTTGATGAAGGAAGCGCCGCCGCTGCGCAGCCAAATCAGCAGCATAATGCCATAAACGTCGCCCTCTGTTTTAACATTGTTAAACACCTGGTTGTCCATATTGATGGCGACTTCACGATCGTTGTTGTGATTTTTTAAATCGATAAAGCGAGTGCGACCGAGGGAAAGATTGAGCACGTCGATGCTTTCAAACTCGAATTTTTTTCCACCCACATGGACGCCATGCGGCGCAATTTTCCCCTTGGGCATTTTGGCCAGCATCGTCACGAGATTGGTTTGGCCGGCCTGGTTTTTCACAACGTCTAGTTCACTAAGATTGAAACGCATTAATTTAATCCGCACTTTTTGTTGCGCCAGCGCGTCGGCGTCAAATTCGACGTGCAGTTCGGGTATGATGAGAAACTCCGTGCCGCCAAATTCAGGCGTATTGTAGAGCTTGAGGTTTTCAATCGTGATCACAGGCGAGAACAGTCCGGAAGAAAATCGCCCAATTTTCACATCCATCCCCGTCTCGGCGCGAATCTGGTGCTCGGCCACCATCCGTAGAATCGAGTCCTTGAACACGAGCAGCAGCACCACCAAGACGATGCACAGCACGACGATTCGGAAAGCCCATTTGAAAAACCATTTCATTCTCTAATTTACGATTTATGATTTACGAGCCGGAGCCGTTGCTCACGCGCTTATCTTAAATCGTAAATTCAAAATCCAAAATCCTAAATAAGAATGTCCTCCGGGCGCACTTCCAGGCATTCGTCCTGGTCTTCCCAGACGATGGCGGGATAAAATTCCAACAATTTCGGCGCAAGCTGGCCGCCGGCACGGATAAGCAGTGCCTCGGCTTCCCGCGCGGCTTGCTCAAAGGCGCGGTCAAAATTACCCGCGCTCTTGCGCTGGCGATCATCCCAATGCGCGACGGCGTGGATGGGGGCGTATTGCAATGCCCAATGGTCCAGTTCGCCTCGAACCGCTTCCGGGATTTCATCGAAGGGAACAAGCGTGTCACTGCAATGCTGGCAAATCAGGCCCGTCTCGCGCACGTCCCGCGTCAGCAACGGCAACGTAGGCGCGCGGCAGCAGTGCGATTCGAGATAGGCCGGCGGTGGAGTGGCGAGGCGTTTGAACCAAATCTGCCGCTCATGGCCGATTTGCGCTCCGAGCCGATACGCGCCGAGCAACGGATGCGTGCTGCGCCACACTTTGCCTTGGAGCTGGCCGAGGGTTTGCGCGAGCCAGCGCGCGAGCGTAAGGTCGTCAAACTCGCGAAAGACCAGGCTGTATTCCTTCAAAAGCTGGTCGAATGGTGAATCGGATTCGGTCGCCATCGCGCCGGAGTGTTGCGCGGGGAAAGCGATTTGTCGAGGAAGGAGGTGGAATAGAAAGTTCCAAGTTCCAGAAGGTGCAGTCAGAACATAGGTAACAATATTAGCTCATACCCAGTCCTTGGAGTTTGGAACTTTTCTCTTACCTCTCCCGCTTGAAAATAAAAAAGCCGCGTTTTTTCAAACGCGGCTTCGAAATTCAAGAGAATGACGTCAGCCTATTGCTGATCGAGAATTTTCAGCATGAAATCAGGCGACACGGCGTTTTCGGCGCTCACTTTGCCGAAGCCATTGACGTTGAAATCGACACGGTAATGATACTTGACTGCGGAGGCTCCGGAGGGTGCGGGCACGAGGCCTTCCCAGCGATTGGTCATCAATTGGGTCGGATGCATTTCGAAAGGCTGGCCGTTGACAATCACGGTCGGTTTGACGGTGTCCCAGCGCACATTTTGCTGGTGCGAGCTAAACGCTACTTCCACGGGGTAGAGGTTATTGGGATTACGTGTTTGCTGGCGAGGCGTCAGGTTGGTGATTTCAGTCGCGCAACCTGCCAGCAGCGGTAATAGCAAAAACGGCAAAATTTTCTTCAACATGGGCGTCAGCGTGGCAAAAACCACCAAAGGTGGCAAGCGGCAACTGGCCGAAAAATAATGACCGGCCCTATCTGGACGCTGCCCCATTTGTAGTTCAGCCTTTAGGCGGTTCGACGCAATTTTTACCCCCGCAGTGTGAATACGGAACTACAAACAGAAGGCCAACTATGACAGTGACCCGCGGAAATAACCACGTTGATCGTCCAGGGACGGCTCGGCTCCGAAACAACCGCGCTCACTTGCCGCACAATTTGCGCAATTTTTGCGTTTGACCGCAATGGTCGAAGCCGGGTAGCTTGCGACCCCTTTATATTATGTTTGGAACCATTCGTAAGCATCAATCATGGCTCTGGTTCGTCATCATCGCCGTGATGGTAATCGGCATGATCACCTGGCAGAACCAACTTGGCAAATCAGGCAACGGCCAGCGGTCGTCGGGAAACTTCGGCACGCTCGAAGGCCACGTGATCACGGAAACAGAATTCCGGAACGCCGAAAGCGAAGCGACTCTGCAATACCTGGTGCGAACGCACGAATGGCCGGATAACGCGGCACATTCCAATTTTGACCTGAATCGTGAGGCCTATTATCGCCTGTTCCTGATTCAAAGGCTGGAGCAATACAACATCCATACCGATAACGACACGGTGGCGCAGTTCGCGAACATCATCTTGCGCCAATTCGGCAACGGGCAGGCCATCCCGCTCGACGCGCTCCTCGAGCAACTTAAGCCGCACGGCATCACGGCAGAAGATTTTCAGCGCTTTTTGGAACATTATCTTTCCATTCAACAATTGGCATCTGTGGTGGGAGTGAACGGCCAACTCGTAACGCCGGCGGAGATTCAATCTCTTTACGTGCACGAATACCAGGAACTCGCAGCCGACGCCGTTTTCTTCACTGCGTCAAATTATCTCGACAAAATCCCGGAGCCGACGCCGGAATCGCTGGCACAGTTTTACACCAACCAACAAGCGGAGTACCGCGAGCCGGAACAGATGCAGGTTAGCTATGTCCTGTTTAACGTGACCAATCTCCTGTCGGAGGCAGAGCAAAAGATTGGCGTCACCAACCTGAACCGGGAGGCTGAAGAAGCCCTTACCCGGCTCGGCACCAATGGAATGCGCTTCGGCAAAACGCCCGAGGAAGCGAGGGCCAAAATTCGCGAATTGTTCATTCAGGAAACCGCTCTTTCAAACGCCTACACGAAAGCGATTTCGTTCCAGAATGAATTAGTGGCCAAAGGGGCGTTCAATCCGACGAACCTGAACGCGCTGGCCCGGGAAAAAGGGCTCGAAGTCAAAGTATCCAAGCCTTTCGACAAGGAGTATGGGCCTTCAGACCTGCATCTCGGATCGGGCTACCCGGTCGCCGAATTGTTCAATCTCCTTCCGCCGCAGGAACCGCTCGCACAAGAGCCCATCCGCGGCACGGACGGCGTTTACATTCTTGCGTATGATAAATCGACTCCCAGCCGCATTCCGCCGCTCGCTGAAATCCACAGCCGTGTGACTGCGGATTATAAAAACGTCCAGGCCATGCGACTGGCGCAAATGAACGGGCGCGTGTTTGCCCAAACGGCCACCAACGAGTTGGCACACGGGAAAACCTTCTCCACCGTAGCCGCTGCCTCCAGAGTCGACCCGATCGAAGTACCGCCGTTTTCGCTGAATACGGAAACCTTGGGAAAGATTGAAGATATGGTTGAACCGACGACGTTTAAAGAAGTCTCTTTCGGCACGCCGGTTGGAAAACTAAGCGGGTTCACCCCCACTCGCGACGGCGGCTTTGTGGTGCACGTCCGCGAGCGCCTGCCTGTAGACCAGGCAAAAATGAAGACGCAGCTGCCGGAGTTCAGCAAAGTTGTCCACCAACGGCGCGAGGCCGAGGCGTTCGACATGTGGTTTAACCGGGAAGCTTCGGCCGCCCTGCGCGCCCTGCCGGCATTTCAAACTCTGCCCGGAAAGTAACAGGATTTTAGTCACAGAAACGCTCACGTAGCCGCCGACGTTAATCGGCGTCATCTTTTGTGCAGATTCCTGAATTTCTGCTTTCCTTATAATTTTCCCCTCGCCTTTCCGCATCCCCGAAAAAAATTCACTCGCGGAACGTCCCACAGAGGGATTTCCCCCATTTGACCCATCGGACAATTCGACCGTTCTTAGGGAGGAACTTTGTTTTGGTCGGCCCATGAATTTTTTGCCCGTTCATCCAGCGTTGGTGCATCTGCCCATCGCATTCATTTTGTTATCGGTAATCGCGGACCTTGTCGCGCGGCTGTCGAAATCTGAATCGCGACGCGCGGCTTTTCGCACGGTAGGATTTTGGTCTTTGATTGCCAGCCTCGTCGGCGCTGCCCTGGCCATCGCCGCCGGTTACGTGGACATGGACCGCGCCTCGCTCGGGCCGGAGACCGACCAGTTTGTGGACTTGCACATGACCCTTGGCTGGGTGCTGGGAGGCTGCCTCGTCGTTTTGGCGGCATGGCGCTGGCTCATCTGGCATCGCGGACAAATGACTATTAACACCTCCTATCTGGTCGCGGCTTTCCTGGTGCTGGGAATCACCCTTTTCCAGGGCTGGTACGGCAGCGAGATGGTTTATTCCTACGGCGCGGGCGTGGCTCCTACCGGTCAAGGAACCGAGACTGCCAAGGCAGCCAGGGAACCGCTCATCGCCGTGCGGGACATTTTGCAGCCAAGAGCCGCAGTTGGCGGCGCGGAAAGTCCGGGCGGAACAAATTCCACCGGGACTGTGAAAGGGCATTGAACAAAGCGGGACGCGTCATTTTGTGGCTCTGTCCAAAAGAGTTTTCATCCTCTTCAGCACATCAGGATTTTTTCCGGCCACATCCTCCTTCTCGCCGATGTCCTTTTTCAAATTATAAAGAGCGGGCGCATTGGTCCCGTTGCGAATAATTTTCCAATCACCCATCCGGGCCGCCTGTTGCCCGTCGCTTTCGTCCGATCCCCAATAAAAATCTTCATGCTTTTTCACTTTGCCCTTGCCGGTGAGCACTGGAACCATGGAAATGCCGTCGGTTTTCTCCGGCGGTTTCATGAGCGCGATATCCAAAGCCGTCGGCAACAAATCCCACGCCGCCCACGGAATATCACTTACCTGCCCTGGTTTGATTCCTGCCGGCCAGCGAATAATCATCGGGACGCGGATGCCGCCTTCGTAAAGACTGCCCGCCTGCCCACGCAACGGCCCTGCACTATCAAAAAATTTCGGGTCCATCCCGCCCTCCGGCTGTGGACCGCCGATGCTCGTAAAAATAACCACCGTATTAGCGTCCGCCTTCTGGTTCGCCAATTCGGAGAGAACCCGCCCAATGCTATCATCCATGCGGGCGATCATTCCGGCGCGGTCTTTGGCCGGCTGCGGCCAGGATTCACTGGAGTAAGGCGAATCTTTTGGCAGCGTTCCATTGTGCGGAATCGGATAAGCGAGGCACAAAAAGAGTGCGCGATGACGATTGAAGCGATCCGGCGCGTTAAGGCGGAGGAAATTAGCGGACGCATCACCGAGCAGGTCCGGAACGTAAACGCCATGCGTACCGCCCCAATTTCCCATCAGGGTTTCCAGGCGATTCGAACCGGTGGTGGTGTCCTGCCGATAAATATTTCCGGTAAAATAATCGCGCGCGTGAGCCTGGCTCAGAAAACCGGCAAACTCCTGAAATCCTTTCGTGTTGGGCTCAACGGGCGCGGTGTCGCCCAGGTTCCATTCGCCAATCAAACCGGTGTGGTAGCCGATTTCATTGAGCAACGTCGCAATCGTCAGCGCATCCATCGGCAGCGGGTGGCTGAAACTCGCGCCGACGTGGGACGGTTCCAGGCCGGTCAATAGCGACGCCCGGGACGCTTCATCCTGTGGGCTGCCGGCGTAATAACTCGTGAAACGGATCCCTTCGCTCGCAAGTTTGTCGAGGTTCGGGGTTTTAATTTTCGCCTGGCCATAACAACTGAGATCGCCGTAACCAATGTTATCCGCGAGAATCAAGACGATGCTCGGCCGCCGGGGTGCGGCTGGCAGATTGGTGACCACAATAGGATTGACGTTCGTTTGCGCCTGAGAAGCGGCAACGGAGAAAAACACGGTCAGAAGAGAAACCCATTTTGCCCACAAATCGCCGCGAGAAACTTTGTTCATGTTAGATAGACAATGTGACCCAGTGAAAAGTTCGCGTCTATGAGAAAGTAATTTGGTCCGACAAGTCGGAACCGTTAAATGAGTTAAATCCGTTAAATGGGTAAACAAAATCCTGCATTGCGATGAGTCCGCAGAGAGTCGCACAAAGTATTTACGGGAAGGTTTCATTTGGGCGACTGCCCCCTCCCCCCATAGGTCTTTTGTCCGAAAAGGCCCGAGAAGCTCCGATTGGCGGCAAACTCCGGTGGAAGGGGGTGGAATGACCTTGCGCCTCCGCGTGGAAAAGACCGATTTCCAGCCCACGGTTGCGGGAATGATGGACGCGGCAGAACTCCACGGAAAGGCGGTTGAGGCATTTGAAGCGCTCGGCGCAATCGGTCGGGGGTGGACAAGCGTTTCAACTCTTCGGCGAAGTTCGAGGAGCCACACGCGGCATTCTTTTAACCGCAGATGAACGCGGACCCGACTTCGTTGTACTTCGGTGCGGCAAGTGGACGCAGATGGGAAAGAAGATGGAGACAGGCCCGCCTTCGCTGCGCTTTGGCGCGGCGGGCAAGATGCCTGTCCTACGTAATGGCACATCCATTCTTCGAATTTCATTTTGCCGTTTTACCATTTTTCACTTTCGCGGAAAAACTTACGGTAAGGTTTTCGGCGAAAACAAAATTTCCTCGGGGATCTCGTCTTTCCTATTGAAAACACGGGAGTTTTTGACGTTTTGAGTCAACACGAAGAAAGTGCTCGAACCTCGCGTGGCGGTATTTTATAGCCGCCTGAGCGGTGTCATTGGCCCACTTTTTGGAAATGCGAAACGGTTTCGCTTTTTAGAAACCATTGAGTTGTCGCGAAGCGACGCTGGAAATTAGCCAGCCACAACGTGGCTGTTATGTATGCGAGAACAACTTCTTCGTCCCGCAGGGACGATGGAATGCTTGCGCTTTTTCCACGGTTTGGAAGATGCCCGGCTCGACAAATCCGCCGCCGAAGAATCAGTCCCGCTCGTCTGCCTCGAAATCCAAAAAGTCGGGGACGAGGACGAAGAACAAACCTTCGGCAACATTCAAGCGGCTTGGGACAACATGCCTTAAGATGCGCCGGGCCGGAAAGCCCTTTTAAAATTCCTTTGCAATTTAACGGCCTCGGGGCAACCTGTGCTTATGTCGCCTGACGAAGCTGATAAAAGCGCCGCCGCACAACCCGATGCCGCCGCCCCACGTGGCCGCCGCCGTTCCCGCCGCGGCGGTCGCCGCCATCCCCGGCGTCGCGAGCCGCGAGAATCTTTGCCGCCGGCGGCGGGCGAGGCCGGCGCGCCGGCAGCCGTTCACGAATCCTCTCCCGCAGCGATCGAAGAGGCCGAGGAGCGCCAAGAGGACCATCAACCTCAGTCGCATCCGCATCCGGAACCGGCGCACAAAACGCCTGCAATTACGGACGCCATCGAGCAGGTGAATCGAATCATCGAGGAGCTCAAACACTCGCTCGATGAGATGGAGGAAGTGCTCGAAACGCTGGAACTCGCCGAACGCCAGAAGATCGATGATGAGCGCGAAATTCAGAGTCTTCAGCGCGCACTGCGCCAGTTGCATCGGCCCCGCGAGAGCGAGCCGCGGCATTAGGCTCTGGGCAGATTAGTCGATCTCGCCGGGATGAGATTTTCCCCCAAGAGAACTGCTGAATCGTACCAGCCGATTTAACGAGGCCTTAACTTCTTCTGCACAGAAACAGCATGAGCCTTCTTGCGTCGGCGGCTACAAATTTCATGGGGAGTGCCAGTGAGTAACCGACGGCTCATTGATTCCGCAAAACGTCTCCGCGACGCAGTTGGCAAACTGCGTTTCGCGCCGCCTGTGGCTTACGTTTACAATCCGCTGGAATATGCCTGGTCTGCGCATGAAGCTTACCTGCGCCAGTACGGCGGCGCGGGCAAGCGTGTTATTTTTCTGGGGATGAATCCCGGTCCCTTCGGCATGGCGCAAACCGGCGTGCCGTTCGGAGAAATCACTGCCGTGCGCGACTGGCTCGGGATCGAGGAAAAAATCGGCCGGCCTGCTGCGGAGCATCCCAAACGGCCCGTGTTGGGTTTTGATTGCCCGCGCTGCGAAGTCAGCGGCCAGCGATTATGGGGACTGTTCGCGAAAAGCTTTCAATCGGCAAAAGAATTTTCCAAAGAGCATCTGGTCATGAATTATTGCCCGCTTGCTTTCATTGAAAGCACCGGGCGCAATCGCACGCCGGATAAACTGCCCACTGCCGAGCGCGCCGCGCTCTTGAAAGCGTGCGATGAACACCTGCGTGAAGCCGTGCGTATTTTGGAACCCGAATGGCTGGTGGGAATAGGTGACTTCGCGGCCAAACGCGCAGAGCAGGTTTTTCCCAATGGCCCGGTCAGGCTCGGGCGAATCCTCCACCCCAGCCCGGCTAGCCCCGCAGCTAACCGGGATTGGGCCGGTGTTGTGACACGACAACTCCGTGAAATGGGCGTTTGGAAAGATTGACCCGCCCGCAGCCGCTTATTTTAGCAGTCTTCCATCGTCGCGAATGAGCAATCGCGCATGGCTCGCGGGATCTTTGAAGGTCACTTCGTAAAAAATATCCGAGCCTGAAGTCAGCCGGGAAATGGTGTCCAATTCAGCCGTCGGCGCTGAATGGCGGATGGTATCGACGACGTTTGGCGGCAGATCATCGAGTTTGACACTGCTGACAGCGCTTCCCGTAGCCGCTTCAATCGTATCCTCCGTGGCACCCACGGCTACTCGCATATCCGGAGTGAGCACACTGCCATCGGGGGCAAGGTAAAGCGGCGGGAACACGTCACGATTTTTGAAGGTGATTTCATAAACAATCGCCGTGCCGTGGTATGCTTTGGAAATATTCCGGATTTCCGCAGAGCCCGCTTCGGCGCGCACAGAGTTTTGCACCGCTGGCGGAAGTTTGGAAAATTCCCCACCCGGCGAAATGAGCGGTTCATCATAGGTGACAAACGGCTGGTTACTGGCGCAACCGCACATGGCGCATGCCACCGCGACTATCCAAAACGAATGAATTTTCATTTTTGCTCCGTGATTTGTTCGAGCAGGGTTTGACCGTCGTCCCGCAAACGAAGTGGGGAATACGTGTCCGCATCGATGAAGGATATCTCGTAAATAGCGTGGCGCTGGAGCCGCGTCCGGACGATGCTGGCGATCTCAGCGCCAGGCACGCGTTTTTTGAGCGCGCCCTTCACACGATCCGGTAGATCATCAATCGTAATGCCGGTAATGGGTCCGCCGGTGAGCACATTCTGGTCGTTATCGACTGCGGCCCCCTGAAATTGAGGAGTTTGCGTGCAGCCCGCCAGCATGACAATGGCGGCGGCGAAAGCGAAAAACTTCATCTTCAAATACGACATCTTAACGAAGCAAGATACGGCGGCGGGGCGCGCAATCCATGGGGTAAGGCGCTACTTCGGATGAAAAAATGAGATGTGCACAATTGGAGTTGCGCGACAACCCTCGGTTGATTACTTTTCAACGCTCTGAATTGCCGGCACTTCCCGGCGACGTTCAACTCTCATAGTGGGTTGGTAGCTCAGTTGGTAGAGCAGTGCCCTTTTAAGGCATTGGTCGAGGGTTCGAGTCCCTCCCAACCCACCATTTCTCTTCTTGGGAAATAGGCATGAAATAAGGGGTTTTATCGCCTCGAGGCACAATATCTCCATTGGGAAGGAATGGCAGACAATCTGGCGCAATAGGCAATTTTTAGACAACTTTGGGCAACTTGTAGAAATAAGCCGACCAGGCTCCTGCGCATCTTTGTCGAGTCGGATTCCCAAATTGGCAAATGATTTTTTCTCGATACGGGCTGGTTCGATTCCGACCCTCGCCTCCAATCCAAACCTTATTTGGATAAGAAGTTACTAAGTTCACAGACCCCAAGTGCCAGCAACTTTTTGACTCGGTAACAACTCGATAAAAGCCCCAAATTACTCAGGCGCGACTTGATGAAACGCAATTGGCTGCCGCAATTAAAACTTCACGAACACCATGCGCAACGACAGAATCGTTGATAAAACGAACCCGCGACAACTTTGACTTTTCGGAATATTTACGGGGTCACGAGCTCGGACGCTTTCGGTTCAATGCCAAACAGTCATCGGTTTGGACGATTGTAGCCACCAACCGCGCGCTTTAGTCTGAGCGGATACTGATAATTATGATTCGCAAATATTTAGCAGGATTTTTGTCCCCTTGGGAACGGCTTTTGATCCTGGCCTTTCTGTTCGGGCTGACGGGAAGCTGCGCCGCCGCGGCTACTGCTCCGCAGCCCAATGTAATTTTAATTCTGGCGGACGACATGGGGTTTTCCGATCTCGGTTGTTTTGGCTCGGAGATTTCCACGCCCAATCTCGACCACCTCGCTTCCCAAGGTCTCAGGATGACGCAATTCTATACCACGCCGCGATGCTGCCCGTCCCGGGCGGCGTTGCTAACGGGGTTGTATTCGCAGGAAGCCGGCATCGGCAACATGATGGAGGATCGCGGACTGCCTGGTTATCACGGCGAGTTGAACCGGAACTGCCTGACGATTGCGGAGGAATTGCGCCGGGCGAATTATCACACAGCCATGGTCGGCAAGTGGCACATGTCGCACATCTATTTCGACGGAAAAAAACAATTGAATCATGAAACAACCGAACCGTTTTGGGATGACCAGGACAGCTGGCCCATGCAACGGGGCTTCGAAGATTACTTCGGAACGATTCACGGCGTAACCAGCTATTACGATCCGTTCTCACTGGTGAGTGGCAACACGCCCGTTTCCACGGTGAAAACAAATTTTTATTATACCGACGTACTCACGGAACATGCCGTGGCTGACATCGATCGTCTCGCGAACGGCGACAAGCCCTTTTTCCTTTATCTCGCCTACTCAGCCCCGCATTGGCCGTTGCAGGCCCCGGAGCAGGACATTGCCAAATACCGGCAAACGTATCTCGCCGGCTGGGATGCCATCCGCACCAACCGCTATCAACGCCAGATCCAAATGGGGATCATTGATAAAAAATGGCCGTTGTCGCCGCGAGATCCGCGCGTGTCCGCCTGGGAAAATGTACCGGACAAGAAATGGGAGGCCAATCGCATGGCCACCTACGCCGCGATGGTCGAGCATCTCGATGCCGGCGTCGGAAAAGTTCTCGAAGCGCTCAGGGAAAAACACATTGAAACCAACACGCTGGTGATTTTCTTTTCCGACAACGGCGCGTGCGCCGAAGTCATCCAACCAGGATGGTACGACGTCCCCAGCCACACGCGCGACGGAAGGCACGTCACGGTCGGCAACGGCAACCATTCGGTTTTTGCCGGGCCGGACAATGTCTGGCAAAGCTACGGTGTGCCGTGGGCGAACGTGAGCGACACACCGTTTTTGCTCTATAAACATTTCACCTTCGAAGGCGGCATCGCCTCGCCTTTCATCGCGCGCTGGCCGGCGGTGATTCAAAATACCGCGACCTTGTCGGGCCAGCTTGGGCACGTCACCGACATCATGGCTACTTTGGTTGACATTGCAGGAGCGAAACACCCGGCCAACTACGAAGGCCAGCCGATTCAGCCGTTGGAAGGAAGCAGCCTGTTGCCGATCTTTGAAGGAAAAAACCGGCCGCGGACCACCCCCATATTCTGGGAACACGAAGGAAATCGCGCCGTGCGCCTTGAGCAATGGAAACTCGTGGCCCGGCAACGACAGTCATGGGAACTCTACGATGTCGTTGCGGATCGAACTGAACAAAACAATCTTGCGGCCAGTCATCCCGACAAAGTCAAAGAGCTGTCCGATTTCTATGACGCCTGGGCCAAGCGCTGCCAGGTCGTGCCTTTCGATACCCTTCCGAGGGAAAGACCGATTGTTCCGGCCCCACAAATCGGGAAGGAGTCCACGTTGTCTGATGATTGATTTGCATCCGGAGAATCTTCGAGAATCCCCACGTTGAACAATGAAGCCGCTGGACGATTTTGGGAGGGCGATTTCGGGTAGTATAATCGTTTTGCCCCTGCGTTTTAACTGTCACGAGCGAGGCGCCCGCGCCCACTATCGTTTGGACAACGCTGAAGAGATTCGCTGAAATAGCATACGAATGAATGTGACTGTTGGAATTGTTGAGGACGACGCGCTCCTGCGCAAGTCGCTCACGAAACTGGTGGCCTACGCAAAGGGAATGCAGTGCCTGGCCGGCTGCGCCACTGGTGAGGAAGCGCTTCAAAAACTTCCGCAACTCAGGCCTCAGGTGGTGCTGATGGATTTAAATCTACCGCAAATGCCCGGCACGGAATGCATCCGGCGGTTGAAGGCGCTTCTGCCCGAAACGCAAGTCATCGTGCTGACGGTTTACGAAGACAGCGAGCATATTTTTCAAGCCCTCAAAGCCGGGGCGAGCGGCTACCTGCTCAAGCGCGCGGAACCGGATGAAGTGCTGGAGGCCATCCGGAACGCGCGTGAAGGCGGCGCGCCGATGAGCAGCCAAATCGCCTATCGCGTGGTGCGCTCCTTCCACGAACCGGTGCCCAAAGGCCTGGATACGACCGCCCTGACGGAGCGCGAAAAGGAAATTCTCACGTTGCTGTCGCAGGGTTTCGCCAATAAAGAACTGGCGGACAAATTGCAAATCAGCGTTCCCACCGTCCGCACCCACCTGCGCCACATTTACGAAAAGCTCCACGTGCGGTCGCGTTCGGAAGCGATTGTGAAGTATCTGAAATGATTGGGTGAGTATTTATTCGTGGTCGCCCGTCCCACCTTTGAGAGCGGGGTCGGTGGAGGGATTGTAATTTGGGTTCGGCACGGGCAATTGCGCTTCCACGGCGGCAAGATAATTTGTCAGTGTTTCCTTCATGCGCGCCGCGCGGCTCGATTCTTCGGCCGCCAAATCCTTTGATTCGCCCAGGTCCTGGTCGAGATGAAACAATTGCACGCGGCCGTTTTCCCACCAGTAATGCAGTTTCCAACCATCAGCAAGGATCGTTGAATCCGGCACGCTGTGCTTTCCATGCTGGTAATGCGGCCAATGAAAAACGAGAAAGTCGTTCGGTCTTTTAACAGCCGCTTTTCCATCGCCGAGCAGCACGGATTTCATCGAACCGCCTTCCACTTTTTTTGGCCACGCCACAGCACCCGCAAGGTCGCAAATGGTTGGCAGGATGTCATACCCCACAATAGGCGTGCGGCTCACCGTGCCCGGTTTAATCCCTGGACCGCAAACAATAAACGGCACGCGGATGCCACCCTCCCAAACGGACGCCTTCCACCCACGCACCGGGCCATTGATGTTCCCGGGATCGGCGGTGGGAATGCTGCCATTATCCGAAGTATAGATGATATAGGTGTTCGTCGCGATGCCGGCTGCGGCAACCGCGTCGAGCAATCGGCCGATGCCGGAGTCCAAATCAGCCAGCATTGCGGCGAACGGAACATTATCGTGCCGCGCGCCTTTCGGCGCCTCGCGAAACTTTTCCCGAGTGGCCGCAAGGGATTGGTTGGCCTCGTGTGTGGCGTAATGCGACACCTGCAGATAGAACGGGTGCCCGGCTTTGACCTGTGCCTGCATGAATTCAATTGACCGCTGCGTCACGCTGAAAATCTTCTTGGGATCATCCGGCAAATTGTCCCTCCGGTTGCCGGCCCCGTTGGCGGTGGGGCCGTCGGAGACATCGTAGCCGTAGTTCTGCGGTCCGCCGCCGGCCAGATGCCATTTTCCAAAGTGCGCGGCGCGGTAGTCGGGATTAAAGGCTTTAAGCAGTTGAGGAATGGTCGCGTCGCCCTTGCCCAACTCGGAGAGGTGATGCGGCGGAATCAATTTGTTGCCGACATACATGGGACCGTCATTGCGTTCGATGATGTCAGTGATGTGCAGTGCGGCGGGAGAACGGCCAGTCTGCAATGACGCGCGGCTGGGCGAGCAGTTGCAGTGCGAAGCATACGCCTCGGAAAACCTCATTCCCATTGCCGCGAGCCGTTCCATGTTCGGCGTCTTGAAAAAATCACTTTTGGATTCGGGCACGAGTGGGTCCATCATGACCGAGGTCGTGCCCCAACCCTGGTCGTCCGTCAGAATGACAATGAAGTTTGGCGCCGTGCCAGCCTGACTGCGCGCTTGCGCCAGAACCAAAATGAAAAGACAGAGCCAAATATTGCAAATGTTTATAGTCGCTTTAATCATGTTCTTCGACGTTTGTCTGTAATCCGGTTTCGAACGGCAGGACCGCGGTGAACAACAAAACCACCATTTTAGCAGATGGCACCTTCATTCGTCGTGATGATTCTGAGAGGTCCGTTTCTTCAAAACGGACTGATCAATGACGCCGCATCGTACTGCCCAGGCATTGTATTTGGCTGTCAGGTCACGGACGATTTCCGGCTTCCCGGCTGCGAGGTCGTGCGATTCCGTCCGATCAGTTTCGATGTCAAACAACTCCCATGCGCTGTTCGGCGCGGCGGCTTCAACCAGTTTCCATTTGCCGTCGCGGATGGCCCGGAAACCCTCATGTTCCCAACAAAAAGTGCGGTTCGGATTCCCGGCATTTCCTTTCAACATGGCTAAAATGTTTTGGCCCTCTAATTGGTTTGTTTCGGCAATATTTTTCGCGGCGGCCAGTTCCAAAAACGTCGGCAACAGATCAGTCACGTGCGCCGGCTCACGAACCAGCTTTCCTTGCTTGCCGGATTCAATTCCGCCAGGCCAGCAAACAATCAGCGGCGTGCTGATGCCGCCTTCGTAAGCGGTAACTTTGTGCCGCCGCCACGGAGTGTTGCTCACCGTCGCCCAAGGGCGCGCGTAACCACGGAAGGAATCGCGATCGCCTATGGGTGCAGACTTGTCCCCGCCGTTCGGGTCTTCCGCCGCGCCGCCGTTGTCGGACAGGAAAATGACCACCGTGTTTTTCTCGACGCCCAATTTTTTGATTTCCTCCAGCAGCCGCCCAATATCGCGATCCAAATGCTCCGTCTGCGCGGCATACACTTCCATCCGCCGCGCCCACTCTTTCTTTTTGTCGTTGGGAATTTCGTCCCAGGGCCTCGCGTTGCCGCGGTCCATGGGCGACATGGTCTGGCCCGCGGGCACAATGCCGAGTTGAATCATTTTTTTCAGCCGCGCTTCACGAATCGGCTCCCAACCCGCGTCGTACTTGCCGTGATACTTCTCAATGTCCGCTTCCGGCGCTTGCAACGGCCAATGCGAGGCGTTGTAAGGCATGTATAGAAAGAACGGTTTTGCGTTTGTGTCCTTCGCCGATTCTTCCAGGAATTCGATCGCGTGGTCCGTGAAGGCATCCGTGGAATAAAATCCGTCGTGCGGCGGAACGTATGCTTTATCGTCGAGCGCCATGAGTGCGCGCGGGCCGTCTTTGGAATTACCGCCGAAATAATTCATTGCTCCGTCGATCTGCACGAAGGAGCGATCGAAGCCGCGATGCACCGGCCATTCCTCCGGGCGTTTGCCGAGATGCCACTTGCCGCACATCATCGTGTGGTACCCGGCCGCGCGCAGCAACTCGGCCATCGTCGACGAATTGGTGGAAAGATGGTCCTGATATGCCGGGCTATTCGCCGCCGCCCGATTGGCAGCGGCGTAGGCATCAATCATGTCACCGATGCCGACCTGATGTGGATATTTTCCCGTCATCAACGCCGCGCGCGTCGGACAGCAGCGGGCCTGGTTGTAAAATTGAGTGAGCGACACGCCGCTCTTCGCCAGCTTGTCAATGTTCGGCGTCAAAATCTCCGAGCCGAAGCAGCCGATGTCAGAATAGCCGAGGTCATCCCCGAGAATGAGAACGATGTTCGGGCGGGAATCGGCCGCGGAGCAGGAAAGCAAGCCGGTGAAAAATATCACCGCGAACAGCGCGCCAAAAACGGCGCGCAGGGAATGATGCGCCGTGCGCCTCACGTTATTTTGAATGGTCCTTTTCATTTTTCCCAACAACGAAGTGCGCAGCCGATGAGAGCTGCGCACTCTGATACTTGTTTATATTTTTAGGGATGCCTCACGGATAGACGAGCCTGAAGAACATGCTGGAATTGGCAGTGTCGATTGGAATATTCACCGCATTGACCGCGGTGGAATTCGGCCAGTCCACCCAATTTCCGGCCGTGAGCGAGTTCGTTCGGACTTGCAAGTGCCAGCCAATCGTCGGCCAGCTTAAGTTTAGATTGCCGCCGCTCGACACGGTCGTGATGGGTTCCGGATTGGTCGGCCCGGTCGCAATAAGGGAATCCACCGTGATGCCGCCGTCCACTGCGAGGTGGTTAATCCAATTGGCTCCCCCGCCGGTAATTGTCATCGCGTCGCCCCCGACAACCGATTGGTTGAAGAGTACGAATGTATCGCCGACAGCGAGCGTCGGCCCGAGGTTCGACACGATTACGGAGCCGGAACCAGTATTGTTCAACGCCCCGCCCACAATCGTGAGATCGTTCGACTGTGTGAGGGATTTGTTAACGTCGATGAACACATTGCCGTGCAGCGTCAGATTGCCGATGACGGTGAGCGTGCCCAAGGTGTCGCCGGGTGCGAGCGCGCCATTGGCGAGCACGCCGCCAGTGACGGTGCCGGAACCGCCGAGCGTTTGTCCAACGCCCAGCGTCCATGGCGACACGGCCAGCGCGGTGAGGTTCAAGGTCGTGTTGGTGCCCACCAGAATGGCGGATGAATTGGCAATGGAAGCATTATTCTCCAGCGCCAAAATCCCGGTCTGGATCACTGTATTGCCGGTATAGGTATTCGTGCCGCCGAGCAGAACCGTGCCTGCGGCGCTGGAATTCTCAAAGAGATTGCCCGCACCGCCGATCGGGCCCAGCAACTCCAGTGTCGTCCCCACGGTCGCCTGAATAAAGTTGGTCCCGCTCGCGAGGGTAATGGGGCCACCAAATGTGTTGCCTTCCGGGGCGGTCGTTCCGGTGCCGGCCAGTGTGCCGTTGTTGAGGAGCACCGGTTTCATTTGCAAAGGCAGCACAAATTGATTGAGTGTGAATAGGAGCAATGTCGCGCCCGGCTCGACCGTCACGGTATTCGTGATCCGGCCCATCGTCATGCGCCGCTGGAAGGACAGCGTGCCTTGCTGGATGTCTATGTCGCCTAAATCGCTGTCCCAAACCGTAGTTCCATTGGTGACCGCCTCGCCGCCGTTGAGATTTAATGCACCGGCACCGGTCTTAACGAGTTTATAGCCATTGCCGATAAGACCCAAATCCGTTTCCGCAGCGGTGCGGATGCCGATTAGTGCATTGGCGCGGATGACTGTGTTCGAGGACAGTGTGACCGCTCGCAAGGCATCGTTTTGGTCACCAGACGAGTTGACCAGAGCTCCGGTGCCATCTGTGCCGCTGCCGCCAATGGTGATGGGCTGCAAGCCGGGCCCATTACCGGCGATGTCCAGCGTCGCTCCGCTTTGCACCGTGACCGGACTGGTGTTAGCCCCGAGCGCCCTTGCACTGCCCAACATCACTTTGCCCGCCTTGATTGTCGTGCCACCCGTGTAGCTGTTGGCACTACTGATGGTGGCCATATTCGTGCCATTCTTCTCCAGCGACATGTTGGAGCCAAGGCTGCCGGAGCCGGAGAACACATAGCTTGATGCATTGTTGCTCACGACCATCGTGCTGGGGGTGAGCGCGGTCGTGAGGTTCACCGAGAAAGTGCTCGCGGAATCATCGAAGATTACGTTCGCATTCTGCGCATACGCGACCGGCGTGCCCGACACCGTCCAGTTGGTCGTGATAGTGTCCCAGTTGCCGCCAATGGTGTTTCCTTTCCACACGATTTGGGCGACGGAACTTACCACCAGGTCGATGGTCTTGTTCGCCGTGTTGGTGACGATGGAACCGACCGTGCCGAGCGGAACCGCGCCGAGCGTCAGCCCGCCGGAGCCACTAATGGTCCCGTAACCGAACAATGGAAATTGTCCAACGCCAAAGGAGCCGAGGACGTTCACCCCCACGGAACCGTTCAAAACCAGATTGGTAATGATCGCGGTCGGAGCATTGGTCACGGACAACTGCGCTTCCAAAGCGGAGTTGGTGCCGTCGCCGATGGTCACGCTCGGAAGATTGACGGTGGCCGGTGCTGCCGATTGCAGGAAGGCCAGGGTGGAATTCGCGTTGACGGTCACGCTGCCGGGCGAGGCGTGGGCCGGCCCCATCACAAGTTTGCCACCGCTGACGACCGTTGGGCCCGTGTAAGTGTTGGTTCCGGTCAGGGTCAGCGTGCCGTTGCCAATTTTGGTCAGGCCGCCGCTGCCGGAGGCGAGGAGCGCCTGCGGAATGGTCACGGAGAAATTGGTGGTATCGACTATCAGCCCGCCGTCTTCGACAAAAGCGTTAGTCAGGCCAATAATGAATCCAGTGTCATTCGCAATGGCCCGCATGGTGCCGCCCATGAAATGGGCTTCCGTGTTGCCCGCCGCCTGGCCAACAATTGCACGGGTCATGAGGAGGCCTCCGGTGCGCAAATAGACAATATCGTTCGCGCCGGATTGGCCGAGGTCGACCGCATTGTTTGCATTTACTGCTGCTGTGGCCGGTATCAGGTTCACCGTGCCGGAGATGTCGAGGATATTGTTTGCGGAGTTATCGCCGCCTGTGAGTCCCACACGCAAATTGCCCGTGCTGTTACCGTTCGCCACAAACAACACACCGCCATTGGTCACAATCAAATGCAGATCCGTGCCGGGGAAAAAGTTTTGCATGCGCCAGCCGTTGGAGTTGGTAAATTGGCCGCCATCGACAATCACGTCGCCCTGCTGTTGCGCAGCGAGGGCGGTCTGAGATGAATTGCCCGTGATAATCATTCTGCCGGGGCCGGTTTTGGTGGCGACGCCGCCGTTTGCCATCGAGCCGGATATCACCACGTCACTATTAAAATTCAACGTCCGGGTCACCGCCCCGCCGAAATCAAGCACGCCCGCCAGCGTCAGCGTGCCGGTATTTACTGTGTCGCCGAGGATGACACCGATGTCCGCGTTCTGAACGACGGTATTCGGCAAGGTGCGCGGCGTCGTGCCGTCGCTGGCCAGGGTCCCGAGATTCAGCGTCGCCGTACCAGTTCCCAACACCTGGTCTGCGCCCATGTAAATCGTGCCGGCGTTAAGCACTGTGCCGCCGGAATAATCATTCATCGTCCCAAAGGTGACGGACTGGAAACCGCCCTTGATGACGTTGCCGGGGCCCGTAATTTTGCCGGGACCGGTAAAAGTATAGACCGCTCCGTTGTTGTTGAGCGTCATCGTCACCGGCGATACGGCCAGCGCGAGGTTCACATTCGGATTGCTGGCCAAAGTATCGTCAAACGTCACGAGATCCCCGAAGCCGCCGGACTGGGCGTAACTGGCCGGCGAATTGCCATTGGCGAGGTTCGCCCAGTTGAGGGTGCTGGTGTCCCAATTGTTATCCACCGAACCGGACCACGCCAGCGTCTTGCCCACGCTGGAAACTACCAACTGCACGCTTGAACCCGCAGTTGACAAGGACGCCGACACGCCGGGCGGAAGGGAACGGAGATGAATATTCGCCAAGCCGCTCGCCGTAGTGAAATTGACGAGTGGGAACGATCCGGCGGTCAGGCCGGCGCCGGAAATATCGATGGCGGAATAACTATTAACGGTCAAAGTCCCGGCCACAATAAAAGCGGAACCCGGATTGCCGCCGGGGAAACTGAATTGCAGCGTATTCGTCGCCGAACCGCCCAGCGTCAATCCCGAAACCGAAATGGGCCCGCCCAAATTCGTTACGCTCAGCGCCGCGCCGTCTCCGACGACCACCGCACCGCCGCCGTTGAGGGCTCCGGTCACGAGAGCGAGGGTACCATTGCTGACCGTGGTCGTGCCGGTGTAGGTGTTCCCACCGCTTAAGCTCAAAATGCCGTTGCCGATTTTCGTCAGCGAACCGGTCCCGCCCAACGCCTGGCCGATGGTGATGTTCAAGTTCGTCGTGTCAATGATCGCGCCGCCAGCTTGGATATTCGCCGTCTGCACGCCGGTAAAGAATGCTGTCGAACTCGTGGTCGGCTTCAGCGTGCCGCCATTGAAGTTGAACGTCCCGCCCGGAGCACCTGCGGTGACCTGCACTATCTGTTTGGTCAAGAGCACGCCGCCGTTCAGGTTGTAAGTGCCATCTGCCGCCGCCGAGGCATTGGCAAACGCAATGCGGTTGTTGCCGTTGCCTGTAAATTCCACCAGACCGCCGTTCTGATTCAACACCGTGACTGTGCTCGCCGCTTCGCCCACAAAAATGTCACCCGCTCCCGCTCCGCTGCTGGTGGCAATGTTGAGCACGCCGGAAGCCACGTCCATCCGACTGGACCCACCCGTCGCCGTCTGGCACAAACGCAGGTTGCCGCCGTTGCCAATGGTGAAGCTGGCGTTATTGGTGATCTGAAACACAGCGTTGCTGCCGGCCGGCGGTTGGACTCGGAAACCGTCCATCGTCGCCACGGTGCAGCCGTCAAGAATGACCGAGCCGCTGGTCAATGTGAAGAATCGGTTGGGCAGGCAATTATTATTCAGGAACCGCACCGTGCCACCGAAGCCCAGCGTGGCCAGCGGGTTGACCGTGGTGCTGTTGGTGAATGGCCCGGTGAAGCGCAGTTCCGAGCCGGCGGCGATGTTCCAGGTCGGGTTTTGGACGCTGACATTTACGCCCAGCGCGAGAATGTTCAAACCCGCTGAATTTGTGACCGGCCCATTTAACGCCAACTGATTCCCGTTCAGCGTGAAACCGCCATTCGGGAACCGCAACCCGTTCAGCGAGAGGTTGGCAATATCGTCGATGTTGTTCTGCTGTGTGACACCACTGAAAACCAGGACATCGGCGCTTACCGGAGCGGTGCCACCCCAATTGGCCGCGGTGCTCCAGTTCCCGTCCCCGCCGGCGCCCGACCAGGTCCGCACGGCAGCGTGCGCCTCCGGCAGCAGGAAACAAAGATTGAGCGCAGCCACAGCGAGGAGGCTTATAGAATTTACTTTTTTCATGGGGAGGTTGAACGGGTTGACTTTTGAACGGCGGACGACGGGGTTACTGAAACAAACTTTCATGTGGTTTCTGATTGGTCCTGCAGGTGCAACTCAGCTGAATTTTGCCTATTCTCCCCGAGAGTCGCGGGTTTGAAAATCGTCCAAAGAGATGACATCCAACATTCGCGTTGACGGCCGAATGCTTCGTCTGCAAGTTGCCACATTGGCGCACAATAAAAGCCCGATGAACCGCCTTGCCACCGCATGCCTGATCGCCTCCTGCCTTTTTGTCCAGGCGGCAGCCGCCGCGGAAGTTTCCGAAACCGATACCGCGAGCGATTACCTGATTCACACCTGGCAAACCGAGCGCGGGCTGCCGCAGAATTGGGTTTCCAGCATCGCCCAGACGCCCGACGGCTATCTGTGGATCGGCACCCGCTACGGCGGACTGGCGCGGTTCGATGGCGTCCGTTTCGTGCCCTTCAACCAGCAAAATGTAGACACACTAAAGGATGTTCAGGTCGAGCATTTGGACGTGGATGATAATGGGCGGCTTTGGATCATGATGGGAAATGAATCCGTCACCTCGTTCCGCGGCGGGGATTTTGCACTGGTCCGCCAACCGCGCAGCGAACCTCGGGTGCGCGTAGACCATGTTGTTAGCGTCCAAACCAATGCGGTTTTGTTTGCCTGCGAATATCGCTCTCTCGCCTGCCTGCATTTGTCCGCGAGCAACCAATGGGAGAAATTCGATCCGCCTTTCTCGATGGATCCCGACGCGGACACGTTCTCTGTGGATCGCGACGGCGCGGTTTGGTTCATCACCCTGGACCAAAGGCTGGGCCGTTTTGCCAATAATCAGTTCGAGTTTGCCACCAATAGCTTGCTGGCAACCAATGTTACCTCGCTTGCCTTGGATTCCGACCGCGAACTTTGGATCGCGACGCCGCATCGGCTCGCGGCTTGGAATGGAAAGTCTTTCGCCGACCGCACGCCGACCAACGGCGACGCGCTGGAAAATGTCGTTCAAATTTCCTTCAGCGGAGATGGCGGGCTCTGGGTTTTGGAAAAGAATCGCATTCGCAAAATGTTGAACGGCAAATGGGTCACTGAAATCAAGGGGGACCATCTGCTCGAAGACATCACTTCCGGCAGTTTCAGCCTTCACGGCGACGCCCAGGGTAACGCCTGGCTCGTCGCCAACGGGCAAGGGTTGCTGCACTGCAAAGCGGACGGCACCTCGCACCTGCTCACCGATAAAAACGGGCTGCCAAGCCGATTCATTGATTGTTGGTTTCAGGATGCCGAAGGCGATGTCTGGGTGGGAATGCATGGCGGTGGCATTGCGCAGATTCGCGAGCGGCTTTTTCATGTGTTCGGCCCGGTCGACGGTTTGCCGGACAAAGTGGTCAGCTCCGTTTGCACGGACAGTAACAACGAACTCTGGGTCGGTACCATGTCGGGTGAATTGGCGCACTGGCAAAACGGCCGATTCGTAAACGTTCCCCTGCCCGCCCCAAAAAACCAGCCCAATGAAAGTATCACCGTCTGTCCCAAAAGCGGAGGCGGCGTCTGGATCGGCTCGCTGAACAACGGCCTTCTGCAATGTGGCGACGACGGAATTCCGCGACAGGTCGAACCCCAGTGGGACATTCGCGTTCTTTTCGACGACAGCAGGCGACAGTTGTGGGTTGGCCGGCTGGTCAACCTGTTTTGCCTTACGAATGGCGGCCCCGAATTCAAGTCCTTCGGTTCCGACGACGGGTTTGTGGACTCACACGCCATCGGTGCGCTCGCGGAAGATGGCGACGGAGCACTGTGGATCGGCACCGGCCCCGGCGAGCTTTGGAAATACGCGGAGGGGAAATTTTCCCGTTTCACACCACCGGCAGAATGGCCCGCCGTGCGGTTTTCGGCCGTGCTCCCGGACACGAACGGCGCCGTCTGGATCGGCACACTCGGCGGCGGTTTGCTGCGCTTCTACCAGGGCCGATTCACCCGCTGCCTGAAATCCGACGGCCTGCCCGACAATAATGTTTCGCAATTGCTCGACAGCCATGATGGCTATCTGTGGGGCGGGACTTACGCCGGAATTTTTCGCGCGAAAAAAAATGATCTGGAGTCCATGGCGGACGGAAAAGCGGCGCGCCTGCCCTGCCGCGTGTACGGCGAATTTGACGGCTTGCCTTCCCTGGAATGCTCCAGCGGTTTCCAACCTTCGTGCTTCCGCTCCAGCGACGGTCGGCTCTGGTTTTCCACCGCCGACGGCGTGACCTCGGTGGACCCTTCCCGGATCGTCCCCAATCCGATTGCGCCTACCGTCATCATTGAAGAAATGCTGGTGGACGGCCAGCCAGTGAATTTCCCCGCGCATATCGGCGTTCCCTTGCAGGCCGCGCAGTCACTGCAGGCCATAAAAATTTCTCCCGGCCGGCACTATGTGCAATTCCGTTTCACCGGGTTGAGCTTTGTCGCGCCGGACGGCGTGCGCTTCCGCGTCAAACTCGAAGGCGGTAATGACCAATGGCAGTCAGCCGGTGCCGAGCGGCATATCGATTACGGCCCGCTCGCCCCGGGCGACTACCGTTTCCGCGTTACTGCCTGCAACAGTGACGGCGTTTGGAATGAAGACGGCGACACGCTGGCGTTCACCGTCTTGCCAAATTTTTGGGAAACCTGGTGGTTCAAGGCCGGCCTGGGTCTGGCAACGCTCGCCATATTTGCGATCGCAGCGGCGCTCATTCAACGCCAGCGGTATCGCCGCCAGCTCGAGCGCGCGGAACGCCAGCACGCCATGGAACACGAGCGCACACGCATCGCGCGCGACCTGCACGACGACCTCGGCACCAGTTTGACGCAAATCAGCATGTTGAGCGCGCTGGCCAATCGCGAAGAAACCCATGCCAGCGAAGCGAAAGAACTGCTCCAGCAAGTCCGCAGCCGCGCCCGCGAAATGGTGGTGGCGCTGGACGAAATTGTCTGGGCCGTGAACCCGAAAAACGATTCGCTTACCGGCTTGATCGGTTATCTCGGTTATTTCGCGGAGGAATTTTTCCGCGCCAGCAACATTCGTTTTCGTCAGGATATCCCTCCGCAAATACCGTCTGCCCCCGTTTCCGCCGAATCACGACATCATTTGTTCCTCGCGTTCAAAGAGGCTTTGAACAATACGGTCCGTCATTCCGGTGCGACACAGGTGCAACTGCGCGTGATTATTTCTGCGAATGAAGTGGTCGTTCAGGTGGAAGACAACGGATGCGGCTTCGAAACTGCCTCTGTCACCCCGCAAGGCAATGGTTTGACCAATATAAAACGCCGGCTGGAACAAATCGATGGCCGCGCCGAAATACGCAGCGCGCGCGGCCAGGGAACGACGGTGACATTGCGCACGCCATTCAACAATGTTTGATCTCACTCCGCGTGCGATGCCGGAGCGAACTCCTCAATCCACTTCGTTTGTTGCCATGACTTGACCGGCGTGTTTTTTTGAAGCGCGCCCGGCGTGCTTCGTCCGTTGATGATATAGTCCCGCATGAGCCGTCCCAATCGCTGGACAATTTCCAGATGCTGACTCATGACATTCGTTTTCTCCGCCGGGTCGGATGACACGTCGAAAAGCTGAAATCGAGGCGAGCCGTCGGTGTTGTCCTTGCCCGGCCGGGGAAAACTCCAGCCGCCGGAGTCGGGACAAAGGGCCAGCTTCCATTGGCCTTCGCGCAGGCCGAAAGAACCATTGATTGAACTTTCCACCAGCACTTGGCGCGCGGTGATTTTCGCCTCATTCAATAACACAGGAAGAAAACTGACGCTGTCCTCGCCGGCATTGTCCGGCAGTTTTGCTTTCAGCAAATCAGCGCAGGTGGCCATGAAATCGCCGAGGCAGACAAATCCATCGCACCTGGCCCCGGCCGCGACGCGCCCCGGCCAGCGCACCAGCAGAGGAATCCGGTGGCCGCCGTCATAGATATCCGCTTTGTACCCGCGACGACCGGCGCTGGGATCATGGCCATGAGCGAGCAGGAAGGGAAAATTTGCCGCGGGCGAACAGCCATTGTCGCTCGCCAGGACAACCAACGTGTTGCCGGCAACGTTGTTTTTTTTCAGGGCGGCCAGCACCTTCCCGATGCAGTCGTCCGTTTCCATGACGTAATCGGCATACGCATTCAGCCCGCTTTTACCCAGCCATTCCTTCGAGGGAGCCAGCGGCGTGTGCGGGGTTGGCAAAGCGAGATAAAGAAAAAAACGTTTCCCGCCGGCGTTGCTGCCGGAATGCCGTTCGATGTAATCCACCGCTTTGGCCGTGAGTGTCGGCAACACGTCGACTGCCTCAAAGCCCGGAACCTGCGGGCCCACTCCCGTTTGCTTGCCGTCGACCCCGATCAATCGCCCCCTCAAAATCGTGGGCAACGCGGTGACATGATCATCTTCAATGAAGGCATACGGCGGCATGTCCAGAGAGGCGCTGATTCCAAAAAAATAATCGAAACCAACCGTCGTGGGACCTCTCCTGATATTTTTCGTAAAATCAATCCGCTGGCCGGCGCCGGATTCCGAACTCGCTTCATCATCGGCGTCATTTTTCGCCGCCGGCAATCTTGTCCAACCCATGCCCAGATGCCATTTGCCAATACAGGCCGTGTCGTATCCGTGATCCTTCAACAAATCCGCGACCGTCATCCGCCCCGACTCAATCAGCGGCTTGCTGAAACCGCCCAGCACGCCTTCTTTCATTGTCGATCGCCAGTTATAGCGACCCGTCAGAATGCTGTATCGCGATGGCGTGCAGACCGCCGAGGAAGCATGCGCTTCAGTGAAGGTCATGCTCTCGGCGATAAGCTTGTCGATTTGCGGCGTTTTAATTTTATTTCCCGGATTCAACGCGCTGACATCTCCATAACCCAAATCATCGGCCAGGATATAGACAATGTTTGGTTTCGCGGCAGGCGCCACCGATTGCGCTGCAACCAACATTGGAAGGCCAAGAACCGCTGCCAAACAGAAAAAGAATGAACTCCTCGCCGGCGAAACTTTGAAAAAAGAAATTGTGTTCATAACCAATTAATTCGCCGGTTCTCCAAGCACGCGCAAAAACAGTTTGCTTTGCCCGGAAATTAAAGACGCCGGAAGCTGCATGGTCACAATTTCGTAGCCGTCCTTGTCCTCATTGGTTGCGGCGCTGATTTGCGTGGGGGTGGTTTCCGTCCACGTGGCCAAATCCTCCGATACGAAATAGCGGTAGCGCAAGCCGTAATTCGCCGCGTTGATGAGGCGCTGATAAGTGAACTGAAAATCCTGCGTCGGCGTGAGCATCGCGCCTTTCAGGCTGGCGATGAACGGGTCCGCCGCCGCAGGGTCGCCGCCAAACGCCCATTCCGCGAAATTGCTCACGCCATCGCCGTCCGGGTCCGCGCCGGAATCAGCGTTCGTGCCGGACAAACCGTATTGCATTGCGTAATTGATGGCCGCGCCGGCGGCCAACGGCAGCTTGCGGATGGCCAGGTTGTCCATCTGCGTGTAGTTCGAGGCCCGCGCACTCAGGCCGATGTAGTTGCTGTCGTTGTGATCCCACTTAAATGTGCGGCTCAGGGAATTCGCGTCCGCCGTGTTGATGTCCACCTGCTGGCCGTTGAAAAAGACATTCACCGTCACGGTATCGTCGGTCGTGAATCCCGCGCAGGCAAAACTCGCCGTCAAAGTGCCGGATGCCTGCCCCACGGAAACGGTATCGAGCAGCACGCCGTTGGTCCACACTTTGATGTTGCCGTTGAGGTCCAGCTCGACGAAGAAATCGGAAACGCCGCGGTTCGCGGTGCCCTGCTTGCCGCGGAACAGAATGCCGGAATTGTCGTTGATGTCCCCGCCGGCGGCCGCCTCGGCCTGCGACAGGCCCACGCCGAAACCGACGAATCGGTTCGCCGCATCGGAACTGTCCGTGTTGATTTCCTGCACCGTCAATTCCACGCTGAATCCCCCGGCATCCACAATGTCCGATCCCGTGAAATTGTGTATGATGCCGTTCTCGCTCATGCCCACGCCGACGGCCATTTGAAGATTGCTGCTCACGATCTGGATCGATGTCGGCAGTCCGCTGCCCTCGTAGCCTTCATAGTAAGCCGCGTCGATCCCGATCGGCGGCACGCGTGAGCCCCACATGCCCGTCGCGCTGGCGTCGATGTTCGTTTCGTCCGGCCGGTTGAATGTGTCCACAAAAAGATCGCTCCCGTTTGTCGCGGGAAACACGGGCGGGATCAGCTGGCCTGGATTCACGAGCCGGCTGGACGGAACGCCGACGCGCGTCGCCCAGGTGTTCCAATTCGTCACCAACTGACCGAGCAACATCGGCTGCGCGCCGGCGACATTCGTGAGTTCCGTCGGGTCCTTGCTCAAATCATAGAGCTCCAATTGATTCGCGGGATTGCTGCCGTCGTAAGCCGTGAAATTTTTGGTGACGAATTTCCAACTGCCGCTGAGCCATGCTCGGTTGCCTTCATGCTCGAAGCCGAGCGCGCGCGGAAATTCATTCGTGCCGGTGAACAGCGGCAGCAAACTTTGTCCTTCCAGCGGCAGCACGACGTGGCCGTTGAATTGCGTCGGATAAGTGACGCCGGTCACGTCCACAATCGTCGCCATCAGGTCGATGACATGGCCCGGTTGGTTCTCCCACTGGTTGGTGCGCGCCAGCCCTTCCGGCCAATGAACAATTAACGGCGTGCGAATACCGCCTTCGTGATTGAAATGCTTGAACAACCGGAAAGGCGTGTCGCTGACGTGCGCCCAGCCGCCGCCGAGATAGATGACAGGCTGCCCGTTCAAACCCATGTTCGTCAGTGATAATCCGGTCAACGGCGCGGCATCCGGTACGCCGCCGGTTTGCCCGAGCACGGCGCCCTCGTAATTCCCCCCGTTGTCGGACAGCGCAAAAATCAGCGTGTTGTCCAACTGTCCGGCCGCGCGCAATTGCGCCGCCACGCGGCCAATGTTCGCATCCATTTTTTGCACCATCGCCGCGTAAATCGCCATACGCCGTGCGAGGTCCGCCTGCCGGTCCGGATCAAACGTGTCCCAATCGGGAATCGCCTCCGCCGGGATAGTAGTCCACGGGGCCGTGCCTTCGTTGGGCGACAAGGCAATGTGTGAATCCAGTACGCCCTGCGCCAGCATGTTCGTGAAACGCGAATTGCGAACCGCATCCCAGCCGGCGGAATAAATCGGCACATTGGTGTTCACCCAATCCTGCGGCGCCTGAATCGGGAAATGCGCCGAGCCAAACGGCATATAGAGAAAGAACGGCTTGTCGTTGGTGTGCGTCACCAACGCGTTATTGATGAAATCGAGTGAGTAGTCGCCGATGGCGTCCGGCTGATAAAAAGTTCCCGCCGGATAAATCCGGTTGGTGATTTCGCCGTCTGATGAAACGAGCTTGTAAAGATTGGTGTTCCACGTGTCTTCGCTGTGGGCCGTGCCGTCGGCGTAGCGCCAGACTTGCTGGAACCCGCGCGCTTCCGGCAGCAGCGCGCCGTTGCCCAGATGCCATTTGCCCGCCATGTAAGTGCGATAACCGTTCACGCCGAGCAACTCGGCAATGGTCACGTTGTTGTCGCTTCGCAAATTGGGCAGCGCCTGCGACGGATCCACCGCGACTTGCGCCGTGTAGAGACCCGTCAGCACCGCGCAGCGAGTGGGGCTGCAACGCGCGCAATTGTAAAACTGCCGGAAACGCAAACCTTCCGTCGCGAGGCGGTCGAGGTTCGGCGTGGAAATTTCGCCGCCGTAACAACTCCAATCCGAAAAGCCCTGGTCGTCGGCGAGAATCAAAACAATGTTGGGAGGAATTCGAGCGAAAGAGATGATGTAATCTTTCGTAATCAAATTGTCGGGCGCGGTCACCTGGACATCGATTGCATTCGTGCCGGGCTTGAGCGCGATTGTGCCTTTATCGCCGGACGCAACGATGTTTGTCACGCCATTGCAAATCACGCGAATCGTGGCGCTCACATTGGCGGCCGTTGGCGTGATCGCGACCGCGCTGTTGCTATAAGCCGCGCGGGCGGAGTAGCTGAGCACATTGGAGTTGAAGCCCGGCGAAAGCGTTCCGGCACTCAAGGTAAGACCGATTAAATCGGTGGGCGTGGCTGTGATCGGAGCCGTTACAATTCCCACCGAGCCATCCACGGCAAGCCGGTTCGTCCAGGCCAGGCCGGCTCCCGGAGTTGAAGGCGAGAACACCACCGCATCACCGTTGGACATCGGTTTGTTGAAAAATTGGAAGCTGTCGCCGACCGCGAAAATCGGGCCGAGATTGGTAATTGTCACAACGGTCGAGCCAAGATTGATGAGCGCGCCGCCGACTTGCGCAAAATCGTTAGTCGCCGACTGCGACTTGTCCGCGTGCAGCAAAACGGTTCCCGCGAGCGCGAGATCGCTTTGCAAAGTCATCGTGCCAAGGGAGCCGCCAGGCGAGAAAGTTCCGTCCATTTGCACCGTCACCACGCCGGAGATGGTGCCAGTGCCGCCGAGAATTCCGCCAGCGACATTCACCGCGCCATTCCCATTGTTCTGTCCGTTGATGAGCAACGTGCCGTTGCTCACGGTGGTCGTTCCGGTGTAGGTGTTCGCGCCGCTCAAGGTCAAAGTGCTCGTGCCGATTTTCGTCAAGGGACCGTTACCGCCCAGCGCCTGGCCGATGGCGATATTCAAGTTGGTCGTGTCAATGATTGCGCCGCCGGACAGGATATTGGCGGTCTGCACTCCCGTGAAGAACGTCGCCGAACTCGTTGTCGGTTTCAGTGTGCCGCCGTTGAAGTTGAACGTGCCGCCCGGCGCGCCAGCGGTGACCTGCACAATCTGTTTGGTCCAAAGCACTCCACCATTCAGATTGTAAGTGCCGTCCGCCGTGGCCGAGGCGTTCGCGAAGGCGATCCGGTTGTTGCCGTTGCCGGTAAATTCGACCAACCCGCCGTTTTGGTTAAACACCGTGATCGTCGTCGCGGCTTCACCCACAAAAATATCGCCTGCGCTCGCACCGCTTGTAATCGCCATATTCAATACGCCTGAGGACATGTCCACACGGCTGGAACCGCCGGTCGCCATCTGGCACAGGCGCAGGTTGCCGCCGCTCGCAATCGTGAAACTTGCGTTGTTGGTAATTTGAAACACGGCGGCGCTGCCAGCCGACGGCTGCAACCGGAATCCGTCCAGCGTCACCAAATTGCACCCGTCAGCAATGACCGCGCCGCTGGTGAGGGTAAAGAAACGGTTGGGCAGGCAATTGTCGCTCGTGAAACGCACCGCGCCCCCGAAAGCGAGCGTGGCCAGCGGATTGGCCGTGGTGCTGTTGGTAAAGAGGCTGGTGAATCGCAGTTCCGATCCGGGGGCGATGTTCCAGGTCGGGTTTTGAACCGTGACATTGACGGCCAGCGCAAGAATGTTCGTGCCCGCCGAGTTGGTGATGGGGCCGTTCAACGCCAATAAATTTCCATTCAATGTGAAGTCGCCGTTAGCAATTTGCAATCCGTTGACCGAAAGGTTTGAAATATTGTTGGTGTTGTTCGGCTGCGTCGTGCCGCTGAAAATCAAGGCGTCAGCGTTCACCGGGGCCGTGCCACCCCAGTTGCCCGCCGTGTTCCAGTTCGCGTCCCCGCCAGCGCCCGACCAGTTCCGGACGGCGGCGCGCGCCTGGGAGATCGTGAGGAATGTGATGGCCGCGAAAAAAAAGACGGAAATACTCGGTCGTAAAATCACAAAGACTTAACGGTCCCCCTTACCAGTAGCCAACAATGGTCGTTTGGAGAAAATCGCTCTGTTGCGTGTTCACGGGATCTTTGAACGGGCTGACGGTATGCGGCAGGACCGTGTTGGCTTTTTTCCATTCCACGGAACCATCCGCCGCCGCCACATTGTTTCCTTCCATACCCGCCGTCGTGGGCGGAGGAAAGGAGTTGAGGACGACTTTCAATCCGGCCTTCGTATGCGGCGTGCGCGTGTACTTAGTGCCAGTTCCACTGCCCTGCTCACTGACATCGGACATGAGCACTGTGAAGGCCGTCACCCGATCCGTGGTCTTTCGAGGCGAATCCCATGGCGCGGGTTGTGTGCCATAACTCAACTCGCGCGGACGCAAGTCGGTGGTAGTGTTTAATCCCCACAGCGCGTAATATCCAAGCCGTCCGCGATTGCCCGGCGTGTCCACATAAACCGCCCCGACACTTCCCGGATAATTCGGGTCCTCGAATGTCGTGTAGTTGGGACATTGCAGCCCGTTCGTTGACATGTGCATCGTCGAGATAAAATAATTGTACACGTCCAGCGGGACCCAAGTCAGGTGCGACGCGGCTACAGGATATTTGTCCTGGTTGTCACTCGCGTACATTATGATGCCCATGGTCATCTGGCGTATATTGGATTTGCAGACGGCGCGTTTGGCCGTCTCCTTTGATTTGGCCAGGGCGGGCAAAAGCATGGCTGCGAGGATCGCGATGATCGCGATGACCACCAGTAGCTCAATCAAGGTAAAACCGTTTCTTGTGGGTAATCTGATTTTCATGGGCCGCTTAACATTATGTCGGCTCCGAACCTTCCGTCCATCGTCCGAAGAGATGACGATTCCGTGCCAGGTCATCCATAGCGATGATTTCGGAATTCTTGGCAGGGGGAAAAATTTACCGTAAACTCCCGGCGTGTCTGTTCGTCAACGCGCGCCCGCCAAAAACAATCGCAGTTGGATTTTTCTCCTGCTGTTCGCGGCTCTCCTGGCTGGAGTTGCGATTTTCCTTTCGCTCCGCGCGAGTTTTTTCAAGCAGCTTCCCGGAAACAATTCCGCCGCGCCGGATAACGAAAAACAAATTTACGCGGCCTACGGCGGCTCGGCCAGTTGCCGGGAGTGCCACGTGGAAGAGTACGATGCCTGGGCAAAATCGCATCACGCGCTCGCCGAGCGCCTGCCAAATTCAAAGCTGGACGACGCAGCATTTGTTCCCGCCTCCACTTTGCATCACGGCACGCAGCAAACTTCATTTCGCAAAACGGGAGAACAGTTTGAGATCGTCGCGCCCGGCCTGAGTTCCGCACGGGAAATTTTCCTCGTGGAGAGAGTCATCGGCGAATCACCCCTGCGCCAGATGCTGGTGCCCTTCTCCGGCGGACGCTGGCAAGCCACGGAAACTGCTTACGACCCGCGCTCGAACCAGTGGTTCGATGTGTTCGGCGCGGAAGACCGGAAACCCGGCGAATGGGGGCATTGGACCGGGCGCGGCATGAATTGGAACTCCGCGTGCGCCACCTGCCACAATACGCGGTTGCGGAAAGATTACGACGTGACCAATGACGTTTACCACACGGCCATGGCGGAACGCGGAGTTGGTTGCGAATCCTGCCACGGTCCGATGCGCACGCACAACGACTGGCAGCACGCTCACAAAAATAGCGGCGCGAAGGATCCGACCTTTCAAAAAACGTCGCGCGACCAAATGTTCGCCGCCTGTGCCGCGTGTCACTCGCGTCGCACCGAAATGACCGGCGACCCGAAACCGGGCGAAAGTTTTTTCGATCATCACCTGCTTTCCATCACGGATGATTCGGATACCTTTTATCCCGACGGCCAGGTGCGCGACGAGGACTACGAAGTCACCGCGTTTCTCGGCAGCAAAATGTACCAGCACGGCGTCCGCTGCGCGGATTGCCACGATTTTCACACCGCGAAAGTCCGACTGCCGGGCAATATGATGTGCCTGAGTTGCCATGCGGTCGGCCAAACCAACGCGCCCGCCATCAATCCCGTCACCCACAGCCACCATAAAGTCTTTGGATTCGATACCAACGGCGTGATGCCCGCCATGAATCTTGCCGCCTACAAACCGAACGAAATAAAAGAAACCGGCGGCGAATGCGTCAACTGCCACATGCCGCAGACCGTTTATATGCAGCGCCATTTGCGGCACGATCACGGCTTCACCATCCCCGATCCTTTGCTGACCAAACAATTTGGAATTCCCAACGCCTGCAACCGCTGTCATCAGGACAAGGACGCAGATTGGTCGTTGAAACACGTCGAGGATTGGTACGGCGAAAAAATGAATCGCCCCACTCGCGCGCGCGCGCAAACCATCGCCCGCGCCAGAAACGGCGATGATTCCGCGCGCGACGACCTGGTGAAAATTCTTAAAACCGATCCGCAGGATTACTGGCGCGCGGTTGCGGCGCGGTTGTTGGAACGCTGGGTTGATGAAACACCGGTTGCCGGCGCGCTCGCAGAAAAACTTTCCGACACGAACGCGCTCGTGCGGCAAAGCGCGATTCAAAGTTTGTCGGCGCTGGGCGAATCGATGTCGCCAGACACGCGCGCTGAATTGAGCCGGCATCTGGAGGATCCGTCACGAAACGTCCGCGTCGCCGCCGCATTGTTTCTGGAACCAAGCCTCGATTTGCATTCGCGGGCCGGACAGGATTTGCTCCAGATGCTGGGCCAAAACGCCGACCAACCCGCGGGACAGATGCAACTCGGCACCTTCGCACTCGCGCGCGGCGAGGCGACGAATGCGCTGAAACATTTTCAAACGGCCGAACGGTGGGACTCCTTTTCGCCCGAAATTCGTCAAGAACTCGCCGTCATTTTCAGCCAACTCGGCCGACCGGAAGACGCGGTGAAAGAGTTGCAGGAAGCGGTGAAGCTGGGCCCCAACGAGGCCGAATTTCATTTCAAACTGGCGCTCGCCTGGAATGAACTGGGTGACTCAGCCAAAGCCCTCGCCGAACTTGAAGAGGCGGTAAAACTCAATCCACGCCACGCGCGGGCCCAATACAATCTGGGCCTCGCACTCAACGCCGCGGGAAATCCTTCCGGCGCCATCCAGGCTCTGCTCGCCGCCGAAGCCGCTGACCCGCGGGATCCCGGCATCCCGTACGCTCGCGCCACCATTCACGCGCACCTTGGGCAATATGACGACGCCCGCCGCGCGGCCCGCCGGGCCTTGGAAATAAATCCACAGTTCACTGATGCCGAGAGATTGCTAAGTCAGCTTCAATCGAAGTAATTCTTTTGCAGGTCACTCATCACCCTCGGCCATATTTAGCTTGAGCCTACTCGAACAGAATACGGATAGAGGCATCCGCCAATTTTTTCAATTTGGCGATAATAGAGCGCTTCTTTTGCTTAAAGTTTTCGCACCCGGAAAAATTCCTGTGGATTGTTCATGATGATAGTGACACTACCCGAAAACACATCGCCCGCAGTGACTGTGTTTGCTGGAACCCAATTCAACAGGTTGGTCGAAGTTTCCACGACAAACGAAGCGCCGGGTGTGGCATTCCATGTCAAATGTAATTGGTTAGTCCCGAGCGGTGTGATGGTGTCAATTCGGTAAGCGTTCGGTATCAGCGGGTCCGTGCCTTGTGCCAGTTCCTCCGCGTTGCTCACGCCATCATGGTCCGGGTCGTCGCTGCCGTTGAATTGGTAGGTGAGTAATTCGCGGAATTCCCAGTTATCATTCAGCCCGTCGGAATCGGCATCGCCGAGCGGACCGGTCGCGGCCGCGAGCGCGAAGGTGCCATTCGTGGTGCCGCGATAGCTTGGATCCAGCGTCGGCATCTGGGCATTGACCATTTTGAGATAATCCCGCAAGCGCACCCACAGTTGCCATTTAATCGCCAATTGAGCATCCGATAGATTGGTCACTTCGCCGATGTCATTGTTCAAATCATAAAGCTCAAGCGTGCCTGGTTCGTAGTTGGCGACCAATTTGTAATGATCATCGTGGATAGTGGAACGCGGACGCATGTCTTTGTCATTGATCTGCCAGTCATTCGGCCACGGGTTCGGTCCAAAATAATGCGGCGAATGATGAACGAACTCACCGCCACGCACAACCGGGGTCGGTGTGTTCGAACCGAGGGCGATGCTATTGATCATCGGCACCAAACTGCCGCCATCAACAATCGTCGGAGGGCTCGAAGTGGAACCGGTGGCCCACTGCCAAATAGTCGGTAGAAAATCAATGCCGATCACGGGCACGTTGCATTGGGAATTGGCGGGCACGCCGGGGCCGCGAATGAATATCGGCACCCGATCGCCACCTTCCCAGACTTCCGGCTTGTAACCGCGCAAGGGAAAGTTTTCCGACTGTGCTTGAGGCGCTCCATTGTCACTTTCGTACATGACATAGGTGCTGTTGCGAATGCCCAGGGCATCCAGTTCATCAAGCAGGCGCCCGACATTGATATCGAGATCCGTGGTCATGCCCGCATAGTAACGGTTGGTGTGATAGGTGCCGGGGGTCACACCGGCGTAGGAGTCGTAAGATGACTGGCTGGTTTGGGTCGTGTCATGCACAGCATAATGAGATGCCTGCAAATAAAATGGCGTTCCATTGTTGACGCGCGAAGCCAGATAAGCGATGGAGCGGTCAGTGATGCCGTAAGCCTGTTTGGGATCGGGATTGATAGGTGACGGGCCGAGGTCGCCGTCAGAGTTATCGGTGGCGCCATCATTGGCATCTGAGTCGAATCCATGGGCCGCCGGGCCGCCACCAGCGAGATGCCATTTGCCGAAGTGAGCGGCAGAATAGCCTGCTCCGGGAATTGACTTTAATAAAATAGGAATTGTGATTGCCGAGGGTTGAATTGCATCCACCGCTTTTCCTGGCGCAATGAGTTTGAATTGGTCTGAAACGGTGGTGTTATTTCGGCCGATGATGTCCGTCAGCTTGGTCCGGGCGGGAGTCTGGCCAGTAAGAATGGAGTAGCGCGAAGGCGAGCAATTCGGATGAGGCGCGTAGCCGTAGGAGAATCGCATGCTTTGGGATGCGAGCACTTCCATGTGCGGAGTTCGGAAGTAATCGCTTTTTGAGTTGGGACGATTTGTGTCCATCAGCACACTCAAGCCCGTCCAGCCCTGGTCATCCGAAAGGATGAAGACAAAGTTTGGGTACTGTCGCACGTCCATCGTGACGGTTGAAACCGCGGTTGGATCAACTCCATTGGCGGAGGTGTAAGTGAAACTGTCCGGGCCGAAATAATTGGCCGCCGGAGTGTAGATGATATTCGTCCCGCTGATTATCGCCGTTCCATTTGTTGGCTGCTGTGAAATAGAAACGAGCGTCATTCCCGGGCCATCGTTGCGCAAAACGTCCAATTGGTTGGTGTTACTGTTTTTCAAAACCTGATAGCGGTCGCTGAAACTCGGCGGCGCGACCACGGTAACTATTACCGACAAGACAGTCTTTGAACCGAGGTTATCCTGATTGGTGTAAGTAAAGGCGTCGGTGCCGGCAAAACCGGGATTGGGCGAATAAAGAATGTTTGTATCGCTTACAACCGCCGTGCCATTGGTGGGAGCCGTGATGCCCACCAAAACAAGACCGTTGCCAGTGTCATTCGTCAAAACTGGCAGAATGTTGTCGGTGCTGTTTTTCGCCACACTGAAGCGATCCGTGCCGGGTACTGCTGCCGCCAGGGCCAGCATGCCATTGGCCTGATTGAAACTACCTATCAGTCCTGTTGCAGGCAGAATGACAATGCTGCTGAAATTACCTGTTTTGATCCCTGAAGCGTTAAACAAAGCAAATGTATCGCCGACTCCAAATGGAGTGCCGCTGGTGTTGCTGATAACCAATGTGCCGGCATAGCTGACGTTGTTCAGTCCAGTCACCAAATCGTTGGCGGGAGAGCCCCGGTCAATTTCCATGGAAACAAAGCTTCCCGAATCAAGCGTCAGATTGTTGTTGATGGTCAAAGTGCCGACGGAACCAGCCGAAGCGCCGGGATCCAAAGTAGCTCCCGAAAGAATTGTGACCGGTCCGCTGAGCGTGCCAACGCCGCCAAAGGTTCCGTTGCTGACAACCGTGTTGCCGGCATAGGTATTATTGCCGTTGAGAAACAATGTCCCCGAACCAATCTTGTTCAACCCGCCACCGCCGTCGAGAAAGTTTTGGTTGATGGTAATGGCGAATCCGCTGTCATCAATATTCGCCCCGCCAGCCTGCACCAAGGTTTGGGAAAGGCCTTGAAAGAAAGTCGCGTTGTCGCTTCGAGCGCGGAGGATGCCGCCGTTGAATTTGAAGACCGTAGTACCGGTGCCGGCGCCATTGTTGGCCACCGAGCGGGCAGTGAAATCGCCGCCGGGCCAAAAGGTTATTTCCGAATACGCGGCAGTCGTTTGCAACGTGAGATTGCCATCCGCCGAATCGGCGTTGGGCAGGAGGTAGAGTCCGGCCAGATCCACATAGTTGCTTCCAGTGGAAGCCTGCCGTCCTGACCGCAGGTTGCCGACAGTGGTCGTGACGTTCACGGTGGAGCCGTTGGTGACGACCAATCTGGCAATGCCATTGAGAGTAAAAGTGTCCGCAATCAAACGATCCGTGTTGGTGACCTGGGCTCCGTCATAAATCACAGTACCGTCCTGAACGTCAGACGCACCTGAGTAATTGACGATTCCCTTAATCGTCAATGTTCCCCTCCCCTGTTTGGAACTCAAAATACCATTAGTCGCACCTCCCGCAAATATCATATCACTGTTGATAATTAGCGTGCTTCCACCGCCATTGAAATCGATGCCTTTGCTAAAGGTAATCGGCCCGGAGTCGGTGGAATTGCCGAGAGCGGTAGTGGTCGTCAAGATTTTGATACCGTTGGTCAGTGTGTGAGGAGTTGCACTATCCGATGAAAGTGTGCCGCCGCTCAATATCACCAAACCACTGCCCAGAGCGTTGTCGTTGCCAACACGAATTTTACCACCGGAAACAAGACTTCCGCCGGAATAACTGTTGCTCAAATTCATGGTCACAGTTCCCGAGTTTTGCTTCGATAAACCGACGATCCCGCCAATGGAACCGATACCGGAGAATGTATAATTCGAATTATTATTTTCCAACGATATCGTGCCGGGCATAGCCGTGACCTGAAGGTCAACAATGGTGTTGGAAGCGCTGTCATCAAATCTCACATTTGCACCGTTGGAAAACATGTCATAATTGCCCGATATGCCATTCAGCCAGTTAGTGGTGGAGGTGTCCCACGTGTTGTTGACCTGGCCTCGCCAGGTGAGGCCGGAAAAGACGGGAGGGGCGTATTGACCAATGGCTGAAATCGAGAGGTCATCGAATGACACCACCGGCGTCGAGCGTTCCTCAATGCCGAAATAAAGCTGATTGTTGTCGCTCAAAACGAACGAGCGGTTGGCAAGAGTCGCAAAAGCGCCTGTGTTTCCTGCATCAAAAAGCACCGCATAAGCCACAGTGGATCCACTCGCCGCATTGGTAATGGTAAAATCCAAACGCAGCGTGCCCGCGACAAAAGAGGTGGCTCCGCTCGTGGCAGCTACTGTTGTCGTGGGAGCGACATCGCCGGTGCTGGGTCGCAAAGAGGCCGTTTCGTCGTTGACGCGGATTTGGCCATTGGCCGTTTCGGCAACAAACACGTCGGCGACGCGGCTTAACGTGCGATCCACGGCAGCGACCACATTGCCTTCAGCGCGAGTGAATCCAAACCCGATCCCTTCATAACGTTGCAGCGCCGAGCCGTCGTTGGGGAGAGGAGCGCCATTCAACTTCAAGGCGATTGACAAAACTCCGGTGGACATCAATGTCGCTGAATTGTTATCCAATAGGATGTTCACCGAATGTCCATTCCCGCCCATTCTCAACGTATTATTCGAGATTTGAGAATCCGCTGGAACGTTTCTGCCCAAATCAATCGGTTCGAGCCATACGTTTGAGGCAGTGAACGTGCCGTTAGTGATCAACATGCCGCCCATGCCATTCGTTACCCCATCCAACTTCAAGTTGTCGGCGCGGTTGAAGCTGTCGGAAAAGAAAACGGTTTGAGCTTCCATTCGCGCGGCGGCATTCAGGGCCAACACGCCAGCGAAGGCCATGGCCAGGCGCAGGGATATCTTTGATGCGGGGATTGTTTTCATAAGAGTCTGCCTGTTGACCAAGTGCCGTGGTTTAAAAAACCGGGACTTTTGGAGTCTTCTGTTTTGGTTTTAGAAAGTTTCGGATTTATGCGACTGAGACTTATTCATTATCGATACCCGCGTCTTTACGACCGACCGGTGGCGCGTTTTCCTTCGGTAACCATTGCCCAAGATTCTTTTTAATTGCAGAGTTTTCGGGTCTAGCGACGACATTGGTCCATTCGTTGGGGTCGCTGAGTTCGTTGTAGAGTTCCTCGGAGCCGTCATGGTAGCGGATATAGCGCCATTGACGGTCGCGCACCGCATGGTCGTTTTGCAAATAGGTTGTTACCGCAGGTCGGGTCCAGTCAGCCTTGGGATTTTTCAACAGTGGAACGAGACTTGTCCCGTCCAGTTGTTGTGAAACATGTGGAAGGTTGCACAATTCGTTGAAGGTGGGATAGAGATCAAGCAGGCCTACGGTGGCATCACAAACACTGCCCGGCCGCGTCACGCCCGGCACACGCCATTCACATAAAATGTGCGTGGTCTTTTCCCATAACGCGTATTTGGCGATGTGCTCTTTCTCGCCCATGTGGAATCCATTGTCAGCGACGATGCAGACAATCGTGTTGTCGCGGTTCGGACCGTGATCAAGGGCATCCAGCACACGGCCAAGGTTGTAGTCCATAAAGGAAATGCAGGCGAGATAGGATTGTACCACCGGCTTCCATTGCCCGGCGTCTTTCAATTCCTGGAAGTTAACTGGATAGTGGGCATATTTTTGCCCAACGGCAGGAATATCATCGAGATCGTTGGTTAGCACTTCCGGCATAACCAATGTATCCAGGGGATACATATCAAAGAACCGTTTCGGTGCCGTCCACGGATTGTGCGGGCGGTAAATGCCGTAAACCATGAAGAAAGGCTGATCGTATTTCTTTTCCAGCCTTTTCTCATTTATCAGCATGTGTCGGTAGTCCGGGAAATCCGTATCGGGTCCGTCCCACGCTTCATAGTTGAACATCGCCGGCCGATGAATACTGCTGGGAATCGCGTCATGCTTTGCACGCGGGCCGTAAATGCCCCGGCCGCCTTCAGTATCATCCCACATCTGCTGCAATCGCGCTCTGGGCGGATCGCTGTGGAAAAATTTTCCATTCCATAGCGTGTAATATCCCGCGCGCTTGAATTGCTCCGGCAACAGCACTGAATCCATCACCAACTTGGAGTCAGACATCAGTTGGGTATTATCGTAAACCCCGGATCGATAAGGAGCGATGCCGCTGATGAATGCCGTGCGCGATGGATTACAGACCGGCGCGGCGCAGTAGGCGCGCGTAAACGTCATGCCTGTTTTGGCGAACCGGTCAAGGTTCGGCGTCTTGATGCCCGGATAATGAGCGAGCAGTGAAACGTAGTCGTTCAGGTCATCAACCACGATGAACAGCACGTTGGGTTTGGCGGCCGGTTTGATTTCCTCGGCGAATGAAGACCATCCAATAAGGAGCATTGCGGACACGGTCGTCATCCAATTCACGGCATTGGTGAGCCTAAAGTAGCGACGGTTGGCGTTAATGAGCCCGGTCCGACGGGGAATGGATGAATTTCTTTTCATGGCCTCAATAAGTAGCGAACACAATAAACTTCTTCATATTCCCGATTTGCGGGATTTGCCCCTCATGGCGGCGACGGTTTTCCACCGTAGCCATCACCGACGTTGAACTGTTTGAAAGGCTCATGCATTTCGGGAAGCACATTCGCGCGTTGCGCCCAGTCAGCCCACATCTTGCTCAGGCTCTTCACGAGTTCGGGCTGGGCGGCGGACAGATCCTGTTGTTCGGTCCGGTCGGTTTTCATGTTGTAAAGCTCCCAGGCGCCGTTCCAACGAAAGCGCACCAGTTTCCAGTCGCCTTTCAGAATGGCCGCGTTGCCCTCGTGTTCCCAATAAATCGCGTCGCGCTGGATTGGCTGATTGGCAAATGCCGGCGCCAGGCTCCGTCCATCCATGGGATGAATCGTGTGTCCGTTAAATTCAGTGGGATATTTCGCCCCGCCGACATCCGCACAGGTGGCCATGATGTCAATCAGGTGGCTGGGTTGGGGCCGCAATGCGTCTTTGGCCTGAATGCCCTCCGGCCAATGCACTACCAACGGCGCGGAAATGCCGCCTTCATGCTCGAAATGTTTGTAGCGCCGGAACGGGGTGTTTTCCAGGGTAGCCCATGATTGCCCGCAAAACACGGTCGAATCCGGTCCGCCCGGATTGTCACCCTCCAACCGACCAGGGGGTCCGCTCTCATAGTTGCCGCCATTATCGCTCATCAGCATGATGAGCGTATTATCCAGCAATCCACGTTTGGCCAAACCATCCACCAACACGCCGACCTCCTTGTCCATGTGATAAAAACAGGCGGCGTAGATGGACATGATATGATCAAAGCGATCTTTCCGCTCCGAGGTCAGGCTGTCCCAGGCTTTCACTTCCGAGGGGCGGGGAGATAATGGCCAGGATTTGTCTATGATGCCCATCTTGACTTGCCGGGCGTAACGCTCTTCCCGCAATTTGTCCCAGCCTTCCATGTATTTGCCGCGAAATTTCGCGATGTCCTCCGCCGGCGCTTCCAGCGGGAAATGCGGCGCATTGTAGGCGAGGTAAAGAAAGAACGGCTTTTTTTCGGTTTGTGCTTCGTCAATGAACTTAAGGCCGTAGTCCGTCCACAAATCCGTGGTATACCAGTCCTTGGGCAAACCATCCCGGCCACCGACACCTTCGGCCCTTCCGTTCAAGTAAAGCTCCGCCCTTTTGTCCTGCGGATAATAGAATCCGCCAAACGCCGAATTCAGGCTGCGGTCAAATCCCCGGTTCCACGGCGTGACACCGTGATCGCCCACCTGCCCCACATGCCATTTACCCGACATGGCCGTGAAATAACCGGCAGTGTGCAAAACCTCCGCAATAGTGACACAATTATTGTTCAGATGTCCCAGATAGCCCGGCATCGGCTGACCGTCCGTCCCGTTGCGCGGATCCGTCATGTGCCCGATTCCCGCCTCGTGCGAATAAAGTCCGGTGAGAATGGTGGCGCGCGACGGACAGCAACGCGAGTCATTGTGAAATTGCGTAAAACGCAATCCGGTGGCTGCCAGTTGGTCAATATTGGGCGTGGGAATTTCACTCCCATAACAGCCCAGGTCCGAAAAACCCATGTCATCCACCAAAATAACAATGATGTTGGGCCGCGAAGCGGCCAGCACGCTCAAGGAGAAAAAACAAATCGAAACGAGCAGGGACGTTTTTTTTATCATGGCTTTCGAGTACTTGGGTTGGCTTGGATTTTAGCGTTTTATTTCGGGCCCCAGGCGTTGATGCAATTCCGCCAGTTTCGCCGCGGGAATCTTGAACACCGCG
>DATAZE010000018.1:0-21364 GCA_036272195.1 Verrucomicrobiia bacterium | reverse complement strand
GTCTCAGTTCCAGTGTGGCTGGTCGTCCTCTCAGACCAGCTACCCGTCTTAGCCTTGGTGAGCCGTTACCTCACCAACTAGCTGATAGGCCGCGGGCTCATCATGAAGCGCCAGGCCTTACGGTCCCCAGCTTTGAAAATCAAAAGATGCCTTTCAATTTTCACATACGATATTAGCTCGCCTTTCAGCGAGTTATCCCGTACTTCATGGCAGATTACCCACGTGTTACGCACCCTTGCGCCGCTCCAACTACAAGATATTGCTACCCTGTAATCAGCGCTCGACTTGCATGTCTTATCCACGCCGCCAGCGTTCGTTCTGAGCCAGAATCAAACTCTCCGTTAAAAAACGTTAGTTTAATTCCTGTCCGATGATTAGTCGGACGAATTACAATTTTAAAACTCTCCACCGACACCACTAACTGGTTGTCAGTGAAGGGGCTCTCACTTATCGCACAATTCAATTTTCAATGAGCAACGAGATGTTTCCATCTCAAAAAATCTTTGTTGCTTCGAAGGTCTTTTCCCAATTTAGGGGACAAAAAAACCGAGAGCCGATTTAATCTCTTTAACTCGGCCTCTCAGACCTTCGTTATTACGCGTTCAGTTTTACCTGCATCGCGCCGACTGTCAACGATTTGTTATTCACCGTTGCCGTCGTAAGAACGTCATCAAAATATCCTAGCGGTACATTCCTGCAAGAGTTTTTTTTACTTTTTTGTGACTATTTTTCAAAACCTCGATTTTATTGGCGTTTTTACCTAGAAATTCGACGCCATAAAGTCGAATTGGCTTCAACATCTCACTCAAAACCACTCCGTTGGTCTTCGTCGACGCGTCTTTTTTCCCCGTTTCCATCAATGCTACTGCGATCTTTTTCACACCCAGATCTTTCAACGCATTCACCGTCAGCAGTGTGTGATTTATTGTTCCCAGACGGTTTCGTGATACCAACACCACGTCGCAATTCAGCCGTTTAATCAGGTCCGCCACCAGAAATTTTTCACCCAGCGGCACTAGCAATCCACCAGAACCTTCAATCACCAAACACTCGCAACGCACGGCAATTTTTTCGATTTGCTGGACCACTTCCGCGAGTGAAATCACGCGTTTATGTTGCCGACTGGAAATGAGCGGGGCGACGGGTTCGGGAAAATAAAACGGGTTGATTTCATCCTCCGTTAATTCGCCTTCCTGCATGGCGCGCAATAGGCGCACATCACCGCGGCCGCCGGAACAAAAGGGCTTCATTCCCAAAGCGTGAACGCCTGTATTCCGCAAGTGATGCAGCAGCAGCCCGGTGAAAATAGTTTTGCCGACGCCCGTGTCGGTGCCGGTGACGAAGATAATTTTTTCGGGCCGCCGGCGCGCGCGCGATTTCATTTCGGATAGAAGCTCAGGATCTGGATATCGCGCTGGTTGTTACGGCCGATAATGGCGTGATACGTCTTTTTGGTGCTGCCAATTTGCGCGTCCACTTCCACTTCAAAGGTGCTGCTGCGGGTGGTGCAATAGTGATTCAATTGCGGCGATGCGGACTGCGGCAACCCTACCGATGCCAGTTCACCCACGCTCGCAAAAGGCGTGTCATCATCGGTGCCGTCCGCTCCATCGGGCCCGGAACGCACGCGAATGATCTGGGCGGCAATGGCCTCATCAATTCCCGGAATCATTTGCAAAACTGTGGCGTCGGCGGTGTTGATATTGATGCGCCCGGTTGAAATCGGCGTGAGAACATCCGACAAATAGGCGGCATACTGCTGCGGCGGCACGGCATTGCCGAAGCGATCGACCCTTTGGATGTTTGCGTAATCCTTGGAATAAATTTCCGGGTTGTCGCGAATGCCCTTGATCAAAAGCAATTCCGAGATGTCGTCAATCGGCCCGTTTTTCGACACGTAAGGCGGCGTCAAACCCTGGTAATAATCGGTCTCCGCGCCGTTAGCGCGCGAGTTGTCATCGCGATCAACCCAGTCCAAAATGCCGTCCACAATTCCACCGCTCTCGTTGGCATCGGCGCCGACAACCCTCAACACCTGGTTCAACGTGGCTTCATCCGCGGTGTTGACGTTGATCTTGCGTTCGAGGTCGGTGATTTTGATCGAAAACACTCCGTCGCCGATGTGAAAATCCGTCAGCGTGACTTCAGCCAATGGTCCGTTGGTCTCGCACGCCGCTCCGGGACCGCCAGCCCATTTTTGATTCAAGGAATCGTAAGGACATTTTTCCTGCCCAAGAATCCAGCGCGCGTATTCCACGCCCGAGCGCCCGATCCATTCCAAATCCACCTGGTTGTTCGAATTAACAGCCAGCCTGGTTTCCACCTTCATCGAATACGCGAACGCCCCCGCCAGCACCGAAAGAACGAACACCGCCATCATCACAACGATGAGTGCGATGCCGCGTTGGGAAGACTGACGGGTAATGGTCATTTGGGCGTGTTAAATGGTGGAGCGCCACCTTGAAAGCCGCCACCCTGAAAACCACCGCCTTGGGCACCACCTCCTTGAAAACCGGAGCCACCACCAGTGGTACCGCCGGGTCCGTGAAACTGGAATCCTGGCCCGCCAGCTGTCGAACCCGGCACCTGCCAACCGGCTTGCACGGCCACAGACGCCAGCGCAACGATCCGCGTGATTTCATCCTGGTCCCCGCCGAGTTGCATGGTGAATTTAACCATTTGCGGCAACTGATTGGTCTGCGTCCATTCATCCAGCCAGTCGCCCTTTTGCTTGTCCCAGAATTCCATCTCAAATTTTCTGACGTCATTGGCCAGCACCACGGGGTAGTTTTGCTCGTCTTCATCCATGTCCATGAGCACGGGAGCCTGACGCAGCACCAGCCGTTTGCCTCGGTCCGGACCTTGTTCCACAGAGAACGTCACGCGGCGCACATTAAACTGGCCGAATCGTCCACTGCGAGGGAACTCCGGCGACAGGCGCGCCACAAAGCTCAGGGATGGCTCAGAGCCACTGTCGGTTTCAAATGTGTAGTATTGAACATCGGCCACGAACGAACGCGTGGAGCCCAGCGCCTCCTCGATGGTGCGCAAAGCAACCCTTGAGCGTTGGGCCGTGGCGGCAGCGCGGTTGCCGCTCACCGAACCGCGAATAATCGCCTGCCAACTGGCAAAAATGGCGGCCACGACCATTCCAAAAATCGCCATTGCCGTGAGGATCTCGATGATCGTGAAACCTCGCGCCTTCAGGTGAATTTTGTAGCAGCCGACGTTTGGAGGCTCTGGATTCTTCTTAAAAACAATAAGAGCCTCCTTACGTCGACTGCTACGATTAAGAAACATCAGGTTCATCTTGATCGCTCTCAATGTGTCCGGAGTGTGGAGCTGATACCGCCTTGCTTCAGGTTCGGCACGTACATGAGGAAATGAGCCTGCACCTCCAGGTGCTGGCCTCGCTGCACCAGGAAATCAATCTGACACAAGCCGTTCGAGGCAATCTGGGTCAGGTCGGCATCGCACTTGCACCCCGGATACATCTCCTCGAGGTCCACGTCCACTGAGCCTTCCGCCACTTGGTTTGTGTTCACTAACTGCACGTAAATCATCCCCGCGACGGTGCCGGTATCGATGGTTCGATGTTGCTGCAATTTCCGCGCGCTGGTCAAAGAGTTGGAAGTCAACGCCAGCACGGCGAACAGGCACATGAACAGAATTCCGACGGCAATCATCACTTCCAGCAAGGTGAAGGCATCCTGACGCGAATGAGGAATGGCGAATGCCGAATGGAAAGTCTTAGCTCGCAACGCTGTCGCGCACCGAGCTTGCGATTGACGAACTTTCCTTCGCCAGTCGTCATTCGTCATTCGGGCCAGGCTTTTCATTGGATATGGTCAGAGACGGAGGGAAGTGCCGTGGTGATTTCGAGCGAGATCTTCCGCCATTCATTGTTGTCTGAACGCAACACCAGGGTCATCTCGTCGCACGTGCCGTTGGGAAAGAACCGCACCTTGACCGTGTCAAATTCTTTGCATTCCTGCAAATTCACATCCAGCATCTCGATGGAGCAATTCTCGATCTTCGCCGAATGCGCCCACGAACCGTAGCCGCCGCTGGCACTCACCGTCTCGCAGGTTCCATCACGCGGATGAAAAATCAACTCCGTGGGCGAGCCGTTCAAAATTGCTGAAGCGCGCGCGGATTGGCAGGTCTCGACAATATCGTTCGTTGTCTTCCGCAGCCCTCCCTTGTGAAAAAAACCGTAAAGCGACGGAATCCCGGCGGCCAGGATGATGGCCATGATGGCCACCACAATCATGATTTCAATCAGCGTAAAAGCGCTAGTAAGTGACGGATGACGAACGACGAATGGCCTTTTAAACGACCTCGGAAGCAGTGCGTTTGCAGCGCTGTTTCGCCGGCTGGCAGCCGGCGCGGCACCATCGCTTTTCTGGTAAGGCGCGCGCATCATTTTCCGGAGTCCGCGCTGTTGTTGATGTTGGCGATCAGTTTGAACATCGGCAGCATGACGCTCAACAGCAGGAAGCCCACAACCACCGCCATCCCTACGATCAATATCGGTTCGATGAGGTTCGTCATCACCCGCAGTCCGGTCTGGAGTTCGCCTTCGTAAGTGTCCGCCAGGTTCGAGAGGGCCCCGGGCACATCGCCGGTTTCTTCGCCGATTTTCACCAGGTCCACCATCAATTGCGGAAATATTTTCGACCGCGCCAGCGGCTGGGCCAGCGTTTTGCCGTCCGTCACGGCCTCGCGCGTCTTGGCCACCGCCTCGCGAACCAGGTAATTGGGCATCACCTGCTCCGTGATTTTTAACGCCGTCAACACCGGCACGCCGTTTTGCAACAACGTGGACAGCACGCGGGCGAATTGCCCGAAGAGATTCAACCGCACCACCTTGCCGACAATCGGCGCCTTCATTTTCCATTCGTCAATTTTGCGTTTTCCCTGTTCGCTCGAGCGGAATTTGCCGATCAAAATCGAGAGCACCGCCACCCCGGCCACGAAGCCAAGAATGGCCCAGACATTGGTCACCGCATGGCTGAACGCCATCAGGATACGCGTCGGCAGCGGCAACTGGATATCGAATCCCTCAAACATCGCCATGAATTTCGGGAGCATGAAAAACATGAAGAACGTCACCATCAAAATGCCCACAACGCAAACCATCGCGGGATAAACCAGCGCTGCGGTGAACTTGGATTGCACTTCGGCAAATTGCTGGAAATGCTGGGCCATGCGGCGCAAGACCTGAACCAGTGCGCCGCTTTGCTCGCCCGCGCGGACCATGTTCACGTAAAGATCGGAAAAAATCACTGGCTGTTTGGCCATCGAATCCGAAAGACTGCGGCCTTCCATGACTTCCTGCCGCAAATCCTTGCTCACAGTCGTGGGAATGCCTTTTGACTCCAGGTGCGTCATGCTGTGCAGCGCCACCGTCAAGGGCATGCCTGAATTCAGCAAATTCGCAAGTTGCGTGGTAAACGTGGCGATTTCCTGCAATTTCGGCTTTCGCTGGCGCGACATTGCCTTCTGCATGGAAGGCGGAAGGAACGATTTAAAATTGATTTTGGTTCCGGCGGCCCGCTGGGCGGTCGCCGCTGCGCCGCCTTTGGCCGTGTCCACCATTACCGGAAATAACCCGAGGCGCTCGATCTGAACCAGTGCCGCCGAGCGGTCCGCCACGTCCAGAACACCCTCGACTACTTCACCGGAACGACGCCGGGCCTTATATGAAAACTGAGGCATAAACTAAGATTTAAACACTTTTAACCGCAAAAAGTTGCGCGCAAATAGTGGCACACGCGGCCTGCCCGTACGTTTTAACCACGTGCTGGCGGCAGGTTGAACCTCTATCATTCGATTCGCACGGGCGAGACGCCCGTGCCACTACAGCTTTAAGCCGTTCTTTTCATTCAAGCTGCCGCGACGATACCCCTGCAAATCCAGGGTCACGTGCGCATAACCGATTTGCTTGAGCGCTTCGGCCACTTTCGAGGAATTGCCATTCTCCAGCAGCCGGGGCAATTCCGAGGGACCTACTTCGATGCGGGCAAGATGAGTGACGAGGGCCGGCGCTCGAGGGTCGAGGGCAGGCCCGCGCAATTCGTGATGCCGGACGCGCACGTCGTGAAACCCAAGGTCACGCAAAAAATTTTCGCCTGCCTCGATCATCCGCAGCTTTTCCGGCGTAACGGTTTCGCCGTAGGGAATGCGTGAACTAAGACACGCCATTTGTGGCTTGTCAGCGGTCGGCAGGCCGAGCTGCGCCGAGAATTCGCGGATTTCCGCCTTGGTCAAACCAACTTCCTTCAGCGGCGCGCGCACCTGGAATTCCTTCGCCGCCTGCGCGCCGGGACGGAAATCGCCGATGTCACTGGCATTTTCGCCGTAGGCAATCACCGCGAATTTTTCGTCGCGCGCGATCGGCTCCAATTCCGTAAACAGCTCGTGCTTGCAAAAATAGCAGCGATTGACCGGATTAGCCGTGTAATTGGGATTTTGAAATTCCTCCGTGCTGACGACCCGGACTGGAATTTGGAATCTTTCCGCAATCTCGAGCGCCTCTTCCAATTCGCGCCGCGGCAAGCTGGCTGAATCGGCAATGACCGCCAGCGATTTGTCCCCCAGCACATCCCGCGCGACTCGCGCGAGAAAAACCGAATCCACACCGCCGGAATAGGCGACGAGACAGGAACCGTAGGAGCGGAGTAAATCGCGTAACTGGTCTAATTTTCCGTTTGCCACGATTCCAAAATGCCATTGGCAGCCCGGAATGTCGAGGCGGCATCGGCCTGAAAGCGCTGGAGTCTCGCGGGCAAGTCGCGGGGTTTTCGCTGGCGAAACACCGACGCTTCCTCGGCGTTACAATTTCCCCCAAAATTGTAACTGACAAGGTCGCTGGACATGCTAAAACAACACCATCAATCAGGAGAAATCACTATGAACCGATTCGAACGAAGCTGGTTATTATTCAGAAGCTCTCTAATGGTCATCGTCCGCAATAAGGAATTGTTGATCTTCCCCATCGTCATCTCGATATCCACTCTCGTGATTCTCCTGTTTTTTCTCGCGCCGGCGGCGCTGTGGCCCACCGGCCACTCCTATCTTTCATGGGACCACTGGCAATCGCTGGGACACACGTTTTTTACAAAAACCGGCGGTGGCTCGAACCAAATCGCTTACTCTCCAGTCGCGGTGGCGTACCTGGTGTTTCTTTATCTCGTTTCGATGTTCGCAGCCACATTCTTCAACGTGGCGTTCTACCATGAAATCCTGGAGGCGTTGAGTGGCCGTCCGGTATCGCTCGGCCGGGGATTGAAATTTGCCTGCTCCCGCTGGAAGGCAATTCTGATGTGGGCCTTGTTCGCGGGAATGGTCGGTCTTATAATCAAAGCCATCGAACAGAAGTTCGAAATTGTTGGTCGCATCACTGCGCGGCTGATTGGCGTCGCGTGGAGCATCGCTTCGGTCTTTGTCATTCCGATCATGGTCCATGACGAAGAAACGGCGAATCCATTCGGGCTGCTCAAGAAATCTGCCGACATCCTGAAGCGCGCCTGGGGCGAAGGCTTGATCGGTTACATCGGCATCGGGGCGCTAAACGCTGTGGTCATGATGGTTTCAATAGCTGTCGTCGGAGCAGCGGCGATTTTTTCCGCGAAACTGAATAATTTCTGGCTGTTGGGCGTAGCCATAGGAGGCGAGGTTGTGTTTCTATTGCTCTGGTCCTACCTGATGAACGTGGCGAGCCTGGTTTTCAAAGGCGCGCTGTATCTTTACGCGGCTGATGGAGTTGTTTCCGCGCCATACGACCAGCACTTGCTGGATTCGGCGTGGAAATTCAAGCGGTAAAAATGGACGAGACAGGAGATAACAGAGAAAGCGGAGAAACCGTTCAAGGTTCTCTTCAAAATCCAATAGCCCGTTTTTCGCCTCCAATTTCCGCCTCCGTTTCCTCTGTTATCTCCTGTTCAATTTGAACGTCACGGCTCCAATTTCGCCCGATAAAACCGCGCGGGACAATGCGTCGATTCCGTATCGGTAATCGCTATCCTGCCGTCTGAAGTGGTTTGGTTTGTCCACGTCACCCAATGCACAAGATCGGTGGAAACTTCAATGCTGTAAGTGCGCCCGGGTTCCCCTTGCAACGTCACCTGCATCCCAATCGACTGCGGCTTCAACGCCATGTTTGGGCACGTCGGCCTGCCAGTATCGGGCACGATTTCGCCACTGGAAAGAATTCTCGCCGGATAAGTTCCCGCCGCAAGACCCGCCGGATTTTGAAATTGAATTTGTGCGAACTGTGCCGCTATCAGCGCCGTCGAACTGTTCCCGAAAATAATTTGCTGCGCACCGCCGCCGAAAAGCGAACCGCTCCAATTGGCGATGATCAAAATGGAATCATTGGACCAGGTCATACTGCTGCTGTCCGCGAAATGCACCAAGCTCGCGCCGGATGGCAGGTAGAGAGTGGAATTGGTATTCCCGCCGTCGCTGAGACACAGTCGGCCAAACTGCATGGTGTTCGACCCGGCATAAACGCTGGCATTGGCCAACGTGAGAGTTCCCGACTGATTGATCACGCCGTCGCCGCATGAAAACGACGATTGCGGAGCCATCGAAATGTCGGAAACAATCACGCGACCGCCGGCGTTAAAGCCCTCCCAATACGGGAAGCCGGGATTATTTCCCAACCAAAGTGTATTGGTGACGATTAACGTGCCGCCGGTCAGATAAACGCCCCCGACATACCCGGGATTAATGACGACATTATTGGCCGCCAACAAACCGTCCGAAAGCCTCAGCGTCGTGTTTTCGTAACCCTGCATCGTCATATTGCCCGCTACCATATTTGTGCCGCCGGTTTGGGTGTAATAACCTCCAAAATATATTCCGCTCGAAGATACCTGCCCACCATACAGATTAAATTCTCCTCCCTCATACTCCTCGAAATTGACCTGATCCTCCGCGATGCTGATTCCCCCAGAGATTGTCTGTATGCCGTCCCATTGACTGTAAGCGCCAAAGTCACCCACTGAAACGGTCCCCGCGAACGAAACTCCGTTGGACATCGTGTAAGTCCCATAACCATACGAGCCAATAGCCAGCGAGCCGTCATTCGTTCCGCCGGTTTGCAGCATGCTGCCGCCCCCTGCCGTCCACCCATTACCTGACGGAACCATCACGCCACCCTGAAGAAGGCCTCCGGCCAGAAGATAACTGCCGCGAAAAATGGTGAGGTTGGTTTGCACCCATCCGCCGTATTGTTGGAACCCGCCGCCGTCGAAATAAATTGCGCCACCAAAAAATCCATTGCTCAAAACATAATTTCCGTTTCCGCCATCGAGGTGAGTAATTCCAAAAGCATTCGTGCCCCCTGTCTGATTCAAAACACCACCATACTGGCCGCCCAGCCATAATTGTGAGACCGCCAGGTAGCCACTGGTGAAATTATAAATTCCCGGCCCATTGTAACCCACGTTGATCTGATTTCCGCCCACGACGGAATCGTTTTGATTGAATTCCCCGCCGATAGTCATGCCTTCGCCGCTGGGTCCGTTAATCTGAAGCGCCGAGGAATTCATCGTCACCGCTGAATTGCTTCCGACGGACATGGTCCGGAGGGTGAGCGGCGTGTTGGCACCGACATAATTCAACACGAGCGAGTTGAAGGAATTCGTCGGCGAGGAAATGACGATGGAATTCACGTTCAGGGATTGTGGGAAATTCGCCGCCGTGCCGGAGCCAATCTGCACCGCCTTCCAACCGTAGTTGGTCAACCACAGAGTTTGGTTCGTGGCAGGCAAACCGAGGGACCACGAGGGGGCATCTTCCCAATTCCCGCTGACAGGACTCGTCCAGCTATTGTCCTGGGCAAGGCACGGAGCGGCAAGGCCAGCCATGACCAACACGATGAACACTCGAATCCAACTGACAGAATTGTGCGAAAGAGAAAGTTTCATGCGGAGAAAATGAGAAGTGTTCGCGCCGAAATTCCCGGCAGATAGTTTCCCGCACAAACATTCATACAGCGTAGAGGATTTTCCGCCCCCTGAGCCAACGGAACAACGGGGTCAACGCCTCCTTCTGAGATTCACGCGCACCGTAGAAAAGGCCCCGGCGTCACCCCATGCTTTCCGTAGCGGCACGGGGCCTCTCACCGTGTGAATCGCAACGCACGGGCAAGATGCCCGTGCCACTACCGCCGCGGATCAGCCACGTGTCCGAGGAACAGGCACGCGCCGCTCGCGCGATGTTGAATGGCGAAAAGAAACGGATGGTCCACCTTTACTTCGAGCGGTTTAGGCGGATTCATCTCTATCCCATTCGCCTTAAACATCACAACCGCAGCCGCGGCGGCGGCTTCAGTGCCTTTTTCGTCCAAACTTAAAAATGTTTTGTGAAAAACATCAGAGATATAGAGATAGTCATTCGGCGGACGGCGCGGCGCGATACCGTCAAAATTCGCGCTGCCGCGTGGTTTGTCGAACGCGCTGGTCATCCCCAGTTTTTGCAGCGCATCGGTCAGCGGCAGCGTAGGCGGCTCAATCTTGAATTTAGGCAGATGCAGATTCACCAAATGTCCCGGCAGATTGGCCCAACCGGCCAATTTCTTAGCGGTCAATCCAGCTTCCACTTTGGATAACCCATTCACATTGTCAGGTAGAATGATGAGGAACTGCAACTCACCGCCCCCGTAAGGGAGGCTCACGACAGTGACGCCATTCTCTTTAATGTAACCGAAGTTTTTTTGAATATTCATCGTCGGCACATTCACTGCCGAACCACCGCCGACATGAAACGGATGCGGTTGCGTGGCGCCGTCCGAGAATTGCTCCTCCCATGGCGCTTTCAAATAAAGCGCATTCACCAACACCAGGCGCGTGTATTTATTCAACGCTCCACCCGGAATCAAATCGCGAATCCGTTTTTGGGTTTTTTGCTCCACCCAATCATTGATGGTTTTCGTCGCCCCAACTGCACCATGAATAAAGTCCATCGCTTGAAATGGAGCCTGATATTTGGTCTTCAACAAATCCAAAAACGCCGGACGAAAATCATAGCCCTGCTGCCCGAACAAACGATTGGCCACATCCAATGTGATGGGATCCTCCTTGCCACCGTCTTTTTTTAATTGCGCAGAGCGTTCCACGCTTTGCTGTACAAGCTTATCAAGCTGCACCTGCAGTGCCGCAAATTCACCCGCCACCTGGCTCCCGTCCCCGCGCAAATGCAGTGCGCGCGCCATTTCATCGCGCGTCGCGCCGTCCGCACCCGCGTACGCCATCGTCAGCGCGGTCTCAATGGAATACGGCGACAACAGGGCGTTTGCGTCGGCGCGTCCGGTCTGATGCAGAAGATCAATGCCAATAGAATTTATGGCTGAAGCCGCGATGGACGCAGGATCGCCCTGCGCCGGCAGCGGATTACAGCGCGCGGAAACCAAGACCGCCGTGACCAGCAGAAACGTCGGGAAGAATTTGGACATACATCAACCTTTCAGCTTGAAGCTCCAGCATTTTCCACGCGTTGGCAACGCCGTTGTTTGTGCGGCGGGCCCGTCTCCGCCAAAAACTCATTCGCCCCTTTCGCCGCGCTCACACTTCTGGCATAGATGACGGATGCCGACCTCCCGGCTAAAACGAAGTCTGCGCACCACGTTCCTCGGCCTCGCCGTGAACGCCGTCCTCGCCGCGACCAAAATGCTCGCGGGCATCTTCGGCCATTCACACGCGCTCGTGGCTGACGCCGTGGAATCGCTCGCCGACGTGTTCAGCTCGATCGTGGTCTGGCGCGGCGTGGTCGTGGCCGAGGAACCCGCGGATGAAGACCATCCCTACGGCCACGGCAAAGCTGAACCGCTCGCGGCCGCGGTGGTTTCGATGATGCTGCTCGTGGCGGCGGGATGGATTGTGGTTGGCGCTTTCACCGCCATTACCGAGCCGCATCCCGCGCCAAAACCTTTCACGCTCGTCGTTCTCGTCGCGGTCATCCTCATTAAGGAAGGCTTGTTTCGTTTTGCGCTTCATGAGGCGGTTTCTCTGGATAGCTCAGCGGTTGCCACCGACGCGTGGCATCATCGCAGCGATGCCATTACTTCATTTGCCGCGGCGATCGGCATCACGATTGCGCTGCTGGGGGGGAAAGGTTTTGAGGCGGCGGACGATTGGGCTGCAATTGCCGCTGCGTGCGTCATCGCGTGGAACGGCTGGCGATTGTTGCGTCCGGCCATGAATGAACTGATGGATCGCTCGCCCAATCGCGAAGTAGTCGACCGGATTCGCGCCGTGGCCGAAGCCGTGCCCGGCGTGGGGCGCGTGGAGAAATGTCTCGTTCGCCAAATGGGTTACCAATACTTCGTGGAGATGCACGTGGAAGTGGACCCACGGATGACCGTGCTGCATTCCCACGGAATCGCCCACCAGGTGAAAGACAACATTCGCGCGCAAGTCCCGCGCGTGCGCGACGTGCTCGTGCACATTGAGCCGCAAGGACAGATCACTGCGGTCAAATCCGAATCCATGAAGTAGCAATTCAACGCAAGGGCGCAAAGGAACAAAGACGCAAAGTCGGGACGGCAAAAATTTAAAACTCTTGCAAAGCATCCTTCAACCCGTCCGAAAATAATTTGAAGCATTCCCTCGCGGCTTACGTCTATGAAGGAATGCGAGCAAAGCGTGCATTCACATTAATTGAGCTGCTGGTCGTCATCGCCATCATTGCGATCCTGGCGGCGCTGTTGCTCCCTGTGCTCTCAAAAGCGAAACAGAAGGCCTGGCAGACAATCGATCTGAATAACCTGAAAGAGATGGGCATGGCCGTGCATCTCTACACTTCCGACAACCAGGATTGGATGCCCTGGCCCAACTGGGCGTCCGGCGAGCAGGCCAGCCACCAGGCCGGCTGGCTCTACGCGCTCGATCCGGCCGCCGGCGCGTCCGACCAATTTAAAGTGGCCACAGGCTCCTTCTGGCCCATTCTGCTCAACCAAAAAATGTATTTTTGCCCAAGCGACAATACGAACACCGCGCTGTTCCAGGCGCGCGGTCAAAAAATTTCCAGCTATGTCATGAACGGCGCGGTGTGCGGTTATGACCGCGGGCTTTTTCCACCGCTCAAAGTGAGCGCGTTGCCCCCGGCTGGCGTAGCGTTTTGGGAATGCGCGAATAATACGCTGCTCGAAAATCAAACGCTTTTTAACGACGGCGCCAGCAGTCCTGATGAGAACACAAGCGCCCGCCACGGGGCAGTGGCGATTTACGGCGCCTTTGACGGTTCCAGCGCGCTGATGAAGCTCGATCTCTGGAAAGAAAAAGCCGGTGAGACAACTAAAAATGAACTTTGGTGTTATTCCCCCAGCGCCGACGGCCACTGAGCGGCGCGCGCGCAAGACCGGCAAATCCAAGGATCGGTCCAGGTCTTCCGGCCCGGCACTCCGCCCCGGGACGTATTGGAATCGCCTGACGAACGCCCCGGACAGACGTTCGGCCCTTCACTACACCACTGATCCCGAGACTCTGTTGACCCGCACTCCCAACTTTCATCCTTCATTTTCCACTTGGCGTTTGCGCCGGCTTATCCGTTAATGCCGGGAGATGAAAATTGTTTTAGCCTATTCGGGCGGCCTCGATACCTCGGTGCTGCTTTCGTGGATTAAGGAAAAATACGACGCCGAGATGATCGCGTTCTGCGCGAACATCGGGCAGGAGGATGAATTACGCGGCCTGGCAGCGAAGGCCAAAAAAACCGGCGCGTCCAAAATTTACATCGATGATTTGCAGGAGGAATTCGCGCGCGACTTCATTTATCCCATGCTCCACGCGGGCGCGATTTATGAGGGCCAATACTTTCTCGGCACCAGCATCGCCCGGCCGCTGATCGCCAAGCGCATGGTGGAAATCGCGAAGAAGGAAAAAGCGGACGCCATCGCCCACGGCGCCACCGGCAAGGGCAACGACCAGGTGCGGTTTGAATTGACCGCCGCGGCGCTCGCGCCGGATTTGGAGGTCATCGCGCCGTGGCGGGACGCGCGGTATCGCGATGAATTTCCGGGCCGGCAGGAGATGATTGATTATTGCGCGGCGCACAAAATCCCCGTGCAGGCCAGCGCGAAGAAACCGTTCTCGATGGACCGGAATCTTTTGCATATTTCCTACGAGGCCGGAATTCTCGAAGACCCGTGGATGGACGCCAGCGATTTGAAATTTCGCGACTCGTTCACCACGCTTTCCGTGTTTCCCGAAGACGCGCCCAACAAGCCGGAATTCGTCACGCTCGATTTCGTAAAAGGCAATTGCGTGGCCGTGAATGGCAAAAAGCTTTCACCGCTCGGCGTGATGCAGGCCTTGAACAAACTCGGCGGCAAACACGGCGTCGGCCGCGTGGACATGGTGGAGAACCGCTACGTGGGCATGAAATCGCGCGGCGTGTATGAAACGCCCGGCGGCGCCATCCTGCATTTTGCGCATCGCCAGATGGAAACGCTCACCATGGACCGGGAAGTGATGCACTTGCGCGACTCGCTCATTCCGCGCTACGCGGAGTTGGTGTATTACGGCTACTGGTTCGCGCCCGAGCGGCTCGCATTGCAGGCGCTCGTGACCGAGAGCCAGAAAAACGTGACCGGCACGGTGCGGGTGAAATTATATAAAGGCAACATCATGGTCGCCGGACGCAAGTCCCCCGTGAGCCTCTACAACCCGCACATCGCCACCATGGAAGCCGATCCGACCAAGGCGTATAACCAGGACGACGCGACGGGATTTATCCGGCTGAATGCGTTGCGGCTAAAAGTAGCAGCGAAGGTGCAGAGGAAAAAGTAAACGGCAAAGTCACGCCCGCGGCAAATCGGAAAATGTAGCGCCGGCGCTGCGCGCCGACTTTTGCTGCCGATCGAAGACGAAGCAACAAGACGTTCGGCCACAGGCCGAACGCTACATCTATTGCGAGCCACGAGAAGCAGTTCCGTCCGGACTTTTTAGGGGCGCCAGTTCGCGCAGGGGCAGGAACTGGTGGTTGTCGGCCAGGAATTGTTCAAACCGCTCCTGTTGGTCCGGCTTGAGGAGAGCAGAAATGTTCGTGCGCGTCTCGAGAATGATGGCGTTGAATTTCGGCTGAAAATCCTCGCGCACGACGCGGAACCTGCCTTGCGACTCCTTCAAAATCTGGCGCACTTGCTCGCGCTGTTGCGGGTCGAGACGCAAGGTGCGGTTCAAATTTTTCTCGGTATTTTGTTCGACGTGCGTTCGCGCGCGCTCCGGATGGGCGACGGCATCCGCGACCATTTGCCGGACAACAATGCGCGTGGCCACCACGCCACCGGCGAGGCCAGCCACGAACACGAGGCTCAGCAAGCCGATGACTTTAAGGGTTTTCATGCCGTTAATTTTCCGCGAAGTACTGGACGGAAAGCTGCGCGGCGCTGTCGGTCAGGCTGGGGCCGGAGGAAACGAAATCGCTGATGACGCACATCGCAATGACAGCGGCAGCGGCCACGGCGAGCCGTGGAAACCACAGGCCCAACACGTCCGAAATCGATAGCTCTGCGCGCACGGGATCGCGCTGAATTTGCCGCATCACGAGCGTTTCAAATCCTTCAGCGGGCGCAGCGGGTGTTCCGCGGCGGGAGGCGTTAAACAGGTGATTCAGTTTTTTGTCGTTCATTTTTTCTCCAATCCTTCCAAAGCTTTTTTCAGGCGGGCTCGCGCGCGGAGCGCACGCACGCGGACCGTCACGGCGGTCCAACCGGTGAGCGCGCTGATTTCCTTCACGCTGCGGTCCTCGATTTCCAGCAGCGTGAGCACGAGCTGGTCTTCGGGCGAAAGCTGCCGCATGGCGGCGCCGAGGATTTCCCGCGCCTGGCTGGCCTCAAGGTCGCTCTGCTTGTCTTCGTTATGCAGCCAGTCGAGGGCGTCTTCGCCCAATTCTGGAAAACCGATTTCGTGCTGACTGCGTTTTTGTTTTCGCAAATGGTCGAGTGCGGCGTGGACGGCGATTTTACTAAGCCAATGTTGAAAGGGCGCGCGGCCATCAAATTGCCCCAGCGAGCGCCACGCCTTGAGAAACGTGTCTTGCGCGAGGTCCTCGAGCCGCTGGTGGTCCCGCTCGTAGCGATAGAGAATGGCAAAGACATGCGATTTGTGGCGGCGGACAAGTTCGGCAAACTCTTCCTGCGCGCCGTTTCGGATTCGCTGCAGCAATTCAGCATCGTCACTCACTGGGCGTTCGTTTTGCACTCCACGCTTCAGCTTGTCGGCGCAACGTTCTCCAAAGCAAGCCAAAGCTTGCCGGCGAGAGGCCGAAGTTCCCAGCCCCGCTAAAGATTGAGCGGCAATGGCGGTCATTATTCCGAAAGCGCGGACTCGATGCGACTCCAAATGAGAGCGGCGTATCTTAAAATCTTCATGCTAATGTTCTATACGGAATTAGTGGGGGAATTGTTACGTTCCGCTTGACGCTGGAAAGCGCATTTGTAATTGTCCAAACACCCATATGCCTCCTGTTACCGAGCCGACATCTCCCACCAGCACAAACAAAAAAGGCGTCTTCACGTTACCGGATGGCAGTTCAGCAATCTTTCCGTTTTTTCTCGTCGCAATCCTGTTTGCGTTATGGGCGGTCCTGAACAGCTTGATCGACACGATGGACAAGCATTTCCAGGATCTGCTGCACCTGAAAAAAGCCGAGTCCGCCTGGGTGCAGACGGCTCATTATTTTGGATACACGCTGATGGCGCTCCCGGCTGGATTTCTCACTCGAAAAATTGGCTATAAGGGCGGCATCATTTTCGGCCTGTTACTCGTCTCTTTAGGAGGCTTTTGGTTCGTGCCCGCAACACATATTTCCGAGTTTTGGGCCTTCCTGCTCGGCGTCTGCGTGGTCGCAATGGGCCTGACGGTGCTTGAAACCGTCGCCAATCCCTACACGACGGTTCTCGGCCCGAAAGAATACGGCACCTTCCGCATCAATTTGGCGCAGTCATTCAACGGCGCAGGCTGGATCGCCGGGCCTTACATCGCTTCATACTTTTTTTACGCGACGACGGGCGGAGCGGAAGCAGCCAATAAAACTCTTTATATTCCATATCTCATTATCGCGATCCTGGTCCTCGTCCTGGTCGTTCTTTTTTGGAGGGCCAAATTGCCGGAAATCCAGACGGAAGATGATTATCATACCGATGAAGCAGGCAAAACGGTAACGACGGAGAAAACCACGAATAAGGGGCTTTCGTTCCTGTTGATGCTCGTTGGCGCAAGCGTCATCGTGTTCTCCGTATACGCCATCGTGCATTTCGTGATGGAAAAGGCGGTCTCCGGGTGGTGGTTTTTTGTTCCGGTTGTAGTCGTGGCCGTGTTTCTGTGGCTCTACTCGCAGCGTCTCTCCAGCTATAACATCTGGGCGCATCCGCATTTTTCGGCCGCTGCGATTGCTCAGTTCTTCTACGTTGCCGCGCAAGCCGGCATTTTCAGCTTTTTCATCAACTACATGATTGCCGATCTGCCAGCGATCTCCGAGGCATTCCGTAACAACGGCCTGGTGCACTCGTATATAGGGGACGGCATCACCCAAATGGCGGATGGGAACTGGCATCTCAACGACCGGGGTGCAAGCCGGATGCAGACCATCGCCTTTTTCCTTTTCTTCATCGGCCGCGTCATCGGGTCGGCGCTTCTGCGAAAGACTTCAGCGCACCGGGCCCTGGGGACTTATGCGATCATTAATCTCGCGTTGTGTGGGGTGGTAATCATGAAGGCCGGCTGGATTTCAGCGCTGGCTGTGTTCGGCACTTTCTTTTTCATGTCCATCATGTTCCCCACGATCTTCGCGCTCGGCATTTTCGGCCTCGGGCCGGATTCCAAAAAGAAGGCCTCTGCTTTCATTGTAATGTCCATCACCGGCGGCGCGCTCATGCCCAAGCTCATGGGCCGCCTGGGAGACCTCTACGGCATGTCCGCCAGCTTCCTCATGCCGCTGGTATGTTTCATCTTCATCGCGGCGTACGGTTTCTGCTGGCCGAAACTGAGCCAGTCTGAGGGAGTAGTCGGCATGAAGGCCAGCGGAGGACATTGATTTCGTTTGCGCACCCCCCAAAAGAAAGGGCGGCTTTTAAGCCGCCCTTTTCTTTTAAGTTGAAGCAGCACGGGCGGGGACGCCCGTGCCACTACCGCTGCGCTGCCCGCCACCATAAAAAAGGACGGCCCGGAGGCCGTCCTGTGAATTAAAAGTTGCGAGAAGCTGATTAATTTCCAGCGGGGGAATTTCCGCCACCCGCGTTACCACCACCAGCGCCGCCACGACGTCCACCCCGTGGCATCGCTTCGAACTTGGTGTATTGGTCCGGCGTGAGAATGTCCTTCATCTTCTTGTTAAAGTCGTCGCGAGCAGCAGTCATTTTGGTGCGGCGCTCAGATTGGTCGGCGTCGCGGGCCGCAGTCGTTGCCGTCGTCAATTGATCCAGCGCGTCCTTGACCTTGGGCTTTTGGGCGTCGGTCAGGGTGACGGCCTTATCGATGGTATCCATGGTCGGGCCGCCGCGGCCTGCGCGTGCACGGGCACCACCGCCAGCCGGCATATTGGTATCGGTTTGGGCGTGGACAGCCGGGCAAACTGCCAGCATGGCTGCCGCCGCGATTATCGCCATTGAGATGTTTTTGATTTTCATGAACTCCGGTCTATTGATTATGTTGGTTGGTTGTTGGACCCGTTTAATTCAGCTTAACTACTAAGACGGTTAATCAGCCTCATGGTTACATGATATTATTTGCCTCGTCGGACAACGGGGGTAAAACCCGCAAAAATCTCGCGTGACTTTGGCTGGCATTCATGCCAAGTGTGAAGGATGAAATCATCCATCTGGATTTGTGCGGTCAGCGCGCTGCTGGTCTCCGGCCTGACGAGCGTAGCTGAGGGCGAAAAGGCGGGAACCAACACCGTCAATAAGGCAACAACAGCGGCAGATTTGACGCAGCCTTCCAAGCTGACGGAAAAGGCGCCGGATTCCTTCAAGGCGCGATTTGATACGACGAAAGGTGCTATCACTATTGAAGTTACGCGTTCGTGGGCGCCCAATGGCGCGGACCGGTTTTATAACCTGGTCAAGGCGGGCTATTTCACGGACATCGCGTTTTTCCGCGTGATTCCGGGCTTCATGGCACAGTTCGGCATTGATGGAGATCCCAAGGTTTCCGCCGCCTGGCGCGACGCTAATATTCAGGACGACCCGGTCAAGGGCAGCAATACGCGGGGTGCCATTACTTTCGCGACGGCAGGCCCCAATACGCGCACGACTCAATTGTTCATCAATCTCGCTGATAACCTCAGGCTCGACAGCATGGGTTTCGCGTCGTTCGGCAAAGTGGTCGGCGGCATGGATGTCGTGGACAAGCTAAACGGCGAATACGGCGAAGGCGCTCCCCAGGGACGCGGACCCTATCAGGGCCAGGTCCAAACGCAGGGTAACACCTATCTCAAAAAAGATTTCCCGAACCTCGATTATATCAAGTCTGCCACCATTTTGCCGTGAACCGGCCTTCATCGGCCTATTCCATCCCAATAATATGAGCACGAATAACGAAGTCGCTATTATCAAAACCTCGGAAGGCGATATGGTCATCGAATTCTGGCCGGACGTTGCGCCCGGCCACGTGGAGAATTTCAAGAAATTGGCCAATCAGGGCTTTTACGACGGCACCTGCTTCCATCGCGTCATCAAGGATTTTATGATCCAGGGTGGCGACCCCCTGACGAAGGACCCGAAAAAGGAAGCGAGCTGGGGCACGGGCGATCCGGGCTACAAGATCAAGGCTGAGTTCAACGACCGCCATCACGATCGCGGTGTGCTTTCCATGGCGCGCTCGCAAGATCCGAATTCCGCCGGCAGCCAATTTTTCATCTGTCACGGCAATCCCCACTTCCTGGACAAACAATACACGGCGTTCGGCAAGGTGATCAAAGGGGACGACGTGCTCGAGAAAATCGGCACCACGCCGACACGCCCGCAGGACCGGCCCACGAAACGCATGGGCGTCGAGAGCGTCAAAATCGTCCCGGCGGATTCGGTCAAGTGATTTACGATTTGGGACTGACGCGTTGCTTTACAAAAGCCCGCGTCAGTCCTTTTCGCTCGTAAATCGGATATCGAATATCGTAAATGGTTTGTGGAAATTTCCGAGCTTGCCACCGTTCTCATCGCTCTCGGCTGCCCGCGGGAGAAGTCCGCGGACATGGCGGCGCAATTGGACAAACGCGCCAGGCAATTAGCCGCGGAAAAAAATCGCAGCTACGACGAAGCCCTGGAGCATCTTTTAAAATTGATGGCCCAAGGCTGGGCGGCGAAGGAAAAAGGAGTCTGAATTTACGATTTACGATTTATGATTTGCGCGCTCATTGAACGTTACACGTACCCTGAGGCGCATATCAAAAATTGTACATCGCAAAAAATCGAGGAAGCTGCGGAGCAGCGAAAGAGAATATTGTTAAGCCCCGGATGGGGCAAAAGAAAAATGCCGTACCGCGTTCTTTCGCCGCTCCGCGGCTCGTTCTCTCCTTACCCCGTCATTCCCACGGCTCACGCCATGGGCTACCATCTAGCGCCACTCCGTGGCTGAAATACTGTTCAAATTTTGATATGCGCCCTACCATGCAAAGAGGCTCATAAATCCAAAATCGTAAATGTTAAAGCCCTGGGAAAAGATCAGTTCGCGGCCGCTTGGTGATTTCCGTATTTTCACCATTCACGCCGACAAAAAAATTTCTCATCTCACCAAAAAGGAGCACGAGTTTTACGTCATTGATTCAGTCAATTGGGTCAACGTCATCGCCGTAACGCCGGAGCGGCAATTGGTGATGGTGGAACAATATCGCCACGGCTCGAATACAGTGGAGCTGGAAATCCCCGGCGGCATGATGGACGCGAAAGATGCGTCGCCAGAATTCTGCGGCCAGCGGGAATTGCGCGAGGAGACAGGCTATGAAGGGGCCAATGCGCGGGTGATTAGCGAAGTGTGGGCGAACCCGGCAATCATGAGCAACAAGTGCTACACCGTCTTGGTGGAGGATTGCCGCTGTGTGCACCCGCTCGAATGGGACCACGCGGAAGAGCTGGTTACGAAATTAGTGCCGTTGGCGGAATTACCGGGATTGGTGGCATCCGGGAAAATCCGCCATCCATTGGTGGTGGTGGCGCTGTATCATTACGAATTGTTGCAGCGGGCTTAAAACAGGAAATGTAGTCCAGGCTTCAGCCTGCGGGTTCTGGCGACTTTCTAGAGCGGTTTAAAAAATACTGTAGCCATTCGGAGCGAGGATTTTTGTTTTTTGGCAAGGCTTCGGCGAAGGAGCAGGTTTGAAAAACCCTGTGACGAAGCCGAAACGACGCCAAAACCAAAAA
>DATAZE010000017.1:0-14205 GCA_036272195.1 Verrucomicrobiia bacterium | reverse complement strand
TTTTTGGTTTTTGGCAAGGCTTCGGCGAAGGAGCAGGTTTGAAAAACCCTGTGACTGAGCCGAAACGATGCCAAAACACCAAAAAGACCGCTTCCCGGCTGTTTCCTTCCGAATGGCTACAGTATTTTTTAAACCGCTCTAATGGGCAACGTGAAGGTCACCCTCGTCGTCGCGGCCTCTGTGTCACTAATTACAACAGTAGCTTGGATCGCAGATCATTCTATCGCTCCGCTTTTTCTCAACTCTCGGATTGAACGGCTTGGCGAAAAGAATTTGCCCAAAATCTCAGTTGAAAGAAGAACTGTCTATTGCCGGATGAAAGCCGATGACTTCTCTTTTGCGCTTCCACCCGAATCACGTGGCACCAATACCGTTATCTCCGGCGGATTTGATATCGTTGACGGCACGGTCGAGGCCATCTTTGAGGGTTCTCACAATATCCCGGCATACGAATATGAAAATTGGCTTTCAGGCAAAGTGCAGGAAGGGAGCCATGTCACCGCGCAATCGATTCCTAAAGGCCTATTGATTAAATTTCGTTACTTCGGGGACAAATGAAGATTCCCCTTCGGGTCGTAGTATCGTTGCATCCCGCCCGTTTTCGCCTATCTTTCCGCCCATGAAATATCGCCGCTTCGGACGCACCGAATTGAACATGCCCGTCATTTCCTGCGGCGGGATGCGTTACCAATACAAATGGGACGACGTGCCGCCGGAGCAGATTCCCGCCGATAACCAGGCCAATCTTGAAGCGTGCATTCACCGCGCGCTCGAACTGGGCATCAATCACATCGAAACCGCGCGCGGCTACGGCACTTCGGAAATGCAGTTGGGCAACATTCTTCCGAAATTGCCACGCGAGAAAATGATCGTGCAAACCAAGGTGAGTCCCAAGGCCACGGTGAAGGAATTTCTCACGACGTTCGAGACCTCAATGAATTATTTGAAGCTCGATCACGTTGATCTGCTTTCGTTGCACGGTATCAACAATCGCACGTTGCTGGATTGGTCGGTCAAAAAAGGCGGTTGCCTCGACGCAGCACGCCAATTGCAGAAAGAAGGCCGCGTGCGCTTCATCGGCTTTTCCACTCATGCCACTACGGACGTTATTGTCGACACCATCCAGCATGGTGATTTCGACTACGTGAATCTGCATTGGTATTTTGTGAACGACTTGAACTGGCGCGCGGTGCAGGCGGCGCACGCCCGCGACATGGGCATGTTCATCATCAGCCCGAATGACAAAGGCGGAAAACTTTACGAGCCTTCAAAAAAGATGACCGATTTGTGCGCGCCATTATCGCCGATGCAATTCAACGACCTGTATTGTCTCGCGCGGCCGGAGGTCCACACGCTCAGTTGCGGCGCGGCGCGTCCCACGGATTTTGATGAACACATCGCGGCATTGAAATTTTACGATCGCATCCCGGAAACCATTGCGCCGATTGAAAAGCGGCTGCGCGCGGAAATGGAAAATGTCCTGGGTCGCGACTGGTGCGAGCGCTGGTTCGAGGGCTTGCCGGAATATGTAGATGTGCCGGGGGAAATCAATGTGCTGGAAATTTTGCGCCTTTGGACTTACGCAAGGCCGCTCGACCTCGCCCCGTGGGCAAAAATGCGCTACAACCTGCTCGGCCAGGCCGACCATTGGTTCCCGGGGCAAAACGCCTCCAAAATCTCGGAATCGCCGGACGCCAGCAAAGCAGCCTTCAACGGCACGGTGGCCCGCAGCCCTTTTGCCGCCAAAATCCCGGAAATCCTCGCCGAAGCGCACCGGTTGTATTTCGAGAAGCCGGTGAAACGCTTGAGCCAGAGTTAGAAAATAATTTGTAGGAGCCGACGTAAGAAGGCTCTAACTCTTTTTCTCGAACAACTAAGCAGTCAAAAAACAATCGGTGCCTCCTTACGTCGGCTGCTACGAACAAAATGAAAAAGCGTTCCTTTCGGAACGCTTTTTGAAAATTAAAATTTTACCGGCCGGCCACTATTTGCCTTTGCTTTTGACGTCCGGCTTGTCGTCTGACTTCGGTGTATCCACCGGCGCGCCCATGTTGATCTGCTTGATGACGGCTTCCGTAATGTCATTGTCGCCGGGAACGGAATAAAGAATGACGGGCGTCTGGTTTACCGACTGGGCGGCGGTATCAAGGACCATTGTGTAGCCGTCCGTCTTCGCTTTCGCGGAGACGGCAATACGGATATCGGACACGATATTATCCCGCGTACGCTTAAGCTGCTCGTCGAGGGACGTGGTCGCGCCGCGGTCAAATTGCTGCAACGCGTCCTGCTGGTCGCGAAGGTCTTTCAGCTTGTCCTCGGCCGTCTTTTTGCGCTTGTCGCGTTCTTCGGAGGAAACCGCCTGGTCATTCACGCTGTCCAGCATTTTTTGATAATCCTCCTTGGACTTGTTGAACGTGCTCAACATTTCCTTGCCGGTCTTCTCGATGTCCGCCCGGTGTTCATCGATTGCCGTTTGGGCCTGCTTGGTTTTCCAGTAATTGGTAAACACGCGGCCGAGGTCGACCGTCGCGATCCGGTACTGGGCAAACGCCGAAGTACCGACCAATAAAAACAATGCCGGGATCAATTTTTTCAACAATCTTCTCATAAAATCAACAAACCAAAATTCTCACGTGCTGCCAATATCAAATCACGGCCCAACAAGGGCTCCCCGCATTTTGACGCTTCCCCCATTTGGAATTCCGCCTTTATGCAGGCAGGACCAAACCCGCGCCGAACCGTGCAAACGCTGAACTACGATCAAACACTGAGACACGCGGCGCCGACAAATGTTCATCCTTTTTGCCGCCTCAAGGACTTGGAACGATCTGGATTTTGCCCACAAAAGCGTCGGAAAATCTGCGGTTGCTTTTTCCGCCGCCGAAAAGCGTCTGCGGCGCGTTCGGCGTCGCAAAATTCGTAATGGACGTCGTCGCCCCCACGATATAAACCGCGGAACCGGCGGGATCCACGGCAATGCCATTGGCATCATCTTCTCCCGGGCCGCCCACGATGATCGATTGAACAAAAGTGCCCATTCCCGGCGCCAGCACGGCCACGAACACGTCATTGGTATTGGCACCCGTGCGCTTCAGCTTGGCTGTGTTGGTGCTGGTCAAATTCGAAAAGATGGGGTTGCTGACTGAAAAACCCGGATATTCGATCTGATGGTGATTGGTAACGGCGTGATCGATGCTGTTGGTCAGCACGATGATGTTCGTGGAGTAAAAATTGGTCGAGCCAACCGAGCCGGTGACGTAAATCAATCCGTTGTTGTCCACCGCGAGGCCCAGGCCCTGGTCGGCGAAGTTGCCGCCAAAATGCGTCGAGTAAGCGAGCGCGTAAGCGGGCGTGCTGTTCGTGAATTCCGTAAGAAAAACATGCGACGCAAAATTGGTTGAGACATTCGGAAAAACGAAGACATCCGGCCCGTAGGTGTTCGTTTCGAGGGTCCCGGAGTTCGTGGTCACGACGGTGACTGTATTCGTCGTCGGAACCGTAATGACATTGGTCGGGAACTCCCGCGAGAACGTGTAGCCGGTCACGTACACGTTATCCGACATATCAATGGTAATATGCTCGCCGACGTCGTCATTGCTGCCGCCGAGGAAAGTTGAGAAAGGCACCGTGGAGCCGTTCGGGCTTATTTCCGTAACAAAGGCGTCGCTGTGCAAAGAAACGCGCCGGTTATTGTTGGTCTGAGTATTCAGGTTGGTGAACGTATGTCCGCCGGGAAAAGCCCCGTACGCTAATTGAATCGCGTTGGTGGTAAATAAATTCGTGGAAAAGGTGAGACCCGTCACCCAGGCGTCCTGCTGGGAATCCGCCGCGATGCTCAAACCATAATCGAGATTCGTGCCGCCGAAAAATGTCGTATAGACGTTGGTGTAAATATTGTCGCCGGCGCTGGCCAGTTTGGTGACGAATGCGTCAAACCGTCCGCAATTGGTGGTTTGAAACGCGTTCGGAAGTATGCCCGTCAGGTTCGTCGAACTGGTAAGGCCCGTCACGTAGACAAAGCCACTGGCATCCACCGCGATGCCCATGCCCTCATCGATGTTCTCACCGCCGAAGAGAGTGGAAAAAAGCAAATTCGTGCCGCTCAAGTCCAGTTTCACAATGAACGCATCCACGGGAAAAATCCGTCTCGCATTCTTGTTAGGCCCGGTCAACTGGGAACGAATCGGGTTCTGAAGCGGAAAATTCGTCGAATCAGTAAAACCTGTGACCCACACCGCGTTATTGAGCGAATCAAAGGCGATGCTCAGCGCGCCGTCATCCGTCTTCCCGCCGAGATAGGTCAGAAATTGCAGCGCACCGGAAGTGTTGTATTTGGCCACAAAGGCATCACCAAAGGAGTTGTTGCCGCCCCGAAACTTATTGAAATTGGTGTTGCCAAAAAGAATCGTGTTCGTCGTCAATAAATTCATGGATAAGGCTTCGCCGGTGATATAAACGTTTTGATCGCCATCCAGCGCAACCGACCAGCCGATATCCACCTTCTTCCCGCCCATATAAGTCATGAAATCCAAAACCGGGTCGATGACCAGGGGGAGGTTATGGTCAAACTCGCCCAATACGAACCCAACCGTGCCGTCTGCATTCAAATGATAGCTCGCCGAAACCTCCTGTCGCACTCCACTGGTTTCCTGGTAAGCCACCGGCTTATGTTGCCGAATTTCCTCGCCGCCAATTTTCAACGCCAGATTTCCCGCGGCGTCCACCCGGACCTGGTCCGCGCCCTCGACACGAAACCGAATCTGACCCGGCTGCGCGCCGGCCTGAAGCAGAAAATCATATTCCAATTGCGCCGATTGGTTGGCGTAATAAACGACCTGCATGCCGGGATACACATCATCCACTTGCACTTTGGAAAAAAGCGGGATGCCGGTATGCCATTTTGAAGGCTCATTGCCGATGAGATAATTCGCCCGTCCCGGCATCTCCTCGCGGCCAGTCATCTTCGATGCGCCATTTGCGCCGACAAGTTCCAGGCGGACGGAACGCAGCGCGGTTTGATTCTCCGCGGTGCCCAGGACAATCTCCGCCCCGGTCGAGGCCAGCAGCACACTGCAGCCGGCGCCACGCGCGATAAATTGTCCGGCATCCCCGGACTGGCCGGCGTTAGCTTCGAAATAAAGCGGCGTGTTCGTAAACGATGCGAGGCTTACCGGCCGCGCGACCTTGTTTTCCGCACCGCGCCCTTCCAGCGCCACAGCGACCGCCACGCACGCAATCGAAACTGAAATGCGTCGTGCCAAGACTTCCTTTACGGACAACTTCATAATTAAAACGGACGCGTATAACCGACGTTAAATTGGAATTGGCCGGAACCGCTGTTGAACCGATCGTGGTGGAGTGGAATACCATAATCCAACCGCAACGGACCGATGGGGAGATTCAAGCGGATGCCGAGGCCCCAGTTATCGAGATAGTCGGTGAAATTGTAAGTGTAGGGGCTGAGCATCACACTGCCGATGTCATAGAACATCGCGAAACGCAGGCCGACACCATTCTCTTTCGGACTCTGAATGATCGGGAGACTGTATTCCGCCCAGCCAAACCAATAAGTATCGCCACCGATCGGCTCCCGCGATGCGCCTTCCGCCGGGAACAATGGCGACTCACGCGGAGCAACGCTGCGAAAGCGGAAACCACGCAATGAATTGGGACCACCCAGAAAATAGCGATCATAAAACGGAACGTCGCCTGTCGAACCGTACGAATCGGCCACACCGGATTCGCCGCCCAACTCGAGAACGTGCCCGGGGAAAAATCCTTTGAAATACCAGGCGCTCTTCAATTCCAATTTATAATAGTCCCTGTCCCCGGGGAACGGCCCCGCGAGGACGGCGGTCAACTCAGTCCGTCCTCCCTTATTCGGCAGAGTGACGCTGTTGCGCGTGTCGTACGCGAGTGAAAAATCGAATTTGGAAAGCACGTGATAACCGCCCTGCTCCAGCAACGCATTCGGGATGGGACGTTGGCCGACAACTGGACGGCCGCCGAAATCATTGGTCCTGAAGGTGCGATCGTTAAACAAAATCCCCTCCTGTTGCAAAGTGTAGCCGACGCCGCCGATGAAAAAATCGCTGCCCAACGCCCGCGTGAGCCCGATGCGGCCGCCGGTTTGCACTTCGTCATAAAGATTCTCGACGCTTTGGAAGTTCAAATCGTGCCGGAACAAATCAACATCCAGGCGCAGCTTCCGTCCGAGGAACCACGGCTCAGTGAACGACACCTCATAATCCTGCCGTTCGGTGCCGAGCTGGACGCGCAGGCGGAACTTCTGGCCGCCGCCGGTAAAGTTGGGCGGATTGAAAAGGTCGAAATTGCCCTGGCTGACTTCCACGAACCCGACTACGGAATCCACGGAACTGAACCCGGCGCCCATGGTCAGGTTCCCGGTGTTTTTCTCATCCACGCCGACAATCAGGTTTTTGTGGCCCGAAATTTCCGTCGCCTCGGGCTTCGTATCCACCTTCTCGAAGTATTGCAAATTCTCGAGGCGCGCCTGGCTCAACTTCACCCGGACCATGTCAAACGTTTCGCCCGGTGATACCGCCAACTCACGTCGGATGACCCGGTCCTTGGTCTTCGTATTGCCGCGAATTTCGATTTTCTCGATGTAATTTTTCTGTCCCTCGTCGATTTGAAATTCCAGGTCCATCGTACCCGTGTCGGTATTGGGAATCCGTTCGACATTGAGACCCCGCGAATAAGGCGAGACATCGATATACCCCTTGGCGCCGTAAAAATCCCCAATCGCCTGCATGTCTTTGTTCAGGCCGTCCGGCGTGAAGATATCGCCGACATCCATGATCATACCGTTCGGACCGATTTTTATCTTTTTGAGCACGCCCTGAGGCTGTGAGCGGCGGATTCCTTCGGCGATTTCCGGAGAGGAGAAAAGTTTGTTGCCCGTGAACTTGATCGAACCAACTTTGTACTGGCGGCCTTCGTAAACAATAATGCGAATCACCAGCGTCCGCGGAGTGGGATGCTCGAACTGGATGTCCTTGATGTCAAAATCGATGTAGCCCTTATTGTGATAAAAGTCGGAGAGCTTCTCCTTATCGTCCTCAAACTGATCGTCCTTGAAAACGCCGCTGCCGGTGATCCACGAGAACATCCAATGCTTCCGGGTCTTGATGACCTTGCGCAACTGCCGTTGGCTGAAAGCCTGTGCGCCCACGAAATCAATCTCTTTGATTTTCACCTTCTGGCTTTCAGTAATGTTGAAGGTGACCGTCGCGCGCCCGGTGCTTTCATCAATTCCAATCGAGTACTTGGCCGTGGTGCCCGGATACCCGGCCTTCTGGTACATTTTTTCCATTTCCTGGCCGTCGGTGAAAAGCTTCCGCTCGTTCAACGGCTCGCCCACTTTCAGCGTCATTTTTTTCAGCAGCTTGGAATCCTTGTATTTTTTATTGCCCGCAAACTTGATCGCCACCACCCGCGGGTTGCCCTGCACCACGTACGTCAAGGTCACACCACTCGGCGTGTTGTCGTCCGTGACGCGAATATCATAAAACTGCCCGGTCGCGTACAGCGTGCGTACGTCTTCATCGATCGCGGCGCGCAGGTAAGGATCTCCCGGCTTGACGCGAATGTTGGCGCGAATCAAATCATCGCTGACCGATTGCGGGCCGATGTGTTTGATTACAATCTTGGAGACTTTGAGGGAGGAAATCTGCGCCGAGGCGGGCAGGCAGGCGAGGACAAGCAAAAGTCCGCATAGGCGAAACAAAAATTTCATTCGTCAGTTAGGCACGTCGTCGTCGCTTACTTTGGCCGCATTTTCAAATCGTGTATAAGACTTCAGGAACGTCAGGTGCACATCGCCCGTCGGGCCGTTGCGCTGCTTCGCGATCAACAGATTCACCGGCACTGCGTCCTGCTCTTCACCCGCGCCCCCGCCGTCTTCATCATCCCCGCTGCTTGGCTTATACAGCAGACCAACCAGGTCGGCATCCTGTTCAATCGAGCCGGATTCACGGAGGTCGGACATCCGCGGTTTGCGGTTTTTGTCCTTCTCCAACTCGCGATTTAACTGGCTCAAAACGATGACCGGGACATTTAATTCCTTGGCCAGCGATTTGACGCCGCTGGAAATATCGGCAATTTCCTGCTGCCGGTTTTCGGCTCGTCGCGCAGTAGAATGGAGCAGTTGCAGGTAGTCAATCACAAACAACTTGATTCCATACTGTTGGGACATGCGCCGGGCCTTGGCGCGCAGTTGTAAAATCGAGAGGCCGGAGGTGTCGTCGATAAACAGCGGCGCATTGGCCAGCTTGCCGGCCGCGCCGGTCAATTTCGGGAAATCGCGCTCGGCCAGGAAGCCGTCGCGTATGTTGCGCAGGTTCACCCGCGAACGTGAGCACAGCATGCGCAGCACCAGCGATTCCGAAGTCATTTCCAGGCTGAACACTCCCACCGGCAGCTTCTGTTCCAGCGCCACATGCTCCGCGATGTTCATCGCGAGGGAGGTTTTGCCCATCGAAGGCCGGGCGGCGATCACGATCATTTCCCCCGGATGAAATCCGCTGGTCATTTTGTCCAAATCCGTGAAGCCGGTGCCGACACCGGTGAGCATTCCCTGGCGCTGATGAAAATCCTCGATCTGGTTGATGGCGCGTTTGACGAGCTCCTTGATGTTGTTCGAGTGCTCCTGCACGCGCGCTTCGCTGATGCGCAGGATGTCGCGCTCCACTTCATCCATGAGCGCATCGACTTCGCCTTCGTGATCATATACCCGGCCGACGACGTCCGTGCAGACGTGGATCATTTTCCGCAGCAGGTATTTTTCCTGAACGACATCCAGGTAGTAAGGCAGGTTCGCCGCGCTCGGGACTTTGTCGGGCAAAGACGAAAGATAGGCGAGACCGCCGACCTGTTCGAGAAGCTGTTTGTCCTTGAGCCGTTGTTGAAGCGTGATGACTTCGATGGCCTGGCGGGAATCGTACATTTCGATGAGCGCCGAAAAAATGGTCTGATGACGAAGATCGTAAAAAACCTCGGCGCCGCTCTTGAGTTTCTCGATGCATTCTCCCATGCACTCGTTCGGCGAAATCAGGATGCAAGCCAGCACGCCCTGCTCCATGTCAATGGCGTGTGGCGGAAGGCGGTCCACCGTGGCCCCCACGGTCTGAGGACGGCGAACGCGTTTGGCGCGTTTTAAATCCGCCGCGCCCGCACCTTCACTCGAAACAGAATCAATCATATCATTACGAAACAAAAAAAAATCAACCGACACAAACCGAAGTTATTTCTTTCGATGCACAGGATGTTCACAAATCGAAAAAGAAAAGCCAATTCGCAAACACGACGCACTAATTTTTTTGGCAGGGGAATAAACGGCCGAGGAATGGAAAAGTAAAAATTCCCTTCGTCATTTGAATTCTTATTCCCCTGTGTACAAAAAAAGGCCGGCCACAAGGCCGGCCTTCAACACAACATGGCTCTAACCGATTAAGTCCTCAACGAAACAAGACCGCGGGAAATTGCAAATTTCGTCAGGCCTGCGACGCTGTGGATGTCCAGCTTGCGCATGATACGCTCGCGATGGGTTTCCACCGTGCGCACGCCGACTCCCAGGCGGCTGGCAATCTCCTTGTTGCTCAAGCCTTCGGCGATCTGGACCAGCACCTCGCGCTCGCGAGCCGTCAAAGTCGCCTCATTGCCCTGGTTGGAAACTCCGCGCACGAATTGATTCAGCGCGGCGTGGGCCACCTCAGGACTGAAGAACGCCTCGCCGGCGAACACGGCGTCGACCGCGCGCACCAATTCCTCGGTGGGCGCTTCTTTCAAAACGTAACCGCGCGCGCCGGATTGAATGATGCGCATGACGTAATCCGTATTGCTGTGCATCGACAGGATCAGCACCTTGATTTCCGGCAACTCCTTGCGGAGCAATTCCGTGACGGCGAGCCCGTTCATGTGCGGCATGTCGATGTCCATCAGGATGACGTTCGGCAGCAATTGGCGCGCTTTGGCCACGGCTTCCCGCCCGTCGCTCGCTTCCGCCACGATTTGTAAGTGCTCATGCCGCGCGAGACAGGAGCTGACGCCCTTGCGGACGACCGGATGGTCGTCCACCAGCATGACTTTGATGCGGGCTTTCCCTGGAACTTTGGCCGGGCCGGCATTACCGGCGGCAAGAGAAGATTGAATATGCCCGGCCAATCCGCCCGGTGAATTTGGCATGTCGGCTGCGCTTGCGCGCACAGCGGTTGGCGTCCCCGAAATAGTTTTCATATTTTTTTTCAAAATGAGTACCCGATTCCCGTAGTAAAGAACACAGACTGGCTGAGATCCAGCACCGCCGATTGTCCAGTATTGTGGTCACGATGAACATAAGTGCCGGCATCCAGCCACTGCGCCCCGGCAAAAAGCGACACTCGCTCGCTCAACGCAGCGGAAATTTTTCCTCCCACGAAGCCCCCGATTTGAATTCCATCGTGGACACTGTGGCCTTTGATATTCAACAGCCCGCTTGGAGAAAGCGCTTCTTCGTTAAATTGAAAGTGACTGTAAATGTAAACCAGCGCAGCGCCGCCTTCAAGACTCACTGAAAACGTCTTGTTCAACGGCACTTCGAAATACGGCCCCAAGCGGAAGGCGAAAATGTCCGCGCCGAATTTCCGCGTGCCGGACACCGGAACCGCCACAGTGGAAAAACTGCGCGTCGGCGTATCGCTGATGATATTGTGATTGGGATTGCCTCCGGTGTCCTGCGAATAACCCGGCTGAGTCGGCAATTGATCCCCGAACAGGGAATACGTATCGGTCAATTGCGTCGCCTTCGCGTTTACCGGACTGGAATCGTCAACGACATAATCCGTGTAACCAAACGACCAATCGAGCCCGGCGCGCCAGCGGTCTTTTTCATCCCGGAAAAATTCGCGCCCGAAGGTCAGCACGAAGCCTGGACGCGGATCGTTGGACCGGTCGGCGGAGGTGCCGCCCGAGGACGATACGCTGTGCATATCGAGCGTGCCATCCGCGTCGCCATTGCCGTGGACCTGGTTCGCAAAATTATTGAAACCGAAATTCCACGTTCCCTGCTGGAAAATCGGGTTCCCGCTGCCGTCCACACCGGCGAAATGTTGATTGCCGGTGCTGTCGACCAGATTATAGCCGTCGTCATAAAAATGGTTCGACAAGCCATTGGTCGAACCCGGATTGGTCGCCGGGGCGAATCGGCCAATGTGCTTGAATGACGTCCGGATGTTGAATCCCAATTGAAAGCCCATGCTGACATGATTCCGGGACACTTCCTTCGGCTCGAGCTGGATCGGCGTAAAAGTGTCCGCCTGGCCGGCCGCGGCCGGGACGTGCGCCGTCGACTGGCCGAACGCGACCGAAGTGGCACACAACGACAGCGGCAGGACAGAGCGCCTAAACATTTTTTTGGTCATAGATGAATGGGTTCTGATTAGTTCGCCAACAACACCCGATAAAACCGCACCGTCTTTATCGAAGGCAAGCTTTCCGTCTCCGGAGGCCCGCTATCAATCCATTGCAAATGCTGGCCAGTGCCCGCGAACGGCGGGAACACCGTCTTCCAATGCACCATGTCGCTGCTGTATTGGACGTAATAGGTAATGCCGGGCACGGTGGTAAATTCCACCAGGAACGTTCCGTCACGCAGGAATTTGCCGCTGAAAATCGCCTGCGGGTTTCCGTCCGGTTCGCCGACGCCGATCGGGTCTGCCAGTTGCACGGTCAGGACGGGGAAAAACGCGACGTTCAACGGATCATAGAATTTGATCACGTTCGTCCAGCACGTGCCGGGTTGAATCGCTCCCGGTGAAATCACGAAAGGCACGCCATTGTTCGTGCCGCTGGCATTCATCACGCGAATCGCACTGTTCGTGATATTATGAATGTCGATCCGCAAGGCGTTGGCGTGCGAATAAACCGGGTTGCACGCCACGTTGGTCAGCCATTGGAATCCATCCTGCGTATTCAGCGTGATGGCGCCCACGGTAAACACATCAGGCGGATTCACCGGTACGACGTCCACGCTCACCGGCGCGGAGTCACCGGTTGCGCCCCAGTTGTCCGTCGCGCGCGCCACGAACGTGTAATGACCCGCTGGCAGGTTGCTCGCGATCGTCAAGTACGGTTGATTGTTGGTTTGACCGATCAGCACAAAGGTCGTTCCGTTGGTCGAAGAAAAGAACTCCACATTCGTAACCACGCCATCGGGATCGCTGGCCGACGCCAACACCGTGAAGGTCGCCGGTTCGACAAAAATTGTCCCGTTCGTCGGATACGTGATGGTGGCCACCGGCGGCAGATTGACCGTCAAGACGGCAGCGGTCGCCGCCGCCTGGCCGCACGCGCCCGTAACTGACACGCTATACATTCCACTGTCTCCCGGCTGCAGATTGCTTAACGTAAGCGTGCGATTGGTTTGACCTGCCAATGCCGTTCCGGCCTTAAACCACTGATAGTTGAACGGTCCCGTTCCTGAAGCCAGTGCCGTAAACGTCACGCTCGTTCCGATGTTGTTAGTCACATTAGCCAGGGCCGCCACCGAGACGTTCTGGTTTACCGTCAATACCGCGCTGAGCGTCACTGGCGCGCCGCAGGCACCGCTCACCACGACGGTATAGACTCCGGCATCCGCTGCCCTCACATTCGGCAGGCTTAAAGTGCTGCCGGTCTGGCCTGCAAGTCCGCCCGTGGCGTTATACCACTGATACGTCAATCCAGTGCCCGTCGCGTTCACGCTGAAATTCGCGGTCGTGCCCGGGCAAACCGTCGTGTTGGTCGGCGGCACAGCGACGATCGTGGTCGCGTTTACAAACAGCGTCGCCCGGTTCGTCACCGGCACGCCGCACGCGCCGCTGATGACAAGGTTATATGTCGCGGCATCTGAAACGCCGACATTGGTCAAAGTCAAAAGGTTCGTCGTCTGGCCGGCGAGCAGAGTCGTCCCTTTATACCATTGATACCGGAGGTCCGTACCGGTCACGAATTCAAAGAAATTCACCGTCGCACCCGGGCAAACAGTTTCGTTTGTGGAGGCTCCATATACTACTATGATGTTTTCATTCACAAACAGCGTCGCGCTGTTGGTTGCAGTTGCGCTGCACACGCCGCTTACCACCACGCTATACGTCCCGGCATCCGCCGCGATCACGTTATTCAGCGTCAAAACATTTGTCGTGTGGCCGGCCAATAAAGCCGCTCCCTTATACCACTGATACGTCAAACCGGTGCCGACGGCGTTCACACTGAAATTCGCGATGGTCCCGGGGCAATTCGTCGCATTGGACATCGGCTTTACGATCAGCGCATTGGTGTTGACCACCAGCGTCGCGCTGTTAGTCACCGGCAATCCACAGACGCCACTGACCACCACGCTGTAAACTCCCGCGTCCGTCGAACTCACGTTACCCAGCGTCAAAACATTCGTCGTATGGCCGGCCAACAAAGCCGCTCCCTTATACCACTGATACGTCAAACCGGTGCCGGCGGCGTTCACACTGAAGTTCGCTGTCGTCCCCGGGCAATTGGTCGTATTGGAAAGCGACGTTGCGATCAACGCATTGGTGTTGACGGCCAGCGTGGCACTATTCGTTATCGGCACACCGCAGATGCCGCTGACCACCACACGGTAAATTCCCGCATTGGCCGCGCTCACATTCGTCAGGCTCAAAGTGCTGCTCGTCTGGCCGCTGAGCGGACCAGCGCTGTTATACCACTGGAAGGTAAAATCCGTGCCTATCGCACTCACAGTGAAGTTCGCGGTCATGCCCGGACAAACTGTGACGTCTTTCGGCGGCGTGGCCACGATCGTATTTGAATTTATCAATAACGTCGCACTGTTAGTTACCGGCAGGCCACAAACTCCACTCACCACCACGCTGTAGCTTCCCAGGTCCGCCGGCGCGCTTACGTTTAGCAGGCTCAATGTGCTGTTGGTTTTACCGCTCAACGGGCCAGCGCCGTGATACCATTGATAACTCAATCCCGTGCCCGTTGCGTTCACGCTGAAGTTTGCGGTTGTGCCGGGGCAATTCGTCGTATTCGTCGGCGGCTTGGAGATGATCGTGTTCGCGTTCACAAACAGCGTCGCGCTATTCGTCACCGGCACGCTGCAAGCACCGCTCACCACCACACTGTAAATTCCCGCATCTGTCGCGCTCACGCTCGGCAAGCTCAACGCACTATTCGTCTGGCCACTAATCG
>DATAZE010000016.1:0-74653 GCA_036272195.1 Verrucomicrobiia bacterium | reverse complement strand
GGTCGAGGCACTAGTGCCCGGCTTGATCGCTTCCGTCATCGGTTACACAATCGTCGGCGGAGTCACGGGATTCCAACCGGTCTTCAATCCGCCGCCGCAAATTGTGGAGTTCGACCATCCTTTCTCCCTGATTCTTTTCGCGCTCCTGGGAGTCGGCTGTGCATTGTTGGCGCGGTTTTTATTTGGAGTTTTTTTTCGCATCGAGACATTTTTCAAGCGCTTTCCACTTTGGGTCGCCACAACTATCGGCGGGCTTTGCGCTGGCCTTATCGGCCTGGCGGTTCCCTCGATCGTGGGAACCGGTTACGGTTGGGCGCAATTCGCGATTTCGCAAAAGGTGGATATGATTTCGCCAGGGATGCTGCTGGTGGCGGCGATTGCCGAAATCGTCGGCGCATCGTTGACCTTGGGCTCGGGTAACTCCGGCGGCATTTTCGGCCCGTGCGTCGTGACCGGGGGAATGTTCGGCGGCGCTTTCGGCTATGCGGCGGCTTACTTTTTTCCGTCGGTGGTGCCTCATCCGGGCACTTACGCGATTGTCGGCATGATCGCTTTCTTCGCCGCCGCCGCCAAGGCGCCCATTTCAACCATCATCATGATCTCCGAAATGACCGGCGGTTACGGTCTCCTCGGGCCGGCCATGTTTGCCGTCGTCACGGCGTTTATCCTGTCAGGCAAACGGACTATCTTCCCGGCCCAGGTTCACAGCCGCCTGGAATCTCCATTTCATGCCGACGAGTTCGAGCCGATCGTGCTGCGGCGTGTCACCACCGCCGACGTGATGATCCACCTGCCCGTGTGCATCAATTTCAATGCGCCCGTTGGCGACGCGATGAATCTGATGGGCGATTATGGGCTGGCCAGCCTGCCGGTCGTGGAACAAAACAAGTTGTCCGGTCGAATTACGTTACTGGCGATCCACCGAATCGCCGAAGAGAAGCGGCAAACGGTTCGCGTGGCCGAAATCATGATACGCGAAAGCCATGCAGCCTTTCCTGACGAAGACCTGTTTACGATTCTCAAACGATTCGCGGCCCGGGACGTCGGCAACTTGCCCGTCGTCACCCACGATCAACCGGACCGCCCTATCGGTCTGGTAACGAGGTCCGGCCTGTGGGCCGCGCTGGAAACCGCCAAAGAGCAACTCGCTGCGCAGCACCATTGACCTAGTGGCACGGGCGTCCCGCCCGTGCGATTCGCGTTCCTCAAACCCCGCTCAGGCATGCGGACGGACAGCCGCGCCGCGCCCCAATCTTACAATTCTGTAATCATGGGGAAAGTCTCTGGTCATGGAAGCAACGCTCCAATACCTCAGAGACAAAAACAAATTCAGTCCACACTATGAAAAAATTATTCTATGTATTGAACAATCGGGCCGGCGGAATTCTATTAGCCGCCGGGCTCGTCATGGCCGGCTCCGCCGTGGCGTTTGACGTCACGTCCAAGGACAAAGCCGAGCATCCATCCATCAATGTGCCGATGGACGAAAGCGCCGTGTCACGCGACACCCTTCCTCATGGCAGTTACGCGCCGGTGGTGAAGAAAGTCACGCCTGCCGTGGTTAAAATCGTGACCACGAGCCGGGTCAATGAAATGTCCGACTCGCCTCAGGGAATGCCCGGCTTCGACGATCCGTTCTGGAGGCGCTTCTTTGGGGATCAGTCCCACCGCGGTTTTTCGAACGGCCAATCCGGCCCTCAAATCCAGCACGGCCTTGGCTCGGGAGTGATCGTGACCAAGGACGGCTATATCATGACGAACAATCACGTAGTGGACGGCGCTAAGGAGGTCAAAGTGACCCTTCAAGACGGCCGGGAATTCACCGCCAAAGTGATCGGACGCGATCCGAAGTCGGACATCGCCGTGGTTAAAATCGATGCGAAAGACCTGCCCACCGTTCCGCTCGCGGACAGCGAGAAGGTCGAAATCGGCGACGTCGTACTCGCCATCGGAAATCCGTTCGGCATTGGCCAGACGGTCACTTCCGGTATCGTGAGCGCGAAAGATCGTGGAAACATGGGCATCGAGGATTACGAAGACTTTATTCAGACCGATGCCGCCATTAATCCTGGTAACTCCGGCGGCGCGCTGGTGGACATCAGTGGCCGTCTCATCGGCATCAATACCGCCATCCTCAGCCGGTCCGGCGGAAACCAGGGCGTCGGCTTCGCGATTCCGTCAGACCTCGCTCGCACCGTGATGGAGGGCCTGGTTAAGAACGGCCATGTCACGCGCGGTTACCTCGGTGTGATGATTCAAAGCGTCACTCCGGCCCTCGCGGATGAGTTTAAACTCAAAGACAACAAAGGCGCATTGATCAGTGACGTCGTCCACGATGGACCGGCTGACAAAGCGGGCTTGAAGAACGGCGACGTGGTAATTGATTTCAACGGCCAACCCGTGGTCGATAGCCGCCGCCTGCAACTCTCGGTTGCCGGCACTGCGCCCGGCACCAAGGTGCCTTTGGAAATCCTGCGCGATGGCGAAAAGAAATCCCTCGAGGTCACGGTGAAACAACTTCCCGGCACTGACGAATTGGCGAATGCGGATGCATCCGACAACTCAGACACCGGCACGCTCAACGGCGTGGAAGTTGCCGACCTGGACCAGCGCGCACACCAGCAATTCAACGTCCCCAAAGACGTGAAGGGCGCGGTCGTCACTCAGGTGGCGCCCGGCTCGGCTGCGGCTGAGGCCGGCCTGAAATCCGGCGACGTAATCCAGGAGATCGATCGCAAACCGGTGAAAAGCGCCGAAGACGCCGTCAAGTTGACGGAAAAATCGGACGACAAACGCACCCTCGTTCGCGTGTGGCAAAATGGCGGCAGTCACTACGTCGTGGTCGACGAAAGCAAAAACGCGGGTTAATCCCGTAATCTTCCGCGGCCCTCCCGGTTCTTGTTTCCACATCCCGGGAGGGCTTCCTGTTTTTAGTGGCGCGGGCGTCCCCGCCCGTGCGATTAAAAAACGTGCCGCCGCCATCTTGCCAGCGGATCAAACCTAGGGTTGCCGCAAATGCCGCAGCACGTTCTCAATTCGCATATGGAAACGACACTTTTTTCGCATTTCGACATTACCTCAGACCTATGGCTATCATGATGCACGAAGATATGCGCATCCTGGTTGTTGAGGACGACGACAAAATCGCTTCATTCCTGGTCAAAGGACTGAAACAGAGCGGTTATGCCGTGGACCGTTGCGCGGACGGCGAGCGCGCTTTCGGCCTCGCGCAGTCAGTCGCCTACGATGCCGCAGTGGTCGATCTGATGTTACCCAAGCTCGACGGCCTCACGCTCATCCAGCAATTGCGCGCGAAAAATACTCGCGTGCCGGTACTTATTCTCAGCGCGCGCGCCTCGGTGGACGACCGCGTGCGCGGCCTGCAGGCGGGCGGAGACGATTACCTGACCAAGCCTTTTGCGTTTTCTGAATTGCTGGCGCGCGTGCAGGCTTTGATCCGGCGCTCCACGCAGTCCGTCGAACCCACGCGCCTCACCGCTGGGAGTCTCTCGCTCGACTTGCTTACCCGGGAAATTAAACGCGACGGCGAAGCGGTTGAGTTGCAGCCGCGCGAATTTGCGTTGCTGGAATATCTCATGCGCCATCCCAATCGCGTGGTGACCAAAACCATGATTCTGGAACACATCTTCGATTACAGCTTTGACCCGCAGACGAACGTTGTGGATGTTCTCGTTCACCGGGTGCGAGGCAAGGTGGATCCCGATAAAACCATGATTCACACAATCCGAGGTGTTGGCTATGTCCTCCGGCCTGATTAACGCAGCCCGGCGAAACGTCGGTCTCCGGCTCGGGTTTTGGTACGCCTTTGTTTTTGCGTGCAGCAGCGTCGCGCTGCTGGGCATCGCGTATTATTTGCTGGCGGCCGCCATTGGCAAAAAAGATCAGGAGCTGGTCCAGGCGCGTTTGCGCGAATACGCCGCAGTTTATCACGCGGGCGGATTGCGGTCCTTGCGCAATGCGTTGCAGGAGGAGCAGGGGAACCAAAAGACTTTCTTTGTCCGCGTCGTCAATGTTTGGGATGATGTCGCCTTCGCCAACGTTCCCGATGATTGGATCACGTTTCACGATGTGCCCGGGGATCTCGCGGGCTATCGCCGGCGGGTCGGTGTTGTGCGCATCCCGAAAAACGCCGAAAAAGATTTTATCATCGCCTCCGCGGTGCTGCCGGATAATTCGCTGTTGCAAGTGGGCCGGAGCACGGATAGCCGCGAGGCATTGCTGGATCCGGTGCGACGCGATTTCATCGTCGTGGGCGCGATAACAATTCTTTTGGGCTTTGCCGTCGGCGCGTTTTTTGCCCACCGTGCGCTGCTGCCGGTCCGTCAAATTGTTTCCACCGCTCGCTCGATTATTACCACCCGTCAACTCAATGCGCGCGTGCCCGAGCGCAAATCAGACGACGAACTCGATGAATTGGTGCGCCTGTTCAACACCTTGCTCGACCAGAACCAATCACTCATTCGAGCCATGCGCGAATCCCTCGACAATGTGGCTCACGATTTGCGCACGCCTTTGACGCGGTTGCGTGGCACGGCGGAACTGGCCCTGCAATCCGGCGCCGATGCCGCCAGCGTTCGTGAAGCACTCGCTGATTGCGTCGAGGAATCCGAGCGCGTGCTCGCAATGCTAAACACCTTGATGGACATTGCGGAGGCCGAATCCGGCACGATGAAATTGCAACGCGAACCCGTGGACCTCTGCCAATTGCTCAACGAGGTGAAGGAGTTGTATGAATACGTTGCCGACGAGCGGAAAATAACAGTGCGCACCGAATTGCCCGCGAGCTGCCTGGCGGCGGTGGATCGCAACCGGATTCGGCAGGTATTCGCGAACCTGCTGGACAATGCCATTAAATATACGCCGCCTGACGGCAGCGTGACTATTTCGGCGCAAGATGGGGCGGATCAAGCTGTCGTGCATTTTCGTGACACCGGCATCGGCATTCCCGCTGACGAACAAGACAAAATCTGGGCGCGCCTTTATCGCGGCGATAAGAGCCGATCTGAGCGTGGTCTCGGGCTTGGCTTGAGCCTCGTGAAAGCAATCGTTGAAGCCCATCACGGCGAAGTTTCGGTGACGAGCAAAAATGGCGAAGGCTCGGATTTCGTCGTCACGTTGCCGAAAGTAGAACTCCCTTTGCAGCGCTGACCCTCCTGGGAGCACCGGCGGCGTCCCACCTGCGAGAACCCAATATTCTAGACCGGCAACCGTTTTAGCACTCCGCTCGCTTCCGCTGAAAACACCCGCTGCCCTTCCGTTCAATTTCGCGCAGGATATGCGGCGCGAGGTCCCTCCGCATTGGTGTTGGGTTGCAACGCGGGTGGGTTTTTTTCCAAATGCTGCCAGCTCCGGTTTGTGGGTCGAACCTCCCCGCGTGTCAAATAATCACTCAATGTCAGGTCCACCATGATGAGAAACCAAATCAACCCCGCGGCAATGAATATCCATGTTAGCAATTTCTCATATCGACCGTGCATAAAAAACAAAACCACGAGCAACATCTTCGTGATGGAGATGCAGAGCGCCGCAACATTGTTGAAAGGGCCCAGGTTGATTTGCGCCAGGCCCCAGGTCAGCAGCAGCAACGCCAGCAGCGCGATCCAGACGCGCCAATAGATCTTCCGTGGAATATTTGTTGAGTGCATCAGGCGTAGCGATGGATGAGATACAAAAGCGGGTAGAGATATATCCAGATGATGTCCACAAAATGCCAATACAGCCCGGTCATTTCGATCGGCGTATAATACGTGGCCGAAAATTTCCGCCGCGAGGTCATCCACGCCATGGTAGACAGCAATCCGACGCCGACTGTGACATGAATCGCATGGACTCCCGTCATGATCCAATAAAGCACCCAGAAAATTTGCGCCTGCGGGGGCAGTTCCGGTCGGAAATGCGGCCCGGGCCAAAGATGTTCCCTCACGTCGTCGCGATATTCCAGCCCCTTGACCGCAAGAAAAGCGAGGGCGAAGGCGATTGTAATGGCCAGAAAACGGAACAGCCATTTGATATTATTTTCGCGCGCCGCGTGAACAGCCAGCGCCATGGTAAAACTGCTCGTCAGGAGAATCGCGGTATTCACGGTGCCGAACAGGACGATGGTGTGATGACTGGCCTCGGCGAACGCCCGCGGATACGTCTGGCGATAGACAATATAACTTAGGAACATCGCGCCAAAGAAAAGGACTTCCGTCGCGAGAAATGTCCACATCCCTAGCGTAGCCGCCTCTTTTTGCTGCGGCATTTCGTCGAATTGTTCCTGAAGGGCAACGTGCGCGTCGGCCATAATTCGTCCTTTTCTTTCAGCTCGCGTTCAAATCCGTTTAGGCTTCCTCCGCTGAATATTGATACGGCGGGCCGTCCACCACCGGTGTTTCCGCGAAATTATGTTTGGGCGGCGGCGAAGGCGTTTGCCATTCGAGACCGGTGGCGTTCCACGGGTTCGCTGCTGCTTTTTTTCCGTGCTTCAAAGACCAGATGAAATAAATCAACGGCAGTAAATAGCCCACGGCGAGGATCGAAGCGCCCGCGCTCGACATCACGTTGTAAATCTGAAATTCCGGCGCGTAGGCGTGATATCGCCGCGGCATTCCGAGATAACCGAGTATAAATTGTGGAAAAAATGTGAGGTTGAACCCTAGAAACATCGTCAGCGCCGCAAGTTGCCCAAGCTTTTCCGGATACATGCGCCCGGTGATCTTCGGCCACCAATAATGCAGCCCGGCCATGAACGCCGTGACCATTCCACCGACCATGATGTAATGAAAATGCGCGACGATGAAATAAGTGTCCTGCACGTGTACATCCAACCCGACCGCCGCCAGGAATAGCCCGGTCAGACCGCCAATCGTAAACAGCCCAATGAATCCGAGAATATAAATCATCGGCGTGTTGAAAGAAATGGAGCCGCGATAGAGCGTCAACGTCCAATTGAACACTTTAATCGCTGAAGGCACCGCCACCATGTAGCTCAGAAACGAAAACACCAGCCCCGCATAAATGGATTGGCCGCTCGTGAACATATGATGGCCCCAGACCATAAATCCGAGGACAGCAATGGCGACGCTCGAAAACGCAATGAAGTGGTAACCGAAAATCGGCTTGCGTGAAAAGCAGGTGATCACTTCGCTCACGACTCCCATTCCCGGGAGAATCATGATGTAAACCGCGGGATGCGAATAAAACCAAAAGAGGTGCTGGAACAAAATCGGATCGCCGCCCAGTTTCGGGTCAAAAACTCCCACGCCCCAAAGGCGTTCGATGGCCATCAAAGCGAGCGTCATCGCCAGTACCGGGGTGGCGAGAATCATGATCACGCTCGTTGAATACAGCGACCAGATAAACAACGGCATTCGGAACCAGGTCATTCCCGGCGCGCGCAATTTGTGTGTCGTGATGATAAAATTCAATCCCGTCAGGATCGTGCCAAAGCCTGCGATAAAGATGCCCGCCGCCATCGCGATGACGTGCGAGTTTGAATAAGTGCTGCTGTAAGGCGTGTAAAACGTCCAACCGGTGTCCACGCCGCCAACCACGAGCGAATAGAGCGCGAGCAAACCGCCGCCATTGAATAAATACCAGCTTAACAAATTAAGTTTTGGAAATGCCACATCACGCGCACCCAACATCATCGGCAGAACAAAATTTCCCAGCACCGCCGGAATCGACGGAATCAGAAAGAACCAAACCATCAACGTGCCGTGAACGGTGAACAATTTGTTGTACGTCTCGGAGGTGACCATGTCGCCTTCCGGCGTGATGAGTTCCATCCGCATCAACGCCGCCGCAATGGCCGCGATCGTAAAATAAAAAAGTATTGAGTACAGGTAGAGAAGTCCGATGCGTTTGTGGTCCGCTGTAAGCAGCCACGACTTCAACGTATGCCCTCCTTCAGTGAGATAATTTTTTGGCGTGCGTTGAGTTGCAAAATATTCGGTGCCGGACGCCGGATTTTCGACGTTTTCCAATGGATTCATTTTGCTTCCTCCGTTTCCTGCGTCGGCGTCGTGTCACTGATGCTCTTGATATAAGCGATCAATTTCAGCAAATCGTCTTCGCTGAGATGGCCCTGGAAAGACGGCATCGCATTGGTGTAGCCGGCCACGAGATCTTTCGCGGGCAACAAAATGGAATCGCGGAGGTAACCCTCATCGGCTGTCACAATCTGGCCGGATTGCAACGGCACCGGACGCCCATACAAACCTTCCAGCGGCGGCGCCCGGACAACTGTGCTGCGGACATGGCAGCCGCTGCATCCGTAAGAACGATAAAGCCCTTCGCCCTCCTGTGCCATGGTTGGCCCTGGCGCGCCGTGCATCAGCCATTTTTGATACTCGTCCGGTGTCAGGACAATCAGGCTGCCGATCATCGCCGAATGATGCGTGCCGCAATATTCCGAACAGAACAAATGAAACGTGCCGAGTTTGTCCGCTTTGAACCACAACGTGCTGTAGCGGCCCGGCACAACATCCTGCTTCACGCGAAACGCCGGCAGAAAAAAACTGTGAATCACGTCCTGCGACGCCAGCGTGAGCTTGATGTTTCGTCCGATCGGAACGTGGAGCTCGTCGATTTCTCGATTGCCTTCCGGATGTTCCATCTTCCACATCCATTGCTTGCCAACCACGCTGATTTCCATCGCGTCCGCCGGCGGTCGCTCGATGGCCCAATAAACATTTGCGCCCCAGGCAAAAAGTCCGGTAAACACAATCGCCGGAATGATTGTCCACGTCACTTCAATCACGGTTTCCGGCAGATGCACGGGTCGGCGGTCCGCTTTTTTGCCGCGTCGATACTTGAATAAAAAATAAATCATCGGCGCGAACACAACGAGCAGTGTAAACGCACTGAAGAGAACTAACGCCACCAATAAATGATCCGTCTGTCGCGCAATCTGCGAAGCTTCAGGTGGAAACAGCGGAAAGTTCATGCGTCACGCGGCGATTTCGCCAATGAACCCGCCGCTAATTCGGGATGGAACGAGGCCCGCCGCTTCCGTTCACCACGAACCATCGCCACGCAGAGCCATATCATGCCTGCGAGGGTTACCACTCCTAAAATGCGGATGACCTCCATGATGGCCGCGCCGTATTTTCCATGAATCGGGCTGTAGTGAAAGCAAAGCAAGACAAGTCGCTCAATCGGCGAGCCGACTTTGCGCACCGATGCGTCCTTAAGCGCCGTGTAAACCGCCGGCGACGAAAATGTCACACCGAAGAAATATTTGGCGGTCTTGCCTTCCGGCGTCAGGATGACCAATCCGCTCGGGTGCGCGTATTGCTTGACTGCAGGGTCGTAGGCGTAATGAAAACCAACTTCGTCGGCGAGCTTTCGGATGGCCGGCTCATCACCCGTCAAAAAATGCCATCCCGCATCGGCGCCTGGGCGGCCGTAGCGTCGGAGATAAGTTTGCTTCTTTGCCGCCGCGAGTTGAGATGTCTCCTTCGGATTAATGCTGACGTAAACAACATTGAACTGGTCGCCAATGCTCCATTTCATGTCGTTCATGGCTTCGACCATCCCGTTGAACGTCAGCGTGCACAACATCGGGCACTCGTAATAGCCCAGCACGAGCACGACCGGCTTTTGGCCAAAATAATCGCCGAACGTCACGCCTTTTCCATCCTCATCCCGAAACGGCAGGCCGAGGGAAATCTGAGCGCCGAGATTCTGATCGAAACTAATGTGAGACAATTGGTCGTCCGTAAGCGTTTGCGCGCTCGCCGAAATCGCCAGAACCGCGCACGAGAAAATTAAAATTATCGCAAATCGTATTTTCATTTCGCTCCCTGGATTTCCGGCTGTGGAAATTGCGGCCGTTGTTGTTGTAACTCATAGCCCGATGGCCCCAAACCGCTCTCGTTAGTTTGCGAGCGCGTCGGCAATCCGCGTTCCAGCAGCAGGTCCATCGCGCGCGCGACGGGAATGCGCACCACGCCGGCGGTGCGGTCAATCCAGCCGTAGGAGTTCAATTCCGCCTCCTTGTGCATACGGAATTGTTTCAAGTCTTCCGCCGGCGTGATCTGTAAATGCGGAACCGCTTTCCTCTCATCGAGGTTTTCGGAACTGCGCCGAATAGCCGCCAATTGATCGCTTGATGTCGGTTTTTTTTCCAATCGCTCGACCACGCCCGCGAGGCAAAGATGCATCAGCAAGCCCGCCACGAGCAGGAACGCAATGACCGCAAAGATCCATTTCGCGTTCGCGTCACGCTTTTCGTATCCGTTCGTCGAAGGCCTTTGCCGGCCCTGGGGTTTGGCGCTAGGGCTTGACATAAACGAAGGCAAATTGCATTCCGGGATCGTTCTGCGGCAGCAACGGAGCCGCTTTCAAACGCCATAGAAAACAGGCGATCCACAAACCGCCCACGCCTATTGGCGCGGCAAAATCCAGCCAGCTTAACGCCATGCCGTTCTGATGGAGCGTGGGCATGATCAGCCAATAAGTGTCCACGATGTGCATGACAAATATCAGCGTCGCCAGCGTCGTCAGGGCCGATATGCGTTTTTTTACTCCCCGAAATAACAGCAAAAAAAACGGAAGGAAGAAGTGAAACAGTGCGATCGCGGCCACCACTGCCTTCCAACTGCCCGCGATGCGATGCAAATACCATTCCAATTCTTGCGGCAGGTCCCCTGAATAAATAATCAACAGTTGCCCAAACGAAACGTAAGTCCAGAACAGCACGAACGTCAGTAGCAGGTTGCCGAGATGAGGGTAGTGAACGTTGTTGACCGTAGTCGCGAACGGTTCTTCATTTCGAAATAACGTCACTGCGACAACCGCGAACGCGTACGCCGTCAGCATCTGTCCGCCCGCCACGATTACGCCGAACATCGTCGAATACCAGTCCTTCTCCAGCGAGACAATCCAGTCCACCGCAGCAAATGTGAGTAGGAGTCCGTAAATGACCACTCCCGGTCCGCTGAGCGTGCGCGCTTTTCGCGTCGGCCCCGCGTCCTTCGTGAGGTCCTGTTCCAGTGACCATTTGCGCAGCCGGCTGGCCAGCCAGATCCAGACGAAGAAAAAGAAAATCTGCCGAACAATATAGGCCCAGTCATTCTCGTAGATTCGTGGGATTTTATTCACTGCCGCTTCCACTGGTCGCGCCCAGGGATATAAATACTGCAGGCCAAAAAAGATGGGAATGAATAACACGGCCATGAGTGGCAGCACCATGAACCCCGCTTCGAGAAATCGCCGCGTCGGATATCCCCAACGCCCGCCGGTCAGGTAGTGAATCATCGTCACCACAAAACATCCGAGCGAAAGCCCCAGCCAAAATTGAACGGCGAACAGATACGAAAAAAAGAACTGCCGTGGATTTGAAAACGCACCGAATGCAGATGCACCCAGGAACAAAATTCCAATCACGAGCGATGCCACTTGAACCCGATTTAATTTGGATTGAAACGCCGCGGTCATTTGGTTGCCTCCAATTGCGCGCGCTCCTGCTCGGGAACATCAGAAACTTTTGCGTCGCGGCTTAATTGCAGCGCACGGATATAAGCCGCAATGGCCCATCGATCCGCCGGATCCACACGCGTGCCGTAAGAATACATAACCCCGTAGCCATGACTGATCACGTCGACGAAATGACCCACCGGCGTCTGGCGAAGCCGGTCGATATGATAGGACGGCGGCGGCGAATAACCGCGTTGGGGAATGATGCCGTTCCCATCGCCGGTCCGGGCATGGCAGGGCGCGCAATAAATATCGAAACGCTCCTGGCCGCGTAGCAGGAATTCGCGCGTGACTGGAATGGGAAACGTTGTGACCAGGTTTGTTCCGATTTTTCCGGTATAAAACGCTTCATCCTCGTCCAGGTGTCCGCGCGCAACCGTATGCGGTGGAAGCGGTCGAGACGCCATCCTATTGTCGCGGAAAAAGTCGCTTCGTTCCAATGGCCGTTCCGATGGTTGCTGAAACATATCTCGCCGACAGCCGGTGGCGCCGAGCGCGAGGAGAATGGCAAATAGAGGACAGAGGATGGCCGAGAACCGTGCCTTCGTCGCGGCTTCAGTCCAATCTCCGATTCTCACTCCACCACCTCCATCACTTTGCACGCTTTGAGGCGCTCCAGAAATGTTCGCGTTTCATCCAGGCAGAATTTCGGATCGTCGGCTTCGATGCACAAAAAGAATCGATCTATGGAGGCCCGTTCAAATTCCGGCACGTTAAACACCGGATGATTCGGCTGCGGCAAATGGTTTAAAATAAAAACGCCAAGGAATGCGGAAACGGAAGCGATCAACACCGTAAGTTCGAAGGTGATGGGGATGAAGTTCGGCCAACTATTATACGGGCGGCCACCAACATTCAGTGGATACAAATGTGCCATCGCGATCCATTCCATGAAATATCCGCCCAACCCGCCGATGATTCCCCCCGCCAGTGTAAAGAGCGGTATCGCGGAGCATTCGTGGCCCAGCGCTTCGGCCAGGCCCTCGACTGGAAATGGCGAATAGCCGTCCATCCGCCGGTAACCTTCCGCATAGGCGTGCCGCGCCGCCGCGAGCAACTGATCATGCTCCTCGAACTCCGCCATCAGCCCGTAGAGCGTTTGCGTTTCATATTCCATTTTTGGCTCCGGGATGGCCGTCGCGGTGGATTTCTCCTCGCTCACAATTGGCCCTCCTTGCGTTGCGCAATCAATTCCCGCGATTCAGAAATCGAAATTATCGGGACGTAACGAATGAAAAGGAACAGCAACATGAAAAACATCCCGATGCTGCCAAAAAGGATTATCCAATCCCATTTCGTCGGAAAATACATCGCCCAGGACGATGGCACGAAATCATTGTGCAGACTTTGGACAACGATGACGAAGCGTTCCAGCCACATGCCGATGTTTGCCGACAGCGCGACAAAGAACAGCGCGATGTCATTCGTGCGCACGCGGCGTGACCAAAGCAATTGTGGAATGAAGCAATTGACCGTCATCAATACCCAAAAAATCCAGCCATACTGTCCAAAGGCCCGGTCCCACATGATGTGTTTTTCGAAAGGGTCTCCGCTGTACCACGCCATGAAAGCCTCCATGATGTAACCGTAGCAAACCATCCAGCATGTCGCCAACGTAACGCACGCCATGTTGTTCAGCGTTCGCACCGTGATGAGGTTTTGAAGGCCGTAGATGCGGCGGATGGGAATAATAAGATTTAGCACCATCGCAAACCCGGAATAGATCGCGCCCGCCACGAAATAAGGGGGAAAAAGCGTTGAATGCCATCCGGGCAGTTGCGCCACCGCAAAATCGAAACTGACCACACTATGAACTGAAAGCACCAGGGGCGTGGCCAGGCCACCCAGCAAAAGATAGGCGGTCTGATGCCGTTGCCAATGGACTGCCGATCCCCGCCAGCCCATTGAAGCCATTCCATAAATAATTTTTTTCCACTTTGTCCGCGCCTTGTCGCGCACCGTCGCCAGGTCGGGCATCACGCCGAGATACCAGAACATGAGCGAGACGAGGAAATAGGTGCTGACGGCGAAAACATCCCAAACCAGCGGACTGCGAAACTGCGGCCAAAGCCCCATCGTGTCAGGATACGGCAGCAACCAGAAAAAGACCCAGGGCCGGCCAAGGTGGAGCAGGGGGAACATCCCGGCGCACATCACCGCGAATAGAGTCATGGCCTCCGTGAAACGATTGATGGTCGTGCGCCATTTCTGGTGCAGCAACAAAAGGATGGCCGAGATGAACGTCCCCGCGTGGCCGATTCCAATCCACCACACGAAATTCGTAATCGCAAATCCCCACGCCACCGGGATATTGATGCCCCAGATTCCCACGCCTTTGTACACCAGGTAACTCACCGCACCGCAGAACATCAGGAAAAGTGAAAACGCGATTGCGAATCCAAACAGCCAGAATCGCGGATGCGGATGCTTGAGCGGAATGTCTCCAATCTGGTCGCTGACTTTTTCGTAAGTCGCCTGCGGCCCAATCAATTCCGCCGGATAGCCGAGCACCGTCACCGGATACGGTTTATCCGGGGCGGGCATGCGCGGTTCGGAGCCTTGAATGGTTTCCATAAATTTCGAATTACCTCACGCTGTCTGGCTTTCTTTTATTTCCGCATTTCGATTTCGCAATTTCGCCAGATAGGTCGTTCGCGGGCGCGTATTGAGCTCGCCCAACATCGAATAATCCAGTGGATGACTTTTCAATCCCGCGACTTTGCTTCCGGGAGCGTTGAGGTCGCCGAAAACGATGGCATTGGCGGGACACGCCTGCTGACAGGCTGTTTGGATTTCTCCTTCGCGAATCTGACGATTTTCCTTCTCCGCCGTGATACGCGCGCGACTGATGCGCTGGACGCAGTAGGTGCATTTTTCCATCACCCCGCGCCAGCGCACCGTCACGTCCGGGTTGTACATCGGTTTGAAGCTCGGTGTCTTGTAATCCGCGTACCAAAGAAAATTAAAACGCCGCACTTTATACGGGCAATTGTTCGAGCAGAATCGTGTGCCGACGCAGCGATTATAAATTTGCAGGTTCAACCCCTCATGATCGTGCACCGTCGCTTCGACCGGACACACAAGTTCGCACGGCGCGTGCTCGCATTGCATGCAGGGCACCGGCATATGGCTGAATTCCGGGTTGTCGATTGGCCCTTTGTAATAAGTGTCGATCCGGATCCAATACATCTCACGGTTTTTCTGGACCTGCTCCTTGCCGACAATGGGAATATTATTTTCCGCGTTGCACGCCAGCAGGCAGGCGTTGCAACCGATGCAGGTCGACAGATCAATCGACATTCCCCATTTGTAACCCTCGTATTTAAATTCGTCGGTGTTGTAGAGCGTCTTGTCGTTTGGCGGCGATTCGATGCTTTTTTTGACGAACTGCGGGTTGCTCTGGAACTCGTCAAAATTTCCTTCGCGATAAATCTGGCGTTCGGGACTGTGTAAGCTGTGGTGGGTTTGTGTCGCAACGAGGGGATAACGCTCCGCAAGCTTGGCAATTTTCAATCCGCCACCCGACCAGAAAGACTTTGAGTCGCGCAGCAGGCTCACATTGAACCCCACTCCTCGTCCGACTCGTCCTACGCGCTCCCTGCCGTAACCCAAATGCAAAGTCACCGTGTTTTCCGCCTGCCCGGGTTGGATCCACACCGGACCACGAATTTTTCGGCCGTTCAGGTCCAGTTCCATCACGTCGTTCGTCGCCAGTTGATTTCGTTGCGCCAACGCTGGGCTGATGATGACCGCGTTGTCCCAGGTCAGTTTGCTCACTGGCTTCGCGCATTCCTGTAACCAACCATTATTAGCAAACCGGCCATCCCAAATGGATGGATCGGGCCGAAAGATGACCTCAATTCCGCTTGTCTCATTTTTTTCTGCGGATAGTGCCTGCGTGATCGCTTCCGTTCTTAAACGAATTTTTTTCTCGGGCAATGCGCTGTCCTTAATCAGGCCGTCGTGAATCGCCCGCCGCCAGCCTTTTTCAAAATCTGGCCACTGCTTCTGCGCCTGCCAGTGCTCGCGCACAATTTCATAGTCATCGCGAATCGGCTGTTGTTGGAACAATGCGCCGAGAATTTCATGAACAGTTTTTCCTCCGTAAAGCGGTTCGATGAGTGGTTGTTGTAGCGAGATGGTTCCGTCAAACGATCTTCCATCGCCCCACGACTCGAGATAATGCGCCTGCGGAATGTGCCACGTGCAAAGCGCAGCCGTCTCGTCCAATTCGGTTCCGACCTGAATGCTTCGTGTGACTTTCGGCAGCGCTGCTGCAAAATCGAAATCAACCGGCGCGCTGTGGGCCGGATTGCCACCAAAAACAAAAAGCGTTTCCACTGCGCCCGCCTTGATGTCTTCCACCAGTTGGCGGAATGAATCCAATTGATTCGTCGGATGAAATTCGACTGGTTCGGTATAAAAGAGCGTCTTGCCGACGTTGCCCAACTTATCGTTCAGCAAATGACACAGCGCATGAACAATCGGCGGCTGGCCTTCGCCGGCAAGAACAATACTTTTGCCACGGTTATTTTCCAGATCGCGAACCAGCGCGGACAGCCAGCCTTCCACGTGGGGAGGTTGAGTGCCCGCGTCTGAATTCCCGACAGCACCCAGCCGTTGCGCGATCGCGCGCGCCACACTGGCAATCTCTCCACCATCCAAGGCAAACCGGTGATCGGCCATTGTACCCGTGACGGTCGGCGTGCTTTCGATCACATAAAGCCGGTTCATTTCACTCTTCCCGCCGCTCACGCGCCGCCCGTTCGTAAAATCACGCGTGTAACGAAGCCGTTGCGGATGCGTGTAGAGAAAATCCGAATCGAGCGAGAGCACAACCGCCGCTTGGTCGAAACGATATTGCGTTTCCACAAATTCACCGAACACCAGCCGCGCGCCCTCGCGAATATTGTCCCGTGAAATGGAATCGAAATGATGCACTTTCGCTTTCGGAAATTTCTTTAGCACCGCCTCAAATTGCCCCGCCAGCGTCGGCGACGTGACGGTTTCCGTAAGGAATCGCAAGCCCGCGCCTTGCCGCCCCTCCTGTTCGCGCATCAATTGGTTCAGATCGGAAAGAAAATCCGCCCATGTGCTGATTTCTCCGTCGTGCACAAAAGCCTGCGAACGATCAGGGTCATATAGATCAAGAATCGAGGCCTGCATCCAGATGCTCGATGCCCCCAGGCTCGCTGGATGCTCCGGATTTCCGTCCACCTTGATCGGATGTCCCTCTCGGCTCGTCGCGAGCACGCCGGTGGCGTATCCTCCCAGCGACATGGATGTGGCGTAAAACAATGGTTCTCCGGGAACGAGGTCCTCCGGCTGTTTGACGTAAGGCAAAATTTGTCGCACGGGCTGTTTCGTGCAGGCCGTCAATCCCGCCAGCGCCAGCGATGCCGCCGCCATTTTCAAAAAGCTTCGCCGGGTGACGCCGTCATCCCATTCTGACGCGCCGTTCGGAAATTCGCGGTGCAACATTTCCTTGAACTCTGGCGTTTCCGAGATTTCATCCAGGCTGCGCCAGTATTGCTGGCCGCGCGCGCCGTCGAGCCGCGCGCGAACGGCGGCGAGATCAAGGTGAGATGCGGGATGAGGCGTTTTCATCGGTGACACATGCTGCAATCGCGCAGTTGCTGAAGCCGGTTCGTGCTGATGTGGTATTCGGCGATCAATTCCTGACCGCGCTCCAGCTGGTCGGGCGGGGCCTGCCATTCGGCGTTGAAAATTTGGTCGCGCGGCCGGAGAAATTTTTGCGGCGCTTCATGGCAATCCAGGCACCAGCGCATGTAAAGCGAATGCACCTTCCAGGTAATTGGCATCTGATCCACCGCGCCGTGGCAGGTCGAGCAGCCGACTCCCTTTTGCACGTGAATGCTATGATTGAAATAAACGAAATCAGGCAATTGATTGACGCGGTTCCACTCTATCGGTTTGCCGCTCGCCAGGCTTTCGCGGACCGGCGCCAGCACCGGCGCGTCTTTCCATACTTGCGAATGACAGGTCATGCAGACCTCCGTCGGCGGCACGCCGGCAAAGGCCGATGTCTCCACCGTCGTATGACAATAACGGCAATCCAATCCAAGACCCGCGACATGATGCTGATGGCTGAACGGCGCTGGTTGAGCCAGCGGCACGTTCACGTTGGTCGTGTAGGGCGACAGGTAAACGGCATAAACCACGCCCCAAAAACCGAAAAAAATCACGATCACTCCGCCCAACGAAGCCCGCGCGAAGCTGTTGCTGCTCTTTCGGAAAATTTGTGCCATATTTTCTGCCGAAAAGGACAAAGGACTTCTGCCGGTGGTTGATCCCGGAACAAAAGCAGCCCAGTCGAACGATTCGAAAAATCCGCCGAGCAGACTCACATTTCCACCATCCGCCTCCTCGGTAAATGGGGCGATAGCCCTACGAAACATGTAACCTTATGCCGATTGGTTTCGTTCTTAAGGATGGGTGCAACTGGGTACCGCACTATCGGGTTGGAGTGCGGTGGGGTTTTCATGCCGCATTGCGGCGCTCTCCGGGCTGCGCTCCATAAAATATCATGAAACATTATTCTTTTGCGCGGGTCCTGCAGAGCGTCCACTTTGTTACCATGTCGTCAGTCATTAATGCATTTGATTCCTCAGGTATCAAAATCCATTACGCCGTACAAGGCGTCGGCGAGCCAGTGCTGCTTATCCATGGCCTTCATTCCAGCAGCCGGATAAATTGGGACCTGCCGGGCACTACCCGGTTTCTGGCGCAGCATTTCCAGGTTGTTACCATGGATTGCCGCGGTCACGGGCAATCCGATAAACCCGAAGGCGAAGACGCTTACGGAATCAACATGGTTGATGACGTCGTGCGGCTCATGGACCACTTGGGAATTCAGCGAGCCCGCATCGCGGGATATTCCATGGGTGCGATGATTGCCATGAAATTGGCCGTAATGCATCCCGAGCGTGTCGCAGGAATCGTCCTGGGCGGCATGGGCTGGAACCAGGCCGGCGCACCATTAAAGTCCGTCGTAGGCGATATTCCAAAATTCCTGATGCCCGCACCGCTAGCCTGCGCCCAGAGCTTTCCGCACTTCGGCGTGACCGAGCCTGAAATCAAGGCCGTTAAAATCCCGGTTACCGTGATTATAGGGGAAAATGACCCATATATGGAATGGTACGTTAAGCCATTGCGTCAGGTCCGTCCGGATTGGCCGGTGCACATCATTACCCGGGCCAACCATTTGAATTGCGTCGGAAAACCCGAATTCAAAGGGCAATTATTCTCCGCACTCCAATCGCAGACTTGACGTCCGGCCAACTCAATTGAAATTGGGTTGCATGCAAATGGATAAACTGACGCTCAAGTCCCAGGAAGCATTACAAGAGGCCCAACGCATTGCCCACGGTTTCTCTCATCAGGAAATCGACGGCGAACATCTCCTGTTGGCGCTCATCGGCCAACAGGAGAGTCTCATTCCCGATTTACTCGAAAAAATCGGCGTGCCGCCCGATAAGTTAAAGCCCGACCTAGAGCGCGAACTCGCGCGCCGCCATAAAGTCCAGGGAACCTCGACCGGTGACGTCTTTCTGAGCGCGAGCATGAAAAAGGCGCTCGCCGCCGCCCAATCGGAAGCCACCAAACTCAAAGACGATTACGTCAGCACCGAACATTTGCTGCTCGGCCTGATTGACCAGGGCGATACCTCGCTGAAAAAGATTTTTCAAGCACAAGGCTTGAAGCGCGATCTGGTGCTGCGCGCGCTCGCCGATTTGCGCGGCAACCAGCGCGTGACCGACCAAACGCCGGAGGACAAGTTTCAGGCGCTGGAAAAATACGGCCGCGATCTCACCGCGCTGGCAAAACAGGGGAAAATCGATCCCGTCATCGGGCGCGATGAAGAAATCCGCCGCGTCATGCAGGTATTGACCCGCCGCACGAAAAATAATCCCGTGCTCATCGGCGAACCTGGCGTGGGCAAAACCGCCATTGCCGAAGGGCTGGCGCGGCGCATCGTCAGCGGCGACGTGCCTGAGTCGTTGAAGAATAAAAAACTCGTCGCGATGGATTTGGGCGCGATGATTGCCGGGGCGAAATATCGCGGTGAATTCGAAGATCGACTCAAGGCATTCCTGAAGGAAATCGTCGCCAGTGAAGGACGGATTTTGTTGTTCATCGACGAGCTGCACACGCTGGTCGGCGCAGGCGCAGCCGAAGGCGCGACCGACGCAGCCAATATCATGAAGCCCCAATTGGCGCGCGGCGAATTGCGCGCCATCGGCGCCACGACCCTCGACGAATATCGCAAGCACATCGAGAAAGACCCCGCGTTGGAGCGCCGCTTTCAGCCCGTGTTCGTCAGCGAGCCCACGGTTGAGGCGACCATCGCGATTTTGCGCGGCTTGAAGGAGCGCTATGAAGTGCATCACGGCGTGCGCATCCAGGATTCCGCGCTCGTGGCTGCGGCCACGCTCTCGCACCGATATATTACCGACCGGTTTTTGCCCGACAAAGCGATTGACCTCGTGGACGAAGCCGCCTCGCGCATCAAAATGGAACTCGATTCCAAGCCGACGGAACTCGACCAGCTTGAACGGCAGATTTTGCAATTGGAAATCGAGCGAACGTCCTTGTCGAAGGAAAAAGACTCCGCCAGCAAGGAGCGGTTGAAACGGTTGGAAGAGGAGTTGGCCAATCTCAAAGACAAGGCCAAGGCCCTCACCGCGCAATGGCAAAACGAAAAAGCCGCTGTCAATGCCGTGAGCATCGTTCAAACCCAGCTCGAACAGGCGCGAACGGAACTGGAGCAGGCGCAACGGCAGGGCGATCTCAGCAAATCGGCGGAAATTCAATACGGCCAAATTCCTGAGTTGGAGAAAAAGCTCGCTTCACTCGAGAAACAATCGGCCACTCACACTCGCAACTCGCTCTTGCGGCAGGAAGTCACGGATGAAGATATCGCGCGCGTGGTCGCTTCCTGGACGGGCATCCCCGTGTCGCGCATGCTCGAGAGCGAGCGCCAGAAATTGGTCAAGATGGAGGAACGTTTGCAGCAACGCGTCATTGGCCAGCGCGAAGCCCTCGACGCCATCGCCAACGCCGTCCGCCGTTCGCGCAGCGGTTTGCAGGACCCTAACCGGCCCATCGGTTCATTTATTTTTCTCGGTCCAACCGGCGTTGGCAAAACTGAAACCGCCCGCGCCCTCGCCGAATTTTTGTTTGATGACGAGAACGCCATGATTCGCATCGACATGAGCGAATACATGGAGAAGCACACCGTCGCGCGATTAATTGGCGCGCCTCCCGGCTATGTCGGCTATGAGGAAGGCGGACAGCTCAGCGAAGCCGTGCGGCGGCGTCCTTACTCGGTCGTGCTGTTCGACGAAATCGAGAAAGCGCACGCCGACGTCTTCAATGTTCTCTTGCAAGTGCTGGATGATGGCCGTCTTACAGACGGGCAGGGGAGGACGGTCGATTTCAAGAACAGCATCATCATCATGACGAGCAACATTGGCTCGCCCATCATCCAGGAATTTTACAACGAGAAAAAACTCGATCCCAAGGACCGCGAAGAAATGGAGCGATTGGTGCGTTCGGAATTGAAAACGCATTTTCGCCCGGAATTTTTGAATCGCGTGGATGACATCATCATCTTCCACAGCCTGGATGAAGAGCAATTGTCGCGCATCGTGGACATCCAGTTGGAGCGCTTGAACAAACGGCTGGCGCAACAACAACTCACGCTGGAAGTTGATCGCTCCGCTAAAAAGCTCCTCGCACAAGAAGGTTTCGACCCACAATTCGGTGCGCGCCCCTTGAAACGCGCCATCCAGGATCAACTGCTCAATCCTCTTGCAACGAAAGTTCTCGTCGGCGATTTCAAACCCGGCGACCACATCAAAGTGACCGTTAACGATGGCGATTTGATTTTTAAGAACGCTGGCAAGACGTCCGGCTGACAGCTTCAACGGTCTGGTTGTGGTTTCCGAATAAGCTCTACGGAGATGCCGTCATTGAATTTGAACTGCCGATGGTAAGAATCGCGTTTTTGCCGGATTGTATGGTGACATTCTGCAACGGTCGATGCATCCAGACCTGACGGCCCATGTCGTTTTCCGGCACCAGGAGTGCTATCTGGTGGTTGCCCGGCGGCACTTGAGGAAAGACAAATTCGCCTTTGCTGCCCGTTTTGGTTTGAAAAGCAAGGAAGTCGCAGGAAATGGCATCATACTGATCTCCCCCGTATTCAAATAAAAGTGGGCAGTCCGGCACCGGTTGTCCGTTGGAAACATAGACTCCTTGAAGCACGCCCCACGGTTGCAAATGAATGACAGGTTGGTTCACTAATTCCGCGGCAGTTGCTTCAGCGAATCCTTCAGAGCCAGCGGCCACAACGCGCGTAAGCGTCGAGTCCGGAGGAAGTTGAAATTGCCCCTGGTTGTCCGTTTTCACCACGCCGCCTCCGGGATTGTTATCCGAAGCGAAACCGCCGGGAACCAGACGCAACCCCGCGCCCGGTGTCACCAACCCAATCGCGACTCCCGCTGCGGGTTCCCCATTCGGCAATAGCACCGTCACAGCTTTGTCTGGAGTGGGGGTCAGCAGGACATCGAATTGCACATTTTTCTCGGACGCCAGGACGTTGCGGGTAATGAACGGGGCGTAACCTTTGGCCTCAAATTTGAAAACAAATCCCGGATTCGGTGTTCCCATTAGCACCGGCTCTTCGTAGACGTGCTGAAATTTTCCGCCTGCGAAGCTCATCCAAAAACGATCTATTGAACTCCAATGGGAATTAGTCACGTTATGTGGCGGATCCCACATCGGCCAGCCGGTAATGAGGCGGAATTGCGGTACCGGATCGCCCGTAACCGCGTCGCGAACCGTGCCTGAAATTGTCAGGCCGGGCTGAAGTGTGATCTCGTGTTCACTCCCGTCTGCCTGGATATTGATGCCGCCCGACCTCATAAATCTCTCCGCTGAAACGTCGAAAGCCAGTTCACCTTCCGGCGCGCTATCCCACTCGAGTAGTCCGTCCGCATCCGTCTGGCCATTGAAATCAACCTGCACTGGTGGCACCGACGTCTTGGTATCATTATTGAGAGGCCTGAAAGTATTGAGCCAGACGCGGGCTTTGGCGATTGGGTGGCCATCAGGATCGACAACTTGCAGCTTCAACACATTCCCTTTGCGAAGTACGAATTGCACCGGCTCTGAGGCGTCGGTGCATTCTGACTCTAAAGTCACGGCCGCGTAGCCTTTGGCCTGGGCTGTGATGGTATTTTTGCCCGGTTTGCAACCCGCGATCGAAAAGGTTCCATCGTATTGATTCGTTGCTTCCCGTCTTCCGCTCTCAGCTACATTTCCTACCAGCACCTTGGCATTCGCCACGGGTTGTCCGGATTCGTCTTTTACCATTCCCCGCACGGTCACCGAGTGGCCCATGTAGAATGTATGCGTGCCCGCCAGCAATTCTTTTTCCGCTGCCGGATCGCGACCCGCCCAAATCGTGGAGCTTCCCACATAATCCGGATGGCTGGCGCTGCCATAAATCGATTGCACGGCCTCCTTAGAGATTCGATTGATCTGCCAGCGGCCTTCGGCGTCTGTCTTAGCCGTTATCCAGAAAGGCCAGGCGAAATCATCAGCTTGGACGCGCGTTTCCACCGCGGGATCCACTTGATTGTTAAAACCAATCTCCGCCCCTGAGACCGGGTTGCCAGCCGAATCCAGCACTCGCCCGCCGATGGGCACTGCGCGTGCCACGTGTAAAGTATATTGGCTGGGAATCGTCTGGCCCTGATCCGGATGCCATTCCAAACGCGTGTCGGCAAAACCATCGATTTGGCTGACCAGCAACAATTCCGTGGTGCCGTCGGGCACCGGCACCTCACAAGTACCATGCTGTGTCGCTCGCAATGAATGTTTATGCTGAACCTCGCTTCCGCTCCAAAGCCAGTAATCCAGTTCTACGTTTGGAACCGATTGTTCGGTATCGGCACTCACAATGGTCAGTGTCAGGTTGCTGACGGCGGCGGGCGTGCCGCTGGCGAGCGGAGCCGAAGCAGCCATCGTCTCTGGAACCAGAGGTGCAGAAGTTTGCACCCGCGGACTCAATACCGCTGCTGCCCTAGCGTCTCCTTGGCGCGCCATTTCACGGGTCGAAGCCGAATGATTTCGGAAAAGAAGCGTCACTGCGGCAATGGCCACAATCGCGACAAATGAAGTTTTAAACAGGAGAGAATTTGCCAATTTTTCAAAAACAAGGCTCAAACCCGTTCCAGTGGCGACCCCAGCCAACGCTATGCCCGCAACCTTGCCAGCGAGTCCGGACGGAGCAGCCTTCACCACTTTGCCGGCCATGAAGGTGGTCAGCAGAACCAGGCTAAGAGTAACACCACGACTGACCAGGAGATCGCGCAATTTATCGAGCGCGCGGCTGACGCGTTTTTGCGCGGCGTCCTCGGAGATTCCAAGGGCAGTGCCGAGTGAACGGAAATCCTGCCGCTCGAAGAAGCGCAATACAATCGCCTCCCGATCGGAAGGCGCGAGGGCGTCAATTGTTTCATCCAGCACCGGCTCCAATTGCTGCCACAGAGCATCAGGGGAATCGAGGAGGGCATTCATTTGAACAGCTTGTTGTTCGCGAATCTGACGGCGTTGTTCACTGCGAAGAAGGTTGGATGCAACGAAGCCGGCATGGCGATGCAGCCAGCCTCCCAGGAATTCGACTTCATGCAGGGAGCGCGCCTTACGGGCCAGGTCGGTGAAAACAGTCTGTGTGACGTCTTCCGCCAGGACGGCATTGCCGCTCACGCGACGAAGCGCGGCGGAATAAACAAGATCGATATAACGCTCGACCAGTTCGCGGAAGGCAGCTTCGTCGTCACGATCAGTGTAATCGCGGAGCAACTTGCGGTTGTCGGTCAGATTCATCTCAATAATAAGAATCCGCTACGGACAAAATCCGACAAACGAAAATGAATGCCGTTCCGGAAGACCGTTTTTTAAGGGAAGACAGAACGAACAATCAGGCCTTCAACTTCAAAAAGTTCTTCAAAATCTGCCGCCCGCTTTCCGTGAGAATGCTCTCGGGATGAAACTGCACGCCCCAGATCGGGAATTCCTTGTGCTTCACTCCCATGATTTCGCCTTCTTCCGTTTCCGCCGTGATCTCGAGACAATCCGGCAGCGAATCGCGCTGAATGACCAGCGAATGATATCGCGTGGCCGCAAAAGGATTGGGCATCCCTTCAAACAAATCTTTTCCGTTGTGCTTAATTGGCGAGGTTTTTCCGTGCATCATCCGATAATTCACGATCACATTGCCGCCGAACGTATGCCCGATGCATTGGTGCCCGAGGCAAACGCCAAACAGCGGAACCTTCGGCCCGAACTCACGGATGATCTCGTTCGACAAACCGGATTCGCGTGGGGAGCACGGTCCCGGCGACACCAGGATGCGCTCGGGCTTGAGTTCGCGAATGCGGTCGATGGAAATCTGGTCGTTGCGATGCACCTGCATTTCCACCTTCAACTCGCCCAGATATTGCACGAGGTTGTAAGTGAACGAATCGTAATTATCTATGACCAGAATCATCGGCGATAAAATAACACAGGATGAACTTTTGAAAATCAGGAACTTTTGCGTTTACGCTTCGCCTTGAACAATTCCAACTGCGGCTCCTTGAAGAAATCGTAGTTCTTCAAAATGCGAATCATCTGGAGTAAATCGGATTTTTGATAGTTCCGGTTCACTTCGATCTTTCCGATTAGATCGGCAAGCAATGTGCGAAACGGAATGACCGCATCGATCCCCTTGGAACGGAGCAGGGCGATGCTTTCCGCCCGAGCCTGTTCGCCCTGCGGCAGCGCGGGAATCACCAGAATCTTGAGCGTCGTAGCGTTCTCGCCAAAGACGCGTGCTGCTTGTTGAAACACCTTCGTCCCCACAAAACGAAAAATTTCCGGCGTGCTTGTGATTCGCGCCGAACTGAACGTTTCCGTATGCCAGCCTTTCACCGCCACAATGGCGCGTTCGATGGCTGGCAACTCCGCCGATGTCAGCACGAACGGCAGATCGCCCTCGCGTTTTTGTGGATGCGGATTAAGAACAAAAAAATCAATATCATCCTCCTCGCGTTTGGTCTGCGCGATGTATTTGCGATGCTGCCGGACGAGAAACTCGTGCAGCTCGAAATATTCGCGGACAATGGTTTCGCTAACGGAACTCATAGTGTCACGGGCGTCTCGCCCGTGAGATTTAAAACGCACGGACGGTGCAAAGCGATGTTGAGGTGGGATTCAGGATTCATGGAGAAACGAAATCCAGCGCTTCTTGAATTAACCGCTCAGGCACGTTCTGTCCCCACGCCGTCTCGCCCATCTTTTTTGCGAGCACGAATTTGATTTCACCGCCCACGACTTTTTTGTCCAGCCGCATCGCAGCAAGAAGTTTTTTTCGTTGCGCCGCAGTCAATCGGATCGTCGCAGGCAAACCCGCGCTCTGAAACAGCGTGCGAATTCTTGCCACCTCCGAATCCGGCAAGCCGAGGAGGAACGCTGAAATTTTCGCCGCGGCAATCTGTCCAATGGAAATCGCCTCGCCGTGCAGATATTTTCCGTAACCGGAAATATTCTCGATCGCATGGCCAATCGTATGGCCAAAATTCAAAATGGCGCGCAGGCCGCTTTCCGTTTCGTCCTGGCTGACCACCTCCGCTTTGATTTCGCAGCAGTGGGCGATGACTTCCTCGAGTGTTTCAGGATCACGTTTGATCAACTTGGGCAAATCGCGCTCCAGGCGTTCAAACAACGCCGCGTCATAAATGATCCCGTATTTGATGACCTCCGCAAGGCCGGCGCGGAATTCGCGCACGGGCAAGGTTCGCAAGGAATTCAGATCGCACAGCACCAGCCGCGGTTGATGAAAAGCGCCCACCAGATTTTTCCCCGATTTCAGGTTCACGCCCACTTTTCCGCCGACGGAACTGTCCACCAGCGCGAGTAACGTCGTAGGCACTTGCACGAACGCAATGCCCCTCAAGTAAGTCGCCGCCACAAATCCCGCCAGGTCCCCAACCACGCCTCCGCCTAAAGCGACAATGAACGACTTCCGTTCCAATCGATGCTTCGCGAGCGCATCGTAACAATGCTCCACCACCTTCAGACTCTTTGCAGTCTCCCCGGCCGGCACGGTGATCAGGGCAGAATCGAACCCAACTTTTTTCAAACTAAGTTGCGCCGCCCTGGCAAATTTGGGAGCAACGTTGCGATCTGAAATGATGGCGCAACGGCCCCCCATTTTCAGGCTGGCGCAATGACCGCCTAATTCCGGGAGCAATCCGGGCCCAATAACAATTTCGTAGCTGCGGGCGCCAAGCGGCACTTCGACAATTCGCACGCGCGCAGGATAAAGCCTGTCGCAGGCATGTCAAAGTTTTGCCATGGGTTACGGAGCGCGCACCCGCCTGCTTTTCAATCGCCAATGTGAGTCCGAATTCGATCTTGGATGTCCTCTGGAACTTGGATGTTGGGATTTGGAACTTTTTCCTGATACAGACTTACTGTCCATGGCTCGAAGTGGTTGTCCCAAAAGTGGCCACGATTGGGACAGTAGACCTCGGCGGACGGCTGCGCAAAGCATGGATCGTTCCGGGTAATACCCGATAACGTCTCATCCCGCTTATGTTGGCCATTATTCTGCTAAAACTCGCCCGGTTATCCGAGCGTTTTTGAAACATGAGCACTAAGACGTCCCACCGGCGGATTCTGGTTGTCGACGACAACGAAGCAATTCATAAGGATTTTCGCAAAATTTTTAGCACCGCCAACGCCACCGGCGGGGCATTGGATGCGGCGGAGGCGCTGTTGTTCGGCGAAGAGACAGTTCCCGGCAACGCCGGTTTCGAAATCGATTCGGCCTTCCAGGGGAAGGAAGGTTTGGAAATGGTGCGCAAGGCCGTGGCTGAAGGCCGGCCTTATCCGCTCGCGTTCGTGGACGTGCGCATGCCCCCCGGTTGGGACGGCATCGAGACCGTCATGCGCATCTGGCAGGAATATCCCGATCTTCAAGTAGTCATCTGCACCGCCTATTCGGATTATTCGTGGGATGACATGCTGAAAAATCTCGGTTGCACCGACCGGTTGGTCATTTTGAAAAAACCCTTCGAGGTGATCGAAGTTTTGCAATTGGCCGAAGCGCTGACGGAAAAATGGAACCTCGCCCAACAGGCGAAAGCGCGGATGACCGACTTGGAAAAAGTCGTCCAGGCGCGCACGGCTGAATTGACGGCCGCCAATCAATCTCTGCACGCCGAAATCGCCGAACGCAAACGAATGGAGGAGGAATTGCGCAGTGCCAAGGAAGCCGCGGAAGCCGCCACCCGCACCAAGAGTGAATTTCTCGCCAATATGAGCCATGAGATTCGCACGCCCATGAACGGCGTCATGGGGATGACCGACCTGTTGCTCGGAACGCAACTCAGCCCCAAGCAACGCAATTTTGCCGATACCATCCGGCTCAGCGCCAATTCGCTGCTCACGATCATCAACGACATCCTCGACTTCTCAAAAATCGAAGCACGCAAACTGACGTTCGAGAAACTCGATTTTGATTTGCGCGAAACGCTCGAAGGCGCCCTGGACGTCCTCGCTGAACGTGCCGCGGCCAAAAAAATCGAACTCGCCGGCTGTGTCGATCCCGGCACGCCCTTGTTCCTGCGAGGCGACCCCAATCGTCTGCGTCAGATTTTCAACAACCTGTTGAGCAACGCCATCAAATTCACCGGCAACGCCGGCGAAGTCTCCATTCGCATCCATCAGACACAAGAATCGCCGACGCACGTCACATTGCGTTGCGAGGTCAGAGACTCCGGCATTGGCATCGCCCTCGAAGGCCAGGCGAAGTTGTTCCAGGCATTCAGTCAGGCCGACACCTCCACCACCAGGCGTTATGGCGGAACGGGATTGGGCCTTGCGATTTGCCGCAGCCTCGTCGAAATGATGAACGGCGAAATCGGGGTGAGCAGCGAAGTTGGCAAAGGCTCGATATTCTGGTTCACAGCGCAACTCGAGAAACAATCCCAGATAAAACAGGACGCGCTCCGTACCAGCCTCGACCTGACAGGTTCGCGGGTGTTGATCGTGGACGACAACGCAACCAATCGCGAAATCCTCCATTATCAGCTCCTTGCGTGGAAGATTCAAAACACTTCCAGCAGCGGCGGCGCGGAGGCGCTTGAGATATTGCGCGAGGCCGTGGCAGTTGGTTCACCATTTGACCTGGTCATCCTTGACATGCAAATGCCGGTAATGGACGGAGTCATGCTCGCCCGTGCGATCAAATCCGACCCCGCCATCGCCAATACGAAATTAATCATGCTTTCATCACTCGGCGAACAATTGGAGCAGGACGAGTTGCGCTCCGTCGGCATCAATGCGTGCCTGGTCAAGCCGGCCAAGCAATCGTGTCTGTTTAATTGCATCGCGCACGCCCTTGGCGGGCAAAGAACGGCAGCCGTTGAAAAGTCCGCCAGGGAAAATTCCTCCGGACCGCGCGCGCCGCACAAGGGCCGCATTCTCCTCGCTGAGGATAATTCGATTAACAAGGACGTCGCGCTCGGCCAATTGGAACAGCTTGGATACACAGCGGACGTCGCCGAGAACGGCCGCGAGGTGCTGGAAGCGCTGCGCCGCGCGTCTTATGACATTGTGCTGATGGATTGCATGATGCCGGAGATGGACGGCTACGAGGCAACCAAACGTATCCGGGAAGACGAAGCGACACATGGCACCAGGCGCCTGCATATTATCGCGATGACCGCAAACGCGATGCAAGGTGATCGTGACAAATGTCTCACTGCCGGCATGGACGATTACGTAAGCAAGCCAGTGCAACTTCCCGACCTGAGCCGCGCCATTGAGAAATGGACAGGCAACGGAAAGGCCAATGGCAGAACCATTCCGAATGGAAAACCGCAAGCAATGTCACTGCCGTTACGAATAGCCGTCGCCGCCTCGGTCGCGGAAGGCGGAACCATGACTGCCTCCACGGAGGCGCCGGTGGATTTGGAACGATTGACGGATGTGACCAGGAACAACATGGAGAAAATCCAACGGCTCCTCGGGGCCTTTTTGATCCAGGCCACCGAAATCAGCCAGGGCCTCGCAATTGCAATTCAAAGTGGCAGCGCCCGCGACGTCCGGCTTCTTGCTCACAAATTTATCGGCGCGAGCGCCTCGCTCGGAATGGTTGCGATCGTGCCGACCCTTTCACAATTGGAACAAATGGGCGAGGCGGGCACGTTGGAAGGTGTCGCCGAAACTTACCAGGAATTCCTGATCCAGCTTGAACGGGTGCGCCAGTTTATCGACGAGTATCAGAAGGCACGCGGCATGTCGACGTCGGCCGCTGTGTCATGAAGCGGGTTCTTATCACCGAAGACGACGGGCTGATCGCCGCGATTTATCGCGACAGTTTCGAAAAGGAAGGATTCAGCGCGGAAGTCGCGCCGGACGGAGCCATCGCCATCCAGAGGTTGAAAGGAAATCCGCCGGACGTGGTCGTGCTGGATCTGATGCTGCCCAACGTCAACGGCGTGGAGGTCTTAAAATACATTCGCTCACAGCAAAGGTTGGAAGCGTTACCGGTCATCGTGATGTCCAACGCCTTTGCCGGTGCGCTCGGAAAGGAAGCGACCGCGGCCGGCGCGACAAAGATATTTGCAAAAAACGCATGCGGGCCGAAACGCCTGATGAAAGAGGTGCGCGACCTTCTAGCCGCAACCGCCTTTGCTCCCGCTGAAATGGCGGTTTCGAATGACACCGCGTTCATACTGAAAGATTTTCGCAAGGAAGTTTCCATCGCGATGCCGGTGCGGGTGGCTGCGGTGCGGCGTCTGGTGGAAGGACTGGCTGGCGATCACTCGAATGCGGAGCGGTTGCTTGCATTGCATCGGGCGGTGCATCAATTGGCCAGCATTGTCTCGCTGGCCGGTTTCAGCGCGACCGCGCACCTCACCGGCGCGCTGGACGCGATGATCAAGGAACTCCATTCCAAACCGCAGATGATGAGTCCCTCATCATTGCGAACGATTGTTGACGCGTTAAGAATACTGGATTCCTTGTCCACTCGCAGCGCCCCGCAATTAGGTGATGGCATCCCGTCGCCGCTGATTCTCGTGGTGGATGACGACGAAGCTTCGCGCAAATCAACGTGCGCCGCGCTCGAGCAGGCGCATCTTCGCGCTTTGGCCGTCGGCGAACCGCAACTCGCGTTGAACCTGGCCGCAGACAATCGTTTCAATTTGCTGCTGACGGATGTGGGAATGCCGGACATGAACGGCTTCGAGCTTTGCAAAAAATTTCATGCCACATCGACCAACGCCGACACACCGGTGATTTTCGTGGCATCGCTGAATGAGTTTGAAGTGCAGGCCGGCCCCGCTTCACGCAGCAGTCTTAATTTTATCGCGAAACCAATCCTCGCGCCGGAACTGGCGGTGAAGGCATTGACCGATTTGCTCCGCGAATCCGCGTGACTCAATGAATTGGCGGCGCGGGCGGAGGAACGATCGTGATGCCGCTGCCTGCCGGAATGATGACCCCGGGAATTCCATTGTTGCGCGGCGTGGAAATCTTCGTTCCCTCATTGATCGCGACGGAGCTGACGAACGTATTGAGCGCAACATCGAGGTACTTCCTGAGATAGCGATACCGCGTGAGCGGCACGTAAACGATGTCGTTCGGCTGGAGCTGCACATCCGGCGCGTGACCTTTGACGATGTCGTAGTAATTCACGAAAGCCACCTGCGGTTGCGCCAGCGAGCCGCGCACAATGGTCACGTGCGCCAGGTACGCGTCGCGCACCGTTCCGTAAGCGCCCGCTATGGCCTGCATCAACGACATTCCCCTTATATATTGCACGGGCTTTGGTTGGACCACCGCCCCCAGCACATACACCTCCTTGGCGTACGCGGGAGCGAAGTAGACAAAATCATCGGGTTGCAGATAAATATTTTGAGACAAATCGCCCTTGTCCAAAAGACCGTATAGATCAACCGGCAACATTTGGCCGTTGCGAACAACGAAACTGTGACCCAAGTCTGCAAGATCTTCACCCAGAGGCCCGCCTTCGCTGATTTGTCTTTGGCCGGCAAACGATTGCGAGCCGCCTGCCGCTGCAATGGCTTCGAGCAGTGTCGTCGGTGCTGCCATGTTGTAAATGCCCGGTGCCTGGAAGCGCCCCAGCAGCCAAACATGCTTGCTTTGCACGTCCCGCAGCGTGACGTTCACTTGCGGCTGTCCCCGGACATACCGGCCGAGTTCATGCTCGATCATTTCCCGCGTCTGCCCGAGCGTCAGCCCCCACACATCCAATCCGGGCAAAAGGCTGAAATAAATTTTTCCGTCCGGTCCAACCACCGTCGAGGTCAATGAATTGGTTTCTTCCGGCATTTCAATGTCTAATTTATCTCCCGGCCCGAGTGTGAACAGGTTTGTCGGTGCACGCAGCAATACCGGATCGAGTTGGTTCGTGACCGACTGCATTTGAACGCTCACCGCCTGCGGTGGCGGATTGGACAGCGCCGCATAAGACGTTCCTGCATAGGATGCCGCTCCAGAGTCCGAAGTTTTGCAGCCCGTGACAACAAGCAGCGCCGCAGGCGCCAAACTAAGCACGAGGCAATGAAGAAATCTTCCGAGGCCCGATGCAGCGATGAAATTATCCGCGGGTTTCTTGCGCCAGACCGTGGCAAATCGCCACCAGCGGCGAGTAGGTGCACAGGCATGGGTGTTCTTTAGCTGGCTATCACCCGGTGGCAGCGCCGCGCGAACGCAGGGGCGCGACACAATCGCTCCGCCAATGCGCAATGGTCGTCGAATGCGGGATTCGCCTGCGGCGGACTCGAAATCCGCGCCCGGCAATTCGTGCACGAGTGCTGTCAGAAAACGTGTTTTCATAACCGGGATTGATCAGGGTCTTACGATGTCCGATCCGACCCAGCCGCTGACGGCGGCTTGGACGAAAGCTGTGGCGGCGAGATCGAGCAATTCTTCGCCGCGAATGAAGGGCCGCCAGGAAACGTAAATGATGTCGTTCGGTTCCAATTTGAAATCGTGCATGCTGTCCGCGGTCGTGCCCAGGCCGGTCACGAACGTTTCCGGATGATTAAGCGAGCCGCGCACCACCAGCACGTGCGATTTATAGGCCTTGTCGTCGAACCCGCCGCGTGAAGAGATGGCGGCCAACATACTCAAGTTTGGCCGGTAAGTGACCGCACCCGGAAGTGAGACTTCGCCCAGAACGTAAACCTGTTTGATATCGGTCGAGGGAAAATAAAGATAATCGCCCGGCTCAATCTGAACGTTTTGCGACAAATCACCGGCGGCAAATAGTTTTTCAAAATCGATGGGGATGCGCTTGTTCGCCCGCATGAGAAACGCGCGCTGTAAATCTGCCACGTCCACGATGTCATAATCTACTTGGCCGTTTTCGATGCCTTTGGCGCGGGCCAACGCTTCCAGGACGGTCGTCGGGCGGTCCAGCGTGTAAACGCCGCGCTGCACTACTTTGCCGAGCACGTAATATTTTTTGCTGTGATACGCCACCGGCGTGATGATAGTGCGAGGGCCGCGACGGAATTTTCCGAGCGCATCGTCCACCTTTTGGCGCAGGCCATCCACCGTCAGACCGCTCGCGAGCACGTCCTGTGCTTCGAGGTAACTGATGCGCCCATCCGGCCCGATGGTGATCTCCGCGCGTGTGAGAGCGGGGTCGCCATATAACCCGAATGACAAAACATCACCCGGGCCGAGCGTTAAGTTTTTCTCCCAATCCGCGCGTTGTTCCGGGCTGACCACAGAGAAGGAGTAATGCCCATTGGTTTCCGGCGGCATGGCGGCCGGCGGCGGTTCGGTGAGCAAAGTCGTGTTCGTGTCGTCCGCCACCGGTTGTGGGTTGGCGTCCGCTGGCAGCGTTGCAGTCGGACTTGCAGGCGGCGGTGTTTGCGCGCGCGCCGAGGCGAGGCCAAGCGTCAGGAAGAGCGCGAGACAACCGAGCCAGCGCGGAAAATAACTCTTAATGGGCCGCGACGGCTCGCGATTCAGAACGGCGCCGATAAGATTACAACGGGCGTTGCGGAGCGTCTCCAATTGGGTGCGGGTTTCGGCGGCGTCGGCTTTGCCACTGCCCGTAAGCCAAAGAAGATTCGGCAAATTCGCTCCGAGAAGCACCGCCTCCGGCACCGAAGCCGGTGGCAGTTCCACAAAAATAACGAGGTTTTCTATTTGTCGCCAATGCGCCAGCGCGTCGCGCCATTGCTTGCGGCGCTCCAGGTTCCAGACCCAGCCGGGCAGGGGAATGTGGACGACTGGCCGGGCATTTGGGTCGGTCAATTTATCGGTCACTTCTGAAGGTGTAGTGAGCACGCTGCTGGTCAGCGGGCCATTCGAAGAAGCATCTGGCATCGGCCTGGCTTGCGTCGTTCCATTGCCATCCACATTTGTATTCGCATCGGCGTCGGCATTCATTTCTGAATGATGGTTAAGGGTTTCTTCATCGAATTCATGTGCGGATTCGCCATTGGAAACAGACGGTCGAGTGGCAATGGTCAACACCCGAAAACCGGCGAGGCTCGCGGCTTCCGCCAACATGCTGATGCAAGTGGAACGGCCTTCGCCTTCCGTGGATGAAGTCACGCCGCAAACCAATCCGTGGTTTTGCGAGCGGCTAAGACGCCCCTGCAACATCGTCCATGTCCGGAACGCCCATTGAGTGCGGGCATGCTCCTTCATGGCCTTGAGATCGCCCAATGTGGTAAGCACGGGAAGGCGTGTGACCCGTATCAGGTCATCCACCGTCCAAAGCCGCTTATCGGTGATTTCCAGGAGCAACACTAACAACAAACCGAAAACCATCCCGATGCCGCCGCCGAAAATGGTAGCCGCTCCGATTTTCAATCGTCGATGACTCGAATGAACGGTCTTCAACTGGGCCGGGGCAAACAGGCGTACAATGCCCGGCGGATTGGAAGCGTACAATTGCGCCTCCCGTTGGCGGGCGTCGAGCGTGACGCGGGCATCTTCCAGCGAGCGCAGTCGGGCGCGTATGACTTCGAGGTCCGGCTGGACCACGCTGCCATTGGCCTGGATGACCGCGGCGGCTTCACTGCCGTGGCTGCTGCCAGTGGCCCGCGCCAGTTCGTTGCTGAGAGTATTGACCTTGGCTTGTTCCGAGATCACGGCCGGATGTTCATCCGTGTATTTCACCAGCAACTGGTTCAAATCCATTCTCGCCGTCGTCAATTGCTCATTCAGCTTTTCAATCATGAACGCCGATTGCGAGGAAAGCGCCGGGTTTTGGCTAAGAGAGGTCAATTGATTTTTTGCCGTTTCCAGCTTGTTGGACGCCTGTGCTGAATCCGGCATTCCGCGAAATTGCGCCGTCAACGCCGTGATGTCCTGGTCCATCTGCTTGACCTGCTCTTTTAAGTAAGTGTCGGCGACGGCGGCCGCCTGTGCGGCCTGCAACTGCGTCGTGTAGTTGGTCACGGCGCTGCTGTAAAGATTCGCCAGATCCACCGCTTCCTGCGGCGTCGCCGCGGAGAGGGAGACTTTTACGACATCCGATTCATCCTGCGGATCGATTTTCACTCGCTTGGCAAGCTCGTCCGGCGCGAGCGGCGGCTTGGCCTCCGGCGCGACCAGTCGCAACAACTCGGGAGCGGCGAGTAATTCGGCAAACGTCTGAGAACTCAGGGGCGTTGCTTTGAGAAAATCGCTCGTGCCGGGTGTCTCATAACGGAGAAGTTCAGCGACGGCGGTATAATTCGGTTGAATGTAAAACCAACCGAGCGTGAAGAAAGCGCCGGCGGCCAGGATGCCGCAGACCACGATCCAGTGCCAGCGACGAGCCAGGATTTCGGCGACGGTCCAGAAGTCAAAACTCTTTGGTCGCGCGTGCCCGTTGCCATTGGTTGCGCCCGGGCTTTTCGGACGCGAGGAAAAACGGCCTCCGTTGCGCGGAGCCGAGGAGCCGGCGTTTTCATCAAAATCTTCGTTCATGCGTTGTGACGTTGCAAACTTACCAGGCGAATAATTCTGCCAACCTTGACCAGCGTACAAGCGCGACAAGCTGCTTGGTTAGTGGGTAAAGACCTGATTAGAAGGGACGAAAGGCCCCAAAGCGCCAGACCGTGGGCCGGAGGTCAGAAGAAAAGAAACTATTCCGGAAAATGATTAAACTTCAGCCAATAGGCATGAAGGACGTGGATCATTTCATCCAAACCCTCGAGACTATCTGGTTTGCGAAAATAAGAGGTCGCGCCGAGTTCGTAGGCGCGTTTGACATCAGCCGGATTGTCGGAATGAGTCAACACAACCACCGGCAATTGCGTAAATCCGAGCCGCTGCCGGACGGCGCTCAATACTTCGAAGCCGTCCATGCGCGGCATTTTCAAATCGAGGAGCAATAACTTTGGGAACGGGTGTTTTGTCCGGTCGGCGTAAGGCGCCGCCCCCGCGAGGTAATCAACGGCCTCCTGTCCATCGCGGACTACTTGCAGGCTGGCATCGATATTTGCCGAGCGAAGCGCGCGTTTGAAAAGCAGCACATAATCTTCGTTGTCCTTCGCCAGCAAAATATGCTCCTGCTTTTTCATATCAATCCCAACATTACACAAATGTGACGTGTTTAACAGATACAACCGCGTGCTTCAACTGGTTTCGAAGAGTCCCCCGGGGTGAAACGTCAAAAAATCAGTGACAGGGCGGAAAGTGATTAAATTTGCACCAATACTCTTCCAGCGCTTTCAACAGCGCCGACAAATCATCATTCGAGTGCGGCTTGCACAAATAGGAATTCGCTCCGGAATCATACGCGCGACGAATATCTCCGGGATCATCCGACGAGGAAAAAATAACCACCGGCAACTGCCGCAATCCCGGCTGGCCGCGCACGAATTCAAGAACGTCAAATCCGCTCAACCGGGGCATTTTTAAATCCAACAGCATCAGGCTTGGAAACGGATGAGCCTCACGGTCCGCGTAGCGGGAGCGGCCCAGAAGATAATCAATGGCTTCCTCACCGTCTCGGACGGTTTCGAGCCGCAGTCCGACACACGCCCTTTCCGCTGCCATTCGCACCAGCATCGCGTCCTGCGCGTCATCATCGGCAACGAGGATCGAAACCGAATTGGCTATTTTAGCTGGCATCAATATTCGGTAACACAGGCCCAAAAAAAATTCCACAAAATTGTGGCGAGCATATTGCGCGGCACGTTTTTTCGCTTTAATTTCGCCTAAAGCATTGATTGGAGGTGTGCTATGCGTCCCCTTAAGATTCTTCATATTGAGGATTCCGAGGAAGATACAAAACTTTTTACGCGGGCCTGCGAAGCCGCGGGTCTACCCGCGGAATTTTGGCGCGTAGAGGATGGATTCGAAGCCGTGGCTTATCTCACCGGCGCGGGAAAATTCGCGGATCGCAACGGATATCCGTTTCCCAATCTGATTATCCTGGATTTGAAAATGCCGGGAATGGGCGGTTTTGATTTCCTTAAATGGCTGCGGAAGGAGCGCTCCCTGGCGTCCTTGCCGATCCTCGTTTTTACCGTGTCCGACAGCGCCGAAGACAAGGCACGAGCCATAGCGGAAGGCGCCACGGGATATTTTATCAAACCCAAAGACTTCGAAACTCTCGTGCGGTTGGCTGAATCTTTCCGAAAATTGGATCTCGATGGCGACGATAAAAATGATGAGGCGACTTGATTTTTTTCGCGTTATTAGTATTCAGTTGGCTGGATTTCGCAATGCCGGCGCCTCCACCCGCGCTCACGCAGGCGTATGACTCAAACATATTGTGGCGAGAAAAGACTCCAAGCCGCTGTTGATTCTGCACGTCGAAGACGACGAGAATGACGCGATTTTGTTCCAGAAAGCCTGCGAACGTGCGGGCCTTCCGGCGCAAACCTTCCACATCACCGCCGCCGACGAGGCAAAATCATATTTACTTGGCGAAGGCATATACGCGGATCGGGCGCTCTATCCGCTGCCGCAAATTATCGTGCTCGATCTGAAAATGCCGCGCATGGATGGTTTTGAATTTCTGAAGTGGCTGCGTCATACGGAAGCTTTCGCCTCATTGCCGGCGCTGGTCTTCACCGCTTCCATTTCGCGCGAGGATAAATCCCGAGCCATGGCCGAGGGAGCGAATTCCTATTTCGTCAAACCCGCCTCATTTGAAGCGCTCGTGAAAATGGTTGCGGGATTCGGAGTACAGGACGAAGGAAGATGGAATTAACCAGCCCTCTGCTTGCGTGGCAGTCGACTTAAGGAGGCTCTGATTTTCTACGAGTCAGCCGCCGCTCACTCCACCAACTGATGTTGCATCGCATAATGCATCAACTCGGCGTTGTTCTTCATCCCCATTTTTTCCAGGATGCGCGAGCGATAGGTGCTGATGGTCTTCACGCTCAACGAAAGCTCCTTTGCGATTTCGCTGACGATTTTTCCGGAGGCGATCAAACGCAATACCTGGAATTCCCGGTCGGACAATTTCTCCTGCGGCGGCTTCTGCCCATCGGCCGAGAGATAAGTCGCGAGTTTCTCCGCCAGCGAAGGGCTGACATAACGTCCCCCCGCGAGCACTTTTTTGATGGCGCCCACGAGTTCTTCCGGCGCGCTTTCCTTGGTCATATAGCCGGAAGCGCCGCGTTTGAGCACGCGCACGGCGAACTGGCCTTCGGGATGCATGCTCAAGACGAGCACTGGAAGTTTCGGCTTTGACTTCTTTATCTCACGCAGCACTTCCAGGCCGCTGCGGCCGGGCATCGTGATGTCGAGCACGACAACGTCCCAGTCTTCCTTCCAAATTTTATTCAACGCCTCCTGGGCATTGCGCGCCTCGCCAAAGGTCGCCTTCTTGAACTCATCGGCGAGAATTTGTTTCAAGCCGTGGCGCACGACGGCGTGATCGTCTGTAAGCAGAATTTTCATGTTTTTCATCCCTCAAACGGCGGAGTGGAATCGAAACTGTGGCCACCGTTCCCTTGCCGCTCGGGACTGGCCCTATCTTAAACGTGCCGCCGAGCAAAGCGGCGCGCTCCTTCATGCCCAGCAATCCCATGGAACGCGTGTTGAAAATTTCCTCCGGTGAAATTCCGCGCCCATTGTCCTTCACCTCCAGAATAATCCGTCCGGCAACTTCTTTCAAATGAACCATCACCTGCGTCGCGCCCGCGTGACGAATCACGTTGGTGAGCGTTTCCTGGAAAATCCGAAAAAACGTCGTTGCCAAATCCGGCGTGAGGACCGGTTCGTGCAGGTCCGTGCGAACGTCGCATTTGATGCCCGTGCGAGTTTGGAATTCATTGGCCTGCCATTCCAACGCGGCAATCAGCCCCAAATGATCCAGGATGCCGGGCCGTAGTTCCGTGGCAATCCGCCGCACGGTCTGGATGGTCGCGTCAATGTGCGCCGAAAGGGCCTTGGCCTTGTCCCGGAGCGGCGTGAGATTTCCCGGAAGTTTGTTGGCGAGCAGGGAAAGGTCGAGTTTGCAACTGGTCAACGCCTGGCCGAGTTCGTCATGGACTTCGCGCGCGATGCGGGTGCGCTCCTCCTCGCGAACGTGTTGCAAATAGACCGACAACGCGCGCAGTTGTTCGTGTGATTCGCGCAACTGCTCCTGCGCCTGGCGGCGTTCAGCGCGCTCGCCGGCCTCTCGCAACGCGCGATGCACCGAGGGCACCAATCGCGCCAGGCGATGTTTCAGCACGTAATCGGTCGCGCCGCTCTTGAGCGTCTCGATGGCGACTTCCTCGCCCATCGTTCCCGTGACAAAAATGAACGGGATATTGGGAGTCTTCCGTTTGGCGATGTCCAGCGCGGCGTAGCCGTCAAAACCGGGCAGGGCGTAGTCCGAGAGAATCAGGTCGGGCGGATTTTTCTCCAGCTCGCGGATAAAATCATCCTCCGTCTCGACACGCGTGGCCGTAAATTTCACGCCGCCGCGGCGAAGTGTATGCCCGGCCAACTCCGAATCCGTCGGATTGTCTTCGAGCATCAGGATGTGAATTTCTTTTTTCAAACTGTGCCTGTCATTAGTGGCACGGGCGTCTCGCCCGTGAGTTTCGATTCGCACGGGTTAAGACGCCCGTGCCACCCCGCTTCAAGTATGGCTCTCATTTTGTCGGCAGCGAAAAATAAAACGTTGCGCCCTTGTCCAATTCACTCTCCGCCCAGGTTCGTCCGACATGGCGGGAAATGATACGGCGAACATTCGCCAGACCAATGCCGGTGCCTTCAAATTCCGAGGCGCGATGCAGCCTCTGAAAAACGCCGAACAATTTCTGCGCGTAACGCGGATCGAAACCGACGCCGTTGTCCTTCACGAAAACAATTGTTTCATTGTCGGCCTGCGTGCTCCCGATTTCAATGCGCGCCGAAGGCCGGGTGCGTGTGTATTTCAAGGCATTACTGATCAGGTTATAGAATACCTGTCGGAGCAGCGCCGGATCGCCTTCGACCTGCGGCAGTTTGCCCCGGATCCATTCGATTTGCCGATTCTTCGTGTCCGGCCCCATCTCATGCAGGACATCGCGAACAATATCATCCAGGCGGACGTTGACCTTCCGCAATTCAACGCGGCTGGTGCGCGAGAAACCAAGCAGATCGTCAATCAACTTGCCCATCTGCCGCGAGGAATCGGCGATGGTCTGCAGGTGTCGATTGCCCTCCTCATCAAGGCACTCGGCCTTGGTCGCGCGCAGAATTTCCACAAACCCTTCAATGTGCCGCAGCGGGGCGCGCAAGTCATGGGAGACGGAATAGCTGAAGGCCTCAAGTTCCTTATTCGCCGTCTCGAGCTCGGCGGTTCGGGCAATAACGCGTTGTTCCAGTTCGAGGTTCAATCGGCGGATTTCTTCTTCCGATCGCTTCCGGTCAGTAATGTCGTGAAGAATCACCTGCGCCGCCGGCTTTCCCTCAAAAGTTAAGGGCGCCGCAGCCATCTCCACGTCAACCACTGCACCGTCGAGTTGCATGATCCGATGTTCGATGAAAGGCAGCGGCTTGTGTTCCTCGTGCAGTTTGCGCATCCGCTGCTGGATTCTCTTGCGATCATCCGAATGAATGAATCCGATCGGCGATCGCCCAATGATATCCCGCGCCTTGTTCGCGCCTAACAATTTCACTCCCGCGGTATTGATAAATACAATTTTGTCGTCGATCTGGACGAACAAGGCATCGGGCGAGAGTTCGACCAGGCTGCGGTAACGCTCCTCGCTCATCAAAAGGGCTTCCTCGGCGCGTTTGCGCTGGACCTGGAATTCGGCCTGGTTCAACGCGCGATGCAGCGCCGGCGGCAGCGTGCTGAGATGGTGTTTTAATACGAAATCCGTCGCGCCGCTTTTCAACGCCTTGATGGCCATTTCTTCCCCCAGCGAGCCGGTAACAAAAATGAACGGGACATCCGGGCACTTTTGCTGGGCGAGGACAAGAGCGGTAAAACCATCAAAGGCCGGCAGACCGTGGTCAGAGAGGATGACGTTGGGTTTGAATTGGTCGATCTCGCGAAGAAAACTGTCTTCCGTGTCGACGCGTTTAAACGAGAACTCGAAGCCGCCTTGCCGCAGCGTATGCTCGGCAAGTTCGGCGTCACGCGCCTCGTCTTCAATCATTAATATGCGAAGTTTTCGTTTGATAAGTCTCAAAAGGGATATCCAACGCGGAATCTAGGCGACCGCCCGCATCTTGTAAAATAGGGTAAAAACCCAATTGAGACTGAGTTATGCGCTCTTGGGAAGCGTAAAATAAAAAATTGCGCCTTCACCCGCCTCGCCTTCCGCCCACACCCGTCCTCCGTGGCGCTCGATGATGCGCCGTACATTCGCCAATCCCACACCGGTGCCTTCAAATTCTGTCGTGTGCAATCGTTGAAAGACGCCGAATAGGCGGTCCGCGCACTGGGGATCAAAGCCAACCCCATTGTCGCGTACAAAAAAAATGTGTTCGCGGTCATCGTCGCGCGCACCAACTTCAATGCGTGCGCGCTCTTTTGTGCGCGTGAATTTCAGCGCGTTTGAAATGAGGTTCGTCATCACTTGCCAAAGCATCACCGAATCCCCCATGACTTCCGGCAGATTTCCGATGACCCATTCCACATCGCGGCCTTCGGTTTCCTGCCTCAGGTCGTGGATGACTTCCCGGGTAATGTCTCCGAGGTTCAGGTTGAGGCGATAGATTTCCGTCTGGCCAATGCGCGAAAAGGCAAACAGGTCATCAATCAATCGCCCCATCCGGTGCGCGGCTTCAGTGATTGTTTTGAGGTAACTCTGATTTTTTTGATCGAGCTGCGTGCCGGCGCTTTTCACGAGCAATTCAGAACAGCTTTCGATGTCGCGCAGCGGCAATTGCAGATCGTGCGCAATGGCATGGGTGAATTTCTCCATCTCCGTGCTGGCGGCTTCCAGTTTGGCCATGTGCTCCGGACACCGGCCTTTGTCGTGCAGCAGACAAAGAAATCCCCGCAGCCGGGTCGACTGCCCGCGCAAAGCGACAATCTTCGCTTGGACCGTGACGTGTTCATTGTTCTTGCGAACCAATGAAGCAGAAACTTCAGCGCGGCCATCACGTCTGGCGGTTTCAATCAAAGCCTGCGGGTCGCCGGATCCGGAAACGAACATTTTGGCGAAGGGGCGATCCAGAATTTCGTTCGGCTCGTAACCGAACATTTGCTCTGCGCCGGGAGTCCAGGTCGCCACGCGGCCCCCGGCATCGAGCGTGAAAGAGGCGTGTTCGCTTAATTCCCGCGTCAGGACGTGGAGATTTTCCTCGGCATTTTGGAGCGCGATTTCAAGGTTGGACCGGTTTGCCCGGGCGCTCGCTTCGCGCAAGGCGCGTTCTATCGCCGGGCCGAGCAGGTTTAAATGGCTCTTCAGCACGTAGTCATCAGCCCCGCTGTGCAGCGTCTGCCGCACGACATCATCTCGCGGTGCGCCAGTCACAAAAATAAACGGCGCATTCGGACAATGATTGCGCGCCTCAGCGAGCGCGGCGAAACCGTCGAAACCCGGTATGCCATGATCGGAAAGGATGATATCTGGCGGATGATACTCCAGTTCGTGCAGGAAAGCCTCGCGCGACTCGACCCGTCGGGCGCGAAAACGAAAGCCTGCCTTGCGCAGTCCATGGTTGATGAGGACCATGTCCTGCGGCGTGTCTTCGACGACGAGCACTCTGAGTTCTTTGTTCATTGCTACGACAGTCGATATTAAAAAAAATCGTTCACGGCAGAAATAGGGTGAAGCCCGGTGAAAAAAAGAATACAGCCTGCAAAATCTTAAATCCTCAGCAGCTGGCGCAGGGAGATTCTAATTTTTTTCCAAATCACAAAATTCCAATTCCTTTGTCCTTTCCTCCCTTGCCTCCTGTTGAATCCACACGGCAAACATTCATTTGCATTTAACAGAAGGCTGTGGTGTATTATGCGCACAAAAGCAGCGGGAGAATTTTATTATGCAAACGACTCAAGACACCTTGATTACCGAAAAAACACGGGAACTCTGCCAGGCGATTTTGGACCAGCCGGACATGCGCGCCGCGCGTGACCGCATCCAGACTTTCGTGGCCGACGAAAAAGCCCGCTCACAATATGAAGGACTCATGGCCAAAGGCCAGGCGCTTCAAATGAAACAACAACGCTCGGAACAGTTGACGGGCGAGGAGATTTCCGCTTTTGAAAATGAGCGCGAAACGCTCTTGAAAAACCCGGTCACGCGCGGCTTCCTCGAGGCGCAGGAAGAGATGCACAACGTACATCAATCCATTAATCAATTCGTCAGCAAAACGCTCGAACTGGGCCGGCTGCCGGCCGAAGCGGATTTTGAAAGCGAAGGCGGCTGCGGTGACGGTTGCGGCTGCGGTCACAGCCACTAAGCTGTAGATTCTTATTTGCAAGGGCTTCCACGAGTAACATCGCGGAAGCCTTTTTTACGTAGGACAGGCATCCTGCCGGTCTCCACTATTACAGGTATGGCGAGAACAGCCGCATGACCGCATCTCTCAATTTCACCGTCACGTTGCGCCCGTCCATTTCGGCCAGCGTCACCTCGCGCGCGCCGTGAAGTTTGTTGGCGAGCACTCCGCTCATTTGCCGCGCAAAATCCCGGCCGTAAGCCTCGACGTTCAATTCAAAATTCAGGCGCAGGCTGCGCGCATCCCAGTTGGCCGAGCCCAGCATCACCCAGTGGCCGTCCACAATCATCAGCTTGGAATGATCGAAAGTCCCCGGCGTGAGCCAGATGCGGCATCCGCGTTCCAGCACCTGCCACCACAAGGAGCGCGAGGCCCAATCCACAAATCGCAGATTGTTTCTCTCCGGCAAAATAATGTCCACGCGCACACCTCGTAGCGCCGCCAGGTTTAAAGCGGTGATGAGCGTGATATCCGGCAAAAAATAGGGCGTGAGGATTTGCGCCGAATCCTGCGCCTCGGCGAGCGCGGCCAGCAGCGTCCAGCGCACGGTTTCAAAATCCGCATCCGGTCCGTCCGGAATGACGCGCGCAATCACGTCGCCGCTTTCCTGCAATTCCGGAAACCACGCCTCGCCATCCAGCGTCTCTTCCGTCGTAAACGCCCAATCCGCCGCAAACGCCTCCTGCAATTGCGCCACCAGCGGGCCTTCTACGCGGAACTGCAAATCTCGAATCGGACTGCTTGGCTTTTCGGCCAGCATATTGCCGTGGCGGATATTCATGCCGCCGGTGAAGGCCGTGTGTCCATCCACCACCAGGATTTTTCGGTGATTGCGAAGATTGACCGTCGTTACCCGCCACGGCTTCAGCACAGACGCCGGCAAAAATCTCGCCACCGGAACCTCGTCGTGCTTCAACCGATGCGTGATCGGTGGCCAGGAATAACGCGTGCCCGCGGCGTCAATCAAAACGCGCACCGCTACTCCGCGTTTGACCGCACGCGCCAAAGCGTCGGCAAACAGTATTCCACTGGCGTCATTGTCGAAAATGTAAGTAGCCAGCGAGATCGATTTTGTCGCGGACTCAATCGCGGCGAGCATGGCCGGAAATGCTTCATCACCATTGATCAGCGGCTGCACACGATTGCCGGGAGTGAGCGGCCGCCTGACAATTTGACTGACTGCGTGCGCGAGCATTTTCAGGTGTTCCACGCCGGAAGGCTCGGATTCACCGAGATTTTTGGGAATGGCGCGAGCAACGGTTTTGCGAACGCCCGGCGAAAGCGCACGACGTCGAATGCGGTTCACGCCGAGCGCGAGATAGAGCAGGGGACCGAGCACCGGCAGGAACCAGATCGTGCCGAGCCACAGCGTCGCCGCGCGCGAGTCGCGTTTATTCAACAACGCATGGATCGACGCCAGCAACGCGGCCAGGAAATGGAATCCCACGACCACGCGCGGCCAGAACCGTAAGATTGTATCGAGCCAGTTGATGATGCGGCCATTCTCTGGAGGAAGCTGCCTCTAGGCAAGCGCGTTGGTGAGATGCCACGGAGCGCAAGTTTCAATGTGCCGTCGGCGTCTCGCCGGCGCTCTAAGGTGCGAAACTTACATTCCCGACGCCAGCGCGACCTGATCGCGTTTCAACCACCCGATGCGCCCACCATCGACGCGGACTTGCAGCCAGTCGTTCTTCGTATCGAGCACGCTCAGCTCCGCCCCGTCGTGAACAGTCGCGCCGATTGGCGCTTCGTCCAGCGGGCCATTATGAGTCGCCGCATCCTGAACTATAACAATCGCCGTCCGGGTGGAATTTCCCGACCACGCCGCACCCACGCAACCACTCAGCAACACCGTCGCGAAGCCACTGCACCAAAGTAATGTCCGCAACGATTCTTTCAACGCGGGCCGCAACTGAACCGCTGCCATCAAAGCCAGCCAGATCCACAGCACTGCGGCGGCAAGCCCGGCCCATTCGTTAATCGTCAGCACGGCAATCCAGCGTTGTCCGAGCGAAGGCGAAAACGAAGGATTCTGGACTTTCCCGCGGACAAACTGGAGGTTCGCGCGAACATCCGCGTCGCGCGGAGTGATTTTTTCCGCATTGCGATAAGCCGCAATCGCCCGCCCGACCTGGCCGGATTTGAACGAGGCATTTCCGAGATTGAAATAAATCGCGGCAGACACGGTGCCGGATTGAATCATCTGCTGATAAGCTGACGCAGCCTCGGCGAATTTACCCTGCTCGTAAAGCCCGTTGGCCGCATCAAATCCCGCGGAAGCATCGGCGGTAAAACCGGAAATGGTCGTCAGAAGAAGAACAATCGAACAGTAGAGAACAGAGAAAGCAGTCGCAAAAAATGTATGGTGCGAAAATCTCCATTTCCACCTATTCATTTGTAGATTGACCGAGTTCATCTTTTCCACTCACGCAATTCGTTGAGCGCCATTTCTAGCTTCGGGATGATCTGCGCCATTTCCTCGCCTGATTCGACCGGCGCATAGCGCGCAAGGTTGCACGTTTGAAAAAGCTCGTGCAACGATGTCAGTGTTTCCTCCGAGACGCCGCCCGGACGCAGACGCTCGTCAATGACCGCTTCGGTAATCGCCGATGCCGGCAGGTCGAGCCGTTCGCCCAGTTGTTCCTGTAACAATCGGAAAAGTGTCGCGAAAAATTCGACCGATTGGTTCTCCGAAGCTTGAATGCGCAATTGTTCCAATCCCTCCTGAACCAGTTGCGCCACCTGCCGCTGCCGGCGCAGTCGGGGATTGTTCTCCAGCGATTCCTTGCGCTTGCGCAAAATCACACACGACAGTAGCGCAAGCGCCGGCACGCCCTGCAGCGCCAGGAACCACGGTTGCTCAACCAGCGGCGCGCTGATCTGCGCTACCGTGCCGATGTGCTGCTTGATGGAAATGACATCCGCCGCCGGCGGTGGATTCTCCGCATGCGTGGCCGCGATGGCCGGCATCGCTCCCGGCGTCGCCGCGCGGACGATCAACGGCAGCGCCGGTTGCGTCAGCGTGCGATATTGTTTTTGTTCCGGATTAAAAAAACTAAACGTGACCGGCGGCAGTACTTTGATGTCGCTGTTTTGTGGTGTGACAATTTCCTCGAAGGCCTTTGAGCCTTCGATGCCCAGCGGGTCGCTCGCGTTTATCTTTGAAGTTGGCGGGTAAGTCTTGAAATTATCCCATCCGGTTTGTTCCGGCAGAGAAAGTGTGTCGAGCGCGCCATGGCCGGAAATTTGAACGTGGAGCGTGATCGGATCACCGGCCACGACATTCGTCGGCCCGGCGGTCACGGTCATCGTGTAACTGCCGACCACGCCGTTGAAGCCCGCCGGCACATGCTCCTCGGGCAGTGGCGAAACCTGCAAGTCCATGCGCTCCGCCGTGAGCGGAGCCCGCTGGGGCCTCGTCGGCGGACCGAAAAAACCCGCGATATCCATCGGATCGCGGCCGTTTAATAGGATGCTTCCGTTGATTGGATTGAGGGAAACTGTGCCGGTCTTTACCGGCGTGATCGCTACCGACAGGGGAACGACCGTGAAAGTCGCATTGCCCACGCGGCGTTGATACTGCTGGCCCTGCGCGATTTTGCTGAAAGTAAGCCCGTTGCCGTCGGGCGAGAACTGCAAGTCACCGTAGCGGCGCACATCCGAACGAAGATAAATCCGAAATTCCACCACGACCGGTTCATTGATGTAGAGGTTCGTTTTCGGCAACTCGACCCACAGGAACGCCATCTTCTCCGCGTTTCCGGCCGGCGGCGCGGAAGGGTCGCTCGCGACGACCTTCAATTTTAACGGCTGGCTGGAAAAGGTTTGTCCGTTCATCTTTATATTAAATGGCGGGATCACGAATTCGCCGACACGCGTCGCTTCCAGCGAAACGGCGTAGGAATAAACCGTGGTCTGTTTCCCGGCAGAAAAGACGCTGCTGATGCTTTGTTCCGGCGAGGACGTGATGCGCAGACCATCGACCGGCAGGCTCAAAGGCCCTTGCGGCTGGCCATCTTCGAATTTCAGCGTCAATGTCACCGGCTCACCAAGCACAATCGTGTTGCGGTCGAGCGACGCCGTGAAGCTGGCCGAAAACGCCGGCGATACGAACACAAACAGCAGCGCGAACCAAAGGCCGCCCCGGCCACGGTTCAGCATTTGCCATCCGTTTCGCAACAATTTCACCATGATGATATCCGTCCAGTGTTGCCAGCCCGGGGGCTTGAAGCAAGTTTCACTTCGCAGACGATTTATGGACAATTTGAAAGCCAATTTGTTCGGAAAAATAGTGGCACAGGCGTCTCGCCCGTGCGAATCGATACCTTTGAAATCAACCCCGCGCCACTTCCTTGGTCAGGATCTGCACCATACCCTCAATCGTGTGCTCCTTGGCTTCCTGCGTGGGTTCCAGCCCCAGCGCCCGAATGGCCTTGCTTGTTTCCGGGCCGATCGACAATACCTTGGCCCGAGGAAATTTCTTCAATAATTTTGGCAAATCAAATCGCGCGTTGAAATTTTCCACCGTGGAAGCGCTCGTAAATGTAATCCAATCCGCGCCGCCCTCGGTCAACTGTCCCGCCGCGCCATTTAAATCTTCCGTCTCGGGAACCGTTTTGTAAACAGCGACATCATCGACGATGGCGCTAAGCTCTTCGAGCGCCTTCGGCAGGTCCGGATTGGCGGCCTCGGCGCGCAGCAGGCACATTTTGAGATTTTCAACGGTTTCATATTTCTCAAAAGCGTTCGCGATTTTCGAGCTCACGGCCTCGTCCGGCGTTAGATCCACTTGCAGGTGTAGCTCCTTTAATTTCGCCGCCGTCGCCGGGCCAATCGCCGCAATCCGTGCTCCGCCCAAATCGCGCAAATCCTGGAAGCGCTTGAAGAACAAATCGAAAAACGCCGTCACGCCGTTCGGGCTCGTAAATACCAGCCAATCGTAGGAATTCAATTCGAGCAACGCATCGATGATATTCTGCCGGCGATCTTCGCTTGGCGGCACAATCTTGATCGTCGGGATTTCGAGAACTTCCGCGCCGAGGTCGGAAAGCTGTTTGGAAAGCTGACTTGCCTGTTCACGGGTCCGCGTCACCACGATGCGTTCGCCAAAAAGCGGTCGACGCTCGAACCAATTTAATTTTTCCCGCAATTTGACCACCTCGCCAATGATCGTGATGGCCGGCGCGGAAATCTTTTTCTCAGTCGCAATTCCAGCAATGGTGGCGAGCGTGCCCGCGACCGATTGCTGCCCCCCGGCGGTGCCGCGATGGACGATGGCCACGGGCGTTTCCGGAGGCATGCCGCGCGCGACTAGCGTATCAGTCAATTCTTTCAGCCGCTTGAGTCCCATCAGAATGACTTTGGTGCCGGGAATGCGCGCAATCTCTTCAAAATTCAGGTTCGAATTTTCCTTGTCCGGGTCCTCATGCCCGGTAAGTACCGTGAACGTGGAAGCGAGATCGCGATGAGTCAATGGAATCCCCGCATAATTCGGCGCAGCAACAACAGACGATACGCCCGGCACTACTTCAAATGGAATGCCCGCCTCCGCCAGTTCCTCCGCCTCTTCGCCGCCTCGTCCAAAAATATAAGGATCGCCGCCCTTCAAACGCACCACGCATTTGCCCTCCCGCGCCTTGGAGATCATCAGCGCATTGAGTTGTTCCTGCGACAACGCCTTTTCCGTGCCTCGGCTGCCGCGCGAAATAAACTCAGCCGTTCGCGGCGCCAACCGGAGCAATTCCGCATTGGCGAGGACATCGTAAATCACCACGTCGGCGCGTCCCAACAATTCCGCGCCGCGTAACGTAAGCAAACCCGCGTCGCCCGGGCCGGCGCCCACGAGATAAACTGTGCCTTTAGACTTCACCGCAAGAGTCTATTCGTGGAACCTCATTTGGGCAATTCGCAGATTTTCAGGCGGAGTTTCCATCTGTTAAAGAATTCCCGTCTCAAATCCGCATCATTTGCAATTAAAAGAAATTCGTGTTAATTGGCGTAATTCGCGTAAACCCTTTGTATTTATCTGCATCCATCTGTGGCTAAAAAAAGCGGCCTTTAGCGGCAAAAAAATCTATCTCCTCGTTCCCTCTGTTGAAATTGCCTTTACCGCACCGCGTTCGCTACTAGGCGGCCCGGCTGGCGATGTCCACTGCCCGTTCTCTGGGTCAACCTGTCCCCAAGGTCTGCACGCGCCTTTTCGGCCTCAGCTTCGAGTTGTTTCACAATGTCCGAATGTTGCGCAGCCACGTTCGTTGTCTCACTGATATCATTGGCGAGATCATACAGTTCCTCAGTTTCAATTTTCAGGCGCTTATAGTCACCGGGCACTCCGTCGCGGCCAGGGGGTTGGTTTTTCATGCTCACGTACGTGTGCGGAAACTGCAATTTCCACCGGCCATCGCCGGTGGTAATGGCCTGAAGCGCGTTGGCATCGTAGTAGAACCAGTATGTGTCGTGCGGGTTTTTTGCGCCGGGCTGACAAGCGATGACCGGCCACACGTCCAGCCCGTCAATGTGGTTCGTGGGCAAGTTGGCGCCCGTGATTTTCGCGATGGTGGGAAGCAGGTCGATGGTCATGAACATGCTCCAGCTATCGGCGCCGGCGGGAATATGGCCGGGCCAGCGCATGATGCACGGTTCGCGCGTCCCACCCTCCCAATTCGTCATTTTGCCCTCGCGCAACGGCTTGGCCGAGCCCGCATGATTGCCGTAGCGCAGCCACGGACCGTTGTCAGACGTGAAAATGACCCAGGTGTTGTCCTCCAAACCGTTGCGCTTGAGGGCGTCGAGAATCTGTCCCACGCCCCAGTCGATTTCCTCAATCACATCGCCGTAAAGGCCGCGCTTCGTTTTGCCGCGGAACTTGTCGCTCACACCGAGCGGCACGTGCGGCATATTGTTGGCGACGTAAAGAAAGAACGGACGCGACTTATTTTCGTCGATGAATTTCACCGCCCGCTCGGCGTACCAGGTGGTGAGGTGGTTCAGGTCGTCGATGGACATCTCATCGCGGAATTTTTTTTCACCGTCCCAAATCGGCAGCTTTGGATACTCGCGCTTTATTGCAACCTCGTTCGGTGACAAATTCGTGATGAGATCCGGATGTCCCGGCCACATATCGACCGAGAGCGACTCGCCAAAATACATGTCGAAACCGTGGCGCAACGGCATAAACCCCGGCGCATCGCCCAAGTGCCATTTTCCCAGCATTCCCGTCGCATAGCCGCGCGATTTGAGCAATTGGGCCATTGTTTCCTCCCCGTCACTGATCCCGATTTTCGAATTCGGCCCTAGTGCGCCATTGATGCCAATGCGGTTGGGATAACAGCCGGTCATCAATGCACAACGCGAAGCTGAGCAAATCGGCTGCGCCACATGAAAATTGCGAAACACCGCACCCTGATTTGCGAGTCGGTCAAGATTCGGCGTGGTAAAACCCTCCGCGCCGAATTTACCCACGTCAGCATATCCCTGGTCGTCGGTAAGAATGATGACGATATTCGGAAGCTTCTGTTCTGCCGCCACCGTCGCGAAGCTCCAAAACAGCAAAGACACGAGTAGGATATGGATAGCCTTAAGCATATTGGATGAACGAAAAGCTGCCAGAGCTCGCGCGGGAATTCAAGCACGTAGGACAGCGAATCTCCCGCAGTTTCCTTTTGCCGCGAGGTTCGCGCATCAAGGGCTCAAACAAACATGGCCTTTTCTGAACATGCCTGCATCTGTGGCTAAATATCCTTCTTGAAACTTTTCCTCTGCCCAAACAAAGCCGTCCCGATCCGCACAATCGTCGCGCCTTCCTCAATAGCCACCTCAAAATCGCCCGTCATCCCCATGCTCAAGTGTGGTAGCGGCGCGCCCAGGATTTGTTCGCAGTGTTGCTTGAGCTCCCGCAATTGCCGAAACACCGGGCGCACATTTTCCGCGTTCGCCGTCCACGGCGGCACCGTCATCAAGCCATGAATCTCAATGCGCGGCAGCCCGTTGATTTGTGTTAACTCCGCCTCCACCGCTTCCGGCCGATAGCCGAATTTGCTGGCCTCACCCGCAAGATTTACCTCCAGGAGAATCGGCATCGCCTTCCCTGCCAGATCCGCCCGCTTGCTGATTTCCCGTGCGACGTTCAAGCTGTCCACGCTCTGGATCATTTCGAAAAGCTCAACCGCATCACGGCATTTGTTCGTTTGCAAATGACCGATGAAATGCCAGCGCAACTTCCCCGAACACAACGGGATTTTCGCCTTCGCCTCCTGGATTTTATTTTCGCCGAAGAACGCGAGGCCCAGCTTGCCGGCTTCGTTGACCACGTCCGGCGGCTGGCCTTTCGTCACGGCCAGCAAAGTCACGGTTTCGGGGGCGCGCCCGGCGCGGTCGCACGCGGCACGAATGCGTTGTTGAATTGAATCAAGATTTTCAGCCAAACTCACCCGCGTAGCGTAAAGTGTAATTGGCAAATCGTAAATCGTTTGTATGAACTACTGGCTCGTAAAACAGGAACCCGATTCCTACTCGTGGGTGGATTTCGTCAAGGACGGCAAGACCGCCTGGACCGGCGTGCGCAATTTTGCGGCGCGACTGAACCTGCGCGCGATGAAAAAGGGCGATCGCGTTTTTTATTATCACAGCAACACCGGCAAGGAAATCGTGGGCGTCGCGCGCGTGCTCAAAGAAGCCTATCGTGATCCGACCGCGACCGAAGGCGATTGGACCGCCGTGGATTTGGCCCCGGAAAAACCGCTCAAGAAACCGATCGGACTCGATGTGATAAAAACCGATAAAATGTTGAAGGAAATGAAACTGGTTAAACTATCGAGATTGTCGGTTTCACCGGTGACGAAAGAGCAGTTCGATCGGATTTTGGAACTGAGCAGAAGTTAAATCAGCTGGTGGCACGGGCGTCTCGCCCGTGCGAATTGAACCTTCGGGCTTAGTGCAAGCTCGCCTTCTCAGCGCCTAAACCCGTGTTGGCGCGGACCGTCAATTCCGCAAATTTCGCTTCCGCTGCCGGCTCGCGACTCAAAAGTGCTCCCATGATCGCGCCCAAAAATCCCAGCGGGATGCTGACAATGCCCGGATTTTCGAGCGGAAACAGCGGTTTGTGCTGGAAAAGATGACGTGCTGCTCCGGTCACGGTCGGCGGATCAATTGTCATCAAGCTGGGGCTCACGAGAATCAGTGCCAGCGACGCCGCCAATCCTGTGGCCAATCCGCAAACAGCTCCTGCTGTATTGAATCGTTTCCAAAACAGCGACAACACAATCACTGGCAAATTGGCAGACGCCGCCACCGCGAAAGCAAGCCCCACGAGGAAGGCAACATTCGCCTTTGACCCCAATAAAATCGCGAGAGTAATCGCAATGGCGCCGACCACAAACGCCGTGACGCGGGCCACGAGCACTTCTTCACCCGGTTTCCGCTCGGTGCCGTGATGAATCACGTTGGTCCAAAAGTCATGCGCGAAGGAAGTCGAGGCGCTGATCGTCAAGCCGGCGACTACGGCGAGGATGGTTGCAAACGCAATCGCGGAAATGAAAGCAAAGAAAAAATTCCCGCCCAATGCTTGCGCCAGCAACGGCGCGCTCATGTTGGTGCCGCCGTTGTCGGTGATGAAATCGCGGCCCACAATCGTGGCGGCTCCAAAGCCCAGCAGCGTCGTCATGATATAAAAAGTACCGATCAGAACCATCGCCCAGACCACGCTGTATCGGGCTGTTTTCGCGTCCGGCACGGTGTAAAATCGCACCAGGATATGAGGCAAACCCGCCGTTCCGAGCAGCAACGCCATTCCCAGCGAAATCAAATCCAGCGCCCCGTAAGGTGGTTTGTAACGCAAACCCGGTTGCAGGAAATTTTGTATCACCTCGGTCTTCACGCTATCTTTTGTAACGTGATACGTGACGTGGCTGATGGCATCAAAAAAGGCGCTGAGACTGAATCCGAAATGTCCCAGCACGATTATGCTCAATAAAATGGTCCCCCCCATCAACAAAATCGCCTTGATGATCTGCACCCAGGTAGTGGCGAGCATTCCGCCGAAGACCACATAGACAATCATGAGTATGCCCACGCCAATCACCGCCGCCTCGTAGGAGATGCCCGAACTTTTGAGGAGAAGCGCCACCAGCGCGCCGGCTCCGACCATCTGCGCAATCATGTAAAACGTGCTCACCGTAAGCGTGCTCAAAGCCGCCATTGCGCGCACCGGCCGGGCCTTCATCCGGTAAGCCAGCACGTCCGCCATCGTATACTTGCCGGCATTTCGCAAAGGTTCCGCCACGATGAGTAGCACCGTAAGATAGGCTACCAGGAACCCCACCGAATACATGAAACCATCGTAACCTTGAAAGGCGATCATGCCCGCGATACCCAGGAACGAAGCCGCGCTCATGTAATCTCCGGCCACGGCAAAGCCATTTTGCCACGCAGTGATTTGACGTCCGGCAGCGAAGAATGCGTTGGCGCCCGACGACCGGCGCGATGCCCAATACGTAATGACGAGCGTAACTCCAACGAAGCCAACAAACATCAAGAGGGCAGTCGACATTTTATTTAAATTTAAGTTTGGCCAGGATGGCCTCGGCCATTTTATCGAACCGTCCCGCGGCTCGCACATAGAGCGCTGCAATGACCCACGCCATGACGAATTGCGACAACGCAAACAGGTAGGCCAGGTTCACCGCCCCAAAAATCTTTTTTCCCATCAATTCGGGCGCGTATCCCACCAGCACCGGTAGCGCGAAATAATAAATGGCGAAAAAGGCTGTGGCTGGCGCAATAAACCTCAGCTTGGCTTTCAATAACGCACGGAATTCCTCCATGGCCGCCACCTTGTTCCAATCGGTGACTTGCGCCTCTTCCGCGGCGGTCAGTTCGTGGGCGGGCCGCGGTTGCGTGCGACCAAGGGGGGCGATATCCGTGGCCGCGCCGACCGAAGGCGTCAAATCAGACGGCGATTTTCGATTCGGGTCGGGGGTCATTGTCGATTCATCTCACGGCAGCCGGGATGATGTCAAGGTCGGAACCGAATCAACGATGGGAAATCTTGCCCTGAGAAATTACTTGTGAAGATTCGCGCGCAAAAACTTTTGCGCCCGTGGAATCCGTCACTACAAACGGCCCATCGGCGGAAGGTGTATAATTAAATTTGTGGTTCGGTCTGTTTGGGCGGATCAGGGGGATTTCATTTTGCAGTTTCAAATCGCAAATCATCCGATCGCGGCGGCTGATCAATTTCTCCAGGTAAAGCCTCGCCTCCGCACTGTCATAACCGGACGCGATCAAGGCCCCGCGAATTTGATTTTCCGTGAGTTGCCCAATCAGCCGCGCCATCCAACGCGCATCGTTCATCGTCATGGCCGCGAACGCCGGGGTCGGGACTGTCGGACGGAAATGTTCGATTCGAAACGGCGTCGTCATCCGTCCCGGCCCGCGAACAATTTCCGGCGCGGTAAACGTCCACGCCAACTCGTTGGGGTTTTCGCCCTGCGCCGAAAACAAACCTGTCCCGGCGCCCAATCCGCCGCCGAGGTCGGAAATGAAATGCTGAAGTTGCACGTCATCTGCGTCTCGCACCACGCGCAACTTGGTATTGTCCGCCCGCGAATCGAACCACGCCAGCCATGCCGCCAGCAATCCCGCGCCCCGCAATTCGCGCAGGTTCTCGTGGCCGAGACCGCCGAACTCCCACGAGCCGATGGATTGCGTCGGCGTATCGCGCGGCTGGACATTTGCCGGCGCCATCACTACGTAATCCAGCTCGGCCTCCACTTCTTGTCGAAAATTCTCCAGCGAATCCTCCGGATGCGAAACGTTCGGATTTAAAAAAAGCGTCTGCTTCAAATCCGCGCCCGAAATTTTCCGTCCATCCTTGAACACCGCATATGTGATGAAAGTGAACGGGTCATAATGCGTTTGAAATTGAAGGGTGCAGATGCGAATACCCAGCGGGGTAATTTTCATCGATAGCGGTTTGCGGAGATGAAGTTCGCGCAGCATTCGCCGATCATAACGAATCCGCACCTCCGGCGCATAGTCGGTCGGGTCCACGTGATAGCCAAGTGCATGGAAAATGCGCGCCGTGAAGGCCTCCGAATTCAATTCACCAAACTTGATCTTGAAACGCTGTCCGTCGCTTTCCACGTCAAATCCGGCGTGAGTGCCGGAACTGACTTTTGGCGCGTCATAATTGCAAAGCGATTTTTCCAGATGGGGCAATTCTTTGCGCCCGAAGCCGGCATACAAATCCTCGTTGGAAATCGCCGTCGGTCGCGTCCAAAAGCTGGAAGGCAATGGGTCCGTGCGGCCGTCGTCTATTGTTCCCTCCATCTTCACATTGGCCGCCGGTGCGCTGCCTCGGCCAATACTGCCCGGCATATTTTTAAAAAAATAAACCCACGTCGAAATGATGCCGAGTTTCTCCGGCACAAGTGGCGCATGCTCGCCGCTCAAGGACGCCTGGACTTCCAGAATTTCCCGCTCGCGCTCGCTCCGTGTCCCATCGCTTGCTTGCAAAGCCTCCTGCGCCAGCCGCCCAATTGTCCCGACGGCGCGAGTTTCATATTTTAGCGAATCGTCGGTAAAGCGCTTTCGCAATTCGGCCGTCGGTAAATTTTTCAAGTCCTCAGAACGGCGCGCCAGTTTCTTTTCCGCTTTGGATTCCTTTTTGTCGTTTTTGGCCGTGAGATTGGCGATGCGCATCAACTCGGCCAAATTCGTTTCGGAATCGGGAGTTAGGCTAGTCAGTTCGTGAAGAAGAACTGCGGAATTTGTCGTGCTCGTCGGCGCCGGGAAAGACGGCTGCGCAAAAACGACGCCAAAAAATAAAATAATTACGAGCACAGCCGTCAGCCGCGCTTTATTGCCCAAGAGTTTCATCGCACGCCTCGTAAATAGCCCTGACCATTCGCCGCGCCTGGACTGGAGTGGTGCAATAGGGCGGCATCAAGACAATTACGTTGCCGATGGGCCGCGTCAAGACACCCCTTTTCGCCATGGCCTCGCAAACGCGAATTCCCGCGCGCTCGCATAAATCAAACGGTTCCCGCGTCCGCCAATTTCGCACCAGTTCAATTCCGGCGACCAGACCGACCCGCCGGATATCACCCACATTCGGCAGTCCCCATAAAGTCGCCAGTTCCTCACGCAACGTCCGTTCCAAAATCTCCCGCGAGCGGATGGATTCGCCGCTTTGCAAAATCTCCAGGCTCGCCAACCCGGCGGATGCCCCCAGTTGATTGCCGGTATAACTATGTCCGTGAAAAAATGTTTTGAACTCCTCGTATTCTCCCAGGAACGCATCAAACACTTTTTGCGTCGTGAGCGTCGCCGCCATCGGCAGATAACCGCCGGTCAATCCCTTCGCCAGCGCGGCAAAATCCGGCTGTACGCCCTCCGCGTGACACGCCAGCAGCGCTCTTGAATTTTCACTTTTTAATTTTGAATTAGTCCTCCCAAACCCCGTCATGACTTCGTCAGCAATTAATTGCGCGCCGTGTCCGCGTGCGATCTCCGCAGCGCGTCTCAGCCAACCTTCCGGTTGCGCAATCATTCCCGCCGCGCCCTGCATCAGCGGCTCGAAAGCGAAGGCGGCATACCGCTCCGGTTTTTTCTTTTGCGCGGCGAATTTTTGTTCGAGTTTGCCAATGCACTCCCACTTGCATTGGCGATATTCCCGCGCGTCCCTCCGTTCCGGCTTCGCGCGGTTGAATGGGCAGCGATAGCAATAAGGCGCGGCGACTTTGTCCGATTTGAACAACAGCCCGCCATAGGCTTTATGAAACAAATCGATGTGCCCGAGCGAAACCGCCCCGACCGTATCGCCGTGATAAGCGCCCTCCAGCGAAAGAAACTTCGGCTTGCGCCGACCCGTTCGCCGCGCGAATTCATAGGCAAGTTTCAGCGCCACTTCCATTGCGGTCGAACCATCATCGGAAAAGAAAACTTTACCAAGGCGGGGTAAGACTCTCTCAAGCCTTGAATCCCCGGCCGATTTCGGATTCGCCAATTGAACCAGTTTTTCCGCCAGTAAACTCGCCGGTTCATTGGCAAAACCCAATGCCGATGAATGCGCGATTTTTCTCAACTGCCGGTTTATCGCGGTATTGATTTTTGGATGATTGTGACCGTGAAGATTGGTCCAAATCGAAGAGTTGGCATCGAGAAACTCTCGGCCCTTCGCGTCGTGCAGGGTCGCGTCTTTGCCCGAAACGATCACAATCGGCTCCCGCTTCAGCCAATCCCGCATCTGTGTGAACGGATGCCACACGAATTTATGGTCCAGTCGACCCAGCGATAATGGTTTATGATTCACGATTTACAATTTACCAGTTGCTGCACAGCAGTCGCGACAGAGTTGACCTCTCCCACTTCATGGGCCGCGGTCACGGTCACCCGCAACCGGGCCTCGCCTCGCGCGACCGTCGGGTATCGAATCGCAGGAACAAAAATATTTTTTTTCAACAAAGCGGCCGCTGTTTCCACCGCTTCCGTTTCATCACCGATGATGATCGGGATAATGGCGCTGCGATAAGCAGGAGGAGGCTTCCCAAAAGCCGCGTGAAATTCTTCGACTCTTTTCCAGAGGAGATTTCTTCGCGCCTCGCCCGCTTCAGATTGAACAAAACGCACTCCCGCCGCTGCCGCTGCCGCTGCCGCTGGGACTGGCGCGGTTGAAAAAATAAAACTCCGGGCGCGATTAACTAAAAAATCAATCAATGGCCGGGATCCACAAATATAACCACCGCTCGCACCCAACGCCTTCCCCAATGTTCCCATTTGCACTTCAATTTCACCGCTGACGCCGAGTTCCTCCGCCAGGCCGCGGCGGTATTTGCCGTAAAGGCCGGTCGCATGCGCCTCATCCACCATGAGCCACGCACCGTATTTATTTTTCAGCTCCACAATTTCTCGCAATGCCGCCTGGTCGCCGTCCATCGAGAAAACACTTTCAGTGACGATAAGAACCCGCGACTGACCTTGGACCTTGGACCTTGGACCTTGGATTTCGACCGCCCACTTCAAAATGTCTTCTAATTCACTAAGATCGTTATGCGAAAAAACGCGCAACTTCGCCCCGCACAATCGCGCCGCGTCGACGATGCACGCGTGGACCAATTTATCGATGACGATGACGTCGTCCTTCGTGAGCAATGCGCCAATGGTCCCAATCGCCGCAGCATAGCCGGTCGAAAAAGTCAGGGCCGCCTCGGTTCCTTTGAATGTGGCGAGCGCCTCCTCCAGTTCATGATGCGGCGCCAGCGAACCGCAAATTAACCGCGACGCACCGGCGCCCGCGCCGAATTTTTCCACCGCTTGAATCGCCGCCTCTTTGATGACCGGCTCATTGGCTAAACCGAGATAATCGTTTGAGGAAAAATTGAGGAGCGCTTTTCCGCCTATCTCGATACGTGGTGATTGCGGCGAATCAACGCGGCGCAATTCCCGATACAAACCTTGTTTGCGGATGGCGGCAAGGCGTTCGTTGAGCGCGGCGTTAAAATCATTCACCAGGGGAATTTACGATTTACGATTTACGATTTACGAGCTGAAATGTGACCTCATAACAGCCGACGTAAGGAGGCTCTAATCTTTTTCCGAATGGATTCTGCGAGCCAAACATCCCACACAATTTAACGATTTAACACTTTAACGTACCGGAACCCACTCACCATCAATCATACTGGCGCTGACATCACCCGCATGGTGCACCGCCGCTTCTGCCGCGTCGGCGAGCTTCCCGTCAAACGGAAACGCAATCAGATCCGCCATTGCTTTCTCCGAAATGTCCCCGATTTGCCCCGCCATGCCCAGCGCGCGCGCGCCATTAACGGTGGCCATTTGCAAAATTGTTTCAGGAGAAACGCGAGCATGTCGCGCAGCAAACGCCTGCATTTCGGCAAACATATTCAACTCCACTATCTGTCGGGGCTTTTTATACACCGTCGCCAGGCTGTCGGTTCCGAGGCAGACATTGATCCTTTCCCGCGTGAATGTGTTAAAGGGGAATTGCGCGTGGCCAAAATAAAAATGGCTGCGCGGACAATGCACCACACTCGTTTTTTTCTTACGGAGCAGCCGCGCGTCACCCGGGGCGAGATAATTCACGTGAACAGCCAGGCAATTCTCGCCCAAAACACCGTGACGATCCAGGTGTTTGACCGGCGAGCCAAGCCCGCAATCGCTCATGTCGCGATTATTGCGCCGTAACCAATCGAACATCACGCCGCGGCCTTTCATGAACATCTCAAATTCCTCCATCGATTCCGCGACGTGAATCGAGAGTGGCCAATGTCTCCGCCGCGCCATGTCCGCCCCGAGACTCAGGAGTTCAGAAACGGTGGAGTAGGGCGCGTGTGGCCCGAGTCCCGGCCGGCATCGTCCGCCGGGCAGGGTGCGAATGTGTTCCACATTGTCCTGCAAAATAGCGCGCGGCTCGCGCCGGCTTTTCACGCCGGTCATTTCCAGCAGAGAAATGATCCGCAACGGCGTTGCCGACCAGACATCGGGCAACAACTCAGGAACCGTTTCAAAATCAACCACCGTTGTCGTCCCCGTCCGTCTCAACATGTGCGCGCCGCGAATCCATGACTCCGCAAATTCGCTGTAATTCCAGGTGGATTTCGCGGCCAGCATCAGCCGTATCCAATCAACGAACGATTTTTGCGGCGGCATCAACCCGGCCATGTCGGTGTAATCGAGATGACAATGGGCATTGATGAGCCCCGGCATCAGGATCGCATCACCCAGATCGACGACGTCTGCTGGATCGGTAAAATCCCTCCATGCGCCGACCTGCGCGATGCGATTGCCCGAGATGAAAACCGCGCCATCTTCAATGGGTGGCCGCGAAATGGGAAGAACAACACGCGCGCGAAGAATCATGAAAAGAAGGAACGAAAAGCCGCGCGCGCACAAGCGATCCGAAGACGAAGCCCCCGGCCCGCCATGAATTCCGCATTCCGCATTCTTCCTTCCGCCCTGATCAGAGCGCAGCTTCCTGCCGGGTGCGTTTCGTGCGCGCGGCGACTTTATGTTTGCGCGCCTTGTTTTTGCTTTGGCGCTTGCGGATTTGCTGCTCGATCTTTTTTTCCACCAGGTCGATCGCGGTATACAAATCACTCTCGCGATCTTCCGCGAACAGGTCCGGGCCGCGGACACTCAGCCGCATCGAACAGCAGAATTGCCGCTCCGGGACCCGCATGTGATCGTGCTCGAGCGTGACTCGAGCGTGCACGACGCGCGAATTCAAGCGATCCAATTTGTCGAGCTTCGCGAGCACGTGCTTCTCAATGGCATCAGTCAATGTTACGTTGTGCGTGGAGAGGATCAACTTCATACCGACAAGATGCCTCGCCCTTCTTAATTTTCAATCGCCAAATTTTCAACCCGGCAGATAAATACAGAGGCGCGCAGATAAGAAAGGCATGAATTTCGACCGCTTGGATTCGTGTTCATTCGTGAAATTCGCGTCCAAATTTTTTGGAGCTGTGAATATCTGTGTTCATCTGTGGCTATGGAAGCCTTTCCGTGGCTAAATCAATTTGGCCATTGGCAATTTCTCGCCGGCAATTAGAATCTTCGCGTGCCAATCAAAGTCGTTGCAGTCGCCAATCAAAAAGGCGGCGTCGGAAAAACCACCACGGCGGTGAACCTCGCCGCGTGCGTGGCGGCTGTGGGCAAGCGCGTTCTGTTGTTCGACCTCGACCCGCAGGCGAACGCCACCAGCGGCGTGGGTCTCGAAAAAATCGAGGGCGGCAGCGCCTACCGCGTGTTGCTGGGCGAGGGGACGTTGCTGGAAAAAGTGCGTCCCACCGCCTTCGAGCGCCTGAGCGTTATTCCCAGCGAAGTGGATTTGTGCGGCGCGGATATTGAACTCGCGCGCGTGGAAAACTATTTGCAACGCGTGACCCAAGCGCTGCAACCCGTCCTCGCGAGCGGACAATTCGATTTAATCATCCTCGATTGTCCACCTTCGCTCGGCGTTCTCACGCTGAACGCATTCGCCGCAGCCGACGGCCTGTTGATTCCGTTGCAATGCGAGTATTACGCGCTGGAAGGCATCTCGATGATCAACCGCATTCTCGGTCAGGTGCGCGACAACGGTATCAACCCCCGGTTGGAGTTGCTGGGCGTCGTGATGACGATGTTCGATGGCCGCACCAAGCTCGCCAATCAGGTCGTGGACGAAGTGCGCCAGCATTTTGGCGAGCGCGTGTTTGAAACCATGATTCCCCGCAGCACACGTCTCGCGGAAGCACCCAGCTTCGGCAAGCCGATCATTCACTACGATAAATACAGCAGCGGCTCCGCCGCCTACGAAGTTCTGGCGCAGGAATTTTTAAGCAGGGTGGGGATTTGAAATTCATTTAACCTCGTAGAAATGTCGTGAGGCTCGCGTCAGTTACTGCCGGCGCACAATTGGCTTTACATTCCCCCGAGAAACCGCTGCTATCTCCGCACATGGATCGGTGAACCCAGCTGTCTGCCTATGAAAAAATTCTGCGCACTCGCCATCATTTTAGCTCTCACAGGAACCACTTTCTTTTTAGTCGAAGGCTGCAAACCAAAAAATGCGCCCGCAGCCTCCGGTGAAATCAAGTCCGCCGAAAAAAATAGCTTCAACGAAGTAACCTCCAAACTCGACCCGGGCGGCAGCTTTTATCTTTATCTCAGCACTGAACAATGGCTCAACAATCTTTCGAGCAAGATCGGTAACTTGCATCAGGTAGTTTCCTCCCTTCCCGACGTCCGGGACCAGCAGCAGGACATCGACCACGCTTTCACCGTCGTGACCAAACTGGTCAAGGAAAGTGGCCTGGAACAAATCAGTGGTCTCGGAATGAGTTCAATCGCACGCGAGCCCGGATTTTATCACAACAAACTGATCGTCCATCATTATTCCGGCCAGGGAAATGGTTTTATCTGGAAGATTTTCGGCAAGGAACCCCATGAGCTGACCGGACTGGACCTGCTGCCCGCGAACACAGCCATGGCCATGTTTTACGATCTCGATGCCTCACAAGTCTGGTCGATCATTGAAAAAGAGTGCGACGAATCAGGCTTTCCGCAGGCAAAAGATTCCCTCGATAGATTTCGCCGGGAATTCGCGCAGGGCGCCCATATGAAATGGGAGGATGCTGTCGATTCGCTCGGTGGCGAATTCGGCATTGTCGTGACGCTCGATCCTTCCCACATGATCACGGTTCCACTGCCCACCCAAGAGCCGTTGGACATCCCGGAACCTGGCATCATGCTGGTCGTCAAAGTGAAGAACGATGCCATTTTCAGTCGCATCGATGCTGAACTCGCCAAAAATGCAGGGAAGCAGGTAATCAGTGAAGACAAGGACGGCGTGAAGATGCGTACGGTTCCCGTCCCGATTCCGCTGGTGAGTCTGCGGCCCAGCATCGCCGTCAGTGGAGGTTATTTGTTTATCGCCACCAGCGACGCGCTCATTCGCGAAGCCCTCGCGGTGAAAGGCGGAAAACCCGGCTTGAAATCCACCGATGAATTTAAAAAGCTCGCCGATGGTTTGCCAACACAGGGAAATCAATTCTGCTTCCTCAGCCAGCGCTTCGGTCAGACCGTTGTGAAAATTCAGCAACAGGCGCTGCAGATGCATCAGGACGCCCCGCCGCAAGTGAAAGAGTTGTTGAAATCATTTCTGAATCCCGACCAGGCAGCGTTCACCTTTGCCGTGGGCGCTAACACCGACGAAGGCTGGATGACCGTCGCGAACGGAAATCAGGGCAGTGGAAATGTCTTGGCGGCGTCCGCGGTTGTGCCCGCGATGCTCGCCGCTGTCGCGCTTCCCGGTTTCGCCAAGGCCCGGGAAACCTCGCAAAAAAATCAGTGCATCAACAATCTGCGAATCATCGACGCCGCGAAACAGCAGTGGGCCTTGGAGAACAATAAAAAGGAAACCGATGTCCCGACGTGGGACGATCTCCGACCGTTTTTAGGAAGGGCTAAAATGCCGCTTCATTGCGGCAAGGGCGGCGAGTACACCATCGGACCCGTAGGCGAGAAGCCCACCTGCAGCATCCCTGGGCACGAGTTGCGATAGAACGGGAGCACGACTGGCTGGCTTGAGAAATCGCGAAAAGGCAAAGCCGAACCGAGCCAAACGTAGCGCAGGCTTTCCAGCCTGCGGGTTCACTGGACTTTCCATCCCAGTGTCCCTGTGGATACCCATCTCACTTCCGTGCCGCATCAATCTCAGCAAAAATATTTTCCAGACTGTTCAAGGGCGCTTCCCTTTTCGGACTTAAAACCTGCCGTAAATAAGCGACGGCGTCAGAAATCGTCCTCACCGACTTGGGCAGAATGGCGCCGCTGGCATTGGCGTGGCCGCCGCCCTGGAATTTCTCCGCCACCTTCAACGCCTCGCCGTTGCGGCTGCGAAAACTGGCAATCACCAGGTTATTCGAGCGCCGGAATAACGTCACGAGCACCGGAAATCGCGTGGCCTGTTGCTCGAGCAATTGGTGGACGATGAGATTGTTATTGCCGATAACGGTTTCCACAAAACCCACCGTCGCGCTGACTTCCGTCACGTTCGACTTGCTCCACTCAAACCCGAGCGGATTTTCCACGCGCCGCTTCACTTCCATGACTTCAAGCAGCGGATGATCAAGCAGCTTTTCAATTTGTCCGTTGAGCACAGCATGGAGATTCCAAAACTGATAACTTTTCACCAGGTTCGCGCAATCGTTGGCGAGATTAAAGTCAGGATCATCTTCGAGAAATAAGTCAGCCACGTTATTCAAATGAACCAGGCGATCCAGCGCCGGTGAGCCCAGACCTTGCTCCTTGCAGAGTTCATAGCACAACAGGCCGGCCGATTTATTCACGTCATGAATCAGTAAGGCAGTTTTCGGGGCGCTTTCCGTCGCATGATGATCCACGATCACCCAGTTCGGACGATCCACGCGCGGTTCAAACGTGAAATCCGTCACCCAGGCGGATTTTTCCCGCAAATCCCGCTGCTTCCAGAAATTGTAATGACAAGCCTCCAGGCGAACATCGGTATTGAAAAGCTTGCGGGCCAGCCGTTGCAGCAACACACCTGCGACTAAACCATCGAGATCACTTTCATGCGTTATGATTACATCCGGCTTAGGCAAAGAATTTGTCATCGCCCCTCACAGTAGCCGAAATCGCACAAACTGGCGAGCGATGAATTCGTCAGCACGCCGCCGGCATCTCACCGGCGGATGAGATATTCTAAAATCTTGGATGAACTAAAAGTCCAGTGGTCGAAAAAATATTCCCGGGTTTCTTTTTGACTAATTTCCCGCAGGATTGCCCTCCACTGGATGCAGTCACTGATCATTGAAGTTTTCCGGATGTTTCAAGGTTTCTCCCCTTCCGAATCCGGGTGTGATTAAAAGTGAGTGAGAGTCAAGCGACAGGAAAGTCGCCCAAACCCTCGGACAGGAATGTCCGCGCTGCACTTGTAGCGCAGCCTTTTCAGGCTGCGGGTTCTGGGGACTTTCCAGTCCCCGGTTCTTATAACCCTCACCCACTTTTAACTACGCCCTCCGAACCCTGGAACAAAAAAATTCTTCTCCCTGTGGGGCGTTTATCTCACAATGCGGCCCCTATGAAATTATTCGATTTGTCCGGGGAGGTCGCGGTCGTGATCGGCGCCACCGGCGCCCTCGGAGGGGCTCTTGCCGAAGGACTTGGTGAAGCCGGCGCGAAGGTGGCAGTGCTCGGACGCAACGAGGAACGCGGCCAGGCGCGCGTCAAAGCCATCCAGAGCAAAGGCGGCAACGCCGCGTTTTTCAATTGCGACGCCGTCAGGAAAGACAGCCTCCACGCCGCGCATCAAGCCATCGAAAAATCTCTCGGCCCCGTTACAGTTCTCGTCAACGCCGCCGGCGGCAACGACCCCAAAGTCACTGTGACCGCCGACAACCCTTTCGAAAAAATCCCGCTCGAAGCCTGGCACGCCAATTTCGATTTGAACCTCGTCGGCGGTGTGTTTCTGCCCTGCCAGGAATTCGGTCCCGCAATGGTTGCGCGCGGCAAAGGCAGCATCATCAACATCGCTAGTGTGTCCGCGCACCTGCCACTCTCACGCGTCGTGACGTATTCCGCCGCCAAGGCCGCGGTGCTGAACCTGAGCGCGTTCCTCGCGCGTGAATGGGCCTCGAAAGGCGTCCGCGTCAACACCATCACGCCCGGATTTTTCCCCGCCGATCAAAACCGCAAATTACTTTTCAAGGATGACGGCTCCCCGAGCGACCGCACAAAATCCATTTGGTCGCACACGCCCATGAATCGCTTCGGCGAAGCGCAGGAACTGATTGGCGCGGCCATTTTCCTCGCCAGCCCCAAAGCCAGCAGCTTCGTCACCGGCTCGGACATCCGCGTAGACGGCGGCTTCCTCTGTCAGACGATATGAAAAACAAGAATCTCGAATCGCTGCGAATCTTTAAATCGGCTCAGTTGTTCTGCAATTCGCGAAAATTCGTGTAATTAGCGTAAGATTTTGTGTTAATTTGAGAAACATGAACGTTGTTTCATCCCAGCAAGTCGCGGAAATCATCGCCAAAACTTGCCCGCCTGAAAACTATCGCGGCAAAAAGATTTTGCTCATCATCCCGGACGGCACTCGCACCGCGCCCGTCGGCCTGATGTTCAAGACGCTGCACCAGCGAATCGCCTCGGTCACAAAATCCTTCGATATCCTGATCGCGCTCGGCACGCATCCGCCGATGTCTGAGGATGCCATCTGCGGACGCCTCGAAATTTCGCTCGAAGAACGCCGCGGCCAATATCGCAACGTCCAATTTTTCAATCATGAATGGGACAATCCTGCCGCATTGAAAGAGATCGGCACCATTCCCGCCAGGGACATCAGCGAATTGACCGGTGGTTTGTTCTCCATGGATGTCTCGGTAGAAATCAACAAACTCGTTTTTAACTACGATCAAATTATTATTTGCGGGCCGGTGTTCCCGCACGAGGTGGTTGGATTCTCCGGGGGCAACAAATATTTGTTCCCGGGCGTCGGCGGTCCAAGAATTTTAAATTTCTTCCATTGGCTCGGTGCGGTTTGCACCAACCCGATGATCATTGGCAATAAATGGACGCCCGTCCGCAAAGTCGTGGATCGCGCCGGCGCAATGGTGAACGTAGACAAGCTCTGCTTCGCGATGGTCGTGGCGCCGGATAAATCCCTCCGCGGGCTTTTCGCCGGCACACCCGAGGTCGCCTGGGACCAGGCCAGCGAGCTTTCGCGGGAGATTCATATCACACGCCGCTCCAAGCCCTTCAAGACCGTGCTCTCCTGCGCCCCGTCCATGTATGACGAAATCTGGGTGGCCGGCAAATGCATGTACAAGCTGGAGCCGGTTGTCGCCGACGGCGGCGAACTCATCATTTACGCCCCGCACGTGTACGAGATTTCCGTCACCCACGGCAAGCTAATCAGCGAAATCGGTTATCACTGCCGCGATTATTTTTTAAAGCAATGGGACAAGTTCGAGCATTATCCGTGGGGCGTGGTTGCCCACTCAACCCACGTCCGCGGCATCGGCACATATGAAAACGGCGTTGAGAAGTGCCGCGTGCAAGTCACTTTGGCGACGGGCATACCCGAATCAATCTGTCGCAAAATCAATCTCGGTTATCGGGACCCAAAAAGCATACGCCAGGAAGACTTCGCAAATCGCGAAGACGAAGGAATTCTACTAGTCCCCAAAGCCGGCGAAATGCTCTTCCAACTCGAACACCCGCCGACTTGGGCGGGTGGGAATGGGAAATAGATCGATATCAACGATGCTTAAATTCGCTTCCGTTCTCCTGTGTGTCGGGCTTTTTGCCGCTTGCTCGTCTGAAAGAGTGGTTGAGCACAAAAAACAAAGTCTGCTATTTGGTACTGACCACAAAGCCCTGTTAACTTCCTATCGACAAGTCATGCAGACGCGCCGTGATTTTAACCATGATTCCAACTGGAAGACTTACGGGGAAAACGATCCTGACGTATCGTTTCCTTCTCCCGCCGATCCGAAGCTCCCGAATAACATTCGTCGGCTCCGTCCCGCATTGATTATTTGCCACGACGACAGCTTAGATGTCATGTTTCAACCGGACGGTTCTCATAATATGGGTTTTATTGCCTACGCTGTAGGAGTTACAAATACACCGGAAGAGGTGAGCGGCCGTGAATTCCAAAAGTTGACGAACGGACTTTGGTTTTACGATGAAATAGATCGCCCGTTAAGGAAGTCGCAGTAATTTCGTAGGAGGCGACGTCGCGAGTCCTAATTGTAGCAGCCGACGTCAGGAAGCTCTGACTGGATTCCCGTCTAAGGATATTTGAGCCTCGTTACCTCGGCTGCTACTTTTGGAACGGATCGTTGACCCTATGTCACCACTTCCCTCCGCATCTGATGGATTGGAGGTTGCTCATTCAACAGCACCCAATACATCCCCAGGTGCCCGACTGCCTCGCAGAATTTCTCAAAATCCACCGGCTTCGTGATATAGCTATTTGCGCCCAGATCGTAGACCTCGTCCCGATCGCGCTCCAGCCGTGAACTGGTCAGCACCACCACGGGCAGTCGGCGCGTGCGTGGGTCAGTGCGGATTTTTCGCAGCACCTCGATCCCGTTCACCTTCGGCAGCTTTAAATCCAACAAGACAACCGCAGGCAACTGGTCAATTTCTCCATCAATAAATCTTTCCTGCCCAAACAGCAGTTGCAGCGCCTCCTGTCCGTCACGGGCAACGATTACTTCATTCCGAATGTTGCTTTTGCGCAGCGCGCGCAGCGTCAATTCTTCGTCATTGGGGTCGTCTTCCACCAGCAGGATGGTTTTCCGGGTGAGAGTCCGATCGTCAATGGGAATGTTAATTTTTACAGTCATATGTTTGGGTTTTCCGAGGAGATTACGCCCAATGGCCGTCCCTCGACAACGCGGCATTCACCCCATACCTTCCGAGGAGAAAGTCCGGCGTTGGATAGCTAAAAAGCTCTGAGTTTTTCTTTGAAATCGGGCGCAATCACCGCCACTATGCGCGTTCGCTTTGCCTGATGGTGGGGCGAGACTTGGTCGAGCCCTGACTTTTGGATTTAAAATGAAACGAACGCATCATTGCAACGAATTGCGCCCGAGCCATATCGGGCAGACGGTCACCTTGTCCGGTTGGGTCCATTCGCGCCGCGACCTCGGCGGACTCATCTTCATCGATATCCGCGACCGCGAAGGCCGCACCCAATCCGTTTTTGATCCCTCGGACATGCCGAAGGATCTTTTCGAAAAAGCCGCCTCTCTCCGTAGCGAATGCGTCATCAGCATCACCGGCATCGTCCGTCAACGCCCCGCCGGGACCAACAACCCAAAAATTGTTACCGGCGAAATCGAAGTCGTCGCAAAAAATCTCGAAGTTTTAAACTTTGCCGAAGTCCTGCCATTCCCCGTGGATGATCCCGAAGTCGCCAGCAAAGTGAACGAGGAATTGCGGTTGAAATATCGCTACCTGGATTTGCGCCGTCCGGAGATGGCCCGCAACCTCCGCCTCCGCAGTAAGGTCGCCACCGCCACGCGCGTGTTCATGGAAGAGCAGGGCTTCCTCGAAGTGGAAACGCCCACGCTATTCAAATCCACGCCCGAAGGCGCGCGCGAATTTCTCGTTCCGGCGCGCACGAACCCCGGATTATTCTACGCACTGCCGCAATCACCGCAGCAGTTCAAGCAAATCCTCATGGTCGCCGGCGTCGAGCGTTATTACCAACTCGCCCGCTGTTTCCGCGATGAAGACCAGCGCGCCGACCGCCAGCTTGAATTCACGCAGCTCGATATCGAGATGAGTTTCATCGAGCGCGAAGACATTTACAATCTCATCGAAGGTGTGCTGAAACGGATTTGGAAAGTCGCCCTCGGCATGGACATCCCCACGCCCTTCAAGCGCATCAGCTTCGAAGAAGCGTTGAACCGTTACGGCATCGATAAGCCCGACACGCGCTTTGGTATGGAACTCATGGACTTCACCGAGGAATTTCGCGCCAGCACCTTCAAAGTGTTCAGCGGCGCCATCGCCAACGGCGGTGTTGTCAAGGCGCTCAACGCAAAAGGCATGGCCGGCGCCACGCAGGGCCAGATTGAGACCATGACCGAATACGCCAAGAGCTTCGGTGCCAAAGGCCTCGCTTACATCAAGGTCGAAGGCGGCGAATGGAAATCGCCCATCGTGAAATTCTTCAGCGAGACCGAAAAGCAGGCGCTGATTTCAAAACTGAAAATCGAGGAAGGCGATTTGATTTTGTTCGCCGCCGACCAATGGCTCACCGCCTGCGAAATCCTCGGTAAAATCCGGCTTTACTGCGCGGACGTTTTAAAAGGGCAGGGGAAGCTCACGATTCCGGCCGACCGCTTCGATTTCTTGTGGGTCATCGAATTTCCGCTGCTCGGCTTCGACCGCGAACAGAACCGGTGGTATTCGAGCCATCACCCGTTTACCGCGCCGGTGACCGAGGATATCCCGATGCTCAAAACCGATCCAAAAAAAGTTCGCGGCCAGCATTACGACATGGTCGTGAACGGCGTCGAACTCGGTGGCGGCTCAATTCGTATTCACCAGCCCGAAGTACAAAAAACCGTTTTCGAAGAGGTGCTGCAAATTCCGCCCGAAATGGTCAAAGCTCGTTTCGGTTACATGTTGGAAGCCTTCAAGTACGGCGCGCCGCCGCACGGAGGCATCGCCTTGGGCTTCGATCGTCTTTGCGCGATACTCTGCGGCACCCCGAGCATCCGCGACGTCATCGCCTTCCCGAAAACCGCCAAAGGCACCGACCTGATGACCGATTCCCCCGGCACCGTCGAGCCCAAGCAACTCCGCGATCTCCACATCGAATTGAAAGTGCCAAAGAAGGAATAATCGCTTCTTTTGGACTGTTTTTGCGGCGGTTTTCTATAGGCTTTAATTATGAGCAAACTGCACGCGGCACGCATGGAACTCCGTCGTGAGTTGGAAGCTCCCACAGGCTTGCGCCGGTTTGGCAGCGGCTGGATCAGTGGCGTGCTGGGGCTGGTATTGGGCCTGGCTGGTTTGGGTTTAGTCATCGCTTTGCGAATGCCGGGAGCGTTCTCTATTCCCGAAACGCATCATCTCTACGAAAATTCCTGGTTCCGTGTCGGGCTCCACATCCTACTGCTGACGGCATTTGCCTTCTCGGCGCTGAGCCTCGCATTACGACCCGGCAAGGTGCTTGGCACCTTCGGTGTCTCGGCCACAATACTTGCAGCCATGCTGGGCGGCTCCGCAGCCACCCAGGCGGTGAAGGACTACACGCCATTTTACCTGGGCCTGGATTTTTTTGTACTACGAATCCTTTTTACAGGTTTCCTCTTCGTTCCGCTGGAGCGAATTTTTGCGCACCGCAACGCTCAGCACATTTTCCGCGAGGAATGGCGCGAAGATTTGTTTTATTTTCTCGTGAGCAGCTTGTTGGTCCAAATACTCACGTTCCTTACTTTTATTCCAGCGAGGGGAATCCTGTTGATTGCCCCGCTCACAACCACGCGCGCGTGGGTGGGCGGACTGCCCCTCGCGGTGCAATTTGTCGCCATCATGGTCCTCACCGACCTTGTGCAATACTGGGTGCATCGTGCGTTCCATCGCGTGCCATGGCTGTGGCAATTTCACGCTGTGCATCACTCGGCGCGAAACCTGGATTGGATCGCGGGCGCGCGGATGCACTTTTTGGAAATTCTGATTTTGCGTGCAACCACCGTGATACCGATGTTCGTGCTGGGGTTCATACCCGCGGCGGTGAACGGTTATATTTTCGTGGTGTATCTTTATTCAACTTTCGTCCACGCCAACTTGAATTGGAAGTTTCCTTTGGTGGAAAAACTGCTCGTCACGCCTCGCTTTCATCACTGGCATCACGGGATTGAAAAAGAAGCCATCGATGTCAATTTTTCCATTCACTTCCCCTGGCTGGACCGGCTCTTCGGCACGTATCATTTTCCAGGGAGCCAATGGCCGAGCGGTTATGGGATCGAAGGGCACCCGGTTCCCCTCGGCTATATTAAACAACTCAAATACCCATTTCGGAGAAATAAGTCTTCGGCGCAGGAATTGGTGAGTTAAAACCTATTTTGGAATGCTGGCAATTCCGGGGGCGTTTTTTAGTCTTAAATCGTTCGTGATAATTGCGCTGACGCCGCTTTTGATAAGCCGTCGAGCCATCCTGGACTCATCCACGGTGTAGACCCATACTCTTAATCCTCGTTTACTTGCGCCCTGAATGGAACGCTTCGAAACTTTTCGATTCCATGCTGCGATTTTCGCCCCCGTTTTTTCCAAGTCCTTCAATCGCGCACCAAGCGCTCGCCGCACATGCACCGGCCTCCGCCCATTGCTCAAGCGCGCCGGCGGGCCGAGCGCGCCCAGAATTTGCTTCGGTTCCAATTGGTGAAACTCGCACAGAAATTTCCAATCAAACGCAATCACGATGACTTTGTTGACGAGCTCCCGTTCTCGCAGCAATTTCGCCAGCGTTTCCGCATCGCCCGACTTGCGCTCGATAACCGCCACTCCGCCATGGCCGCAAATGAAATCCAATGCCTCCGTCAACAGCGGAACCTTCGCGCCGTTAAATTTTGCATCAAACCAGCTTCCCGCATCCAGCGTTTGAATTTCCGCCGCCGTCCTTTTTGAAACCTTGATTCGCCGGGCCTTCCACTTTTTCCGCGCATTCGTGGTTCGGTCCAGAATGGCGTCGTGAATGACCATCGGCACGCCGTCTTTACTGTGTTGATAATCCAACTCCACCAATTCCGCGCCCGCATCGAGCGCGAGCTGAAACGAGGGCAGGGTATTTTCGGGCGCGATTGCGCAACAGCCGCGATGACCAATGATCAGCGGGCCATCAGCCGCCAGTAGTTTTTCGGCGCTCGCAGGCACTGATCTAATTAATATAAAAATGCTCTCGGTTCCAAGCGTTGAATCAATAGTTTATCGGGTGCGATCGGAACTGAAGGTGAATTACCGAACGCGTGCTCTGATCTCCCTCTCCGGTACAAAGTGGGTGAGAGTCAGGCTACAAGAAAGTCGGCCAAACCCCCGGACAGGAATGTCCGTGCTACGCTGTAGCGCAGCCTTTCCAGGCTGCGGGTTCTGGGGACTTTCCAGTCCCCAGTTTCTTATAACCCTTACCCTCTAACTATACCCATGGTATGAAGTCCTCATCCCTTACTTCCATTTGCATTCCTTAAGTTTATTCATTGCCAATCAGCGGCGCTTCGAAGAAATTGAATTCGCTGTATTGACCAAATATATGAACAAAGCGAGAACTTTTAACCTTGGGTTGCTGCGTCGAATTATCGGACCCATTTTCGCCGTTTCCTTATTGGGGAACTGCGGCGCCTCCGAACTTGCCCAACAGATTTCTCAGGACAAACGCTTGGACACAGTTCAAGGCATGGCATTGGACCTTTTGAAAAGTTTCAATGCGGGAACCTCGTATGGCGAAATTTGGATTCGCGATTTCAACACATTCATCAATGGTTCGCTGCGGGTTCATCCCAAAGAAGAAGTGAAGGAACGATTGCTTCTGTTCTTCAAAGTCCAGGGGGACGACGGAAATATTCCCGATGGCGTCATCAAATCCGACCAGGCGAATGTCGGATACAAATATGCGCACTCAGACCTTGCTCCCGGTTGGTCGGCGCATAAAAACACCGTCGAGACGGATCAGGAATCGTCATTGATTCAGGCTGTCCGGAAATACATCGATGCCACTGGCGATCAAAGCATCCTGACGGAAGACATCGGTGGCCGCACCGTACTGCAGCGATTGGAGGCTGCGCTGAAGTATGTCCTTAAGGAGCGCTTGTCGGAAAAATACGGCTTGGTTACCGGCGCAACCACCATTGATTGGGGTGACGTCCAGGCAGAAAGTGGCTGGGGCGTTGCGGTCAACGACAAGACTAAATGGGCCATAGACATCTACGACAACGCGATGTTCCTGATCGCCATCAACGATTTTCTTGCGATCGAGCCGAAAGATTTCAAATCGGACATCAATTGGAAAAAACAAGCCGCGACTCTCAAAAAGAACATCCGCAAAAATCTTTGGGACGTCAAAGCGCAGAAATACATCCCGCACCTCTATCTGAACGGGAGTCCGTTTCCTGCCGATTTCAATGAGCGTGAAATTCTTTATACCGGTGGAACCACCTGCGCCATCCTGGCCGGGTTGCATGGCAAATCCGAAATCCGGGAAATCAATCGTCAATTCCTCGCGGCCGCCGCTCAAGAAAAACACGCCACCATCGGGATGACCGTCTATCCGCCTTACCCGTTGTCGGCTTTCCCCAACCTGCCGCCCTACACGTATCAGAATGCCGGCGACTGGACATGGTTCGGCGGGCGAATGATTCAAGCGTTGATCGCGAATGGGTTAGTCGATCAGGCATACGCAGAGTTGAACCCGATGCTCGACCGCGTTCTCAAAAACAAAGGATTTTTTGAATGGTATGACGTAAAGACCGGCGAACCGAAAGGTTCACGCGATTTCCGTGGTGAAGCCGGCGTTTTGTACGACGCAATTCAGCAACTGCGAGCGTGGGCAAATAACGCACGTTGACGTTATAAATCAAGGGATTCTTCACAAACCTCGTGACAGACTTGAACCTCTTCTCCTGAGAAAAAATCTCTCCGTATTTCCTCCATTCCGGCTTTCCTTATTCAAATTTATGTCACTGCAGCATACATAGCGTCGTAAATTCGTCCTTGCGTGTTCTGGCTGGTTATGTAATGACAGTTAGTTCGCTTTATGAATGCGACCATCCAAAATCTTTTGAAACTGCAGTTGATTGAATTCGGGGACGAAAAGGGGACCAACAAACAAATCGCCGATCTTCGCGCCGCCATCCCGGAACCGATTCTCGGACACTACGATAGATTACGCGCGCGGGACAAAAAAGGAGTAGCCGTAGTTCGCAATCAGGTCTGCGCCGGTTGCCACATGCGTCTGCCCATCGGCGTGATTACCACGCTCATGCAGGACCGCGACATTCAGCTTTGCGACAGTTGCGGCAGGTATCTCTATCTGGAATTGCAGGAAGCTCCCGTTGAACCCGTGGCTCCCGTGAAACCAGTTAAAAAGCGCCGCAGCAAAGCGGTTGCGGCGTAATGCGCGCTGCAGATTAGTCTTGGATAAAGTAGCTTAGGTTTTCAAGCTCGATGG
>DATAZE010000015.1:0-36728 GCA_036272195.1 Verrucomicrobiia bacterium | reverse complement strand
CTGCAATAGAGACGTTGCGTCGTTTATGTTTTCACCAAGTGAGTCCACGGCTGGTAATGCTATCGGTTACATCTTATTGTCGCCCGTCATTGCGCGTTACGGTTTGGCGGCATTCGGATCCGTTCGCTGTTGGGACTGGATTAGCCCCTCCGCCTCGCCTAGTACGATGCGCGATATGAGCCAGGCCACCCACGAGTCGTTGGAATTTCCAGCGACAAACTCAGGAAACTTGGGCGGTGCCAGCGTCTCCCCTTTTGCCAACATTCCTCTTGCCTCAACCTGATGTTCAAGTTGCCAATGTGCCAAAGCCAATATGGCATAAGCGCGAGCATTGTTGTAGGCCGGAGTTCTATCGCGAGCCTTCTCCGCCCACGTCAGCGCATCGGCGAAGCGGCCTAGGCGATAACTTAACATTGCCTTCGCCAACTGGAAAAAGGGTGACGCCCCCGAGTCCTTGCTGCCTTTAGTCATTGCGGTATCGGTCAGTTTATCAACCAAACTCAAATCCACAACCGGGTTCGGCGTGAGCAGACAAGCTACCGTCATCCGTTCAGCGGTGTAAGAATTGGTCGTGTTCGCAAAGTTAACCAGAATCTTGCGACTTAATTCATCATATGCCGGCCGGTTGTGGGTCACCACCAACAACGTTGCGAGCAGAAGATAGGAATAATGATCGTCCGGTTGAAATTCGATACACCGAATCACATCGGCCTCTGCTTCGTGCCACCGACCCAGGCGGCCCATGAAATCGACCCGCTCCTTCAGTATCTCCGCGCTTGCGGGATCGCTCAAGATCGCTGGCGTGAGTGTCTCGGCCAGAAACTGTTCCGCGGCTTCCAACTTGTTCTGTTCTCGGAGAGCGCGGAAAAGTCCCACAATATCGAAGATCGTCTTGGGATCCAGCGCGCCCGGGACCTTGGGCTGTCCTTCCAATGCCTGTCGATGCAGTTCCTCCATTTCGGCCCAACTGCCCTCCTTTTGTAAAATGGCAGAGAGGCTGCGGCGACTTGCCAATACATCTGGATGTTCGTCGCCCAGAAGCCGGCGTTGAAGTGAAAGCGCGGCCTTCAATACCGCGTGCGATTCAGCCAACTCGCCTCGATTACGCATGCGTTCACCTTGCAGGTAAATGGCTCTGGCCAAATCGGGATGCTCATCTGCAAGGCTTTTCCATTGGATTCTAAATGCCTGCATTTCCAAATTTTCACCCTCCGGCGAGTTTCCGCCCAGTACGTAGGCTAAGTCCGATAATGAAAGCGCGACCAGCGGATCGTCGTCGCCGAGTAACCGTCGTCGCATGGCAAGCATTTCTCGCGCATCGGCTTCAGCTTCCACAGGTTTGCCGCGGCCAACGAGTATGATGGAAAGGTTGCGCAATGACTCCGCCACATCCAAATGCTCGTTTCCAAACAGCTTCCTTCGAATTTCCAAGCTTTCCCGCGTCAGCGCCTCGGACTCGGCGAGCTTGCCTTGCCGGCGATAGACAGCTCCGAGAATGCTCAGCGTTGCTGCCACGTCAGGATGTTTGTTTCCGAAAAGTGCTCGCCGAATTGCCAGAGCTTCCTGAAACGCAGCCTCCGCTTCCGTCAGCTTGCGCTGTTTCCACAGCGCCAAGCCAAGCTGATGGAGTGCCGTTCCCACTTCCGCGCTCCGTGGCCCACTCAATTTTCGTTGCAGCTCCAATGCTGCCCGAGCCATCGCTTCTGCCGTTTCATAATTCCCGATTTCAAGATAGAGCGGCCCAATGATGCCTCGAATCTCCGCTTCGACCTTCGGTTGATTGGCCGTCTGCGTGCCTATCTGTTTTGCCGTTCTGTCCAGGATCTCTCGAAGCAAGATCGTGTCGCGTCCACGCGCTACGGAAGGCCCGACGCCCCCCAGCGTGTCCTTCAGAAACCGCGTAACCAACCGGCTCCGCGCTTCCTCGGTCTGCGCGGTGCGTCGGGCCTGTCTCTCTTTGGCGAGCAACGCCAGCACGACGACGAAACTGACAACCAGCAACGAGGCAATGATGCTGATGCCGGCAAAAAGCAGTTTGTTGCGTTGAACCGTCTTCTGCAGCTTGTAAAGCCTGCTGGGAGGACGAGCCGAAACCGTCTCGTTCGCCAGGCAACGTTTGACGTCGACCGCCAGACCGTTGGCTGTTTCGTATCTGCGGGTCCGATCCTTCTCCAACGCTTTCATCACGATCCAATCCAAGTCGCCGCGGACAGCGTGGATCAACTCGGGCGGTTCGGAATGGCGCCGTTGTGCCACGGTCGTGAGGGCCCCCGCCGCCATGTTACCCAAACGCGTCGAAGGGCGAGCCGGCTCCACCTCGCGAATTACCCGGCGAATTTCGTCCAGGCCGGCTTGGAGCAACTTAGTTGCATCGAATGGAGTCGACCCGGTCAGCAATTCATAAAGTAACACCCCGAGGCTATAAATGTCGGTTCGCGTATCGACATCCACGTTGATGATCGCCGCTTGCTCCGGACTCATATAAGCGGGTGTGCCGATCAGCATTTCAAACGCGGTGAAGAGGGTTTTATCCGTCAACAGTTGGTTGGTAGTTGCTTTGGCGATGCCAAAATCGATGACTACGGGGTGGGCCACGCCTTGTTCCGACGTGGCTACCAGAATGTTCGCGGGTTTGATGTCGCGGTGAATGACTCCCTTTTGATGCGCATGCTGAACCGCCTGACAAATTTGAACAAAAAGGTCCAGCCGCTCCGTCATGGCGAGAGACTTCTGATCACAGTAGTCGGTAATTTTGACCCCGCGAATGAGTTCCATAACGAAGTATGGTCGTCCAGATTCCGTCGCTCCGGCATCGAACACCTTGGCGATGTTGGGGTGATCCATCAGCGCCAGAGCTTGTCGCTCAGCCTCAAATCGGGCGATGACGCTCCTCGTGTCCATCCCGGGTTTGATGATCTTCAAAGCAACCTTGCGACGAACGGGCTCCTCCTGTTCTGCCATAAACACCACGCCGCATCCTCCTTCACCGATCTGCTGCAACAGTTTGAATCGGCCGATGCGGTCACCTGGTTTTTCACCGATGGCATTGGCGCTCCGCAACTGTGAACTCCCCACTGATTCCTCCATGAAATCGCCCGCCTCCGCGTTGGCACGCAGCAAGGCTTCGACACGCGCCTTCAGAGCATGGTCGTCACCGCATTCTCGCCCCAAATAAGCAGCCTGTTCCTCGATTGGAAGTCTCAGTGCGGCGTCAAAGATTGCGAGTTCCCTGTTTGGTTCATCGTTCATATTTTCAGCCAGCGACCGGAGCGATTAGTTTCTGCTCAAAGAATCATGCTTTTGCCTTATTTCTGCCACGATTAATATTATAGTAAAGCGAGATTTCGTTTCGGTTTGTACGACCATCCGAAAATGCTTCCGACTCGTGTCTTGCAACGACGTCAAATCCGTTCAATCGTCCAAAATGCCTCGCTTCAGATCAGCCAGAAGGATTCCACTTTATCGCTGCGAAAGGTGAAATAATATGACTTGCGCCGCTGCGAATTATTTCAGCACACCTTTTACGGCGGCGCGGATGACGTCCAAGACGAAGTCGGGGTGCGACAGCATCGGGACGTGGCTGCTGTCTACGGCATGAACGGAAGCGCCCATGCGCTTCGCGACGAAACGCTGCAGTTCCGGGTGAACGGTGCGGTCGTTGTTCGTCAAAATGTACCATGATGGCTTCGACTTCCAGGCTACACCGGGAGCATTCCGACTAAATAGATCCGCAGCGGGCGCATAATCTGTCGAATAGACGATCTTTTGCTCTTGCTCCGACAGGTCTCCCGCAAAGCACGCGACGGCTTCTGGTTTCAACCAGACGCGCCCGTCTGTAACCTCGATATACTTAAACACGTCGGTGGTGGGAAATTGAGCCTGCTGGCTTTGCGAAGTTTCATCCGCATCGGGGCCGAGCGCGGCGATATAGACGAGACCCGCAACCCTGTCGTCAGTTCCTGCAGCAGTAATGACACTCCCGCCATAAGAGTGACCGACAAGGATGGTGGGGCTGCTAACTCGCGCGAGTGTCCGCTTTACCATAGCAACATCGCCTTCCGGCGTATCGAGGCCATATTGGGCTGCCATTACTTCATATCCTTCCGCCTGAAGTGGGGCAATTAGTTTGTTAAAGCATGAGCCATCGGCCCAGATTCCGTGACAGAAGACGATGCTTGGTTTGTTTTGTGTTTTCATATTTGGAGCGTTCATTTGATTTTGCTTGTTGTTCGTAAGTTATTCATACTTATAAGGACATAATCGTTTACAGTTCGCCATAGAACCAATACTTCGTATACTTGTGCCCTGCTTTATTTCCGCCGCGCTTTCTCGGCGCTAAGCCTGCGAAACACTTTGGTTTTACATCTCATCGCGTTCGCAATCACAGCCGGGTTCAATCAGTAACGCGAGAATCGCCGTCGAAAAGGCCGACTGCTTAAAAAGAAATTTTAGGGACGGCAAGAAGCTGTCAGGCCGACGTGTGATCTCGCCGAAAAACCGTTAGGTTCCCGACTGTCAGTGAAACTGTCAGTAAAAGCACTGGTAGGGTAATGAAAAATTCTGGCGAGTTAACGCGAGTTCCCCTTGATTTCAAAGGGGTTTTTGCTATTTTCTTAGCAATCTGATTGGGCAATTCAGTCCGAGCCCTACCTCTGGAGCCATCTTCAATGGTAGAGTCCCGACAGGTCGGGATTGTAGGTTCTCCCGACGCGTCGGGATGGAACCACGATTTTATGTTCTGGGTTTACATTCTCCAAAACCCGCAAGGAAAATTCTACATTGGCCAAACTCACGATTTGGTTGAACGATTGGCTTCCCATAACAGCACCGATACCGCCGCCGGACAGTTCACACGAAAGAACGGGCCCTGGCAATTGGTCTGGAAGGAACAACATGCCACGCGAGCATCGGCAATGGCACGGGAACGGGAAATTAAAGCAATGAAATCCTCCCGCTGGATCCGTGAGAATCTTCTCAACGGTGGAGTCCCGACGGGTCGGGATGGAGCCACTTCCTAATTGCAAGGGATTTTCCTCAGAAAGGTAAGCTGTTGCGGAGCGGCGGTCACTCAAACGGTTCCTAAATCCTCTGGTTTTTCACGAAGCTTTCAGGATTCCGTCACTATGAGCAACGTACTCGCTCTGGAACGGCCCAGATTTAGTTTTGTGGTTCGGTAGGTCTTAACTTCGCCAGTAAAAACTGGTGCGATTTTCAGCTATTCCTCGCATTAAAGAATTTTGACCCTGCCTCACGCCAAAACCTGCGCGTGCTGGCAGGGCGTTTTGTGTCTTTACATCTCTTCGAGATGAATCTTCTGCGCTTCGCTCCGAAGATTCAAAGTAACGTGAAAAATTTTATCCAAATTATTGGCGAACATCAACGCGACAAAGGAGCGGTTTGGAGGGACGGCGGAGCGTTAATTCTTAGCGGCCCGACAAACCAAGAGTGTAAACGGTACCGTGCTTTTGTTTCGTCTTGGATGCACGGACGTTCCTGCTATACTTGCGGCCCAATGAGTGCAGACCCGAATCTTTCCCGACTTTCCATTTATAAAGGGACGCCACCAAGCGAAAAGTGCCGCCAAGAATCGACTGATATTTTTCATCTGCTCTGGCGTCTGGATAAAACAATCCCGTTTGATGACGTTGTATTCGGCGGCGACCCGCCAGATTTTATTTTTAAGATTCAAGGCAGAGACATCGGCGCAGAGCTGACCGATATTGACCCCAAGATTTTTGCGGGCGGAGGCAATCGAGCACGAGGCGAGTTCAAGAAATGGGAAGATAAAGTAAGAGAGGAAAAGACGGGACTGGAAGAAACTTTTCCTTGGAGCAGCTTCACCCTCGGCGAAACATTAGCAGCATTTGAGAACAGGTTAAAAACGAAGCAACAAGACGCCGCGACGTGGAAAAGTCAGTGCTCGGAAAAGTGGCTTCTCATGCGCGTTGCGCGTGGAACTGCACTCGGTGGTTTGCTTGGCGGGAAGAACGAAGTGACGCTCGGCATGGAAGAGCAAGTCGCGAATTATTTTGCGAAAGCGATGCACGATTTGAACGCTATTTGTAAGCAGGCGAAACCTATTGACCGCGTGCTAATCTTTCATTCAGTCGGCATTGAGCACGGAGGCATCAGTCTGATGACGGTTTCAACTGGTGTGGAGAACCGATACAACCTGCCCGAACCCTCGCTAGATATTTTGGGACGGGGCGAGTCTGCATCCTCTGAGTTTTTGAATTGGACGCAAGGCACCGAAACTACTAGGCGCGTGAAAAATATCCCGCTCGGTAAATTGCATGAACATTTTCGGCCCAAGTCGCAAACAAAACTATGAATGACGAACAAAAACAAAAGTGGAACCACTTTTTTGACGAATACCACACTACCGCTAAGACCTATACCACGATGGATGCCTTGCACACGATGGCGGAGTATTGGGTTGAAAACGAAATTATAATTGAACGCGCGGCACAAACTGAGGCTGAAACAAATGGGCCGAAATGGACACCTGATGTAAATGACCAAGATTCAATGGGCGAATTTTTTGCAGAGCGTGATGTTGCCAGATACACCCATGACAAAACCCTGATTCCGATGCACCGTTATTCCAGTATCGTCATGCTTTATTCAACTGTTGAAAGAGAACTGCTCCGACTGATTGAAAATCTGGAAAAGGAACACGGGCCGCAAAAGCTCAAATGCAAAGACATTCGCGGTTCCAAGGTGGAACAGATTTCAAAATTCTGTGAAGTGTTCTTTAGCTTTCGGCTCGCGGATTGTTCCCAATACGCCGCACTGACTGAATTGCAGAAACTCCGCGATTGCATCATTCATTGTCTTGGAGACGTGAGCTTGTCCAGCGACAAAGATTTTTTGGTGAAGCTAGGGCAAAAACGGAAGGGGCTTTTTGTGTATCCGAATAATGACATTCACATTGATGAAGAGTGCCTTGAACAATTTCTAAAGGACGTTTGGAGTTTTTTCGTTTCTGTTTTTGATGCTTTGGGCTGGAAAATCGCATCGCACTGGCAAGGTGATAAGCTGGAAAAAACTTTCGAAAGACTTAAAAGGCGCCACGGTAAAGGTTGATAAAACAAACACGCCCAAAATCTATGCAATACACACCACCAAACACCGTCACCAGTCCGCGAGACTGCGTTAGCAACATCAATGTGATTTTTGACGGGGGAACGGGTTCTAGTCCTTTCTCGGTTGCAAAGTTGGATTGGGATGGTACTCCCTGTATTGCGATGCGCTGGAATGTAGGTCAAACCGCGGACAATGGCGTGGCGGGGGTGACGGGGTGTCGCCAGGGCGAGTATTTGGGGCGGATAACGGGCGCAAGAAATCAAGATGAAGGCGAACAATAATGTTATGAAATACTTCCGGCTCTTAATTTGCGCTTTCTTGGTGTGCACCGGCGCGGCCAGTAAAGCGGTGGTCTTCACGAATCTTTACTCCTTCACGGGCGGTTCGGACGGGCAGTGGCCGATGGCGCCACTCATACAAGGGCAGGACGGCAAACTGTATAGCACAACGGACTATGGAGGGTTCGCCACATTCATTTACGGTTACGGAACCGTTTACTCGATGACGCTGGATGGGCAGTTCAACAGCATTTACGTATTTCAGAACAATGGCGACCCCGAGCGGCCCGCCTTTTCAGGGTTGGTCCAGGACCAGGACGGGTATCTATACGGGACGACGCAGGTTGGCGGCGATTATTCTGATGGGACAGTGTTCACTACCGACACCGACGGGGACCTGTTCCCGATTTATTCTTTTTCCGCGTTTGGCGGGGACGGAGTGGGGCCACAGGGCGGTTTGACGATGACGCCGGACGGGAGCTTGTTTGGAACGACGGTGGATGGCGGGAATAACTCTCTTGGCACGGTGTTTGAGCTCGATTATTTCTGGGACTACAGCAAGAGGTTTTCATTCAATGGCTTTAATGGCGCCAACCCTTACGGACGGCTGGTGCTGGCGCGCGACGGTCAGCTTTATGGAACCACCTTTGCCGGGGGCACTTTTTACCATGGCAAGGACGCCAACGGCATCTCGACGGGATACGGCACCGTGTTCAGGATTTCAACCAACGGCGTATTTGCGCCGGTGTTTTCCTTCAACGGCACCAATGGGACCGGGCCGATTGCCGGACTGGCGCAGGGGCGGGATGGCGCGCTCTACGGCACGACGCAAACTGGCGGCACCTACGGTTATGGCACGGTTTACAAAATTACCACCAATGGGGAGTTCACTTCGCTGCTTTCCTTCGATGGGGCTTCAATGGGAGGGTATCCGGTCGGAGGGCTGGTGCAGGGAGCCGACGGGTATTTTTACGGCACGACGGCTGATCTGCAATACCTTGACGGTAATAGCAGCCCTTCGGTCGGGAACGGGAGTATTTTCCGGATCACGCCGATGGGTTCCTATACCAAACTGCACTCGTTCACCGGAGGGCCGGGCGGAATCGAGCCGCTGGCGGGATTGATCCAGGCCAGCGACGGTAACTTTTACGGAACCTGTTTTGCGGGCGGGAACGGGTTGGGCATGATTTATCGGTTGAGCGTGCCGAAATCGCCGGTGTTACAGGCGCCGCAGTCCTCGCCCGCGGGAATTACATTGAACTGGAGTGTGGTGCCGGGCGAAAGCTATCAATTGCAGTATGAAAGCTCGCTGCTGCCGGGTGGGTGGGCCAACATGGGAAGCGCGCTGAAGGCTACGAATACGACCATGTCAGAGTTGGACCCTGCGCCCGCAGCGGGGGCGAGATTTTATCGGGTGATGCTGTTACCGTGACGAGCTGCAGAGGATCGGGCCAAACCACGAATTCACTTCATCGAAAACAATAATCGAATGAGAGCTATTCCCGAATCTGTTGGGGGGTGAAATCTATTTTCATCGTACTCAAAAAGAGCCGTCGTACGGTGGTGGTATCATCACTGGTTTTCAAAGGGCGTTATGTTTTTCGGCACCTGTTCCAAAAGCAGTTTGTGGGAGTCGCAGCAAACGGAAAATGGATGCGCTATAATGGTGATTGGCGTTTAAGCCAACCTTGGACGCATACCCGCGAAATAACACTATCTTATATCTTCTGGTTTATATTCTTCAAACCCCGAGGAAAGTTTTATGTCGGTCAAAGCCACGATCTGATGGCGCGTTTGGCTTTCCATAACAATGCCAGCAAAATGGCTGGCCAGTTCATTGCGATTGGAGGATGTAAAATTGCGCTCCGGCGGAATTTACTGCGTTGGGCAAGGTGACTGAAAAATTATTGGGGCCGCGCGCGGTGACGGAATTGGTCCGGATGGGCGTCCACTGCGGGGGCTGAGCGAAGTTGGGACTGGCGAGCAAATAAAAGTTTCCGCCAAAAAGTGTGGTGCCTTTGATTTGCAGGCCGGCTCCGGGTGCAATTCCGACCGTCAAGACGGGCTGGGGCAAAGGAAAGATTTGTTCAGGCGTCGACGAATCGCTGGCGAACCCGTCGCCAAGCTGGCCGTAATTGTTCCAGCCCATCGACCAAAGACTGCCGTCGGATTTGAGGAACAGGCTGTGTTCGCCGCCGCCGGAAATCGCCACGACGCCGCTGGAAACGATTTGTTCCAGTTTGTTCGTGCTGTTGACGGTGCCATCGCCAAGCTGGCCGGCAATATTCCAACCCACGGTCCAAAGGCTGCCGTCGGTGTTGAGGAACAGATTGTGATATTGTCCGGCGGCGATCGCCACGACGTTGCTCGATATGATTTGCTCGAGCCGATTGGTGTAAGCAAACGTGGTGGTGCCGTCTCCCATCCAGCCCGCATCGATGGCGCCGGAGGCCCACACGCTGCCATCGGATTTGAGGAAGAGGCTGTACTCAGATCCCGCGGCGATCGCGGTGACGTTGCTGGAAACAATTTGCTCCGGGTGGTTTGTGTATGAGCCGAAGATACTGCCGGCGCCATCGCCAAGTTCGCCATCATAATTGAAGCCCATGCCCCAGGCGCTGCCGTCGGATTTCAGAAAGAGGCTGTGATTGTAACCGGCAGCAATGGCGACGACGTTGCTGGAAACAATCTTTTCCGGCGCGTGGGCATTGTTCGTGGTGCCGTCGCCGAGTTGACCGACGTTGTTGTAGCCCATGGCCCAAAGGCTGCCATCGGATTTGATAAACAGGCTGTGATATTGTCCCGCGGCAACGGTGGTTACGTTGCTGGCTACGATTTGTTCGGGCGTCATCCGGGGGGTTGAGGTGCCATCGCCAAGTTCGCCTTCGTTATTGTAACCCATGGCCCAAAGGCTGCCGTTGGTTTCGACAAAGAGGCTGTGGTAGAACCCGGCGGAAACGGTCACGACGTTGCGGATGATTTGCTCCGGACGGTTGGTGGATTGATTCAGGGTGGCGTCGCCCAATTGGCCGGAAAGGTTGAAACCCATGCCCCAAAGACTGCCGTCAGATTTGATAAATAAACTGTGTTCGTATCCGGCGGAAATTCTGGCCGCGGCGGAGCCGGGTGGTTGTGGCGGCGGAAAAACCTGTTCCGGGATGGACGTCTGGGCGGAGCCACCGTCGCCAAGCTCGCCGTAAAGATCGTGACCCAGCGCCCAAAGACTGCCGTCGGATTTGAGAAACAGCGTGTGAAGACTTCCCCCCGCAATCGCGGTGACTCCGCTGACGACGATTTCCACGGGCCGGTTGGTCTTGATGGAGGTTGCGCCGCCGATTTGGCCGGAAGACGCAGCGCCCATCCCCCAAAAGCTGGTGTCGGATTTGATCAACAGGCTGTGTTCAAATCCTCCCGAAATGGCGATGACTCCGGTGGCGATGACCTCTTCCGGCCGGTTGGTTCGGGTATAAGTTCCGTCGCCCAAGTCTCCTTGAGCATTGTAACCCATGCCCCAAAGGCTGCCGTCGGTTTTGAGGAAGAGGCTGTGACCATTTCCGGCCGCAATGGCGGTGACGCCACTGGTCACGATTTCTTCCGGCTGGTTGGTATTACTAAAGGTTCCGTCGCCAAGTTGGCCATTATTGTTTTGGCCCATGGCCCAGAGGCTGCCGTCGGATTTAAGAAAGAGGCTGTGATTGCCGCCCGCGGCAATGGCGACGACGTTGCTGGCCACAATTTGTTCCGGCAGGCTCACGCTGCTCGCGGTGGTGCCGTCGCCAAGCTGACCGAACAGATTGAAACCCATGACCCAGAGGCTGCCGTTGGTTTTTAGAATCAGGCTGTGCTGACCGCCCGCGGAAACTGCCGTGACTCCGCCGGCGAGGATTTGTTCAGGCAAATCAATGCCGTAGGGAGGACTGGTCACCGGGTGGCCATCACCGAGTTGCCCTTCAAGATTCCAGCCCATCCCCCACAGGCTGCCGTTGGTTTTGACAAACAGGCTGTGACCGCTTCCCGCGATTGCCATGACGCCGCCGATAACAATTTGTTGCGGCACGTTGGTGTTGTTGTACGAGCCGTCGCCAAGCTGGCCGTATTCATTTTCGCCCATGGTCCATAGGCTGCCGTCGGACGTGATAAACAGGCTGTGACTGGCGCCGTTGCCGGCTGCGATATTGGTCACGGTAAGCGCGGCCTGGCTGGTCAGGGTGTGCAGAAGCAGCAGAATAAAATTGAATTTAAGAAAGGATTTCATGGAATTCGAAAAGCCCTCGTTGGCTGGATGTCCACAGCAAGGCAATGTGCCGGTTGCCACGGCAAAGGCACAATCATCCAACAATGGACGGATTTGGGGAACACGGAGTCACGCTAAACTCCCATTGGATTTGAGCAAGAAAATTATGGCGGCTACGCGTGGCTCCGTAGTCCGCCAAATAACGGCCACCTAATTTCATGGCGAAAGCGGCAGTTTTCCGTCGTCGCTCCGCGACGAAGTTGCTTTTACACCGTAACCGGGGACGTTGTCCCCGGCTAATGTCCATAACCGCTCCGCGGTTCAAGGCAGGACAAAGATCCTTTTTACAAAGCGAGTCGATTTATGATTTCATGCGCTCAAAGTAAGTGCAGTGTTTTTCAATTGGGGACGGCATACGCGGGAGAAGCGATGTTGAGAGCGAGCCAATCTTCAAAGCGGACTTTGCCGAGCTGAGGTTGATTTATGGGAACGAGGGATTGGTCATCGACTTTGGCGGCGAAATAAAGGGCGTTCGGGTCAGTGACAATGGGGCGCTGGTCTTTCTTCGCGGCAAAGAGATGCCGAACGAATTGCTCCATTGGTTTCCGCTCGGGGCCGGCGATTTCGATGGTGGTTTTCAACGGTGCGGCGACGGCGATGCGAGCGAGGATGGAGGCGATGTCGTCTGCGGCGATGGGCTGGAACTGGATGGGGGGAAGGCGAACAGTTCCGTCAACGGTGCCGGAGTCGGCGATTGCTCCCACGAATTCGAAGAACTGGGTGGCGCGGACGATGGTGTAAGGAATGGGCCCGGACTGAATGGCTGATTCCTGAGCGAGCTTGGCGGGCATGTAAGTGTTGCCGGGCATACGCTCGGCTCCGACGACGGAGAGCGCGACATGATGCCGGACGCAGGCGGCGACTTCGGCCTCGAGGAGATTGCGGGTCGAGGTCTGGAAGAATTGCATCACGGCGGTAGCCTCCCAGGAAGGAGCATTCGAGGTATCGACGACGACTTGTGCGCCTTTCAAAGCTTCCGCCAGGCCTTTGCCGGTGAAGGCATCGATGCCGCGCGAGGGCGAAGCTGCGAGGGCTTCGTGCCCTTGTTCGCCAAGTTTTTTAACCAATCTGGCTCCGATCAATCCGGTGCCTCCGATGACGACGATTTTCATATTTTTGTTTTTGGTTTGAGTTATCAGCTTTTGGTAACGAGAGAGCATAGCCGAATATTACCTTTTCGCGTAGACGCTGATTGCCTATAACTGTCATACAGGATTTGCATGAGAGCCTTTGAAGATCTCACATTGCTCCGCGCCTTCGTTTCCATCGTGGAATGCGGGAGTATTTCCGCGGGAGCGCGGCAATTGAGGATTTCCCAGCCCAGCTTGAGCCGGCAGTTGCGGGCGCTGGAGGAATTGTGCGGCACGGCGCTGCTTCGGCGTGACACGCATCGGATGGGCCTCACCGAGACGGGGCGGCGGATGCTGGCGGATGCCAAAGCGATGCTGGCTCAAGCGGAAATGGCCGACCGGCGGTTGCGTGAAGATTGCACGACGTTGAGCGGAAATCTGCGTTTATTTGCGACGGTGGACACGGGGCAATGGGTGGTGACACCGATTCTCAGCCAGTTCCTGCGGGAAAATCCAAAGATGACGGCGACACTTTCCCTGACCAATCGCCCGATGTATATGATTCAAGAGGGTTGCGACGTGGGAATCCTGCCGGGAAAAATTGCGGATGAAAGCGTGATTGCCAGGTTTGCTTGTGCGATGACTCTTCGACTGGTGGCATCGCCAGATCTCGTGAAAAGCAAGCCTTCGGTCAAAAGGCTGGCGGACCTCAAATCATGGCCGTGGATTTCGGCGATGGGTTCGCAATTCTGGAGTTCCAAGGAGATCACGCTCTTTGATCGCGAGGGAGCAAAACAAACGCTGCAAATCTCGCCGGTATTGATCGCCGAAGGGATCACAAGCGTCCGTGAGGCGGTGCGGACTGGCCTCGGTGTCGCCCTGTTGCCGGATTGGTTGGTAGAAGGGTCGCTTGAATCCGGCGACCTGGTGCGAGTTTTACCAAAGTGGAAAGCCAAAGATATGCCGATCCATGTTGTTTATGCCGGACAACGCGTCCTGCCGGTTCGGGTGAGTGCTTTCATCGATTTTGCTGTTCGCCATTTGAAAACAACACCTCTAAAAGTGGACGGGCTCCAAGTCACAAACAATTCATGAGTTATAATTATGACAAATTGACCAGCCAATATTTGGCGTGGGTGGAGCGGCAAACCGGCGGGCGCGCCAATTACCTCCCGAAAGAGGCTGACGACATCCCCAAAGCGCTGGTCACAGCCGCATCCGAAGGTGATTGCCGCGGGATGGCGCAAAACCTGTCTTATCTGGGGAATTGGTACGCACGGCACGGAGTTGTCGAAATCTCGCGCGGTAATGCCGGTGGTTGGACGGAGCTTTCGCTGGCCGCTCTCGACATGTTTTGGAGAATACGCATCAAATGCCGCTCTTACGATCGGACGGAAAATAAAATTAAAGCGAGCAACTTTGCGCCGTCGATACTTGACGCCGGCAAATGCGGAATTCTTTGCTTCTCACTCAACGGCTGGGCCGAAGCCGGGTGGATGGGTCGGCGGCTGGAGCAGAGTCGCGAGGACGAATCGCTGACGCCCTGGACCTGGAAACACGCCGTTCCCCGCCTGGTGATCGCCTTGCATCGCTACCTGGAAGGGAATAAAAATCTGAGTGATTTGGAACTGGGAGCGTATGAAGATATTTTTGGACATTGGGAGGATTCGGACGGGCTCAAGAAAGCGTTGCTTCAAGCCGCGGATTACCACGCGGCAAATCTCAAAGACAAGGGCAATGACATCGCGGAATTCAGTGGGGCGCCGATAGATATTATGCCGGCGGAGTTGGTTTCCATTCAGCGCGTGCGGGAGAAGCTGGGATTGGAAACGCCCGCGATCGATCATCCTTTGATGAAAACTCCGTTGGCGAATCCGCCACGGGACTTAAAATTTACGCCAGACGATCTGCTCACCAAGGTAATAGATAAAGTCGGGACGATTATTCCCGACTTGTAAACGGTGCGATTCCGCGAATGGTCAGGCAGACCGGCGTCGCAAAGCGCACAGGAGAAGCGAGCTGATAGACAGGATGCCCAGGGAAGGCTCCGGCACGGTTACGACGGTGGGAGAAAACACCGGCGTGCTTTGTCCCGGAATTGCCTGGTTGAATTGAATCGAATCAGTCGTATAGGCAACGGATTCGCCGGAAGGGGACGTGGTGATTTGTGCCAGGGTGGAAGTGCTGAAAAATGTGAAGGTCGCTGATTGACCGGGCGCGAGCGCCGAGGCGCCGGTGGTGTTTTGCCACTGGATGGAATTGAAGTCGAGCACGTTGGCCCAACCGATTGAATTTCCCGCAGTGGACGGGTTCGAGGGAAGATTATTGCCGAAATCCGTCCAGCCGTACCAAAAACTGTTAAGATCAAGAGTCCCGGTATTGTGCAGGGTGAGCATATAATCAAAGGTTCCGCTCGAGCTCCCTATTTGAGCGATGGTGGCGGTAGCTCCCTGCGCATGGCCGGAGGTTGGGAATACGATCCAGGTCGCCGCCACCAGGAGAAAACAACGAATTGCAATGGATTTGGAAGGTTTATTCATAATGTGGTTCACGATTGCTTCGGGTTAATGCCTTCAGGACGTAAAGGTGAGGTACCAGCGGAAGAAATGTTCCCGAAAATTTAAAGGTTCCCGAAAAATTTTATCCGGCAGCCGGTCAACAGGATACACAGCCGGGCCGCGCGAGTCGTGAGATTGAAGGGGTAAGGGAAATGCGGCGAAAGAATGCGCCACGGCATTTTTCTTTCGCCCCATCCGGGGCTCGACGATTTTCACACCCGTCTTTGCCGAAGACATTCCACCAACCGTTCTTGTGGTTTTTCTCGTTCCCCTTCTGCTGGGCGTGTTCGCTCTGCGCGGTATTACCGCGGCCAGGCGCACAGGCAGGGCGTCGTCGAAGGGATTGATTATCAACCTGGTTCCAGTGGTTGTCGGCGGCGTGATTTTGTTCCTCTCCTGACGGTTCGTGGCGGTGCTCCCACCTCTTTTATTGTGGTTGCTGCTATTCCAGTGCTGGCCGGATTGGTGGGCCTCTATGTGCGGGGCCGCAAGTCACAGGAGGCAGCACAGACAACGGCCATCACGTTTCGAATCTTACTTTACAGCTGCGGCGCGCTGGCTTTTATTTATTTATGCTTCGTATTACTGAAGAAACCTTGACGCCCAAAAAATCACTGCATCAAATCTGAGCCATACCACGCGGCAAATCCCCAAGATAAGGGCAATGACATCGCGGAATTCAGTGGGGTGCCGATAGATATATGCCGGCGGAGTTGGTCTTCTCAATTTCCCAACCCCATCACCAAGGGATGGTCACTGAGCGACAGCGGGATTGAATGGATGTTGGTCAACGTTTTCACGGGCAAGATGCCGGTCGTGGGATCGTAAATTGAAACAATGGCGCGGGTGGCGCCGAGATCCACGCGGATGTCGCTTGCGCCTTTGAGTTGCTCAGCCCAGACGATCAATTCGAATACTCCGTCGCTTTTTTGCAGAAGAAGGTCGTGCACGGTGTCGGGTTCGTTGGGGATTGAGTAATCCAATTTGCCTGGTTTGCTGAGGTGACCGCGATCGGCGAGCAGCGTGGTCAGGTTGTGAAGATACAAAGCCGCTTTGCGCGGCGTGTAATCGCGCCGGTAGAAACCGAAAGTTTGGTTGCCGCCTTCATCGACGCGATCGCGCAAGAGATAGACGGCGGTGTAACTCCAGCCGCGTTTGAATTGGTCCAAATACAGCGTGAGAAGGTTCAGGGCCTGAATTTCTTCGGTGACGGCGCCATCGATGAGACAACCGGTTTCGGTCGTCACGCGCGGCAGCGTCAACAGATCTTTTTCGGAATAGCCCGCGTAATGCCGGGCCCAGGTTTGGCCGTACTCGCCATAAAGGCCATCGACCTTGCAGGCGGCGGTGGGCTCGGCGGCTTTCCACGTTTTGTTGTCCTCAAGACCCGCTGCGTTTGGGTGATAAATGTAGTTATGGACGTTGGCAAAATCGGCGTACTTGGTACCGGCGGGTAAAAGTCTGCCAGCGCCCTCCGGAATGGTGAGAAATTGCAATCCGACGTTGTCGGTTTCCGCGCCACCTTCGGTGATGGACCACACGGGATACGATTTTAGAACGGGATCACTTTTTACCGCCTGATAGAGAGCGGCCTGCAATTTGGCCACTGGCACCCAGGATTGGTTTCGTCCACCCGTCTCGCCCTGGTAACTGATGCCCCAGTTGTTCGGCTCATTGGGCCCTTCTAAGGCGAGGAGAGCGCCGGCTTCGGCCAACGGTTTGGCGGTCTCGATGAGTTTGGGAATATTCGAACCGCCGCTGCCCAACCCCCAACTGAAACGCACGCCAGTCTGCCGATGCAGTTCGATGAATTGCGCGACCGGGACATTACCCTCGACGCCTGCCCGAAACCAGCGCAGGCCGAGATAACCGGCGCATTCGATAGTTTTCTCGAGGCTCTCGCCGCGGGAAGCGATGGCCGAGTTGGCGCCGATGGAGTTGAGAAAATCGCTGGCGGGCACGGCGGGCACGCGACCAACAGCGGCGCGGGCGAGATGGCCGGCCAACAGAACGGTTGCTGGCACGGCGAACCAGACGCGCGAATGGTTTGTCTTCATTCCTCAGCCGCGGCGCGGACGAGCCGGAATCCAATGGCGCGGTGCAGCACCCCGGTCAATACGATACAAATCAGGATAATAAAAAACGGAAACACTTCCGCGCCGCCACCGCCAGCGAAGACCAGGAACATGGACATGAACCCCAGAAAAAATGAGCCGCCCAGATATTGGATGACGATCGCGACCGGCAGCGCACCGCGTTTGAGCACGAGGGACAAAAATGCGGTGAGATGAAGAAAGAGAAGGTATTGGAAAATCGCCACCAGCATCATCCCTAAAGCTGTGGGTTCCTTGAATATCTCCCCGATAAAATCCCCAACCTTGTCCGGCACCAGCATCACGCCGATCACGAAATAAGCCAGGAGCGGAAGCGTGCCAAAGAGAACACCGGCGACTTTGCGATACGCGAGGTGACTCACGGAGAACGGGAGCGTCATCAAGGACGAGAGGGTCTTCCAGCGAACTTCGTCCTTAAAAACGCGGGAGGCTTCCAGCGCCAGCCAGACTGCGGTCGTGATCAGGGAAATCCAAATCAAGGCAGCCCCTTCAAATTGGCGGGTGAGAGTTGAGTCGGTTTCCACAGCAATGATGTTGCAGAGCGCTATCAGCAGTCCAACGACGACGAACTTTACGAGCAGGCCGATTTTTCCGCCGCTGACGAATGTGAAATCCTTCCAGGAAATCGCCGCGGCTCCGATAAGGCCCTGCGGAATTCGGCTGCGGCGGCTGGTGCGACGCCAGATCCATCGGCGCGCCGGCGCGGCGTCTTTTTCTTCGCGCGTGCACGGGTCAAAAAGCGCCCAGGCGAGCAGAAAGAAAAATACTCCCATCAAGAAGTCACTCACGACTTGAAAGCAGATGATCGGTTCGGCGAAGCCGGTTTGGAAAATGATTCCGAGCCGTTCCGAGGGAGTGGTACGACGCCAGAGCTCGATGGTTTTGGTGACGGCCGGCCAGAGGCCGTGTTGGAGATCGCTGCGATAATGCGAGGCGAGCCCCCGCTCAATTCCGGCCGCCCAGTAAGATCCGAAGAAAAACAGAAAAAGCAGGAGGAGCGCGATGGCGGTGGCCGTGGCGGTGTTGCGGAAGATGACGGAAAACAGCAGCGCAAAGTTGCAGAGGAAGAAAAGGTAGGCCAGCAAGGTGACATAAGCAGCAGCGACCTGGTGCAGGCCCACGCCGCCCAGCGTGACCGCCAGCAACACGAACGGCACTTGAACGAGCAAGAGCAATAACGCGCCAATCAATCGGCTCGTCGATTTTCCCAACAAGATTGCGACCGGGTTGAGGTTCGTCATTCGCAGCAGCCCAAGCATCATTTCCTCTTTTTCCTCAGTGATGGCGGATGTGAAGTAACTCAATCCGGCGAGGGTTATAAACACGAGGTTCACCCAGACCATCTCCTGAAGAAAATGCAGTCCGGGGGCTCCGTACCATCCGACTCGTGCCATGGTCTGGATGGGAAGGAGAATGAGCAGGATAATCGCCAGCAACCCGACGCGCGCGCCGCAGAACGTGAGGGAGCGCGTCTCGAGGCGCAGGGCGCGTTCGAACAGTGCCAGGGCGGGTAATTTCATGACGTTCCTCCGGGAGGAACCGCGGCGGGCAGCGGCGGCTGTTCCTGATCGGCGATATTTATCATGGGCGGCACGCCGGGTTCAGTGAGATCCATGAAGGCCTGGTTGAGCTGGCGCACGATTTCCTGGAAACCAAGGATTTGCGCGCCGGATTCGAGTATGGCGCGCAGCAATGTGTTGGGGTCGGTCTGCTTCCGTTGAAAACTCACGCGGTATTGCGGCACTTTTCCCGCCTTCGTGATGGCGACGACACCATTGATTTTCCGCAAGGCGCTTTCGATGTCGGGATGGTCCTCCGCCAGCGAGAGAAGGTAATCCACTATTTCGCCATTACTTTGACTCAGGCCGGTCATTGAGCCGCTGTAACGGACAGTTCCACGATCCAGAATGGTGACGCTATCGCACAGCAAAGCCAGCTCGGACAAAATGTGTGAACTGATGAAAATGGTTTTACCCATACGGCGAAGCTCCTGGATGATTTCCATCAATTCGATTCGCGCGCGCGGGTCGAGGCCGCTGGCCGGTTCGTCGAGGAGGAGCAAGGTCGGGTCGTGAACCAAGACGCGAGAGAGACTGACGCGTTGCTGCATGCCACGGGAGAGGCCTTTGATTAAATCGCTGCGGCGCGCGGCCATGTCGGTGAGGTCGAGCACATCGCCGACGACGCGGTTTCGCTCCGCGACGTCCATTCCGTACGCGGCAGCGAAAAAATCGAGATATTCCTGCACCGTCATCTGGCGGTAGAGGCTGAAATGGTCCGGCATGAAACCGATCTTGCGCCGCACTTTTTTGTAATCGGCCACGATGTCCAGGCCGAAGACGCGAACCGTGCCGCGCTGCGGCTTGAGGAGGGTGGCCAGGATTTTTAGCGTGGTGGTTTTGCCCGCGCCGTTTGGTCCCACGAACCCGTGGATGGAACCGGGTTCGACCGAGAAGCTGACGCCCTGGAGCGCCAACTGGCGCTTGTAGGCGTGGGACAAGTCGCGAATTTCGATGATCGGTTGGTTCGAATCACTCATGGTTTCCTCTCACGATCCGGGTTTGAACAGGTCGAGGCGATAAAGCACATAGCCGATTTCGCGGCCAAATTGCGGGCCGCTGACGCCAAAACTTTGGGGGCTGCGAGCGAAGAGAAACAATTCCACCCGTCCATCGGCCGTTCGGGACGAAGCGTCCTGATCCTTCGAATCCTGAAGACCAAGGCTCCAGGCGATCAATGGTTTTACGAGTTTCCGAAATTCCTTCTCCACATCGGCGTCGCTGGGATCATTTTCACCCGAATTCCCATAATAATTATATGAACCCTGCTGCGGGCCGGACGGCGATAATGACGACCTGAGGGATTGTTTGGTTTTGTCTTCAAATTCCAACTGGCCACCCGCAAGTTTCATCGTATAAATCCGGTCGCCCTGCACGAGCCAGCCTTCGACAATTTGTTTCGTGAAATCGGACTGGGCCGACAAAGTCAATTGTTTCAATTTATCGGCTCCCTCCCAATTCACAATTTTGACAGCGATGTCCGCGCCTTTCATTTCCGCCGCGTGCAGCAATCCACGGCGCGAAAACATCGGCATGTCCAAAGTAAATCGCCCGTCTTTGCCGCTCTGAATCACACCGTTGACGGCTTCGTTATCCTGGCCGGTAAAATAGATGTTATGCGGAGCGGCGTGAGTGATGGTGTAATTTCCGCCGCGGGTGGCGAACACATTGATCCATTGCATGACGTCGTAGGTGTCGCCATCAATTGCGCGCGCGTAGGAAAGCGTGTGGACCACGCTGGCTTCGCCCTGGCCACGGCGGCCAACAAAGTTGAAGAGCAGCGCGAAGCCTGCGACGGTTGCGAGAAGCAACCCGATACGCAAGCGGTAATCCGGCAGCCGACGGCCGGCCAGATAGTTTCCGGGACCCACGAATCCGAGATACAGGACGGCGAGAAGATAGATTAACCCCCAATTGAGACGGGCACGGCTCAGTCCGGACACAGCGGCGAAGAATTTGTTGGTGGATTGAGAAATTGCGCCGTTGTCTTCCGGTTTGGATTTTTTTTCGGAATCGTCGTCGATATCTTTTTTCTGAATTTGTGCGGCGGTAGCGGAGTGGTGCACGGCGAGGCCGGAGCCAATCCGCGCGCGGTCCACGGGTGAATTCAACACGCTGAGTTCATCCGCAAAAACCGGATAGCGGCCATCGACGCCCAGCAACACGTGGACCTTGCCGCCGGCGCGGAGCCAGTCGAGAAACGCCCGGCGTTTCGCCGGTTCCCAGCGCGGCACATGATCCAGCAGGAGGCTGGCCAGGCCGCTGGTTGCGGCCGCGGAGGGAGGGAAGAGTTCATCGGGAAATTGGCGGAACGGACCGGCGACGTTCACAGTCAATTCGGAATCGGAAAGGAGCACTTGCGCGGGCGGGCCCCACTTGGGCGGGTCCACATCGTGACGCGCATCCGGGCCACGGCCCCATTCCAGCCGCCATTGGTCGTATTGATTGTCTATGTAGACATAAAATTGCACCCAGCGCGTCGCCAACGGTGATAGATAACAGGGGGCTGCATAAATAGCGCCGACGCGGTCTTCCAGGCCGCGGCTTTTGTAGAAGTTCACGGTACCATCGAATGGGGTGGTCGAATTGTTGGCGACGAGGACGGAGAGGAGGTTAAACCGCCCAGGGACAACCTGGCCGTCAAAGCCCCAGCGCACCTGTTGCACTTCGAGGGCAGAAGCGGAAACCGCGACCAAAAATAGAAGGCAAATCCACAGGGAGCATTTCATGCGAGCGCTCCCCTTCCCTCCAGGCAACAATACGAGTGGCGTATGCGGCACGCGGTGCACAATACAGAATCCTAATGGAAAATGAAGTTCAAATTCGTCCCAGGTAACGATCGGCTTTGCTTAAACATATTTGACGCATCTTCCAACAAAGGGCAGCGGCCAATCCGAAATGAACAAGGAATCCCATGAACAGCCCGAGTGATGGAACGACATCGGATTTCGGGCTGCCGAACGCTTCGGCGATACGAATGACGGTGACCGGACTGATGAATTTCAGCACCGCACTCGAATGGGCGGACAGCACGCCGGTTTCCAAAAGATAGCCGGCCAGAGCCGCCGGGATAAAACTCCACGCGGCCACTAAGAGCAAGGCCGTCATCATCGCGCGGATTTGGTTTCGCATCCGCAGGCCAATCCACAGGCAGGTCCATTGCACGAGCCGCGGATAAACCAAAATCATCGCGAAAGAAACGCCGAGATATATGGCCGCGTTCAAGCAGCGTGCTCCCGGAACCTGGGTTTTGAATTTCACGATCGCTTCCATCACGAAAAGAACAATAAGCGGCCGCACGAGGAATTGGATCCAGCGACGAACGGGCGCGAGCCATTCGTCGAGAATTTCCCGGGCCGTGAGGGGGGTGGTGAGAATTGCGCCGAGACGCTCGTTCATTCGTTCGCTGGCGATGGCGTTGGCGCTTTGGAACGGGACGGTCAACAGGGCCAAAATCCAGAAGCCACCGACGATGACCGGGAACGGCGTTGATTTGGGGTCCATCAGCATCCCGAAGAACAAAAAGATAAAAACGATAAATCCGATAACGATAGCAAATGCAATCAGGGTGGGAACCTGCATGCGCGCGAGAAGAAATCCGCCCAGCGACCACACCCGCTGGTCGACGGCCACGCCGAGTTCCTTGCGGACGACTTCGTTGGCGAGGGCGACGGCTTCGGGGTCCCGCTTTCGCAGAATGGCGCGGGTAAGTTTCCGCAGGTCTTTCCAGTATTGGTCGATTTGCCTGAATTGATGGCCGAAGGGATCGCGACGTTGAACGAAGGCGCGCGGTTCGAGATTCTGCTTCGCACGCAAGAGAAACAAAAACGTGGGCACCAAATAAGCCGCCACGGTGTAATAAATGCGAAGGACGAAAACGGCGCGGAACGGCGCCGGATTAAATGGCGCCATCGTGAGCCAAAACCGGGAGAGCCCCGCCCACCAACAGATCGCAAAAGCCAGACACAGACCCCAGCAGCGCACGACTGCCTGAAAGGTGGTTGCCTCGTGAGCCGAGCATTCCAGCGCCAGCGCACCGACGGCCAGGCAGGTTAGAAATAAGGTTGCAGCGCTGATGCACAACATGCCAACGGAAACGCCGCCCAGGGAATATGCGACCGCCAGCAGCGGCAGTGAAAGGAATTGCAGCGTCAGCATGGGGATGAGCCGGCCGACGTATTTTTGCAGAATAAGTTCCCAGGGAGTCAGGTCGGTCAGGAACAACAGACCGAGCGTGTCGCGTTCCTTTTCCTGGGCAATTGCGCCCGCCATGAGCGGCGGCAAAAACAGGAAGATGGCGGCGGATTGCGCCATGATAAGGAACATGAACGGCCCAAGTCCTTTTCCCAGCGCCATCATCCCGCCGTAGTAGCGCACGTATCGTGCGTAATAAAAACAAAATGCGCCGAACAGCAGCAGCGCGTACGCGACGCGCATGACATACATCCGCTTCTGGGCCGCTTGCTCCATCAATTCCTTGCCCAACAACGGCCAGTCGAGGCGCAGGCGGCGAAATATATCAGATGCCGGCACGATTCAGGCCACCTTTCCCTCGGTTAATTTCATAAATGCGGTTTCCATGTCCATGGCCTCCGGCTGGAACATCCGGATGCGACCGCCCAGGCCGTGCACCGCATCGAGCAAATCTTCCATGGACAGTTCGTCCTCGTGCACGCGAATGGCCACGCGGTCGGCCATTTCTTCCACCGAAGCAACGCCGCGCACGGCGCGAATGGAGTCCATCAACGGCGGAGCGAGATTGGAAATCTGGACGTGCACGGTGCGCTTCAAATCGAGTTTTCGATAGATTTCGGTGAGTGAACCTTCGGCGACGAGTTGACCGGCTTCGATGATTCCAATCCGGGTGCACAACTGCGCGAGCTCGTGGAGGATGTGGCTGGAAACCAAAATCGTTTTACCCATGCGCTGAAGTTCTTTCAGCAACTCGCGCAATTCGATCCGGGCGCGCGGGTCGAGTCCGCTGGCCGGCTCATCGAGCAATAATAATTGCGGGTCTTGCAGCAGAATGCGCGCGATGCCCAGGCGCTGTTTCATGCCGCGCGACAAAGCGTCCACTTGTGAGCCGGCTTTGTTGCTTAAATCCGTGAGGGCGAGGACGTCTTTCACTGTGCCAGCGCGTTTGTTGCGGTCGATGCGATAGGCCGCCGCAAAAAAGTGCAGGTACTCCGCCACGCTGAGGTCTTCATACACGCCAAACGAATCAGGCACATAACCGATGCTGCGGCGAACGTTTTGGGGCGACAAGGTCACATCGGTGCCGAGGACACTCACCGTACCGGAAGTCGGCTTCAGCAACGTGGCAAGCACTTTGATGGTGGTGGTCTTGCCCGCGCCGTTAGGGCCGATGAATCCGAAGACTTCGCCGCGAGGAATGGCCAGCGACAGGTTGCGCACGGCGACGTGCCGACCGTACACGACGCTTAGTTGCTGGATGTCAACGATGGGTGATTCAGTTTCCATGAAAAAATCTCCGGTAAACGATGATGTCATCGCCATTCTGCGTAACGATTGCCAGGGCCGAATCGCTTTCCTGCGTGTCCATGCCTTGCAGGTCTTCATAGTTCGCGCCGCCCGTGGGAGAAACTTGCGAAACGAGAGCGAACAGTCCGGAAGAATCAGCAAGACACAATTCCTGCAATATGGAATCGGATAAAATCTTATTCGTTCCGTCGTGGCGAAGTGCCGAGTTGAGACCGGAGATTGCGCACACATCTCCCGCGAAAGGTTTGCTGGTGGAAAGCTTCGCCCGAATAGCCGGCAGATCAGGCCAGGCCGCTTCCACTGCGCGCCAGTCCGGAAGCAACGGCACGGGCGGAGGCTCAAAGGAAAAAACGCGGTTTAACACGGGCCGCCATTGGTGGATGGGTTCGCTGGTACGGAAATGCACCGGCACAGAACCCTCGTACCACGGCGGGCCGGATTCGCGGACGGCGCTTTCATCGTCGTTGCCTATGTTCCAATCGGATTGCACGGAGGCAACATCAGTCCAAAGCGCATCCTTCACTTCCGTGACTGCCTGCCGATCACGGGCCGCGAATACCAGTTCGTAGCGGTTCCACCGCAGCGGAGTTCCGTCCGCGCCCAGGTCCACAACGGTCAGCGAACGCCTTTGATCGTGCCGGCCCAGATAATAATTGGCCATCACCACCGTCCCCACCGTGAAGGCGAGGCAGGTTGCGGGAAATAATACCCAGGTAAAACGCCGCCGTCGCAACCAGCCCAACACGAAATAATCCAACGGCCCAATCATCAACAAAAACAGTCCCAGCATGACGACGAGGGCGCCAAAGGGAATAAGCCGCACTGTTTTCGGCATCAATTGACTCATCACTTTCCCGCCGAATTCGGTCGATTGCACGGAATAGGAAGCGTCTCCATAGGTCATTCCCTGCGGCCATCGACCATGTGCCTGACGAATCCGGTTTTGGACATACGACGGTTGCGAGGCCATGGCATTGATGTCGTCCAAATTATTCGTCGCAATTTCCCAATGACCGGTTTCTTCGATGGCTTGCACCTGATCGCCACGGAATTTCCACAGGAACAGGGAGGCCCGCCGCCAAACAACGGGGTCAATAGCGTCATTTCCTGTAACGATGACGCTGCGACCGAGCCCAGAGCGCAGGCTGGCCATTTTTTCATGGCCGGGCAGAAGATTGCCGGCGCTGTCGGCCAAAAATTGCGGACTGCCAGCATTCGTCCCGGCGAGTTCATTTAGAAAAGAGAGGTGTTGCGGTTGAAGATTTCCGCGGACGAACACACACAGGCTGCCGCCGCCTTTCACCCAGCGGGCGAGCCCGTGGAGTTGCCCTTCGCGCGCTTCCGCAAATCCTTCGGCGGTGAGGACCATGACATCGAACGCCGTGTAAGACAGCGGTTGGGGTGATAGATCCTCCGGCGTCAGCCGGACCATGGTCGTGACCAACGATTTCGATGTGGGGTCGTCCGAGGGCGGTGCGAAGCGTTCGAATTGAAGATTTTGTCCGAGGTTCAATGCCTGCGAGTCGGTTCCGGTGCGGGGGCTGCACCACCCCACGGCGAGCGAGCGCTCGCGGCGGGTGGGCACTGAGATAATGGAATAATCCAAATCATAGACTTCATGGGCGGCGACGAATTTCAGATGCGCTTCCACCTGCTCGTCCGAATACGGTTCGATGGGCGGCGGCAATAACATGCGAAATCTTTGCTCACCGGTCGTCAACGCCAGGTCGCCGCTGCGGTAGCGCTCCAAAATTTGATTACCATCGCGAAGTTCCACTTCCAGCCGGCCCTCGAGAATGTGCGAACCGCTCCATTGGAAGCGCAGCTCGACGGGAATGGACGACTCGCTCCGCGTGCGAATTCCCTGGGGGATAAGATCCGCCTGAAGTTTGTCCGCGGCGCCAGCATTCCCAGCGAATAATTGAATTGCGACCAGAATTGCGCCGACGCTGAAACGTTTCATTTCCAGCCTCCGGGTTTGCGTTGGAAGAACCACCATTCAACCATCAATACTCCCATTCCACACATCAGCAACGAGGGCCAGAGCGGCCGGTCCGATTTTACGGGGACGGAGGCGGCGGCCACCTGCAATCGCTCGTTAAATTGAATTTGTTCGACGCCGGCCAGGCTGGTCTCGGTGGGCGAGAGCAGAGAAGCGCCCAGTTGACGCTGCTTTGCGCCATTCTCCAAAATGGAATAATAGCCCGTCCGCGAGGCGCGCACGCCGGAGACAATTCCGTGTTCGTCGGCGGTTACAGGTTCGAGCTTTTGTTGGGGTGCTTCGATGTCGTAACGGTGACGCGAGGCGAGCGCCACGGGAGGCAACACGCCGGTGCGATTGGCGTCGACCTCGGCAAGGCCAGCCTGCTCCAACGCGGCCTGCACGATGTTGGCGACGAAAATCGGGAAGCCGACCCGGTAAGGCAACGTGGAGCGGTCGGTGTTGAATAGCAGCGCGAATTGAACCGCATCGGAGCCTTGCTTGCGCACCAGCAGCGGCCCGCGCTGGCCGTGAATAAGCACTTCCCAGCCGAGATTCTCCAAGTCCCCTTCCCCGGCGTTCGCAGTGAAGCGGGGTTGGGCAAGGATGACGAGGTCGGCCAATTGCACGTGCCGCAACACGGGCGCATCGCGACGCCAATCGACGACTTCTGAAACGTTGGTGCCGGGTTCCACGAAGCGCTGCAATTCAGTAGGAATAAACCCGACGGACAAGCGCGTGCGCGCGGGGAGATTCATGTCTTGCGGCCGGTCGCTCATCACCACATCAAATGCGCCCGAGGCTTCGTCGCTGGTCGCCTGCGGGAATACTTCGATGCCAGCGATGCCCTGCAGGGCGAGCCGATAGGAAATCATTGATTTGGGAACGAAGACCCGCAAGGGACGTGATTGTGGGAGGTCGAGGTACGCGGTGTTGTCGGCGGCGAGGGAATCAAAGCCATCCGGTGTCAGTTGCACTCGCAACGAGGCCGCGCGGTCGCCGCTGACTTGAAATACCATCCGTTGCGCGCGACCGCGGCCGAGAGTGATGCGTTCATTTCCAGCGGCCGTGCCGTCCTGGAGCAATTCGACCGAGGCGTTGCCTTCCGTGTCCGGCGAGCCTTCAATCTGCACGAACACGTCCCATCCGCCGGTGACCGAGCGTTGGGCGCTGAGGGCGGTAATGCCGAAATTCTGTCCGGCAGGCGCGAGGCGTTGGTAATTCAATTTGAAGGATAGGTCGAAATTGACGCGCGGCGGGAAATTGCCGTCGGAGAACAGAAGCGCTTCGTCAAACGGTTCGCTTCGGCCCATGGCCTGCACGAGCCGCAACGCCTGTTCGAGATCACTGGGCACGTCTTCCACTTCGATCTGGTCCAATGCGTCACGAAGGAGGCGCTTGTTATTCGTAAAACCTGTGCGCTGGCGGGCGGTGTTATCGAAGGAGACGAGGCATAATTCCTGGTCGGAGGCGAGGCCGTCAATCATCTGGCGAATGCGGCGCTTGGCCTCGTCCAAGCGGCTGATGCCGCCCGGCTTGTCCAATGCGCCCATGCTGGCGGAACAATCCACGAGCACCGGCAGGCGACGCTGTTTTCCCGGACCGCCGCGCCAGAACGGTTGCAGGGCGGCGAGGATGAGAAGAATCAAGAGCAGGATTTGCAGCAGCAACAGCAGGTTCTTTTTGAATTTTTGAAACGGCGAGTTGACCCGCTGGTCCTGCAAGGCCTGACGCCACAAGACGAGCGAGGGGACTTCTGCGCGCGGGCGCTTCAGCTTCAGAAAATAAAACAGCACCAGCGGCGCGAGCAACGCCGCGAGCCAGAGATGACTCAATGCCTGGAAACCTCCCCAGTTCATTCGAGCCACCCCTTTCGTCGCAATTGGTCGAACAACACGGATTCGGCGGGCGTCGTTGAACTGACGGATAAAAATTGTCCAGAGCGACGCCGGCACAACATCGACAACTCCTGCTCCAATCCCAGGCGATATTCCTGGTAGAGGTTCATCAGGTCTGAACTAGTGGAGATGTCGAGCGTTTCCTGAGTTTCAGAATCCACCAACCGCAAATCGCTCGCGAGGTCGGGATCGATTTCGCGCGGGCTTAGGATTTGAACGCCGAACGGTTCGAGGCCGGCGGAGTAGAGCAGATTGAAGCTGCGTTTGAGATCGCCGAAGGTCAGAAAGTCCGAGACGATCAGGCATACTCCGCGGCCGCTGTGATGCCGCAGCAACCGTTCCACCGCACGGTCGAGCGGAGCGTCGCCGCGCCCGTCGATGCCTTCAATAAATTGAAATACCGTGCGCAGACTCGCGCGGCCACGGCACGGCGGAAGCCGATCGGGCGCGTCGTTGGCTTGGTGCGAGGCGTAGGCGCTGACGCGTTCATTGTTCAAAAGCCCCATCATGCCGAAAGCGGCGGCCAGTTGTTTTCCAAGATCCAATTTGCCGTCAAATTTCATCGAAGCCGAGGCGTCGATCAGCAGCACGACGTGGCGCTCTTCCTCCTTGTGAAATTGTTTCAAATAAGGCCGATGCAGGCGGGCGAAAATATTCCAATCCACGAACCGGGTGTCGTCGCCGGGGACGTAGTCGCGGTAATCGCAAAATTCGGTGCTGGTGCCGCCCTTGCCGGACAAATGCTCACCCCGGCTCCGGCTGGTGCGGCGGCTGACCGGGCGAATGCGCAATCGTTCCAGCCGGTCAAGCACGCTGTTCGGCAGCAGCGAGGTCAATTGAGGTCGTGGCGCGAGCGGTTGCACGGTTATGCCTCCACGGAAACGTGAGTCACGAGTTCCTTCACGAGGTCGAACACGCTGACGTTGTCGGCTTGTCCATCGTAATTCAGGAGCAGCCGGTGTCCCAAAGCCTCGACCGCGAAATCGCGGATGTCATCGGTCGAAACGTGCGCCCTGCCCTCGGCCAGCGCACGGACGCGTCCGCTGCGAATCAGCGCCTGGCAGCCGCGCGGGCTGGCGCCCCATTTCACGTAACGCTTGATGCGCTCGGGCGCGATGTCCGAATCCGGATGCGTCCCCAGCACCAGTCGCACGGCGTAGTCGCGGATAGGATCAGCCACCACCACTTTGTCCAATACCTGGCGCAGTTGAAGGATGCGATCCGCACTGATGATTTTTGCAATCGTGACCGAGCGCTTCAGAATAGTTCTCGTGACGACTTCGTTCAACTCAGCGCGGCCAAGGGTCGGCACGGTGACCTTGAACATGAACCGGTCTAACTGCGCTTCGGGCAGCGGATAAGTTCCTTCCTGCTCGATGGGGTTTTGCGTGGCCAGCACAAAAAACGGCGGCTTGAGCTGGTGCGTTACGCCACCGGTTGTGACGGAACCTTCCTGCATGGTTTCGAGCAGGGCCGATTGCGTTTTGGGTGTGGCGCGGTTGATTTCGTCGGCCAGCAGCAACTGGGTGAAGATTGGCCCGCGCCGGAAGTCGAAGCGATAAGAGCCGCCCGGATCGGCGGTCATGACGTTGGTCCCGATGATGTCGGCGGGCATCAGGTCGGGTGTGAATTGGATGCGGCGAAACTCAAGATCGAGCGCGTGGCCCAAAGTCTTGACGAGTTCGGTCTTGCCCAATCCAGGCACGCCTTCGAGGAGGACGTTTCCGCCGGCGATGAGCGCGGTGACGGTGCATTCCACGACTCGCTTCTGCCCGACGATGACTTTGTGGACTTCATCGAGAATCCGCCGGAAGTCGTCTTTGAATTGATTAGCCTCGGCCTGTAATGTTTCCAAGTCGCTCATGGTGTTCTCCTTTGGACATTGATCTTATGGTTTCGTGTCATCGCTTTTGTCTCCCTGCTGGCGTTTTCGTTTGATGGCCAGCAGCCTTCCGGTTGTAGATTGTTGTGGATCCTGCTCCGATGGCGGCTCGGTGGCCGCGGGTTTGGTCGTGGGCGCCGGTGCGGGGCGAGGCGCGGCGGGCGGCAACTTCACCGGCGCGCCCTGGCGGCCGGCATCGGTTGATTCCCGCACTTTTTCTTTTAATTTTAACAGCGCGCCCAAGGTTTCGGTTGATTCCGTTTTGCGGCTCGCTCTGAACCATCCGCGGATGACGCTCCAATCCAATTGCACGCGGCGGATGCCGACATCGAGGGGAATCAGGCACGCCAATAAAATCAGCAGCAGGTCCAGAATGGATTTGGAGGTTTCCTTGGGTTCGCGCGGGATGGCGAACAGGTCCTTGCCGGTTTCCTGCCCGGAAAGAATCCGGCCTCCGGTTTGTTCGGCAATCCGGCGCAGCGTGACGGGATCGGAGCGAAAGCGGAGATATTCGGGCGAATACGCAACGACGAATCCGCCCATGGTTTGTTCGTTGCGACCGGCGCCCACACCCGCGAGGGCCACTTGATATCGGCCCTTGCCCCAGAGCGGAAAGCGGCCTTCGTAACGCCGCGGACCGACCTGTTTAAGCGCCACGCTGCTCGCGCGCTCGTGCGGCCCGTTGATTTGCGCCTGCACATCCAACATCGTTTCCTCAGGATGATAGTCCTCGACCATGATCACGCCTTCATCACCGGAGGCGAACGTTTGGACAAATAAATCGGAGTGCTGCTCGACGCGGGAAACTTCAATCATCAATTGTTTGACGAACGCCTCATATTGTTTCCAACCAACCCATTCGGAAGCCCAGTTGGGCGCGAGGTCCGAAGTGAACGCGGCCGTTTTACCCAAGCCGAAGCGCCACGTGGACAGCACCGGATTGACTTCATCCTTCGCGGGCCCTTTCAGAATGGTGACGGATCGCGGTTTGGGAGTGGTCAGCACATACGCGTGCAACGGCGGCATGGCATCGATGCCTTTGAGCACCGGCGAAGTGAATTCGACCGCCGGCACGAAGGTCGTGTTTTGAATCATGCTGCGCTTGAGCGTTTTTGCCTCCTTGATAAAAATCGACGGTAGTTCGTTCGGATCCATGACCAGGTAATGGCGCCCGCCGGTTACCCCGGCGAGAGATTCCATCGCCGAAATGTCCACTCCGCCGTGGGGATTGATGACGACGGTTGAGACGCTGATTTTTTGGACGACGAATTGTTTGACCAACTCGGGCGTGGGAGGCGAAGGGTCGCCGTCGCTGATGATAATCATGTGCTTGGCCGCGGCATCACTGGCTTTGAGACCAGTGAAACCCATTTGCATGATGCTTTCGAAGCTGGGCATGTCGCTCGGTTCGCATTGATTGATCAAGGTGACGAGGTGCTCGTATTCACTGGCCGGAGTCAGCGGGAAAACCCATTGATCGCCACTGGAGCCGCCGTAAATCAGCACACCCACTTCGTCCTGCGCGCCCAAGACGCGGATGGCTTCCTTGGCGATGCGTTTGGCCCAGACGTTTCCCTCGGGAAATTCGCAGGTGTGCAACACGATCACGAGTGCGCCCTTGGGCAGGACTTTTTTCTGCGCGATGTCCATATCCACCGGCAGCGCTTCCTCGATGGGCGTGCGATGATAACCGCCGGGGCCGAAACTATTTTTGCCGCCGACCATGAGAAAGCCGACGCCCTGGTTGTAGACGGCGTCGCGCAACGATTGCATTTGAACGGGATCGAAGCTGTCCGCCGGGGCGTTGACGAAGACCACGCAGTCGTAAGGCATGAGGGACATGGCATCACGCGGGAACTCAAGTGCGGAGCGCACTTCGACGAGGCGCTTGGCTTCCTTGAGGGCCTTGACCAACGTTTCCCAATCGCGCGGGTCGCCTTGCGGATCGGTGACCAGCAAAACTTTTCCCTCGCCTTTGAGGTAAAGAAAATTGATGGCCGTATTATTTTCCTGCCAGCCATCCTGACCGGCGGGAGGCTCGATGGTGGCGACGTATTCGTAATAGCCCGGCTCGCGCAAATAAAGCGGAAGAGCGTAGCGATTTTTGCCGCGCTCGTAATGCACGGTTTGTTCAGCAATCACGTTTCCGTTTTCGCGCAGCACCAGTTTTCCATCGCCGGCCTGCAATGAATTCAACAAGACGGTGGCTTCGTAGGTTTCACCGATCCTGACCTGGCGCGGCAAATCGAGGCGCTCCAGCCAGACTTCGTGCTGGAAATCGTATTGAACCGGCAGGACGTCCACTGCCACGTGCCGGGATTTCAAATCGTCGAGAATGCCGGACACGTTGCCTTCGGTTTCCACACCGTCGCTGACCAAGACGATTCGTCCCTGGCGGTCTTCCGGCACCATCGCAGCCGAGAGAGAGAGCGCGCGGGCGAGGTCGGTGCCGTCCTTGGCTACGCGGGCATTGATGACTTCGAAAGGAAAACTCAGGCGCGGGGGAAGTTCGACCGCGGCGTCGCGCCCGAACACGACCATGCCCGCCGCGTCTTTTTCCGGTTTTGCGCTGGCGGTTTTTAAAATATACGCCAGAGATTTGTCCGAGACGTTTTCGCCCATTGAATCGGAGATATCCATGGCATACATGACGGCAAGGCCAGTGTTTCGTCGAACGACCCGGGGTTCAGCGAGCGCCAGAATGAAAAGGCCCAACACGCACAAACGCGTCAGGAGTGCGATGGTGGAGCGAAATCCTTTCAGCCCGCTGTAACCCGCCACTTGAAACCACCAAATCCATACGCTGAGGATCAGCAGCCAAAATGGCGCGAGGTTGGAAAAGGCAACGAGATGCCGCCAGCTTACCCAAAAACAAGCGCCAACAAACACGAGCAGAAAAATGGCCAATGGCAAAACCGCGCCGAGCGTCACCCGTTTCCGGGGAGGCGGCACGAGATTCAACAGCCATTGGCGGGGACTTAACATTTGGCCATCTTGGTATCGAGGCTAATACTGAACCGGCCCATGGTGACTCCAAATATGCCGTGCGCGGCCAACGTCACGGCGACAAAAACGGCGGTGACGCGAATTCCAAACGTGGCCGGATAAGGCGTGAACAGCATCGCCAATTCAAGACCGACGGCGAACACGATGGCCACCCACCAGAGGCGACGCCATTGGCCATTCACCATGGCGGCATACATCACACCGAAGGTGACGCCGTTGCTGAAATGGTACAGCCAGCCGAGGACGTTTGCGGCGAGCGAGGTGGCGTCCGGTTCGCCAAGAATCATCGCGCCAAATTGGGGAAAGACTTTGAAGAGCGGCAGCGCCGGGACCACGCCGGCCAATCCCCATTGTTTTGAGAACACGAATGGCAGCCGAAAGATGTCGTAAGACACCGCGGCGAGAAATCCGGCAATTGCGCCGATGGCGACCATCCGGCACAACTGGCCGTCGCCGCGCAAACCGTCGTAAACAGCCATGGCGACCAGCACACAAAACGCCGGCACAAATACGGCGAGCGTGAAGAAACGCATCGGGCATAGCCGATACATTTCGCAAAGCAAACAGGCGATGGATGTCGACGCGAGCAGAAAGACTGCAAGGCGAGGCATTGGTTTCATGGCATTTGTAATTCGACAACGCGGCGGTTTCCGGTGTCCGCCACGTAAATCCTTTTTTTTGCGTCGACGGCAAGTCCCCAAGGGGTGGCGAATTGCCCGAGGCCGCTGCCGGGGGTGCCGTACCGCCCGAGCGTTCGGCCGTCCAAATCAAGCCGGGTCACGCGGCCCGCGCCGTACTCAACGGCGTACAATGCGTCGTCCGCTCCCAGTTTTAAATCGTACGGCAAGCGCAACGAGAGCGGTTGATTGGTGGAGTCGAGAATTTTTAAAAACTTACCGTCGTCGGTGAAAATTTGAATGCGATTGTTGAAAGCGTCCGCTGCGTAAATTTTTCCATCGCGCCAAACCAGGCCGGAGGGACGCTGGAATTGCCCGGGCGCGGTGCCGAAGCTGCCGAACGCGAGAAGAAAGCGCCCCTCGGAAGTGAATTTTTGCACTCGATCGTTCGAACCGTATTCCGCGACATACAAATTTTCCTGCGCGTCTTTGGCGACGGCGACCGGATAAATGAATTCGCCCGGACCCTGGCCTTCTTTTCCGAACATCAGGGCCACGGTGCCGTCCGCGTGAAATTCAACGACGCGATGGTAGTGAGTATCGCAGACAATCACGCGGCCGTCGTGAAGAACGACGACGCCCTCGGGCTTTCCAATCTTGCTGTCGGGCATTCGCCATTGACGCGCGATGGAGCCGTCCGGCGCGTAAACCAGCACGCGCCCAGCGGTGTCCAAAGCAATCACCTCTCCCTGATTGCCGATGGTCAAGCTGCGCGCCGCGGGTTGAAGCACGCCTTCAGACGGCACCGACCAAAGATGAACTTCCTGCACGGGAATGGCCGGACCGGACGCCTGGCGGCAGCCGACGACGTGCAGGCAAAGCAGCAGGCACAAGAGCGCCTTCAACAAAATGCGGGTGCCGCGCGCGAGGTGGTTGGCCGCGGGACGGTGAAAAAATGTCCGGACGGCACCAGTCGGTTCGTGACGCAATTCCAACTCGGCGACGGAACCCTGAAACCGGGACGACTCGACCACGAATGGTGATTGTTCGTCCGGTTGGGCCAAAATTTGTTCGGGCCGGAAACATCGGGCGGACTGTTCTTCGCGGCGCAGCCATAACCGAGTTGCTTCTGGGTCCATCCAATTCGCTTCGCCAAGGCAACCGGCCAGTTCTGGTGAAGCCGCGCGCCAGTATAATTCATCCACCTCGCCGTTATACTGGACGCGGCCTTCGCGAAGACAAACGACGCGCCGCGCCTCGGCCAGCACGGAGCGAGGCGAGTGGGTCGCGAAGACGAGCGAGGCGTTTTTCCCTTCAAGCTGCCGGCGAATGAGCTGCCAGTATTTTCCGACGCGGCTGGGATCGACGTGCACGAGCGGTTCGTCCATGACCAGCACCGCCGCGTCCGCCGCCAGCGCACGGGCCACGGACAAGCGTGCCTGTTCGCCGGCGGAGAGCGTGTCGGGCCGGCTATCGCAGCGGTCCGTGAGATCAAATTCCTTGAGCCATTGATCAACGTTTGTTTCAGCGACGGCTGCGATATGTTCCGCAACGGTGAGGTGCGGCCATAATCCGCCGTCGGCCGGCACCCAGAATATGGGGATTCGATGCGCTCCCTGATTGAAACCGGCGGTAAGTTTTCCGGCATCCGGTTTCTCGAATCCCACCAGCAGGTTGAGCAACGAAGTTTTGCCCGCGCCTGAATGCCCTAATACCGCCGTGACTCCTGGCTCGATCGGCAGGGTCAGGTCCAGCAATCGCCGACCGAGGCCAACTCCCGCCAGGTTCCACAGGTGATTATTCATCGGGGTGCCCACCAGCGTCGGGTTCCCAAAGCCAGCAGGCAAATCAGGACCGGCGCGGCGAAGGTCGCGCAGGTCATGGCCGATAGCACAGCGATTTGGCCGTAGTGCATCATATTATAGAGACGCACGGTGACGGGCGTCATGCCGATGGGCGCGAGGATGGACGAGGTCGTCAAATCCCAATACGCCCAGATAAACAGGAGTACCACGGCCCAAAATTTTCCGTTGGTGCTGAGCCGCCAGGTGAGTTCGCGGGCGGGGCGGGAATTTGGCATCAGTGCGGCAAGGTGCAAGCTGCTTTGGTATCCCGCCAATTCCAGAACGCGCTTCAGCACCAATGCGAGAGGAAGCAGCACCCAACCAAGCGTAAGCACCAAGGGCACCGGGGTATCGCGCAGAGAAAGCAAGCCCGGCAGTTGCACGGCGGCCAGGACGGTCAGCGATAGCACCAGTGGCCCCAGCAGACCGAGGCAGACCGCGATCAGAAGGACCGCTTTGCCAATCATTGAACCAACGCCGCGACCGGCTGCGGCGCGGCTCAAGATGAAAACCGCTGCGCCGGCCACGAATGTTGCACCCGCCCCAAATAGAACGCTGGAAATAATTTCGCGGCCCAGAACGAAATTTTCGATGAGCAATTTGAAGCCGCGAATCGTGCCCCACAAGACCTGCGAGGCCGGAATCAGGAGCACGAAAACAAATGCAATCGCCAGATACGCCCAAGCAAAGGCGTGGGTTTTTGTGCGATGCGCCGCCTGGCGCGTGGGGCGCACGTGATTTTTTCCCAACACAACCACGGCCGTCCCGACAGCCATGGCCTGACAGAGCAATGGCCCGAGCATTCGCCGCAAGGATTCGCTCAAGGCCAGACCGCCGGCGTTGGCGTCGAAGAGGGCCACCGTCCAGGATTTCACGACCATCAAGGAGGCCATTTCCATTTCGCCAAACGCGCAAAGAAAAACGACGGCGAAGGCCGCGATGGAACCTCGCGCGCAACCGGCACGGAATAAGAACTTCCAATGGTCGAACATCGCGGCCAACGTTGAATTTGACCGGGCAGCGGCGACATCGTTTTGCA
>DATAZE010000014.1:0-2786 GCA_036272195.1 Verrucomicrobiia bacterium | reverse complement strand
CGACCAACGGCGCATCTGCGTGATCGGAACAACGTGCCACGAACGGTGCGGCCGCGATGACGCCCGCAGTTATCCATTTTAGGTATCTCTTCATAACTTTCCTGTTTGGTTTTGGTTTGTCGTTTTATTCCCGTGCGACCGCCAGTCCATTGGCCGGTGCGCTGCTGTTGGTTATACGTTTGCCGACGGTGTCTGGATGCATGCCGAAAAGACTCGCTTGATTCAACCGATTTTTTGTAAAAATCGTGTGAACCCGGCATTCAGATGTTCTCTCCGAGAGGGGAATATCCGCAACTGTGCCTGAATTGTTCAGATTCGGCAACCTATGCAAACGCAACCTTCCACCACCATTCTTCCGAAGGATCTGGAGACTCACTCTTTGCTCAACGTTTTGCGCGAGCGGCGCTCCCGGCGGTTTGGGTTGGGCATGGGCATTCCCGCGGGCCCCCTGGCTTATCAAAGCCGGCATCCGGCCATGCCCTTGAGTGAAGGCGAGGAAGCCGCGCTCGTGTTTGCGGCTTGTGGCATTACCGGTCACGCTCTGGCTGACTTGTGTTACGCGCCCGGCGGCGGCGGCAATATCATGGCGGGCCTGCTCGCGCGGACCATTGCCAGTGGCGACGGTTTGCAGACGGTCAGCCTGATCGTCACCAACGACAAGGCTACTTACCTCATCCGCAAGCCACGCGAACTTCCGGCAGCCGATATTCCGGAGCTTATCCTCCTGGGCCGGCGCGGTGAGTTCAGCGAGTTGTATCGACGCTCGCGGGTCAAGATCAAGGACAGCCGTTCCGCCCCGCCGACCGAACCGTTGTTCAATATCAACGCCAACCAATGGTCCGCTCATGCGCCCGGCACGAGTTATTTTCTGCCCGTCAATGACCTCACGTTCATGTACATCAATGGCCTCCTCGAAATCCTCAACGAGACAACCGGAGTCTTTCTCCTCGACGAGCGAAATCACTTTCGTCCCGCGGGACTCGGTAAATTCGCGCGCAGCCGCGGCGGCCACCTGGAAGATAATCCGCATAAAGGCCGCGTGGCTACCGTCCGCCAGGTCGAACAATTCGTGACCGAATTCGTCACGGCGGAACAAGGCATGATGCTGCAAAATCTCGGCTTGATGGCCCAGGCGCTCGGTCTCGGCGGATTCCCGAATTTTGCCAATCACGAGTTCGGCTGGTTTCAGGCGCTCGGCTTTCGCATGGCGGAAATGCCCGTCAACCGCTATGTCGGCGCCGGACCGGTCGTTTCATTCGCGATGAAGTTGTTGAAACGGAACCCGGGCATTCCTTACCCCGTCGGTTTGGAAAAGGACGGCGAAGTCCTGTTAAAACCGTTTTGTCCGCCGTATTTTGCGACCATGACTGAGGCCGTACGAGCAGTGGCGGAAATTAAATTTGGCGCGAGAGGACTGTTTCGTGATTCAGCGGGCACGAGCGCCTGGCAAAAGCACGGGGAGTTGGTTCAGCAAATTCCCAGCGTCAGCGAAGTGGCTATTCAGGCGACGGCTGCTTACTGCGAATATCTCTGGCAACGTTACGGACGATTTCCGGTTTACATGCCGCCGTACCGCACGGTTTTAGGTTTCCAAGCCTGCCATCTGGACGCGGAATTCTACGACCGATTTTACCGGCCGGGAGTTTTATCGGAAAACCAACGGGAAAATTTCCAACGGAACGTGCAATAGGCGCGCGAACGTGCGAAAGCTTACGGCGCCATTGCGAACGCTACCAACGGATCATCCAAAGTCAGCACCGCGAGCAGGGTGCATCCTTCCACTGAATAATTTTCGGCGTGAAAAGAACCCGCATCGGCATGATGAAAATCCCCGGCCGTCAATTTGCGTTCTCCAATATGCAAATCACCGGTGAGGATGAAGAAGTCCTCCGGTCCGATATTGGTGTGCGCCGGATACCGGACGCCGGCGTCCAGTTTGCCGAGCAAAACGGCGTAGCCCCGTTCGCGCTCCAGAGACAGCAATTTTATCCATGCGCCCGGCAGCGGCAGTTGTTTCCAATTGGTTTGCGCGGCGTCCGGCAGGAAACGATGGCCCGGTAAAATTTCAGCGGCATTCGCCGGAACGTTCAATTTGTCCGCCGACTCAATCCGGCGAAGCACTTTGTCCTTCAGGCTGGGCGGCAACGGCACCGCAGGCGTTGACATCGCGAGGGAACCTGCGGCTCGCTCAAGATCGCGCAGGAGTTCGCGCAATTCGGCGCTGCCACGCAACACCGCCTCGAATGCCTGCCGCTCCTCCGGCGGCAAGGCTCCGGCCGCGTAAAGGCTGGCTTGTTCCTGTTGTGACTCGTCGATCATATGCACGGTTGCAAACTATCCCGTAATTTTAACATGCCCCGGCGAATTCGAGCCTTAACCGTCCCCAGCGGTTCACCCAGTTTTTCAGCAATCTCCGCATGTGTCAGACCACTGAAGAACGCCATTTCAATCGCTTGCCGTTGTTCGGCAGGCAGGCCGGCTACAGCCGTGCGCACCAGCGAAAGAGCTTCCTTATCCAGGGCCGGCGGAGTTGACGGCGTATAGACAGTCGTTTCGGGTGCAATCTCCTCCCGCAATTCCTCTATCACCCGCGCGCGCCGCTGCCGTGAGCGAAGCCGATCAATCGAGCGGTTGCGCGTGATGCTGATGACCCAATGAATCGGCGTGCCTAAAACGATGTCGAACATGGGCGCCTTCTCCCAGACTTGGACAAACACATCCTGGATGATTTCTTCGGCTTCCTGGGGGTCGCCAACGATGCGGACGGCGATTGAAAAAAGCACGCT
>DATAZE010000013.1:0-22163 GCA_036272195.1 Verrucomicrobiia bacterium | reverse complement strand
CCGCCAACGCCTGCCGGTCTTGCGCCGCCACACGGCGCAGCAATTGCGTCTGGGTTTCTTCCGCTGTTTTTTCCAGCATAACTTCGCACCACCACCGGCCGTGCCCGGGCGCAAAACCCGGATCGGCACTGACCAGCTTGTCTCAGAGGCTGTGCCGCTGTCAGCACTAAATTGCACAGCCAGCGTTCGCATTCATCGTTAATACGAGCGCCGAAGCGGATTGGATGCAGGTAAAAACTAACTCGTGTGAATGAAGGTTGAATGCGAATTCACGTTTTGCGGATCACGTTTCCAACATTGCAATCGCTCTCGCGTCCCCATTATCTTCCTGTTACGGAATGAAAACGTTCGCCGAACGCAATTTCCCCGGCCGCCTCATCGCGGTTGAGGGATTGGATGGTTCAGGGAAGTCCACCCAGATTTATCTGCTCAAGCGCTGGCTTGAAGCAGAGGGCGTGCGCGTCTATTTCAGCGAATGGAATTCCTCCGAACTCGTCAAATCCGCCACCAGCAAAGGCAAAAAACGCGAGTTGCTTTCGCCCACCACCTTCAGCCTCATTCACGCCACCGATTTTGCCGATCGTTACGAACGCCATCTCCTCCCGCTTCTGCGCGCCGGTTACATCGTGTTGTGTGATCGTTATATTTTCACCGCCTTTGGCCGCGACACCGTGCGTGGTTGCCCGCCGGCCTGGGTGCGGGGCATTTACAATTTCGCCGCGCTGCCGGACCTCACGTTCTTCTTCAAGTCCGACCTCGAAGTTTCGCTCAAACGCATTCTCGATGGCCGCCCCAAGCTGAAATTCTTTGAGGCGGGAATGGACTTGCGCCTCTCCACCGACCCTTACGAAAGCTTCCGCATCTTTCAGGGCCGCATCCTTGAGCAATACCTTGCCATGAGCACGGAATTCAATTTCAACATCATCGATGCCAACCAGCGCGTCGAGGTGCAACAAGGCATCGTGCGCCAGTTGGTCAGCCAGCGGATCGACCTTTCGCGCTTCAAACGCCAAAGCCCGCTGCCATTGCCGCCGCCGCTGCAGGTCAATCCCAAGAGTGCCGAACTCGAAGACGAGCCGGAGGAATGAAAAAGAAAAATCACAACCAGATCGTGGTCCCACAGCCCGGCCCGCGGCGGTTCTACGGCCATGGAATTCCCGGCGTCAAACTCGAGGAACTCGTCGGCAAACTCATCGTCGTCGAAGGCGCCGACGGTTCCGGCCGCTCGACCCAGATCGCGCAGCTCGTCGAGTGGCTCGAAACCAGCGGCCACGCCACCGTGCAGGTCGGCCTGAAACGCTCCTCACTCGTCAGCGAAGAATTGGAACGCGCGCAGGAGGGAAACATTCTGAGCCGCACGACGCTGAGCCTGTTTTACGCCACCGACTTCGCCGACCAGTTGGAAAACATCATCCTGCCCGCGCTCAAAGCCGGGTTCATTGTGCTGGCCGACCGCTACGTTTACACCCTGATGGCTCGCGACATGGCGCGCGGCATGGACGAGGCCTGGCTGAAAAATGTTTACGGCATCGCGCCCGTGCCTGACGCCGTCTTTTACCTGGCCGTGGAAGCTGAGGAACTCGTCCAGCGCAACCTCTCCAAAAATGCCACGCTCGATTATTGGGAGAGCGGCATGGACCTCGGCCTGTCGCGCGATATGTTCGACAGCTTTCTGCAATACCAGACCGCGATGCAGGTCGCCTTCCGCCAATTGCAAAAAAGCTACGGCTTCAACATCGTGGATGGCAACCGCTCCGTGGAAGAAGTGAGCCGGGAATTGTGCAAGAAAATCCGCGCCGTCCTCGTCGCCAAGTAATCACGCAACTGGCAGCGCTGGTTTGGTTGCGGCATTTTTCAAAAGAAGAACACCCCCGACGACCGACAACAACCCGCACACCGTCATGGCGGTGGCCAGGCAACGACTGGGACGAAACGGATGTGTTGGAACAGTTGCGGTGACGATGATTGTCACGGGGACTGGCCTCGGTGCGGAGTCGAGACTGGTTTGCTGCGTAATCCTTGTCGAGATAAGCGCGACGGTTTGACGCAGATCAGCGAATTTGCGTTTTGCTTCGAAATAGGAAGTCACTGCTGAATCATTCCGGACGATCGAGGAATCGGATATTTCCAAGTCTGCCTTTAGTTCTTCCATTTCCCGTTTTGCGGTCCGGGCTTTTTCCTCGGTCTCTTGCAACTGCTGATTCAATGAGCTGAGCCCACGCGCCAACAGATCCCGCATCTGCTCGTCTTTGAACTGGCGATACATTTGGGCAATCGCATTCGCCAGGGCCGCGGCCTCGGCAGGGTCTTCATCAATCACCGCGATTTCGACCAATCTCGTATTTCGCACCAGTCGCAATTCGAGATGCCGTTTGAGCATGTCTTCGACAGCAGCATCGCCAAGTTTTTGGCCGTGATTGTATTTTTTTCCAAAAATCTCTTTCAGATCCAGCGCATCCGAGACCTTTCCCAAGACTGCATGGGATTGGATGGTTTCAAATTCCGTTAAAATGAAGTAAGGATCATAAGACCCGTTATCCACGCTATGCGGCGACTGGTCCACGCTGATGGTGCTTGCGGCTCGAAATAGATCGGCGTGAAGCAGCATTGACAAGCCCGCCATAGCCAAAACGACGCCTGCCAGAATGAGGACAAATCCCATGGACAATGTGCGGCGGCCTTTCATGCCTTCCGTTTGAGACAGGGAAAGACGCTTTGCATTCAATCATCGCCGTTTGGAAGGCGCAGGCTGTGGATAAGTTGTCGTCTTCTTCCTTGACCGTTTTCAATGACAGGCGCAGTGTCGAAACAACGGCCCCAAGCCGTAATAGAAAGGATCCTATGTCAGCGCAAAGATTGCCCAAACAGAAGATCACCTTTTCCCTCATTGCTCCCCAGGCCCAATCTGTTCTGGTCGCGGGAGATTTTACCGATTGGGATGCGGAGCCGATTGAGCTGAAAAAACAAAAAGACGGCGTCTGGAAGAAAACTGTTTCTCTCGATCCCGGCGAGCATCAATACCGGCTGCTCGTGGACGGCCAATGGCAAGACGATCCGAATTGCATTCTGCATTACCCGAATGACTTCGGCGGCCAAAACTGCGTCTGCATCATCAACGGAGCCTGAGTGTCCCAACCGGGGGAGCGCCGGCGTCTCGGGTAGAAGCCCGTTCCAATCACGATTTCGCCAACGCCTCTTCCCGCTCCGTCAGCGTCGGATGCGAATAATAAAACCCGCTGTAAAACGGATGTGGCGTTAGATTGCTCAAATTTTTTTCGTTCAGCTTTCGCAACGCGCCGATCAGCGACCTCGGCTCGTTCATCACCCCGGCTGCAAACGCGTCCGCCTCGTATTCATACCGTCGCGACCACCAATGTGCCAGCGGCGAAAACCAAAACATCACCACACCCGACAACAGTGTGAACAGCAACAGCACCGGGGCAATGTTTCCCGGCGTAAATCCGAACGCGCGATAAAACCATTCCTGTTTCGCCAGCAGCGAGACGAGATAGAACCCGCCCAGCGAACTCAACGTCGAAAAAATCAGCATCTTCGGAATGTGTTTCTTTTTGAAATGCCCGATCTCATGGGCGAGCACCGCCTCCAGTTCCGGCTCACTTAACTGCTGGATCAGCGTGTCGAACAATACAATCTTGCGAAATTTTCCGAACCCGGTGAAAAACGCGTTTGAATGCCGTGACCGCTTGCTGCCGTCCATCACCTGGATGCTTTTAGCGACGAACCCGGTCCGTTGCGCGAGTGTCAGCAGGCGTTCACGCAGCGAACCTTCCGGCAGCGGCGTGAACTTATTGAACAACGGCATGATCAAAACCGGCGCGAGCACCAGCATCAGCAATTGAAATCCCATCAGCGCTCCCCACGCCCACAACCACCACGAAGCGCCCGCCCATTCCACGATTTTCAAAATGAGCGTGAGCAGCGGATAACCCAGCGCCGCCGCCAGCAAAAATCCCTTCACGCGATCCAGCCACCATGTTTTTTGCGTCGAGGTATTAAAGCCAAACCTTTGCTCCAGCCGAAATTGCCCATACCAATCCAGCGGCAAACCCGGCAGCGAAATTGCGAAACCCACCGCAAACAAAAAAGCTGCCATCGCCCACGCCGACCCGCCGAGATGAATTTCAAAAAAATGAAGACCGAATGGCAGCAGGCCGCTGAATAAAATCACCAGCAATACTGCGGTGCTATAAACCTCCTCGATATTTCCAAAACTGGCCTTCGCCAGCGTGTATTCCACGGATTTTTTGTAAGTCGCCTCGTCCACCACGCCGCGAAAAGCCTCCGGCACCGCGTCTGCATGCGCGAGCACGTGCCGGCGATTCAACGACGCCAGCCACAACTCCGCCGTCAACCGCGCCAGAATTAGCGCCCCGACCGACCACGAAATTACAGTTGCCAAATTCACGTTTCCAGTATGGGGGTAATTGAGCCCCGTCGCAAACCGGCAGAAACACTCCGCGAGCACATCAACCACCTGTAGGAGCCGACGTAAGGAGGCTCTAACTTATTCTGTGTGGAAAAAGATCAGAACCTCCTTACGTCGACTGCTACAAGTTTCAGTGGTCTTAGCCGCCTTATTTCCGTTCCGCCACGCGCACAACTTCGCCGACCAGCGCGTCCACTTCAACCGGTTTGTGCAGCACCGGCAACTCCGCCGAATCCGCGAATTTCTCGATGCGCGAGACACTCTCCTCGCCGGTAATAAAAATAAAGCGCTGCGCCAGTGCCGGGTTCGAACGTTCCACGGCCGCATGCAATAGGTCGCCTTCGAGCCGGCGCATTTGCAAATCACACACCACCGCGTCAAGCGCGTGTTGGGAAACAAACTTCAGCGCCAGCGTGCCTTCAGGCAGAATCGTCACCTCATAACCACGGTGTTCGAGCGTCTCTTTCAGGGACCAGGCGAGAGGAATATCATCGTCCAGGATGAGGACGTGTCGTTTGCGAGGTATGCCATTAAGGGTGCTCATGACAACCGGCCGCTGCTGAAAGCGTACTCCTCGCACCCCATAAGGCAAGCTTTTTGACAGGTTGTACACAATTACTTGTACAATCCAGGCTTACAAATCACAACCTGCGGTATCCGGCTGCTTTGATATGTAGTCCCGCCTTTAGGCGGTCCGATGCACGCTGCCCGCCCGACCGCGTAAACGCGGGACTACAAACTTCGGCGCTTCACCACTTCAATTCCTGCAATCGTCGCGCCACTTCTTCCGCATTAACACGGCTGTTAAACGCGCTGATGCGGAAATACCCCTCGCCCTTCGAACCAAAACCGCTCCCGGGCGTGATGACCACGTTGGCCTCGCCAAGAATTTTGTCAAACACCTGCCAGCTCGTCACGCCCTGCGGCGTGCGCACCCAGATATACGGCGCATTCACACCGCCAAACACCTTCAACTTCGCCTTCTTCGCGCCCTCGCGGAGAACCTTCGCGTTGCCGAGATAATGTTCCACCAGCGCGCGCACTTGCGCCTTGCCCTCCGGCGAGTAAAGCGCTTCCGCGGCCCGTTGAATCACGTACGAAACGCCGTTGAACTTCGTCGTCATGCGGCGATTCCACAAGGCGTGCAGCGGCTTGAACTCGCCGCTCTTCGTTTGCGCGTTAAGCGACTTCGGCACGACCGTGTAAGCGCAGCGCGTTCCGGTGAACCCGCCGTTCTTGGAGAAGCTGCGGAACTCCATCGCACAATCGCGCGCGCCCGGAATTTCGTAAATCGAATGCGGCAGCGCCGGGTCCTGGATGTAAGCCTCGTAAGCGGCATCGAATAAAATGACCGCCTTGTTTTCGAGCGCGTATTTCACCCACGCCTCGAGCTGCTCGCGGGTGGCCACCGCGCCGGTCGGATTATTGGGCGAGCACAGATAAATTAAATCCACATGCTTCTTCGGCGGCGCGGGGATGAATCCATTGCTGGGTTTGCACGGCAGATAAACCAATTTCGCGTAAGCGCCCGCTTCGTTCGCCTCACCGGTATGACCCGCCATCACATTCGTATCCACATAAACCGGGTAAACCGGATCGCTGATGGCGATTTTATTTTTGTGGCCAAGGATATCGAGGATGTTGCCCGTGTCGCACTTCGTTCCATCGCTGACAAATACTTCATCATCCGCCACCTCGCAGCCGCGGCTGCGAAAATCATTCTCCGCGATGGCATGACGCAGCCATTCATAGCCTTGCTCCGGCCCGTAACCTTTGAACGTCTCGCGCACGCCCATTTCATCCACTGCCTTATACATCGCCGCGGTCACCGCCGGCGGCAACGGCTCAGTCACATCGCCGATGCCGCAGCGGATAAGGCGTTTCGCCGCCTCGGGATTGGCATCGCAAAACGCCTTCACGCGCCGCGCGATTTCAGGAAACAGATAACCGGCCTTCAGCTTCAAATAATTGTCGTTTAAATACGCCATGAAATTTTTCGTTTATAAAATCAACCGTTGAGCCGGAGACGGTAATCCAATCCCCCAAACGAGGCAAGATAGTGAATACATGGATGGCTTGATGGAATTTTCTTTCGGCTCGGAATTGTCCGTCTGACACTCTTTGCCGCCTGATCATCCGGACAATTCAAAAGAAAGAGACCTTCGTTTCAGCCTCTACGATGGAAAGATTGCAATCAGGAAATGACCGCCTTAACATTTACACAATCCCCTTCACACTGACGGGATTCAGGTTTTTATGTTAGCGCTAATTCGAACGTTTCTGGCGAGAGTGCGCAGAGCCTTCCAGCTGAGAGAACATCGGCTAAAACTGTATTTGCAACAGCGCCCTTTAAGGCGCTTGATCCGCGGCTTGAATCAGGATTATCCCAACCTCAATCTGCGAATGCTCGATGTCGGCGCACGCCGGGGAATCGACGATAGTTATCGCGATCTTGCCAGGCTCAATCATTTTTATCTCGAGGGCATCGAACCAGATGCCAAAGAATGTGAAGCCATTCTTTCCCATGGATTTTACAGTAAAGTCCGTCCCGTTGCCGTTGCCGGCCGAACCGGCAAAAGCCCCCTCTACATCACCAAAGTCCTCGGCTGTACTTCCATTTATAAACCTAATTTTAAAAATCTGGAACGCTATTCCCTCTCCCCATGGTTTGAGGTTCAAGACGAAATCGAGATCAACGTCACCACCCTGGACACGCTCTTCAACCCCGAGGAAAATTTCGACTTCATCACCATGGATACCCAGGGCGCGGAATACGAAATTCTGAAAGCCGGCGATCGTCTGTTGTCCCAGGTTCTATGTCTGACGATGGAATTTCATTTGCTCGAGCTTTATGAAGGCCAAACCCTTTTTCCCACCACGCACCAATTTATGTCAGCAAAAGGATTCCGGCTGATAGATTTTGGCTGCGGCGACTTCGATGGAGAAATGGCCGAAGGCCATTGCGTTTACCTCAGAGACTACCAACGGCTGGCCAGTAAAGACGAAGTCCTCAAATGCATCTTATTTGCCATGATTTGGAACAACAAATCCTACGTGGAAAACATCCTGCGCAACGCCCCCGAGCGGCTCTTGTCACCCAACGAACGCCAGCACATCCGTCAATTACTGGGCATCAAAGCCAAGGAAAAAATGGTCCCCGGGGCTGACGGGCTTACCGGCTATCTTTATCGGGACGGCAGCGGCTATCGTTGAGACCACAACGCAGCGCTAGTCTCCTGAGTCGCAAATAACTTGTATAATTGTTCGACCTTGTTCCCGGAATAAAACTTCGTCTGCGTGTGGGCTGAAAGCCCGAAATATGATAGCCCAGGGCAACGCCCTGGGTAATCTTGAACCAAGACCCCGAGCCCTGAAAGGGCGGGACACTTTTGTAAGAAATCAATGACTCAGAAGACCAGAGCATTGACAGAAAAGATGTGGCGGTGCGCAGCGAGGATTTTTGGGTTTTGGCGAGACTTCGGCGAAGGAGTCCCGACAAGTCGGGATGACTGATCCGAAACGACTTGTCCGCCGTCCTGTCCGCCATAGCTTTAGCGACGGCGGAAGCCAAAAACCAAAAAGACCGCTATTCATGCGCGTCAGCGCATCCGCTGCATATTTGATGGAAATGCTCTATTGCAGAAACACCCCCGCAATCGCTGCATTGAGTAACGTCGCCACAAAACCCACGAACAATGCCCGCAAACCCAACCGCGCCAAATCATGCCGCCGTCCCGGCGCGATGGCTCCGATGCCGCCGAGTTGAATGCCCACGGAAGCGAAATTCGCAAACCCGGTCAGCGCAAACGCCGCCAGCACATAAGAACGCTCAGTCATAAAACCCGGCGTATCCTTCCAGCCTTTCATCACGAGATACGCATAGTGTTCGTTGATGGACAATTTCGCTCCCAGCAGGCTCGCCACGTGCGACACGTCCTTCGGTTCCACACCCATCAGGAATGCCGCCGGCGCAAACATCCAGCCGAACAATTTTGCGAGCGAAAGATTGTCCGCCCAGGCGCCGAGATAAATATGCAAGTGCGCCAACCCGGGTTTGATATAGCCCAGCATCGCGTCCGCCATCGCCACAAAAGCGATGAATACAATCAGCATCGCGGCCACATTAAGCGCCAGCGTCAAACCATCGGTCGTGCCGGAGGTGATGGCATCGATGCCGTTGACGTAAGGCGACTTGGTTTTTTGCCGGTGCACCGTGCCCGCCGTTTCCGGCATGCTGACTTCCGGCATGAAAAGTTTTGCCAGATAGAGGCTGCACGGACAGGCCATGATGCAGGTCGTCAACACCGAGACCGGGTCCGCGCCGTAACTGATGTACACCACCATCATGCTGCCGGAAATGTGCGCCATGCCGCTCACCATCAGCGTGAACAATTCCGAATTCGTCATGCGCGGCACATATGGCTTCACAATCAGCGGCGCTTCCGTCTGGCCCATGAAAACATTAGCCGACACAGAAAGCGTTTCCGCGCCGCTCGTGCCCATCAAATGCACCATGACCAACGCCATCGCCTGCACGATGCGTTGCAAAACACCGTAATGATACAACATCGTGAAAAACGCCGAGATGAACAGGATCGGCGGCAACGCCTTGAAAGCGAACATGAACAGAAATTCTTTGCCCGGATTGAGCGCGATATCACCGGGCCGGGCGAGATTGCCAAACACAAATTCCGCGCCCTTGTCTGAAAAATCAATGAAATGGACGACTACAGTTTTGACCTCCTGCAACGCCTGGTGAACCAGCGGCACCTTCAGCACCAGCACCGCCAGAATGATTTGCAGAAGAATGCCCCAGCCAATTGTCCGCCAGTTCACGGCGCGCAAATTGGACGAGAACATCGCCACAAGACCAAAGAAGCAAAAGATTCCCGCAAACGCCTGACCGCGCGGCCCGATGGTTTCCCGCAATAGATACGCCGCCGCGCCGAGCGCCACGATGCCGGCCGCGATGCCCACCCGCCAGATCCATGGGGTCGGAGGTTTTGGGGGGAGCAGAGCCTGCGCCGAAGGAAGCGGTTCGGCGGGAGTGACGGACTCGGCTTGCATGGACGGACATTAAATAAACCTCCACCAACTTCAAACTCCAAAATCCCGGTCCAATGGGGCGCCTCCGGGCATTGCCTCGTTTGTAGTTCCGCGTTTACGCGGTTGGGCGTCGCAAATGCGCGGGATCGCCTGAAGGCGGAACTACAAACAGTTCGAACCGACGCCAGTCTTCGTAAAAATTTTCTTTCAAGCTCCCGCCGAATTCAGTTCATTGCCCACGCCATGAAGCAATTCGCCACCATCACCGTCATTGGGCGCGACAAGACCGGCGTCATCGCCCGCGTCACGAATTTCCTTTTCGAGCAGCACGCCAATATCGAAGCCCTCGAAGAACAGGTCACGCGCGGGCAATTCAGCATGACTCTCCAGGCCTCATGGAAGGACGCCGAATTGAACATCGCCCCGGTGCAACGCGGCCTCGCCCAACTGGCCGCCGCGCTGCAAATGGAAATCAAACTCCGCTTCACGCATCCCTCGCGGCGTCAGCGCACGGCCATCCTGGTCACGCGCGAACCGCATTGCTTTGAGGGCCTGATGCGCGCCTCGAAAGCCGGTCAACTCCGCCGTGCCGAGCCAACCATCGTCATCAGCAACCGTCGCGAACTCGAGCCGCTCGCCAAACAGCACAAACTGCCCTTCGTGCTGATTCCCTGGAACGAACGCTCCGATGCGGAGGCCCAATTGCTCAAACTGCTCGACCAGTACGAAATCGATTTTCTTGTGCTCGCGCGCTTCATGAAAATCCTTTCGCCAAATGTCGTCTGGCGTTTCAAAAACAAGATCATCAACGTCCACCCCTCGCTGCTGCCCAGCTTTCCGGGTGCGCAAGCCTATCGCCAGGCTTACGAGCACGGCGTGAAAATCGCGGGCGTCACCGCCCATTTCGTCAGCATGCACCTCGACGAAGGCCCCATCATTGCGCAGGCCAGCTTCGGCATCCGCCCCGATTGGAGTCTGAAAGAAATCGTCGCCGCCGGTCAAAAGCTCGAAACCAAAGTCCTCGTCAAAGCCGTAAAGCTTTACCTCGCGAAACGCTTGGATGTGTATTGGGGGACGGTGAAGCAGGTCTAATTTACGATTTCCGATATACGATTTACGAGCGTCTTGGCGCGGTGGTATCCCTGTCCACTGGCTGGCCGAACGATTGTGAATAATTTCTTCGCTTCGCAGCTTGAACCCGTCCCCGACTGGTGCCACACTAGCGCTCGCTTGAGCGCGTAGCCTATGCGGTAGACCCAGTTGTATGCAGCATTACCCCAAACATTATTGCGGAGTCTTCGGCGTTTTTGGCCACCCCAACGCTGCCCAACTCACTTACTACGGCCTCTACGCCCTCCAGCATCGCGGCCAGGAAAGCGCCGGCATCGTCACCTGCGATGGCAAACAATTCCGCGTCCACCGCGGCATGGGACTCGTGCCGCAAATTTTTGACGGCGAAATTCTCCACAGTCTTGTCGGCAACATGGCTGTCGGCCACACGCGTTATTCCACCACCGGTTCATCCCATCTGCGCAACGCCCAACCGCTCACCGTGGATTGCGCTCGCGGCCAGATCGCCATCGCCCACAACGGCAATCTCACCAACGCCGCCCAATTGCGCGAGGAACTCGAATCCCGCGGCTCGATTTTCCAGACCACCGTCGATAGCGAAATCATTTTGCACCTGATGGCCCAGCCGAATTTCAACGGCAGTGGCAATCACCTCATCCACACGCTCCAACAGATCGAAGGCGCCTACTCGCTCGTCATCATGACCGAGAACGAGTTGATCGGCGTGCGCGACCCGCACGGCTTCCGCCCCTTGTGCATCGGCAAGCTCGACGACGGCTGGGTCCTCGCCAGCGAAACCTGCGCGCTGGATTTGATCCACGCCAAATTCGTGCGCGACGTCGAGCCGGGCGAAATTGTCATCATCAACAAAGACGGCCTCACCAGCATCCAGGCTTTTCCCGAACACCAGCGCCGCGCGTTCTGCATTTTCGAATACGTCTATTTCGCTCGGCCCGACAGCACCATTTCCAACCGCAACGTCTACAAAGTGCGCGTTGAAATGGGCCGCCAGCTCGCGCGCGAATTTCCCATCAAGGCCGACGTCGTCGTGCCCGTGCCGGACAGCGGCAATTGCGCCGCGCTCGGTTATTCGCTCGAATCCGAGATCCCGTTCGAGATGGCGTTCGTCCGCAATCACTATGTGGGCCGCAGTTTCCTGCAACCCTCGCAATTGATTCGCGATTTCGACGTCCGCGTGAAGCTCAACCTCATCGGCGAGCTGGTGAAGGGCAAGCGCGTCATTGTCGTGGATGATTCCATCGTGCGCGGCACCACCTGCAAGACGCGCGTGAACAATCTCAAGGAAGCCGGCGCCAAGGAAGTTCATGTGCTGGTAAGCTGTCCGCCGCACATGAACCCGTGCGTTTACGGAATCGATTTCCCCGACCGCAGCAAATTGATGGCGGCAAATTATTCGCTCGAAGACATCCGCAAATATCTCAACGCCGACTCGCTGCATTATCTTTCCCAGGAAGGCCTCGTGGCAGCCACCGGCCTGCCGAAAAGCTCGTTCTGCATGGCGTGTTACGACGGCAATTATCCCGTGGCTTACGATCCCTCCGTGAACAAGCACATCATCGAACGCCGCAGCGGCCGCGTGGCCAGCCTCACCGAGACCCTCGCCAAAGAGCGCGCGCAGATTAAACTTTTTTAGTCCGGTAGGGACAGCGCGCTACGCTGTCCGCGCCGCGTCCAGCGGCGCAAATGAGACGTGATTTGCATTACGTGTACGTTGATTCCGTCCGCTGAACACGACGGCGACGCCCCAGTGCGAATCTTTCTCACGGATTCAGCACCACCTTGATGCACTTATCGTGCTTCTCCCGGAATGTCCGATACCCCTCCGGCGCGTCGTTCAGATTCAATCGATGCGTAATGACAAACGAAGGATCAATGTCCCCGTCCTCGATGTGTTTGAGCAGCGGGCGCATATAATTTTGCACCTGCGTCTGCCCCATCCGAATATTGACGCCTTTCGCGAACGCCATGCCGAACGGAAATTTGTCCACTGCGCTCATATAAACTCCCGGCACAGACACCGTGCCGCCTTTGCGGCAGCAATGAATCGCCTCGCGCAGCACGTTCGCCCGGTCCGTCGCGAGTTTCACCGACATTTTGGCCTTGTCCAATTTCGCATCCAACGTGCTGCCGTGCGCTTCCAATCCCACCGCATCAATGCACGCATCCGGCCCCATGCCACCCGTCGCCTCCTTCACGTCTTCAAAAGTATGCCCGTTCCCGGTGATGGTGTGTGCGCCGGATTGCCGCGCCATTTCCAACCGCTCCGGCACGTCGTCAATGGCGATCACCCGCTCCGCGCCCAGCAAAAATGCGCTGCGAATCGCGAATTGCCCCACCGGCCCACAGCCCCATACCGCCACCGTGTCACCCGCTGTGATGTTGCAATTTTCCGCCGCCTGGTAGCCGGTCGGAAAAATATCGGAGAGAAAAATCACCTTCTCATCCGGAATGCCGTCCGGAATCTTCAACGGCCCCACGTCCGCAAACGGCACGCGCGCATACTCCGCCTGCCCGCCCGCATAGCCGCCGTTCGCGTGCGAGTATCCGAAAAGCCCCGGCCCGGGATAGCCTGTCTCCAATTCAGTCTCATACGCGTTGGGATTCGTGTTGTCGCACGCCGACCACAATTTGTGCTCGCAAAAGAAACAGCGCCCGCACGCTATCGTGAACGGCACCACCACCCGATCGCCCTTCTTCAAATTTTTGACCTCGCTCCCCACCTCGACTACTTCCCCCATAAATTCGTGCCCGAGAATATCTCCCTCTTCCATTGCCGGCACGAACCCGCCGTACAAATGCAGGTCCGATCCGCAAATCGCCGTCGTTGTAATTCGTACAATGGCATCGTGCGGATTCAAAATCTTCGGGTCCGAAACGCGTTCCACCCGCACGTCTTCCTTTCCATACCAACAAAGTGCTCTCATAAAATTTCCTTTGGGTTGTATCGCCCCTCCCTAGGCGAGCCGCCGCTTTCTGCGTGGCAGCCGACGTAAGGAGGCTCTGTTTAGATTTTATTGTTTGCCGCCGCGCGGCTGACCTTCAATCGTTGGAATCTCCCCCGTCTCCAACAGGCTCTTCATCCGGAAGAGGTCTTGCGCCAATTGCTTTTCCGGGCTATCGCCCATTAATTTGGCGACCACCGACCCAAGTTTTCCACCCGGCGGCGAATATTTCATCACCACTTTCATCACCGTGCCCCGGCCACCCGTGGCGGGCGTGAACCAAACCGATCCCGCATTGTCCACATCCGCGCCTTCAAGCGATTGCCAGGAAATCATCTGTCCCGGTTTGTCCTCTATGATGCGCGCGTCCCACTCGAACGTCCGATCATGGGACGTTTTCATCACCCAATGCGAAATGCCGTCCCCCGTTTGGTTCACCGATTGGATGTGCTGCATAAACCGCGGCCAATTCTCCAGCTGCCGCCAGAAGGAATAAATTTCCTCCGGCGAGCGGTTGATGGTGAGGGATTTTTCTATTTTAGAGCCTTCGCCGCTTTTCAGGCTGGGTTGGGATGCCACCGCGCGGACTCTCGAATAATTTTTTTCCACTAATCGTGTTTTCATTATAAATCCTGGTTTGAAAGCACGTTCCACTTCACCTGAACATCGTTCCACGGGGACTTGACCCCAAATTTTGGACAAAATTGTGCAAGTCAGGAGTATTTTGAAACGTAAAACGTGAAACGTGAAGGCCGGATAGCCCGCGAATTCACGCAATACGCAATACGACGCTCATTCCCCCCGCGCTTTACCGTTATCCGGTACCTTTCCTGCTTCGCATTTAGCGTGTATCTCGATTATTACGGCCTGACAGAACCGCCCTTCGACATTACGCCGAATCCGCGGTTTCTGTTTTATAGCGCGAAGCATCGCGAAGCCTTCAACCACCTCCTTTACGGAATTCGCGAGCGCAAAGGTTTCGTGCAGCTCACCGGCGAAGTTGGCGCGGGCAAGACCACCCTTTGCCGCGCTATGCTCGAGCAGTTCAACGGTCATTACTCGACTGCGCTCATTTTGAATCCCGCGCTGAACGCCGACCAACTCATGAAGGCGATCGCCACCGAGTTCGGCCTGCCCGTCCAGCAACTCGGCCTCGACCGCCTCGATACTCTCGCCGTCTTCAACGAATTTTTGCTCCGCCAGGTGGAACAAGGCAAAGAGACCGTGCTCATCATCGATGAAGCGCAGGACCTGTCCGAAGAAATGCTGGAACAAGTCCGTCTGCTGTCGAACCTGGAAACCGACAACCGGAAACTTTTGCAAATCGTCCTCCTGGGCCAGCCCGAATTGCGCGACCGTTTGAATCAGCACGCGCTCCGGCAACTCCGCCAGCGCATCACCGTTCGTTATCATCTGAGCCCATTGAGCCGGACTGAAGTGGACCAATATATCCAGCATCGGCTGGAAATTTCCGGCGCGAAAGGCACGCCGTATTTCACCCGGCCCGCTCTGTGGCGCATTTATAATTACGCCAAAGGCATCCCCCGCCTCGTGAATGCCATTTGCGACAAAGCGCTGCTGGCCGGCTTTGTCGATCGTTGCAGAAAAATTGATTACGCCACCGTCGGTCTCGCGATCCGCGAATTGGAAGGGAACATCCACGCATGAGCCTCGTCAACGATGCTTTGAAACGCGCCAAAGACGCGCAGCAGAAAAGCCCGCCGGTCGCGCCCGGCCCGCAACTGCTCCCCGCTGGACCCGCCTCGTTCAACGCGCCCAGCCGCGGCATGGGGAAGGCCGCGCCGGCAGTTTTGATTTTAATTGCGTTGATCGGCCTCTTTCTTCTCTGGCGCGATCACGGCAAAACCGTGGCAGCGCGCCCGCAAGTAACCAAAGCCGTCGCTCCCGCCGTTCCAATTGTGGAACCCAGGCCTTCGATTCAAATCGCTGCCGTGTCCACCTCGAACGCCATCGCGAAGCCGCCCATCGCGACACCACCCGCGCCCCCGGCGCCCGCCCTGCCCAAATTGCAGGCCATCTTTTTCGTTCCCGGCCATTCCTCCGCCATCATCAGCGGCAAGACCGTGCGGGCCGGTGATACCGTGCAAGGATTCCGCGTCGCCCTCATCAATCAGGCCAGCGCCACGCTCGTCAGCGCCACAAAGACGAACGTGATGACGCTCGAGCAATGACCGTCAGGCATCGGCTGATTTAATCTCCTAAAGGGTTCACGGGGGGTAATCCAGTCCGGCAGCACGCCCGATGAAGCACGGAATTTTTGCTTGGGACTTCGCGCCCGGTTGACGATGATTTGCGCGATGAATTTTTTCCGCGAGAAGGCCCAGGCCTCCCCCATCTACGCGCGCGTGGCGCCGTTTATCATCTTCGTCGGGTTGATGATACTTAACGGGTTTTTAGGAAAAGACGGTCCCTACGTGGTCTATGTCTTTCGCACGCTTGTCGGCGCGTGGCTCATTTGGCAAATGCGTCCGTTCGTTTCAGAAATGCGCTGGTCCTTCAGCCTGGAAGCCGTCGCGATCGGCATCGCTGCCTTCGTCATTTGGGTCGCGCTCGATCCCGTCTTCCCCAAGAACCACATTTTATTCACCCCCACGGCCGATGACGTCTGGAATCCCTTCGCCCGCTACGGCGCCGGCTCAGGGTGCGGCTGGTTTTTTGTCACCGTGCGCCTCCTCGGCTCCTCGCTCATCGTCCCGCCGCTTGAAGAAGTTTTTTGGCGCTCCTTTCTTTACCGCTATTGCATCCGGACTAATTTCGAATCGCTCCCCTTCAAAACCTTTCATCCCACGTCGTTTATTGTCGTCTCACTGATGTTCGGCCTTGAACACTATGAATGGGCACAGGGGTTTTTGTGCGGCATGGTTTTCCAATGGCTGGCCATTAACAAAAATCGCCTCAGCGACGCCATCACCGCCCACGCCATCACGAATTTCCTGCTCGGCCTCTGGGTCCTGGCCCGCGGCGACTGGCATTTTTGGTGAAGTGGTTGGGTAAATGAGTTAAATAAGTTAAATCGTTTAACGATTTAACTTATTTAACAATATTCCCCTTGCCCCCGCCCTGCATCATTTTCGAAGACGACCACCTGCTGGTAATCAACAAATCCGCCGGCCTGAACACCCACGCCCCCAGCCCCTTCGCCGGCGAAGGGCTCTACGATTGGCTGCGCCATCGTGAACCGCGCTGGGCAAAGCTCGCCATCATTCATCGGCTCGATAAAGAAACCAGCGGCGTCATTGTGTTCGGCAAAACCACTGCCGCTAACCGCTCGCTTACCGATCAGTTCACCAACCGCTCCATCCAAAAAAAATACCTGCTGCTTACGGACCGTCCGATGAAACGCGACGAACTGATCGTAAAATCAAAAATAGCGCGCATGGGCGAACGCTACGCCACCAGCCCGCAAGGTGAACCGGCGGAAACGCGTTTCAAACACGTAGCAGCCGACGTCAGGAGGCTCATTTATCCTGGGAGCGCCGCCGTCTCGCCGGCAAGAACCTCGCAACTCGCCGGCGAGACGCCGGCGCTCCCAGGAGGCTCCTCCCATTTAATCGAAGCCGAGCCCTTGACCGGTCGCACCCATCAGATTCGAGTTCACGCAGCCGAAAATGGATTCCCGATTCTCGGCGACACGCTCTACGGCGGCTCCCCCTTTCCCCGTGTCTGCCTGCACGCCGCCGAAATAATTTTGAAGCACCCGCTGACCGCCGAGCAATTGATCTTCTGCGCGCCCGCGAATTTCGAAGAAGACCCTCGCGAAGCCTTACGCACAGCTTTAATAGATACGAACGAGACGAATGCCTTCCGCCTCATTCACGGCGCGAGCGATGGCTGGCCCGGCTGGTATGTCGAACGCCTCGGCGATTTTCTATTGTCCCAAAGCGACTCACCACTGAACGCCCAGCAACAATCCCGGCTGGAGTCAGCGCTTCGCGCTCCGATTCGAGGCGTTTACCACAAAATTCTGTCGCGCCACATTCGCGGCGCGAGCGCAACGGAAGCCTCACCGCAACTCGTCCTGGGCGAAGCCGCCCCCGAGCGTTTCTCGATTCGTGAAAACGGTCTCCAATTCGAATTAAGTTTTAACGAGGGCTATTCCGTCGGCATTTTCCTGGACCAACGCGACAACCGTCGCCGTCTCCTGACCGGCCACATCGCCGCCGATTTTCCATTACTCAACCCGAAACTCGAAACTCGAAACTCGAAACCGGAACTTCTGAACCTCTTCGCCTACACCTGCGCCTTTTCAGTCTCCGCCGCCAAAGCCGGCGCAAAAACGACCAGCCTGGATCTTTCAAAAAAATATCTCGAATGGGGCCGCCGCAATTTCGCCCTCAACAGCCTCGATCCTGCGGAGCACGATTTCATTTACGGCGATGCCTTTGATTGGCTGCGTCGCCTCGCAAAAAAAAGCCGCGTATTCGACGCCATCGTGCTCGATCCACCCACTTTTTCGCAATCGAAGGTACGCGGCGCCTTCCGCGTGGAGAAAAATTATGGGGAGCTGGTTTCAGCCGCGCTGCCGTTGTTGAAACCCGAAGGTGTTTTGCTGGCCTCAACCAACGCCGCCGACTGGCCTCCGGAAAAATTCCTGGCAACCGTGATCGCCAGCATTCGCACCGCGAAGCGAAAAACCCTCCGTCAACACTACGTCCCACAGCCGCCGGATTTCCCCGTCTCCCGCACCGAACCGGCCTATCTCAAAACAGTCTGGTTGCAGGTATCGTGAGCGAATAGCTGCTCGGGCGGCTACTGCAACAAATCCTCCAAAGACGTTACGCGCGGCTGCATGTCCTTGATCATCGTTTGCGCTTTCAGCGCCGCCGTGTCCTCCGTTTCGCCGGGGAACGATTTCATGACAAAAACCACCGCCGCGATCGAATCCCCATTTCGATCCCGCAACGGCACCGTGACCGTCACCGTGCCCGCCTTTTTATCTTTGCCAAAATAGCTCTTCCCGTTTTTGATCACGTCCCACTCGATGCCTCTGCCGGGTTCATTGATTTCGTTGTCATTCTTTCCCGCAATCACCACCGGGACCGAACCGCCGGGGCGCATGGCAAAAACTTTCAACCCTTCCAACTTGGAAAACTTCCGGAGCGTATCCGACACTATGCTCTGGCCCAGCGTTTCCCGCGGCGTATAAGTCAATTTTGCATCCGTGAAATAACTCACCGAATCTGACTTCGTCCAAAAGCCCACCTTGCCCACGCTGAAGGAACTGTCCGTGATCATCGGGATGACTTCCTTCCCATCGAGCAGGCAATGGATGTGATTCCCCTCGCACTGGGCAGTCATGGCGTGCCATTCGCCTTTCGAAATATCCACCTTCGGGCCGATCAATTTCTCCGAACGTACTCCGTCCACCACTTTGAAAAACCAAAAATGACTATCCAGGACGCTGGCCATCAGCACGTAATAATTTTTCTCATCCTGGTAGCGGAATACCATCCCCGCCATCTCGGCGACCGCCCCTCCGACTATTTTAAATTGGGTGGTGAACGTGAAATCGTTAAATGAATCGTCGTTGAGCACCAGCATGGGAAAATGGTCGTCCACCGCATAGCGCGCGAGCTGCGCGACCACGGCATGCTGAGCGAGGGCGGGCGCATTGGGATTGCGTGCCGGCATGGCGGATGGGACGTCGTCCTCCATGACTTTCCAATCCCCTGGCTTGCCTCGGCCGCCGACCGTGCTGACGAAATTGGACGGCGTCTGGTCTACGGGATAATCGCCGAAGTTAATCTCGCGCTCAGCGCCGAACGCCGGGAGTGCGAGTAATGCCGCGGCCAGGAGAATACTATTTCGCATTGCCGCAAGCGTACCAAAAAAGCCCGGGCGCACAAGAAATCCTGGGAGCGCCGGCATCTGGCCGACGCTCCCGGGACGTTCACTTCCAAATCATGTCCGCCACGGTCTTGCCCGCGGGGATGAACGGCAGCACGTGTTCCGTGTAAGGCACGATCACGTCGAGCACGTAAGGCTCCTTCGCGTCCAACATCCGCTGAATCGCCGGACGCAAATCCTTTTTGAACATCACGCGCTCGCATTTCACGTTGAATGAATTGCACACACGCACGTAATCCGGATAAATCTCCGCCCGATGATCCGGGTCGCCGAGATACGTGTGGCCGCGATTGCCCTCGTAAAACTTGTCTTCCCATTGCACCACCATGCCGAGGTGCTGGTTGTTCAGGATGATCGCCTTGGCCGCGATTTTTTCCACGTGCGCCGTCGCCAATTCCTGGACGTTCATCAAAAACGAACCGTCGCCGTCGATATCCACCACTTCCTTCTCCGGCAACGCGACCTTGATGCCGAGCGCGGCTGGATAGCCGAAGCCCATCGAGCCAAGGCCGCCGCTGGTGATGAACTGCCGCGGGTATTTGTATTTATACCATTGTCCGGCCCACATCTGGTGCTGGCCCACGCCGGTCGTGATATAAGCCTCGCCCTTGGTCAATTCATAGAGCGCTTCCACGACCATCTGCTGGAGAATGATCTGGTCTTCGTGCCCCGTGAGATGGTCTTTCATGTGATCGCTGTTGGCGATCTCAGTCGTCACCGCATAGGCGAACGGCGCTTTCTTTTTCCACTCATCGATTCGCGCGAGCCAGGGCTCGTGCTTTTTCTCGAGCGGCCGTTTGGCCAGCATCGCGTTGAGGCGCTTCAACGTGTCCTTGATGTCGCCCACCACCGGCAAATGCACGCGCCGGTTCTTGTTCAACTCGGACGCATCGATGTCCACGTGAACAATCGTGCCCGTCTTGCAAAATTCCTCAAACTTGCCCGTGACGCGGTCATCAAAGCGCACACCGAACGCGAGCAACAAATCCGCGCCGTCGTGAATTTTCACCATCGGATCGTTGAAGCTCTTACGCTGCTCGTATTCGCCGTTCACCGCCCAATTCGCAGTCGCCGACCCGTGCATGCCCAGCCAGCGCAATGACAACCGATGCGTCTCCGGAAAACCGCCGATGCCCATGATGGTCGTGGTCACCGGTATGTTCGTCGCTTCGGCGAATTTTTTTAATTCCTCCGCCGCGCCACTGCTGATGATGCCGCCGCCGCAATACAACACCGGGCGTTCAGCCTTCTCGATCATCCCCATGATTTCATTCAAGGCGAGATCGTCCGCGCGCAAATCCGGCTGCGTGTAACCGCGTAAACCTTTTTTGACCTGCTCCAACGTCGGCCACACCGGCTGCGTCTTGGCCTGCTGGACATTTTTGGGAATATCAATCACCACCGGTCCGGGGCGTCCGCTTTGCGCGATGTAAAACGCCTCCTTCACGATGCGCGGAATGTCGTTCACGTCCGTGACCAGATAACTGTGTTTCACAATCGGCAACGTGACCCCGATGATATCCGTCTCCTGGAACGCGCCGCGGCCAATCATGTTCTGGTTCACCTGGCCCGTGATGGCGATGAGCGGACAGGAATCCATGTAGGCATCCGCGATGGCAGTCACGAGGTTCGTCGCGCCCGGGCCGCTCGTGCCCATGCAAACGCCGGCTTTGCCCGTCGCCCGCGCGTAACCTTCCGCTGCAAAACTGCCGCCCTGCTCATGCCGCGGCAAAATGGTGCGAATGTCGGATTTTGTGAGCGACTGGTGGATTTCCATGCTCGCGCCGCCGGGATAGGCGAAAATAACTTCCACTCCTTCGCGCTCGAGCGCTTCCACCAGGATATCACGCCCAAACATGGCGGCGCCGACTTCAGCGCGCTTGGCGGTGGTTTTGCTGGTCTTCTTTTTTGTGGCTTCAGTTGTCTTGCTCATGTGCTTTCAATAGCCGGATTAGTGGAGTCATGGATTTGTGAATAAATGTGGAATAACGCCCCGGGCGCTTTCCCCATCAATCCATTTATCCAATAATCCAGTCATCCAGTTTTTCAGTTGTGGCCGGCAGTCGCGAGTCCAATAAAAAACCCACGACTGTTTCCAGCCGTGGGTTCTTGTCGAAATTCTGCTTAACGACAAGCGCCAACGGCGTCGTTTTCTACGACGACCAGCAGCAGAACAACTTGTCGAATATTTCCTAACATTGCCAAGGAATCTATCGGCTAAACCCGCCTTTGGTCAAGCCCGATTCTTATAGTGGCACGGGCGTCCCGCCCGTGCGTTACTGCCCACCGTTGCCAGACGGTAAAGAAAATGGTAATCTGAAGCCATGCCAGCAACACCTGAAGCCGTTGCCTTTGAGCGGGGAGTCGGCCCCATCATGAAGATTGTCTTGCCTGAAAAGGCCCAGGCTGTCGCGAAATATCGTCCGCCCTCCCGGCTCAAGGCCCGCATCGAACAATTGGCGGAAAAATCCACCGAAGGAAGGCTCTCCGCAACGGAAAAAGCAGAATACATCGGTTACGTGCGCGCCAATAAGTTTGTAGCGGTTATCCAACGCCAGGCCCGGCAATTGACCACCTCGAAATCCTGAGGCGGGATGAACGAGCGAACGAAGGCTCGCGTCCGGGAACGCGCCAAAGATCGTTGCGAATATTGTCAGTTAACCCAGGAGGACTCCCCGCTCGCCGCGCTCCATATCGAACATATCATTCCGAAAATTCACGGCGGTTCCGATGATTTCGACAACCTCGCCCTCGCCTGTATCGATTGC
>DATAZE010000012.1:0-37949 GCA_036272195.1 Verrucomicrobiia bacterium | reverse complement strand
TGCATTTTGAAAGAAGTCATCGCCCGGGCCGCACTGAGTATTGAAAGTCAGGGACTGATCGCAAAGGATGTTCCATTGAGCCCCGGCGAGATTAAAAATGCGGCCAGCGGTAACTCCGCAACTCTCGACAGTTATATCTCCACCCGTCCAATTTACCGTGCCTCCGTTGGTCAATGTTCCCGCAACAAACACGCTGTCGTTGATATTCAATACACTACCGCTTCCGACTGTCAGCGAGGCACCGCCGGCCAACGTCCCGCCATTCCAGTTGAGTGTTGCGTCTGATAGAGTGTTTTGGCCGACCAAAGTGAGAGCATTAATGCCGGCCAGATCCAGTGTGCCCACGAAATTAGTGAGGGTGAGGGTGCCGCCAGTGAATTCCACCTCGCCCGGCCCTTGAAAGTTGGGTGCGCTGCCAAGAATATAACTGCCGTTCGCGAAATGAATAGCTGCGCCGGCATCTGCCTGAAATAACCCACCGAAATCGCTGCCCCCATCGAAGTTAATGGTTCCGCTTTCTGCATGGACCGTACCGTTGTTGACGAAATATTGGACGAAGTCCGACGTGCCCCCTGCGGTTTTCGCTACTGTCCCCGCATTAACGAGCCCGCAATTGAATTGGCCGCCGGTCTGGATGGTGAACAGTGCGCCGGTTTGATTCACAATCAGGCCACCCGATGCGTCGATCCCTCCTCCTTCCCAGTTCATCGTGCCCATGTTCGTCACTGCACCCTGTATCAAAACACCTCCATTGCCTCCAATTCCGGTAAAGTTCAATGTGCCGTTAGTCGCTACTACCAGCGGTGACGCAATCAGTCCGCTCCCGTTCCAATTGAAGATGCCATTGACGGTCAGTAAACCACCGCCTTGGATGTCTCCCTCCAACAATAATAGTCCATTCGTATCCACTTCACTTGCATCAGTTGCGAACAATATGGCGGGGCTGGTGATTTCGAGCGTTTGCTGGCCGGTAGTCGCGCCCAGTGTCAGGCTGTGGATGTGTGCGGTGACGCTCAACGTCACCGTGTACGTTCCCGGTGTCGTAATGAGAGCATCATCCGACGGCCCCGGCACCTGGTTGGGATTCCAATTGGCGGCGGTGTTCCAATCGCCGCCCGCGGTGTTCGTCCATGTGATGGTATCGGCTTTTACGGAAAAGGCTGCCATCAGGGTCGCAACGAGCGCTAAAAAACCAGGGGTGAAGGCGGAGAAAGAGCGGCTGTTCATAAACATATCGGGTTACAACGACTTCAGATTCTCTAACTCAATGGTTAGTACTGCTAATTGAGGTGCGCGACGTTGTTGAATGCATGAGAAAGTGTCAAGGGAATTTCGAGTTGCGGGCCTCGTAAGAGAAGAACTCGCCTCTACGGGGGATAAACATAAGCTGTGAACAACTTCCCCTTGACCTTTGCATTACTCCTTTTTATAGTGGCCCAATAATTGAGGCGTATGCGGCTCCAGATGTAACTGAACACAACGGAAACGTACCCGTTGTGTCTTTTTTTATTCACTCCCCGCGCACAGCTTCAATTTCTCAGGAGAGTATTATGGCTAGCGGCAAAGTTAAGTGGTTTGATAATAAACACGGCTTTGGTTTCATAACCCAGGAAACCGGCCAGGATGTGTTTGTCCACTATAGCGCGATCCAGGGCGATGGCTTCCGGACATTGAACGAGGGCGACGAAGTCGATTTCGACATCGTCACCAGCGAAAAAGGTCTCAAGGCCGAAAACGTCAAGCGCGCTCACGCGTAAGCAACCCACCGGCTCACGCTGGTGTTTTGGATTCGCAATACGGCTTGGTGTCGGCTAATTTCCTGTCATGCCGGAAACGCCGCACTTCATTGAAAGCCTTTACGTCCACGTGCCGTTTTGCGCGCAAAAATGCGCGTACTGCGCCTTCTTTTCCGAAGCTTCCAGCGGCGAATTGATCAATCGCTATACCGAGGCGCTGATCCGCGAAATGGAGATCGTCGCCCCCGACCTGAAACCACGGACCATTTTTTTCGGCGGCGGCACACCTTCCATTTTAAACCTCGCTCAATGGGAAAAAATCCTTCGCGCGATGGAACGGTTGCATTTGCTCGGCGCGGAGGAATTTACCATCGAATGCAATCCCGCCACCGTATCGCTCGACAAGGCGAAATTGCTGCGCTCATTCGGCGTGAACCGTATTTCGATGGGCGTGCAATCACTGGATGAGGCGTTGCTGGATCGTCTGGGGCGCATTCACAGCCGCGAGATGGTTTTCAAATCGTTCGATATTTTGCGCTCGGCGGGTTTCGACAATCTCAATATCGATCTCATGTTCGCCATTCCCGGCCAGACCATGGATATCTGGCGCTCCACTCTCACGGAGGCCATTGCGCTCGGCAGCGAACATCTCTCCAGCTACGAAGTCATTTACGAGGAAGACACCCCGCTCTTTGCTCAGCTCAAAGCCGGGGAGTTTGACGTGAATGAAGATCTCGCCTGCGACATGTATGAGGAACTCGTCGAACGCGCGGCGAGTGCGGGGTTCCATCAATACGAGGTCGCGAACTTCGCCCGTGACTCGAAACTCGAAACTCGAAACTCAAAACCCGAAATTCCAGCTCGCGCCTGCCAACACAACGTGAACTATTGGCGTGCCGGCTCCTTCCACGGTCTGGGCCCGAGTGCAACCGGTTACGTGCGCGGCGTGCGGACAAAAAATTGGTCGAACACGCAGCTTTATTGCGAGCAATTGGAGAAGGGCAATCGCGCCGTGGAATCGCGCGAGGAATTGACGCCCCTTTCCCGCGCCGGCGAAACCGCGGCCTTTGGCCTGCGCATGGTGGCCGGTTGGCCGTTCGAGGACTTCCGCCGCGCCACCGGCCACGACTTGCGCGGCGAATGGGCGGCGGAAATGAAACAATTGAGCGAACGCGGCTGGGGCCGCATCGCGAGCGAACGGTTTCAACTCACGCCGCAAGGCTTGCGCTTTGCGGATTCCGCCGCCGAAATGTTTTTGAGATGAAAAAAGGGAGTTCGGATATTCCGGATGCGACGTTCAGTTTCCGGGTTTCAAAAGGACGGGAAAAAGACCCGCGCCGCCCGGGTGAATCCGGTGCCAAACACTCAGGCGCTTCGGATTTCAAAATGACTGCCTCTGAATTTGCCAAACTTGCCGGGCGATTAATGCGAAATCCCGCCGCGCCATTTTTTGAGCACGCGGTTCGCGCCGAAGTGGAAAAAATTTGCGCTGAACATCACCTCGATTTCCAGCGCGATGAATTCGGTAACGTCATCGTCCGGCTTCAGGCCGCCCCAACCCGTCCGCTGGTGCTCGCGGCACACCTTGACCATCCAGGTTTTGAAATCGTCCACCAACTGTCCCCCAAAACTTTGCTTGCGCGGTTTCTTGGCGGTGTGCCGGACGAATATTTTCGTCCCGGCGTTCCGGTGCGATTAATGCCCGGCGGCGTTCCTGCCAAATTGGGCCGCCGACCCGGTGAAGTCAGGGAATTCGAGTTGCACGCCGAAAGAACGTCCACAAAACCGCCTCAATTTGCGGTGTGGGAACTGGAAGATTTTGCGGTCAAAAATGGCCGCCTTCACGGCCGCGCCTGCGACGACCTGATCGGCGTCGCCTCCATCCTGGCCACCCTGATTGGACTCAAACGCAGCCGCGCCCCAGTGCACGTCATCGGGGTCATCGCCCGCGCGGAGGAGATCGGGTTCCTTGGCGCGCTGGCGGTTGCCGCGGCAAAAAAGTTGCCGAAAAATTCGCTCGTTATCTCGCTCGAAACCAGCCGTGAATTGCCCGGAGTGAAGATGGGGCAGGGCGTCATTCTTCGCGTCGGCGACCGCACCTCGATCTTCAATTCCGAAGCCATGCGTTTTCTCAGCGAAGTGGCCGCCGGGTTGAAATCGCAGGACAAAAAATTTCAATTCCAACGCGCGTTGATGAGCGGCGGCACTTGCGAAGCGACCGCTTACCAGGAATTCGGTTTTCAAACCGCTGCAGTATGTGTCGCGCTGGGCAATTATCACAACTGCGGCGCCCGCGACCGCATCGCCGCCGAATTCGTCAGCTCGGAAGACGCGCTCAGCATGGTGAAACTGCTGGGCATGGCGGCTAAAGAGCTGCCGCGATACGGAGAATTAATTGGCCGGTTGCCCCTTCGATTGCGCGCCATGCTGCGGGAAGCGCAGCCGCGATTGAGGAAAACTGCGGGCTAACACAATTTTGGAAACTACGACTGACCGAAAGATTGGCCAGGGGACTCAGTGTGCCGCATTTGTCTCAGCCGGTTGCGTCGTTTCCACCGAAGATCTTCCAAGACGTTGTATGGCCAGGATGCCGGTCAGTATCGCAATGACGCCGCAGGCGACATAGGGCAACACGCCCGGTCGATAAATGACATTGCCAATCGATTCCAGAGGCGCCGCCATCCAATGTGGCAATGCTCTCACCAGGTAAAACCCCGTTGCAAATATCGGTCCGAGAATACGAGCGAGGCTTCCGGCGCCCTGCGCCACGCCAATGGTTGCGCCTTGCTCCTGCGGCGGCGTGAGGTTGGAAATCATCCCAAAAATGGGCGGACGGGCGAGGTTGGAGCCGATGGCGAGCACGCAAAGCGCGATAATGAGTTTAACCCACGGCCAGCCCTCCGGATGAAACAGGACGCTCCAGGAAAGTATGGAGGGACCTTGTATGAAAGGCACGACCATCATGGCCAGACCGGTGAGAATCATGCTCATCAGGATCAATTTCGGTTCGCCGAATTTCTTGACCAATCGTCCCGTGGCGCCGCCCTGAAAAAGTGCGCCCATGAGTCCCACGAACACAATCAGGTAGCCCGCGGTTTTCCCGGCGGACACGACCTCGAGATGAAAATTGTCCGAAACCAGCAGCGACAAAGTCACTTCAAAACAACTGAAGCAAAAGGTCGCCAGGAAAAACACAATCACCAGCATGCCCACCTTCGGTTTGGTCAGCGTGTGGATCCATTGATCCAGGTGCGGCCGTGACTTGGCCTGGTCCGAACCCGGTTTGCGGCTCTCGGCAAGAATGAAAAATGCCAATATGAAATTGCAACCGCTCAAAATCGCCGCGATCCAACCCGGACCCGGCAGACCGATGGTCGAGAGGCTGAACGCCCCGATTCCCGGCCCAAAAACAAATCCGAGGCCGATAGCCATGCCGATAATCCCCATCATTTTGGACCGTTTTTCGGGCGGCGTGATGTCGGCAACGTAAGCTTGCGCGACCGCAATATTGCCGCCGCAGATGCCGGCGAGGATTCGCGAAAGAATAATTAAAGTCAGCGCAGCCCCCCGGTTCGGCAACCCCGACGCCAGCGCAAAAATGACGTAGGAAATACAGGCTCCCGCCGTGCTCAGCAGCAATATGGGCCGGCGCCCGATGCGGTCCGAGAATCTTCCCCATATCGGCGAGAAGATGAACTGCATGATGGAATACACTGAGAAGATGAGGCCGATGACGATGCCATGCGCGCCAAAATCACGCACGTAAAGCGGCAACATCGGCACCACAATGCCGAAGCCGACCAAATCAATGAAAACGGTCAGGAAGATGACAAATATTGAAGGGCTCCTTTTCATGAGTGCAGCGTGAAAAATGCCCGAACCATACGATGCCGAACAAAAATTGACATGCTGAGAGTTTATGGGCGATCAAGCGCGAGTCAAGCGAGGGTCGCAATTCGACGGAATCAGGATTACTTTTGATGGGCGAGCGTCCTCGCGACCTAAAGGCGTCGCTACGTTAATTTTTATCCCACGGCGGCAATTCCAGCGGCTTGGATGGCGCCAGCAAACGCAATTGCGGGCCGGTGTTCGTTGCGGCTTCCATCATTTGCTGTCGCGCGATCTGCATATACGTGTCCGCGATGGGATTGTCCGTCCATTCCAGTTGTTGCGATCGTTGCAGCCACACGACTGCCGCCGCATAATCCGCCACCTGCACGTAATGCCAGCCCATGTAGGCGTTGTCGAAGTAGCTGTTGGGATCCATCCGGGTCGCGCGATCGAAATACTTCAGCGCTTCATCGTGCTTTCCAATCTGGTCGAGGCACATCCCATAACGCAGGACGCTGGAATCATCGTAGGGATTCAGTTCAGTTGCGCGCTGAAACCATTTCATGGCTTCGTTGGCCTCGGCTTCGTAGTCGCCGGTGTTTCGCCAGCTTTGCAAGCGGAACGCTTCTCCGATCGCCCGCGCCGTATTGCCATTGTGCGGCTCAATCAAAAATGCTTTTTCCAGGGCTGCGATTTGTTCCGGCGATGCCGGCGCGGCTTTTTGCGCGCGCATGAGCCAGACGGATTCGTTCGCTGATCGTGCCGCCTGCCAGCTCAAATATGCCAAACCCGCAACGAGCACCAGCGTAAGCAGAATTTTGGCAACCGGCTTCGCGCTGAACCAATATCGGTCCGTGGCAAAACGGATGTAGGCGGTCAGAAACGCCATTAAAGTGACCGCTAAAATCGCATTCGCCGGAATGTGCATGTTGAAATCCACAAACGAATGAATGAGGATGGCCATCAACCCGAGCGATGCCCCGAGAACCAGCGCCAGTTTATTGCTCCGATTGTCGCCCAGGGTATTGGGCGTGCCGCGCACCATTCGCCAGGTCCGGAAAGCGCCCGCGTAGAGCAGCGCCCACGCCGCCGCCACCAGCACCACGCCGGCCACTCCCCAGTCCGTAAGCGTATTGAGATAGTCGTTGTGGACACGGTCGGGGCTCGTCTGGGTGAATTGCGGCCGATATTTGCCGAAGCGAGAACCAAAATGTCCGGGGCCGATGCCCCACAAGGTATTTTCATGCCACAATTGGACGGCGGCATTCCAGATTCCGAATCGGCCATCGCCAGTGGCGCCGTCTCCCGCGACCGTCAATTGCGTCAGTCGCGATCGGAGGAACACATCGCGATGCCCGAAATACCCTCCGCCAACCACCACCATCGCCAGCAAGACCAGGGCGGGGATTCGGTATGAGTGATGAAACATTAAGACGACGAAGAAAATCAGCATCGTCACCACAGTGGCCGCCCAGCTTCCGCGCGAAACAGTCACCACGATGCCCGCGAGAATCGCCAGCGAAGCGTAGCCGGTGAAAACCTTCGGCAGCGCCTTCATCCGGCTGGTGAGTGTGTAGGCCAGGCCGAGCGGCAAAAGCATTTCCAAAAAACCGCCGAGGTCATTCGGCGAAATGAACGTGCCGGACCCGCGTTTGGCGTAAGGTTTGATCAAGCCCCAGACTCTGTTGGACCCCGTGAAGAATTGATAAACGGCGACAAATGCGATCGCCATTGCCAGGAACACGAGCGTAAGAGTGATGAGTTGCACGAATTCCTGGCGGTGCAGGTTGTTCACGATGACGAGGAACAGGAAGGCATACATCACCACCTGAATCATTTCCGCGCGCGCCACATATTCGAGGTCCGCCGTGAGATAACGAACCACTGCATAGATCGCGAAAGCCAGAACAGCCCAGCAAATCGGCGGCCAGAGCAGTTTCGGGCTGGGATTTGCCCAAAGGCGAATGGCCCACAGCGCCATCACGGCCACTGTCATCCAGAGCGCCACATCGAACGGGTTCACGAGCAGGAAATCCAGCGAAGAACCGATCGGGGGCTGGGGACATCCACCAAACGCCAGCGGTGTAAAAACCAGGATGGCCAGCACCAATCCTAAAATGCCCCGCTCACAAAACTTATCCAACGCTTCACGATTCATCAACGAACGAGAACTTTATTGAATACGCCAGGAAACGTCACGCGAAAGAGTCAGCGGGACGACTTTTAATTACCGCCTAATCCGCCGACATAAATATAGCCGATGACGCCGCCAATGATGGTGAGATCGCCGGCAACGGCGACGGGAGTTAACAAAACTTTTTCCACTTCGCCTGTGCTGTCGTCGTAAGAAGGGAGGTTGTGCGAGGCAGTTTTGGTTTTGCCTGAGTAAAGGCTGAACGATTGGCCGTTGGTTGCAGTCACGGCGTAGAATGGCGGCAGATTGGGTGGCTCCGGAGGCGAAAGAAAAACCGGTATGGCGGTCAAGCCCGTGCAGGAATTCGTGCTGACGAAATGCGGCGCTTGATGCCGCTCCGGCTGCTTTCGATTTTCGTCCAACCAATATGCCTGCGTGCGCATGGCATCCTTGTGACCGCAGTGTTCGGTATAAACCACCAGGATTTTTTCCGGTGGCTGTGATTGAAACAAACGCACGTGTGAGTCGGTGGCCGGTTCGTTCCACGAATCAATAATATCGTTGTGCCACAACGCTATCGTGCAGCCGCTTCCCAGCATCACGAATGCGAACAAGGCAGCGGTTAGGAAAGCTGTTTTGAGTTTCATTCCGAATGAGCAAGACACAGGCTGCCTGTGAGCAAACTTGCCTTCTGTGCTTACTTCCTTCGGACGCGCTCAGTTGCCGAAATACTCACGCGGGTCGACAATTTTCCCGGCCAGAGCACTCGCTGCAACCGTTGCCGGAGAGGCGAGGAACACTTGTGATTCCTTGTCGCCCATTCGACCGGGGAAATTACGATTTGTGGCGCTGATGCATTTGATGCCGGCCTTGTTGATGCGGCCGAATGTATCCACCGGCCCGCCCAGGCAGGCGGCGCAACCGGCGTTTTCGGTCATTTGCACGCCCGCGTTTACGAGCACGTCCCAAATCGTTTGCTTGCCCCAATAGGTCGTCTGCAAATCGCGGACAATTTCCGGCGTCGCCGGCACGCCAAAGGTATCGATCACCACGCGTTTGCCGTTGAGCACGCGCGCGAATTCCACAAAGTCGCTCGTTTTGCCGCCGGTGCAGGAGCCGACGTAGGCACGATCCAATTTAACATGACCCATCTCCTTGGCCTTCTTGCGTTGGCCCGGATCGGGATGGCAGGCCACAGTGGGTTCGAGCTTGTCGAGGTTTACCACCAACTCATAAACGAATTTCTGTTCCAGGTCCGCGGAAACGGGTTCGTAAGTGGACTTCGTGCCGTTCAATTTCACCCGCGCATCCACATATTCCTGCGTGCGCGCGTCGAACTCAAAAATCGCATTTTTGCCGCCCGCTTCAATGGCCATGTTGGCGACCGTCATGCGGTCATCCATCGAAAGGCTGGCCACGCCCGGGCCGTCAAATTGCATCGCGCGATACGTGGCGCCGTCGAAACCAATTTCACCGATGCAATGCAGGATGATGTCTTTCGCCATCACGCCCGGCTGCAACTTGCCTTCCAATCGGAAATGCATCGTTTCGGGAACCTTGATAAGCAGCTTGCCGGTGCCCATCACGAAACCCGCGTCCGTGTTGCCGATGCCGGTGGCGAACTGGTTGAACGCGCCCGCCATGCAGGTGTGTGAATCGGTGCCGAACAATATTTCTCCGGGCCGCGTGTGTCCTTTCTGCGGCAGCGCCGTGTGGCAAACGCCGGCGTAGTGCGAGCCGTATTGTTTTTTCAACATTCCCTTGCTGGAATCGAAAACCCAATGGCCGTTCGCATCGTCGATCACATCGTAAAAATACGGGATGCCCTGTTCCTTCACGAAATCGCGGAGAATATCCACATTGCGGTTCGATTTGGAATCGGCGGTGAAAATGTAATGATCCGGGATGATGACGACCCTGTTTTTGTCCCAGACTTTGGCATCCTTGCCGAACTCGCGCTTGAACACGCCGATGGTCCCCGGTCCGCAAACGTCGTGCGTCATGAGCACGTCGGCATTAACCCAGATGTTGTCGCCGGCTTCTACTTTTGGTTTGCCCGCGGCGCGAGCGAGGATTTTTTCAGTGAGTGTCATTTGGAAATTAATGTGCGCGTTTGCCGTCGCTTTATTAGAACACAAACGGAATGGCACCGCCGTGCAATCGCTCTCGAATCAAATTCGTGTTCATTTCGTTCCCCATTGTAGCCGGACGCAGACTGTTGCGCAAGGAGTCGACTCAGCGCTAAAAGCGCTCAATTTCCCGGCACGTAGCTATCAATCGGCTGCGCCACCACGCGCGATTCGTGCTCGTTCACCAGGCAGGCTGTAAAGAGCGCCAGCGCCTCGCCTTTTTCGTTCACGTAAATGAATGGACGCTCGCGGCGGCTGAAGATCTCGGAAGTGCCATCGTCATAAACGACCTTTTTGGTGAACACCGGCTCACGGCTCATCAGTTGATAATGAATTCCGTCTTTTGAGAAATACTGCGCACCGGCTTTGACGATTCCCGTCGCCTTTCCTTTCCAATCGTTCAGCAAAATATTGTATTGATCGTGCGCCCACCAAATCGTCGGGTCTTCAAGTTCGTTATTGTCCTGCAAAAGATTGTCGCCCTCGTCCACCACGGTATAAGGACCCGCGTACGTAGGAGCGGTGAAAGCGATTCCGCGATTCACCGGCGCGCTGTCGCGCCAGCGGCCGAAGACATAGACGCTCAAATCCGGTTTCACCAAAATCGCCGGGTTACTCACTTTCATCACCGGCTTGTCCCGGCGCGTCCACGGCCCGGTCACCGAATCTGCGACCGCTATCCCGGTCTGGTTTGCGGAATTGATGTAATACAAAACGAACTTGGATCCCGCCTTGACGATTTTGACATTGTGAATGCGCGTATTGTCCCAATTGTTCGTCCGTTTTTGCAGCACGACTTCCTGGAACGTGTAGGGGCCGAGCAAATTCGTGGAAGTGGCGCGAACACATTCCGAGTGACTGGTCCAACCGCTCAATCCGAATTCCGACGGCCAGGCCGAAGCGAACATCTGGTAGGTATCGCCGACCTTGATGACCGATGAACACCACACAATATTGCCCTCCATTTTGAACCCTCCATTTTTAGTCGCGGGTTGCAGGCAATCTTTCAAAGTCCTCTTCTCAAGTTTTTCCGGCGCGGCTGCGGTTGGCAAATTAGAATTCGTCTCCGCCGCCCGCACAACGGTTCCGCAGGTCAGAAGGGCGGCGAGCAGCGCGAAATACGGTTTCATTATGGCACTTCACCAGACCCGGGAATACAGCCGGAAGTTACAGTGAAGCCGATGACTTGCGGAGCGCGGAGCATTGCTCCGCCGGCCCTGTTTTTCACGCGGAGCGATGCTCCGCGCTGCGAACTTTTTTCCCTGGGCCATGCCTGGGAGCGCCGGTGTCTCGCCAGCAGCTTGTGAAGAAATTTAGAAACTCGCCGCCGGGACGGCGGCGCTCCCAGATTACCGCAAGAATCGGGTGGAGCGTTTGTCCGAACGTGGCAAACTGGATTCATGAACGATTACGAGCGCGTCGCCCGCGTCATTCGCTATCTGGACGAACATCACGCCGAGCAGCCGGATCTGGCTGTGCTCGCCGAGTACGCGGGCTTGAGTGCATTTCATTTTCATCGCCTTTTTTCCGCCTGGGCTGGCGTGACGCCGAAAGATTTTCTCCAATGCATCACGCTCGCGCATGTGAAGGAATCGCTCCAGGCCGGCAAAACCATTTTGGATTCCGCGCTCGAGGCCGGTTTGTCCGGTCCGGGACGCGCGCATGATTTGTGCGTGAGCCTTGAAGCCGCGTCCCCGGGCGAAATGAAATCCGGCGGGGCAGGGTGGACGCTGATCGCGGGTTTCACCGAAACGCCTTTTGGCAAATGTCTCCTCGCCGAGAGTCCGCGCGGAATTTGCCATCTCGCGTTTATCGAAGCCGGAACCGAAGACGCCGCGTGGGATGAGCTTCATGAGAATTGGCCAAACGCCCGGTTGCGTCGCAACGATTCGGCTGCCGCAAAAATCGCTGCGCAAATTTTCTCCCGTTCGCCGCGCCGGTCTCGCCCCGCTTTTCGGGCCTTTGTGCAGGGCACGCCGTTTCAATTGCGCGTCTGGCGCGCGCTCGTGAAGGTTCCCGCGGGCCGCCTCACGACTTACGGTCGCCTTGCGGAAATAATCGGGAATCCGAACGCCTCGCGAGCGGTGGGTTCCGCGGTGGGAGCAAATCCTGTCGCTTTCCTGATCCCGTGTCATCGCGTGATACGCGAAACGGGAGTGATTGGAGAATACCGCTGGGGAGGGATTCGAAAACGCGCGCTGGTGGCGTGGGAGAATGCGGCGCGTAGTGGCACGGGCGTTCCCCGCGCGTTCTAGATAGGTAGGAAAACAGGGGCGCACGGGCGGGACGCCCGTGTCACTAGCGGTTACTTCAACCGCCAGGTGATTCGGGCCTTGTTCAAATCGTAAGGCGACATTTCCATTTTCACGCGATCGCCTGCCGTCAGGCGGACCCAGCGTTTGCGCATCTTGCCGCAGATGGTCGCCAGCACCATGTGTTTGTTATCCAATTCCACCCGGAACATGGTTCCCGGCAGGACCGTATCAATGCGCCCTTCCACCTCAATGTGTTCTTCTCTCATGAATTCCTTTCGTAACGGCCAAATGATGAAGCGACACCCCACCGGCCGGTGACAGGGGGCGCAAATAAAAAGTCGAAGCCCGGAGGTTGTCCGAGCCTCGACCCGAAATCTGACTGCGGGAATTAGTAGCGATTCCGTCCGCCGCCACCACCGCCACCGCCGTATTCACGACGTCCGCCGCCGCCACCGCCGCCGCCCGGACGCTCTTCGCGAGGTTTGGCAACGTTAACAGTGAGTGCGCGACCGTCGAGGTCTTTGCCGTTCAGCGCTTCGATGGCTTTCTGCGCCTCTTCAGGCGAGCCCATGGTGACGAAACCGAAACCGCGAGGACGGCCCGTGGTGCGGTCCATCATCAGGTTGGTTTCCACAACGGTGCCGTGCGCGGCGAACGCGTCTTGCAAGTCGTTTTCCGTGGTGTTGAAGGAAAGGTTTCCTACGAATAATTTACTACTCATTTGTGATGCTTACTTTCTGTTCTGACTGTCTCTTGCTTTTCCAGACGGTTCCCGACAATCGGGTCTAAATCATCACAGAACGAGGTTCACTTGAAGATTACCCATGCTTGAAATGACAAGTACTAGCTAACAGTTCCACGAAGCATCGCTCTTTTTCGCCAGAACGCAACAGTTATTCGTAATTATTTTACGCGCCACCCTTTCGGAGGGGGAAATTTAGAACCTTGGCCCCTGGGTCGGTTGTCGTATTTCATTGCGGCCACGGGGATTGCGCCTAATCTGAATTAAAACTACTGAACAACGTCTTACCTTCAATGAAAATAAATTATTCAGCAGGCAAACTTGGAATGGTGACTTTGCTCCTGATTGTGTTGACCGGTTGCACCACTTATGTCGTGCAACAACCCGAGCCGCAGGCGTACACGCCGCCACCGCCGCCGCCTGATCCGGTGGTCTTGCAACCTGCTCCGCCGCCCGCGCCCGAACCTCCTCCGGCACCCGCGCCAACCGTGGTGGTGATTCAGAGTGACGATGATTTTTATCAGCCGCTCAGTCCTTACGGCCAGTGGGTCGATGTCGATGGCTACGGTCGCTGCTGGCAGCCGGCGCAAGTGGACCCGACCTGGCGGCCTTACGCGAACGGCCATTGGGAATTGACCGATGACGGCTGGTATTGGGACAGCGACGAGCCGTGGGCCTGGGCGACGTATCATTACGGCCGATGGGAATCGGTCGGAGGCCGCGGCTGGTTTTGGGTGCCGCAAACCGAATGGGCGCCGGCCTGGGTCAGTTGGCGCGAGGGCGGGGGATACGTTGGGTGGGCGCCGATGCCGCCCGAGCGGCGGGGAGGCGTGAGCATCAACGTGAACATTGCTCCCGCGTCATTCTGCTTCGTGGACGAACGGCGGATGCACGAGCCCGTGCGCCCCACGACGGTCATCGTCAACAACACGACCATCATCAACAAAACGGTCAATATCACGAAAACCAAGGTCGTGAATAAAGTGGTCATCAATGAAGGTCCGCGTTCGGATGAAGTCGAGCGCGTCAGCGGACACAAACTCCAGGCCGTTTCGGCCACCGAATTGCGCCATAAAGAAGAGCAGCCGGTTGCGGAGAAGAATCGTAATTTGCACACCGTCGGAAATCACGGCCAGCAGCCACAACCTCAGCCGGTGAATCGTCCGCCGCAGACGCGAAACCAGGACCAGCATCCTGGCCCGGCCGTGCCGATTCCTCAGAACGAAATGGAAAAAAATAAACCCGTCCACCCGGAGCCGGTTCGCACCAAGCCCGCCCCCCCGCAGCCGTCCCGGGCCGTCGATCAGAAGCCCCCAACGACAATTCCTCCGCATCCCGCGCAGGGTGGGGGCGATAATAATCATGAGCCGCCGGTGAATCACCCGCAGCCCATCCACGAACAAAATCCTCCGCCTGTTCCTGCACCTCACGAAGTGCGCCCCGTGGAGCGGTCGACCGGGCAAAATCCATCCGTGGACAACTCCCGCCAGCATCAACCGACCAAACCGCAGCCGGTTCAGCCGGCACCGAAGCCCGATCGCGCGGTAAAATCTCCCAAACAAAAAGACCAGTCGGCGCCCAAAAATAACCAGAACCGCAACCGCGAAGCCGATGGAACGAACGTCGATCAAGGCGGACGCAGATAAAAATCGCAGCAGGGAGGTAACGAGGCTTAAACAGCCTCGTTACCTCCGAAAAACTTTCACCGCAATTTCGCCGTAAAATATTGCCAGCCGGCAAACTTTCAGGATGTAATCTCCGCCCATGAAGTCTATTCGCATTTTGTCCCGAGCCTTTTGTTTATTCGCGCTCGCCGCATCTTCGTTTTCCGCGGCCTTGGCCCAAAGCAGTTTGCCTTCGATTGAATTGAAGGCCGCGTGGCCGAATTTGAAATTCAACCGGCCCTTGTGGATGTGTGAAGTGCCGGATGGCAGCCATCGGCAATTTGTCGTTGAACAGGAGGGGCGAGTCTGGATTTTGCCCGCGGACCGAAATGGCAGCGAACCGAAATTGTTCCTCGATATTTTCGACCGCCATCCGTTTCGGGACAACGAAGAAGGTCTCCTGGCGATGGCTTTCCACCCGCAATACAAAACAAACGGCAAGTTCTATATCTTTTACTCACATCCAACCACGCCGAAGCATACCGTGCTCGCGGAAATGCAGGTTTCCAAAAACGATCCGGACAAGGCCGACCCCTCCACCGAACGGATCCTTTTGAAAGTCCGCAAAGAACCACAGAATTGGAATCACAACGGCGGCACGCTGCTCTTCGGCCCGGACGGTGATCTTTATCTCGGCATCGGTGACGGCGGCTCGGGCTTCGATCCGCTAGACGCCGGCCAGAATCTTGAAGTGCTCTACGGCAAAATCATCCGCATCGACGTGAATTCAAAAACTGCGGGACTGGAATATGGAATTCCCACCGACAATCCGTTTGTGGATGTCAGCAAACAAGGAGACCTCAAGGCAGACCCGCTCGACAAGGAAGCGCATGTGACCCGCCAGGAAATTTGGGCTTATGGTGTCCGGAATCCGTGGCGCATGAGTTTCGATCGCGAAACCGGCGAGTTGTGGGTCGCCGATGTCGGCCAGGATAAATTTGAGGAAGTGGACGTGATCAAGAAGGGCGGCAACTACGGCTGGAGCGCGCGTGAAGGATTTCATCCGCTGGTCAAAGAACACAAAGTGCGCGGTTCGGAACCCATCGATCCGGTTATCGAATACGGGCATAACGCCGATCTCGCGCAGCAATCCCGGTTTCCCAACCACAGCACCGGCATCTCCATTACGGGCGGCTATGTTTATCGCGGCAAAAAGATCCCGGCCTTGCGCGGCGTCTATATTTACGCCGATTTCCAGATGGGCACGATTTGGGGGTTGCGTTACGAAAATGGCAAACTGACCGCTGATGGCACGCTGGTGAAAGAAAAACCATCGCGGAACATTTCCAGTTTTGCGGAGGACAGCGACGGCGAATTATACGTCGTCTCGTTTGACGGAAAAATTTATCAGATCGTAGCGACGAAGTAGCTGCGTTCGTAGCCCAGGCTGGTTCGACGGAGTTTGGAAATTTCTTTCTCTGAGAACTATAAAGATGTCGCCCTGCCGGGGCTTGGCGAAAATTACGCGCTTTTCCCAATCAATGCTTGACGCATTTTTTGAATGTGATTGCATGGCCACCATGAAATTGAAATTTTTTGCGGCGCTATTGGGCGTGGCTGTGCTGGCAGTCGGTTGTGTGAACACTGTCACCGGTGGAAAGACCGCCGGCGTTCCGTTCATCAAGGACAAAATTGAATCGCGCTATGAGCGGCCGGTTCAACCGGTTTTTGAAGCTGCCAAACAGGTTATTCGAGACAACGGCGAACTGGTCACCGAAGGCACTCTTTATGGCCAGACCAATGCCTTGGGGAACATGGTGAAAACCGTCCAGGGCAAAGTGGATCAACGCACTGTCTGGGTGCGCGTCGAGCAGCTTGACCCGAAAATCACCGGAGTCACCGTGCAGACCCGCACCGCGGGCGGCGTGTCGGACATCGATCTCGCAGCGCAGATTGACAAGCAAATCGCGCTTAAGCTGGTGAGGTGAGAGTTAAATAAGCTAAATGGTTAAATGGTTAAATAGGTGACTCTGCTAACGGCGGCAGTTTACTCATTTAACCAATCGCCATTTAACTGCTTTAACTTTTTTCCTTCCCCATCTTCAACCCAATATCCTGCTCGTAAGTCCCGAGTTTGACAGCCTCGACTTTTCCCTTTCCCTTCAATTCCAGTTTCAAGTGCGTAATGCGGTTGGCGGCGACTTCCGCCGCGGCGGTGTTGGGAAATAAATCGATCACCCGCTGCATCGTGGCGCGGACGGTGTCGTAGTTCGCTCCATGACGGATATGCAAGTCCGCGAGCAGGTTCAACCAATGCGCCACGCGCTTCGGTGGCTGGTTCGGAAAGGTGATAAGCTGTTCCAATTGGTCGGTAGCCAGGTCCATCCGATGGTAATGATCGGCGTAGATGACGGCCAATTTCTCCCGCGATTCACCATCGAGTGGATGCTCCTTTAAATGTTCCACCAGTTCCGCGGCTTGTTTGGCCGCATCGACGTCCGCCGGCGCGGGATGAAATCTCGGATCGAGCAATCCGAGATTTTGCACACCTTCAACGACCGTGAATTTTTTCCGGTCGTGCGACGCCAGCAAATGTTCCGTGCTCGCGAGCGAGGCAATGCGTTGCGCCGCCTGCACGGACATTTCGGAATCAGGGAACCGATCGATGATGCGTTGCAACGTTTCGCGCGCGGTGTCGCGGTCCTGGTTCAGCTTCAAATACCAATCGGCCAGCATGTTCAGCGCCATGGCGATATTTCCCGGCGCGTGGTTCGGTTGGTTGCAAATGCGCTCGATGGTTATTGCGGCGCCGGGAAGGTCGTTCAAATTTTCCGCCTGAAGTTCCGCCAGCAGCAATAGACCTTCGAGATCGGTGGGAAATTTATCCAATTCCTTGCGAATACTCGCGAGCGCCTCCTGGTGATGGCCGCGCTTGCGTAGTGCGATGGCGTTCGAATAAAGCGGCTTGGGCTCCATCGGTGTACTGCCGCCGTCGTAAAGATTGCCCAGCGGAGCGGCTATCATCCCCGCAATACTCCTGCGCCACACAATGGCGAGAATGATCCCCTCGACCATGGTTATGGAAAGTCCGTACATCGCACTCATGCCGCCCCCGCTCACGCTTGGCACGGCGACCTTGAGCCAAAATCCCAGCAGGATGAGTGTCAGCACCCATTTAAAAATCAGGCGCGAAGGGGCTTCGTTTTTTTTCAGTATTCGAAAAATAACCCAGACGCAAAATCCGATGATGAGGACAAGCAGGAACCCGTCGAAGATATATTTCAAAACGTGACTGGCGGCGACGGGCTTTTCAGTCATGAAACCGTCATTTCTGCCGGATAATGCGATCAGGCTGGCGCGCCCGGCTCACGGCGGTGTCGTAGGTGACCAGGCATTTGCAATACAAGTCGTGCAGGCAATTGTCCATGAGCACCATTCCTTCCTTCCGGCTCATCTGGATGGTGTTCTCCATCTGGTGCAGTTGGTTTTCGCGGATGAGATTCCGCACCGCGCCGTTGGCCACGAGTAATTCATACGCAAGCACGCGCCGCGTGCGGTCGGCGGCGGGCAATAATTCCTGCGCGATAATTCCCTGCAACGAATTCGACAATTGCATCACGATCTGCCGCTGCGAATTTCCGTCAAACACGCCCACGATGCGCTCAATGGCTTGCGACACGCTCGGCGAATGCATCGTCGCCAGCACGAGATGGCCCGTTTCCGCGGCGGTCAGCGCGGTGGCGATTGCCTCCGGGTCGCGCATTTCGCCCACCACAATCACATCCGGGTCCTGTCGCAACACGTGGATCAGTGCGCGATTGAACGAACGCACGTCGGTCAGCACCTCCTGCTGCACCACAATCGCGCGCTTGTTTTCGTGGACGAACTCGATCGGGTCCTCGATGGTGACAACCTTGCAGCGGCGCTCGTTGTTGATGACGTCGACGAGGTAATTGAGCGTGGTCGTCTTGCCGGCGCCGGTCGCGCCGGTAATCAAAAACAACCCGTTCGGCTTGCGCGCCATATCGTCAATTTTTTCCGGCAAACCCAACTCGTTCCGGGAGGCAATCTTTTCGCCGCAGAATCGAAAGCTCATTTCCGGATGCCCGTTGCGTTTGTAAAACGTCGCCCGCACGCGCCCGGCGATCTTGTGCAGCAGCGAAATGCAAAGCTCCCATTCCTGCTCGAATTTTTTCTTCTGCTGCTCGTTCAACAAACTGTACGCGATGTTGGTGATTTCCTCCTCCGTCAAAGCGTCCTCATCGGCGATGATGATTTCGCCATTCACGCGGAAGGCCGGCGGGACGCCGGTGACGAGGTGAAGGTCCGACCCGTCGAATTCCTTCGCGGCGGACAAAAGCCGGTCGAGATTGTCTGTGCTCATGTTTTTTTAAATAACCGCCGCAGCCAATCGGGGAGGATGGATTGCCCCAATCCTACCAGCGCCAGGCCGGCTTCCGAACAATTTGGATTGAGTTGTTGCGCCTGCGCGAACGAACTTCTCGCCGGCCCATTCATGCTCAATGCCTGTTGGCATCGCCCAAGATCGAGCCACAACAAAAAATGTCCCGCGTTCCATTCCACCGCCTGTTGGAGTAATTTTAATGCCAGCACGAATTGCTTGTGGAAATAACGGATGCGCGCGGCCATCCAGGCCACGAACCAGTCGCGCGGAGCCAGCAGCATCGCTTTTTCAAAACAGTAATCAGCGCGATGTTCTTCGCGGGAAAGCAGCACGTCGCCGCGAGCAAGCCAGATGTAGGGAGTATCGCCGCGCTCTTCGATGGATGCATCCGAAAACGCCAGCGCGCCGAGCAAATCCCCGCTGCGCGCCAGGGCCACGGCCTTGGCGGCGAGCAATTCCGGTTCGTGGGGAAATCGTTCGAGCGCCTTGTCGGCCCAGAGTTTTGCTTCACGGTACTCGCCCAGCTCGATCAGCATCCTCACCTGTCCGGTCCAGGCCGCGGCGTTTTTGGGATTGTATTCCAGCACCTTGGCGTAATAGCGCAGGCCGGGTTCGAAATTGCCCGATTGATAAGCCGTGAGAGCCTCGTTGAAATAAAAAGCCTCGTCTTTAAGCTGCGGTTTTTGGAGATCACTCGGCTGGTCTTCAAACTCGCTGAATTCAAGATTGCCAAATCGGCTCATAAAACTTGCCGGCGGCCAAACCACCCGTTGACTGGTTTTCCTGCAAATTGCGCTTCGGGAACAATGGCCATCTGCAACATTATACCCGAAATCGTTGCCTCGCTCACGTTCCCATGGCCTCCGATAGTAGCAAGGTTCGGCCAGATGAACCAATTCTTTTCCGGCACCGGAGTGGATCCGCTCACAGGCATGTGATCCAGGCGCGCATACGCCACTCCATTGATGGTAAAGTTCGTCGAAGTGAATGCGACCTGATCTCCCGGCACGGCCAGTATTTTTCCCAAGGTCAACCCGCCGTGCGCGTAGACGTGCTCCGCGCTGCTGCTGACCGGCTGGAGGTCGTAGGCGACTGTGTCACCGCGCTTGATTGAACTCGTTAGAGCCTGTCTCTGGAAAATAATCACCCGGTTTTGAACCCGCAACGGCGCAAAGTAATGATCGTTGAAAGTATTTCGCAGGGGAAAATAAATCAGCACGTTGAGGCTGAACGTGAGCAGCAGCGCCACCAGGATACGAGTGAAAAGCTTCTCACCATTCAGCCAGCAACCGCAGTAATAGGTGAATCCGCTGACGTGAATCGAAAGCAAAAGGCCAAAGGCGAGATTCGCGATGGGGTAACCGAGCCAGACCACGAATATGGCAGTCAGCGCCGCGCAACTGTTCAGCGCCAGCCTGCCCCAGACTCGGTTGCGAAAATAAAATCCCAGCCCCGGCACCAGGAAACTCGCGATCAATCCAAAAAGGGAAATTCCCTTGGGAAGATGAATTCGATCCAAAGCCAAACGCCGCCGCGTGGCGCTTAAGAAATAAAGCACCGGACTGTACCATCGCGCTCGCGGCGGATAATATGACGACGTCGCCTTGCTCATGGCTTTAATTTCCCGGCCTGTCCCCAACCGGCCCGGGTAATCATGTCTTTTGATCTATTCGATACTGTACCTGCTCCTCCGGCTCATAAAACTCGCTCGTCTCGCGCTGAGCTTGCACTTCGCCGACGATTTGCTCGAAAAATTTCACGGCATCATGACATCCGCGTCCTTTGTAGCCTTTGACATGGACTTCGACGCAGCCATTTTTTTCGATCGTGATTTCAAATTCGCGTTGCGGCATGGTCATCCTTCCCAGTGGCGGATCTTCATGTGAATCGAACGGTCCTCGTTCTGTTGCTCTTCCACCACCACAAATCCGCGCGACCGCATTTCGTCCATCAGCTTTTGATAAACGTACTGCTGCACGACGCCCTGGCTGAGTTCCTCGCCCAGCGCCTGCAAGCTCTCCTTGGTGAATCCCTCACCAGTCACGCACAACATCGCCTTGCCCCGGGCATCGCGGGAGAAGGTCACTGTCACGCCTTCGCGCGTAACGGAAATTCGCTGGTCGCGGCCAAGCGAATTGGTGACGACTTCGCTGCGTTCAATCTCCAGTTGCACCCGGCTGGCATGTTCGACTTGGTCAGCTTCGGCGCTCAAAGCCACCGCCTCGGAGGCCACCTGGTATCCCATGGAAGCCGCCGCCGCCACAACGGCCGCGCTGAACGCCGGCCACGCCGCAACCACCACTGGAGCTAATATGCAAACTGCGCCCATAAATTCTCGCTATCGTCGCTTTACGTTCATCGAACTTTTCTGTCTCAATAATTTCGACCGGGCTACCCGCAATTCGTCACACGATAACGGGCGAGGGGAGAAACGATCGCGGTTGCGTGCGCGGGCTTTGTTGATCGCTATGCAGAACCAGGCGACGAGGAAGACAACGACCCCGGCAATCACCGCGTCTGCACATTGCAGAAGATCCTGGCCGACAGGAATCAGGCTGACAAAAACCGTGAGAAACAGAAGAGCAACAACCACGAGGAAAAGCGTGGCGTTAGGCCCGCGCCCTTTCACGTTTTCAAAGAAACTGCCCCAAAATGGACTCATTGATCAAAGGGTTAGAGCGAGCAGACGCGAGGGCGTCACGCAGAAAATGCGAAAAGAAATATTGGAGGCAAGTCGCCGTGATCAGAGTTCCATCCGCCGCACCGAATTGCCCTTTTGTAAATCCCGCGGAATGCTGGCGTTTCGCGCGCGCCCCTCAGCCCAATTCCGCAGGCGATTGATTTGCTCATCCATCGTTTTCGCCAGCGGCACCGTTTGCTTCAGCGCTACCAGGATGTGGTCGGTTGTCAACGGCGTCCGAGAGTAAAAGGCGTCGTATAAGGCGCTGTTAATGGCCTCCTCGATTTCCGCGCCGCTGAAATCCTTGCTGGTTTCCCCCAGTATCTCGAGGTCAAATTGCGTCGCGTCGCGCTTGTGCTTGGTGATGTGAATGCGAAAAATATCGCTGCGCTCCTGTTTGCTTGGCAAATCCACGAAGAAAATTTCGTCCAGGCGGCCCTTGCGTAGCAATTCAGGCGGCAGCTGCGAAATATCATTGGCGGTGGCCACCACAAAAACGGGCGCGGTTTTTTCCGAAAGCCACGTCAGGAAAGTTCCAAACACGCGCGCGGTCGTCCCGCCGTCGGTAGCGCCCGAACCTTGCGAACCGGCGAATGCCTTGTCGATTTCGTCTACCCACAGGATTGCCGGGGCCACGGATTCGGCCACCGCAATGGCGCGGCGGACATTTTCTTCCGACGAGCCCACGAGGCTCCCGAACATTCGGCCCATATCGAACCGTAGCAGCGGCAATTGCCATTGGCTTGAGACCGCCTTGGCGCAAAGGCTTTTGCCGCAACCCTGGACGCCCAGCATCAAAATTCCCTTCGGCGCCGGCAGGCCGAACTCCCGCGCCTCAGTCGTGAAAGCGACCGCGCGTTTATCCAGCCATTCTTTCAAAACGATCATCCCGCCGATGTTGTTGAAATTTTCGTTCGTCGAATAATATTCCAGCAAACCGCTTTTGCGGATGATCTGTTGTTTCTCCGCAAAGACCTCGTTCACGTCGTCGCCGCTCAACCGCTCATCCTTGACGATGATTTTTGCGAAAACATTTTCCGCCTCCCCCAGCGTCAGGCCGAGCGCGGCCTGCAACAGTCGTTCGCGTCCGGCGTCGTCCAATTCAATCTTCACCTGCTTGAACTGGCGCACGTCGTCGATGATTTTATCCAGCAATTCGCTCAGGTCCTCGCGCGCGGGCAGTGGATAATTCAACACCGTCACTTCTTTTTCCAGTTCCGTCGGAATATCCAGAATGGGCGAAACGAGCAAAATGGTCTTAAAGCTGTTTTTGAGGTGCAGCGCGATTTCCTTCAGCTTCCGGACGATCGCAAAATTATTTTTCGTCAGGAACGGATGAAAATCCTTAAAAATAAAAATCGCGGGCTCCACTTGCTCGATGACCTGGTCCAGCGCCGCCAGCGGATCCTTGGTCGGCGTGTTGCGATGTTTCTGCGATTGAATGGACGTCCCGGCGGGCACAATGCCCGTGCTGTAACTCCACTCGAAAACTTTCTTTTGCCGCTTCCGGGCGATTTCCATCACCACGTTTTGCACCCGCATCTCCTCGCTCGAAATGATGTAAAGGATCGGGTAACGGGCGCGAATAAGGGTTTCGATTTCAGTTTGAAAATTCATGATGACGGTGGCCGGCGGAGAATGCGTGAAATGATTTGTTGATCTTCAGGGTCAAGCCGGTTGAGCAACTCGGCAAAGGTCGAAGTCAGGTTGTGGACCAGGATGCGCCCGTCTGGCATCAGCAATAGTTCCGTGATGAGCGGTTCACGGCGCGCACTTTTTTTTACGTTGCGGTTTTTGCTCACGATATCAAACGGAGGTCATATCGGCGCGCGATTTCCCGGGCACGGCCGGTTTCAGCGATGGAAACGGCCCGTTTCAATTCTTCGTGGCGCGAGGTTTGCCACGCGGGCCAGAAGCCCAATCCCAGGCTCACCTTCACACCCGGCAGATGTTCCGCCAGCCATTCCGCAACCGGCAACCAGCAACACTCCACATGCCCTGGCATCAGGAGGTGCCGCACGATGAGTTCACTATGCTCGCTGGCCCAGATCAAATTCTCCTTCACGACCCGGCCATAATCGGAAATTTTCGCCAAACGCTGCGCGCACTCATCGTTGCCGAATTTGAAATCTGCCAGCCACACATCAAACATCCCGTCCAGCAACTCGCGCGCCTGCGCGGAACCGTGCGCGTTGGTCTTCCACACCAGTCTCGCGGTTTCGGGCAGCGCCGCCACGAACTCTAACGCGGCCGGCAGGTGGATGGTCGGTTCACCGCCGAATAGCATGACCGTGCGCGCTCCCTCGCGCAGCGCTCTTCGCGCCTTTTCCGCCATGGACGCGACGTTGAAACTTTCGCCAGCGCGCGCATTCCAACTGGATTCGCCGGTGATGCAAAATGTGCAGCGCAGGTCGCAACCGCTCAAGGCAACCGCAAACGTGGGTATCAATTCCAATTCATCCGAGACCTCGACCTGCGCAGAAAAAAATCGCGCCTCGGCTCCTGCGTGACACAACCCATGCTCGCCGGCCAGCCGGTTGATCCGGCAATCGTGCGCGCAGAAGCGGCAATCTGCCAGCAGAGCGCGGGCAATTTTCGCGCGTTGACCGGCAATCGCCGCGCGTTTTTCAAGCCGCGAGGAGCCTGCAATAACCTGGGCACACAACATAGTTCAGCGTTTAAAAAGGCGCTCCCACCATGAGCGGGGCGGTGGCGGCAGATCCTTGCTGGATTTTTGCAGCCGTTCCGCGACCCCGGAGGGGACTTTGGTCTGGGCCGCATCGAAACGCAGCACCGCCTCCACCGACGCAAATTCATGGCCCTCGCGCTGCTCGACTTTGTGTTCGGCGATCTGTTCCTGCTGCTGCTCCGAATTAAGCTTTTTCTGCTGCTTCATAGTTCACCTTACTCGGTTTTTTTAAAAAGGACGGCGAAAGCCTTGCGCGCCCGGTGCAACTTGCCTCGGACCGCGTCGCCGGATTGCTCGGTCAGCGTGCCCACCTCCTCGTAGCTCAATTGTTCGTCCGCGATGAGCAGCAGGAGCAGTCGGTATTCGCCCGGCAAGGCATCGAGCGCCTTCTGGATGCGTTCACCCAGTTCCTTGGTTTCGAGCACGCGAAAGGGCGAATCACTTTGCGCAACGGCGTTCTCCCAGACCGCTTCGTCCGCATTGGAAAACATATGCCGCTCGTTCCAGGATTGCTGGAGGTTCCGGCAATGATTGATGGCGATGCGATAAAGCCAGGTGCGCCAGGAGGCTTCGCCGCGGAACTGGTCCATTTTGCGAAAAGCCTTGAGAAAGACGTCGTGGGTGGCGTCCTCAGCCTTTTGCGGGTCGCCGAGAAAACGCAGCGCGAGGTAGAAAATCGCCTTGCTATGTTCGGCGTAAAGGTCAGCGAACTCGGACGGCGTCCAATCGGCTTGCGGTTGGTCCGGACATTCCCGATCTGCCAGGGGCTCGTTCATGAGCGGTTTCACTAGGGATTAGACAGCACTCCGCGAGGAATGTCACGCTGGCAAAATACGGAGAAAAATTGTATGAAGACCCACGCGCCGTTATTTGGGCCCGCTCAAATCAAAATCCACCCGCGTGCTCGAATTAGCCTGAACATTATCGATCTCCATTTCCTCGAGCTGCCATTGGCCTTCGACCTTCTTGATTTTTTTAGGAATGAATTCCTTGAGCAATTTCCCCTGGGCATCGTAAGCCTGTGCCATGACGATGCCGTCGCTCTCGTTATCAATCCACGAAACCACGCGGGAATAAGTTCCCGCGATCGGCTCCGGGTTGGTGCTTTCCAAAACTTTGCAGGAGCGGCTGCGTTTCATTTCCTTTTTGGTCAAGCGCTGTTCCGGCCAATGGAAGAATTCCAATCCGAGATCGCCCATCGAGAAATCGGAACCTGCGAATGGGGTCTTGATCGCCTGGTTCCCCGAAAAATCCCTGACTTTGCCATCCGGCTTGCTCAAGCGGTATTGATTGACCCGGGCGCCGTCATGAAGAACCACGACGGTCATGTTACTCGCGTTATAGCGGCTGCACCAATTGGTTTCGGTGTTGAATACTTCAAACTGAATTGGAATTTGTGCGCGCATGGCCGGGGTGCGAATCGTCATCACGCCGGCGTTGGTCGTGTTCTGCGCCGGCTTCTGTCCCAGGATTTCGTCGGCGAGCGCTTTGCCTTCCTTTGCCGCCTGTTCCGGGGATAAAACAGTGGGTTGCGATGTATCAATCTGTTTTTGTGCGAAGACGCTCAAGGCAAACATGCAGAATGAGAGCGCAACGACGAGCGGGTAGTAGCACGGGCGTCCCGCCCGTGCGATTCTTTTTCTGAAAGGGGCAATTTCCATGGAAACGCATGGGCGGGACGCCCGTGCCACTAGAGGTTCATTTTGCACGCAACGCGAGCGGCAGCAACTCCGAGATATGCCGGACGAAATGCACGTCGACTTTCTTGCGAACTTCCTCCGGCACTTCCTGCCAGTCAGTTTTGTTTTGGTCCGGCAGAATAATGTGCTTGATGCCGAACCGCGCCGCCGCCAGCACCTTTTCCTTGATGCCGCCCACGCGCATGACGCGCCCGCGCAGGCTGATTTCGCCGGTCATGGAAAATTCCGAACGCACGCGGCGTTTGGTCAGCAGCGAAGCGAGCGCCACCAGCAAGGTCACGCCTGCGCTGGGGCCGTCCTTCGGCGTCGCGCCGGCGGGGACGTGGATATGAATATCAAATTTATTGTAATCGGTCATGTCGACGCCGAGCGCCTTCGATTGGCTGCGCAAATAACTCAGCGCCGTCTGCGCGCTTTCCTTCATCACGTCGCCCAGCGAACCAGTCAGAATCAAACCACCTTTGCCCGGCATGCGCGTCGCTTCAATGAACATCACCTCACCGCCCACAGGGGTCCACGCCATGCCCGTGGCAATGCCGATTTCCTTGATGTTTTCCGCGGTCTCCGAGACGAACCGGGCATTACCGAGGTAGTCCTTCAACGCTTCCGGTTTCAGCACCAGCGGTTTGCTGGTGTGGCCGTTGCTGCTGACAATTTTTCGCGTCGCTTTGCGCGTGAGCGCCGCAATCTCGCGCTCCAATTGCCGCACACCCGCCTCGCGCGTGTAATCATGAATCACCTGCCGGATGGTCGTGTCCGGAATTTTCACTTCGTTTTTATCAAGACCGTGCTCCTGCAATTGGCGCGGGACCAAATAGCGTTTGGCGATCTGCAGCTTTTCCGATTCGGTGTAACTCGGCAATTCAATCACTTCCAACCGGTCGCGCAACGCGGGATGGATTGGTTCCAGCCAGTTTGCGGTCGTGATGAACAGCACGCGCGACAAATCGAACGGCAAATCCAGGTAATAGTCTGTGAACGTGCTATTCTGCGCCGGGTCGAGCACTTCGAGTAACGCCGCTGCCGGGTCGCCGCGAAAATCCGCGCCCACTTTGTCCAGTTCGTCCAGCAGGATGACCGGGTTGCGGCTTTCGACGCGTTTCAAAGTCTGGATGATCCGCCCGGGCAAAGCGCCCACGTAGGTGCGGCGATGCCCGCGAATTTCCGCCTCGTCCCGCATGCCGCCCAGCGCAATGCGCGCAAATTTGCGGCCCAGCGCATCCGCCACGCTTTTCCCCAGCGACGTTTTACCCACGCCGGGAGGCCCGACCAGGCAAAGGATGGGTCCTTTGATCTGCTTGCGGCGTTTGATGACCGCGAGAAATTCCAGCAGCCGATCTTTGACTTTATCCAGCCCGAAATGCTGCTCGTTCAGGATTTTCTCGGCGTCTTTGAGGTCAATCTTGTCCTCGGTTTCCCGCTCCCACGGCATCGCCACGATCCAGTCGAGATAATGCCGGGTCACGGCATATTCGGCGGCGGCGGGCGGCATTTGCTGAAGGCGTTCCAGTTCCTGGTTGGCGACTTTTTTGGCCTCAGCCGGCATCGGCGTGGCGTCAATTTTATCGCGAATGGCCTTGATCTCCCCCGCGTTGGATTCCGTCTCGCCCAATTCGCGCTGAATGGCGCGCATCTGCTCGCGCAGGAAAAAATCGCGCTGCGTTTTGGAAATGGAGGTCGCTACTTCCGTCTGGATTTTCGAGCTGAGCGTCAGGACTTCGTGCTCGCGATTGAGCATTGGCAGCAGGAACGTCAAACGCTCCTTGACCGAAGTCGTTTCGAGCAATTTTTGGCGCTCGTCCAGGTTCAAATTCAAATTGACCGCGACGAGGTCGGTGAAATGGCCCGGGTCCTCCGTGTTCAGCGCGGCGATTTTGACCTGCTCGGACAACGCGGGCGAAAGCTTGATGATTTCCTGGAACTGTCCTTGCGCGTTGCGCATCATCGCCGTCAATTCCACCGTGTCCTCGGTCACGTCCTTCATCAGGTCGAACTTCGCGTTGAGGTACGGATCGTGGCTTACGTAATCCTTGATGCGGACGCGCCACAAACCCTCAACCAGCACGCGGACGGTGTTGTCCGGGAACTTCAACATCTTCAACAACCGCGCGGCGCAACCCACTTCGTGCATTTCCTCCGGCGTGGGATTTTCCGCTTCGGGTTTCCGTTGCAACGCCACGCCGAGCAGGCGGTCGCCGGCCACGACGTCATCGATGAGCTTGATGCTCTGCGGGGTTTCCACGAGCAGGGGAGCCACCATGCCGGGAAAAATCACGATGTCGGAAAGGCCGAGAATCGGGAGAGTTTGTGGGAGTGAATGCGCGGACACGCGCGCCGGAGCCTCAGGGTTTCCGGCGGCGCCCAGGATGCTGATAAATTCGGTATCTGGCGACGTCATCGCGTACTTCTACAAGGTTAGATGCCGCCGCCCGCAAAAAGTTCGGAAGAAAATTAATTCCCTTCGGCGATGGGCACCTTGGTGCTCTTAAGTTGCGCCAGGGCCACGGGAACATCAATACGTAAAAACCCGTTTAAGTAAGCCGCTTTGGCCTGACCCAAATCGTAACCGGGAGGCAACTCCAACATGCTCTCAAACGGACCGTAATTAATTTCCATCACGAGAAAACTGCACTTCGGCGCGCGGCAGCCGTCCGGCCGGTTTCCACTGATGCGCAGGCGATTTCCCTCGATGGTTATCTCGAGATTATCACTGCGCATACCGGCCAGCTCGACTTTGATGACCAATCCATTGTCGGTGGCATAAACGTCCGTGTTCGGGACCCAGTGCGCTCGCGCCGAACCTTCACGGCCACCAGCGGAGCGGGTCACAAAATGCACGGTCGAACTGACTTTGCACATGGCCATTCCAGCGAAAAATTATCTTAGACGATTTGGATAAGCAAGCTCGCTCATTTGGGTTTGATCAAAACTTGCGGGCGCTCGCCTTTGCGCGCACGAAAAACAATGGAGTGTTGGGGTGCCGCACTCCCCGTGGTGGAACAGCCGCAATGGGTATCACGTTGAAAACTGAATTTGCGAGGACGAAAACGCGCCCTAAGTAATAAGGTCGCCGCGGCTCCGACAATCGCTAAAGACACCAACTGCTGCCAATCCATGCTGGCAACATAATCTGAAACGTCCGACGCGCAACTAATGTTTTTAGAGGCACAGGCATCTTGCCCGCGCGTTTCCACCCCTAAAGATAGGTCTCATTGAAAAATGCACGAGCAAGATGCCTGTGCCACTATTTTTGAAATGGCGGCGGTCGCAGACCGCCGCTACAGTAGCCCCCGTGTCCGCCCGGATTTTTCGCCATGTTTATCGTGTTGTTTATGCCGATTGCACCCTCGGCAACCATATCTATTACTCGCGTTACCTGGATTTGCTCGAAGCCGCCCGCGGCGAATTTTTCCGGCATCTCGGCCTGCCGCTCCTTAAATTGCAGGAGCAGGACATTATTTTCCCGGTCGTTGAATGCCATCTGCGATACAAATCTCCGGCTCGCTATGACGAAGTGCTGACGATTGAACTCTGGACGACGCTGGTTCAGGGAGTCCGGCTGAATTTTGGTTTCCGTATTTTGAAAGATGAAAAAATCCTAATTCTCGAAGGCGAGACATTTCATGTCTGTACCGGGCTTAATGAAAAGCCGAAGCGCTTGCCTGAGGAATTCGCGGCAAAACTCGAGGAGTGGACGAAAGAATCTCAGGAATTGAATTAACATGTTTAACAGATTTAACCAATCACTCATTTAACGAACATGCGCATCCTCGCTCTTGACCACGGAACCAAACGCGTCGGCATTGCCCTCAGCGACGAATTGAAAATGATCGCGCAGCCGCTGGAATTTGTGCTGGCAGAGCCGTTCCTCGAATTCATCACGCGCCTGAAGGAAATCATTCGCGAGAAGGAAGTGGAATTGATCCTCATCGGTATGCCGCGCAACATGGATGGCAGCTACGGCCCGGCGGCGTTGAAGGTGCAGGAATTTATCGCCGTGCTCAAAGACAAGGTGGCCATTCCCATTCAAACCTGGGATGAGCGATTGACTTCCGCCCAGGCCCAACGCTTCCTGATCCAGGGCGGCGTCCGCCGTCAAGACCGGAAGGAAAAAGTGGACAAGACGGCCGCCGCGATTTTGTTGCAGAGCTATTTGGATAGTTTGACGATGTGAAGCGTGGTTCGTGTTACGTGAATATACGCAACACGCGGCTCTGATTACGCGGTAAGCACCGACCTTTGATGAACACTTTGAAGTTCAAGTTGACCATCGCCTACGACGGCGCCGCCTACCAGGGGTGGCAGGTGCAAAAAACCGGCACGGGCGTGCAGGAAAAAGTGGAACAGGCACTGGCGAAATTATTTCCCGACAACCCGCGGCTGCACGGTTCCAGCCGTACCGACACCGGCGTCCACGCGCTCGGCATGGTTGCTCATTTTGAAGTGCCCGTCGATCAGTGCAAGATGACCACCCACAAGCTGGCGCTGGCGCTGAATCATTGGCTGCCCGAGGACATTCGCATCCTGTCCGCCGCCCGCGCGCCGGAGAAATTTCACGCGCGCTTCGACGCCAAGGGCAAGCAATACCGCTACTTCGTCTGGAACCATACCGCGATGAACCCTTTGATTCGCGGCACCGCGTGGCACGTTCCCCGCGCGCTGGATTTGAAGGCCATGCGCGCCGCCGCGGCTCCTTTCGTCGGCAAACACGATTTCAAATCGTTTGCCGCCAATCGAAATTACGAAATGGAATCCACCGTGCGCACACTCACGCGCTGCGATTTCAAAAAGAACGGCCCGCTGCTGACCTTCATCATCGAAGGCGATGGTTTCCTTTACAAAATGTGCCGGGGAATTGTGGGCACGATTGTGCAAGCCGGCCTCGGAAAATTTCCGGCGAGTGAAATCAAACCGATGCTCGCTCAAAAAGACCGCCGCGTCGCCGGCATGACCGCGCCGGCGCAGGGCCTTGTGTTGTGGAAAGTTTTTTATTCAACGCGAAGACGCCGAAGCGGGGAGAGGTTTTGGAATGATCTGTAGAAATGCTTTAACTTCTTTGCGTCTCTGTACCTTTGCGCCTTTGCGTTAAAATCCGGAATGCACATCGTCCTAGTTGAACCCGAAATCCCGCCGAACACCGGCAACGTCGCCCGCTTGTGTGCGGCCACGCGCACAGTGTTGCATCTCGTCGAGCCCTTCGGTTTCAAGCTCGACGACACGCAACTCAAACGCGCCGGGATGGATTACTGGCAGCATGTCGAGTGGCATCGCTGGAAAAATTGGAGCGCATTCAGGGAAAACGTCCCCGCGTCCGCCCGACTGTGGTTCGTGGAATCCAACGGGCCGAAACTATACTCGGACGCCAAATTCGGGCCGGACGATTACCTCGTCTTTGGCCGCGAGACCGCCGGGTTGCCGAAAAAACTGCTGGAGGAAAATCGCGAGCATTGGCTCCGCATCCCCATGTTCAACACGAACGCGCGCTCGCTGAATCTCTCCAATTGCGTGGCGCTCGTTCTTTTTGAAGCCCTTCGGCAACAAGGATTTCCTGACGAATTGTTCAATCTTTAAGCCCTCCAAGCAGAGGTGAAATCCGCATTTTGTGAACGATTCTTTTGATTTACAAAAAACTGTAAATTGCTAAACAAAAATAGGTTGTAACTTGTTTGTAATTTTGTTCATGATTTCGATGAATGAAATTCAGCAATGTAACCCGTGTGGTTTGGCTGGTGTTGCTCGGTCTGATTTGCCTTGCGCCTTTTGCCGCGTTTGCCTCACCAAACGCACCTACGTTGGAAGAGCGCGTTGCCCGGCTGGAAACTTCAAGCCAGACGGCGTCATCCGCCATCAATTCCGGTGATAACGCCTGGTTGATGATCAGTTCGGCTCTCGTGCTGATGATGACTGCGCCGGGGTTGATTTTGTTTTACGGCGGACTGGTGCGCAGCAAAAACGTCCTCTCAACGATCGCGCACAGCCTGGTGCTGATGGCGGTGATCTCCGCGCTCTGGATGATTTATGGCTATAGCATGGCCTTCGGCAAGGGCAACGCTTTCTTCGGAAATCCACTTCAATATTTCATGCTCAACGGAGTCGGCGCCGCTCCCAATCCGGAATACGCCGCGACGGTGCCGCAGCAAAGTTTCATGCTGTTCCAGATGATGTTCGCCATCATCACGCCGGCGCTCATCAGCGGCGCGGTGGCGGAGCGAATTAAATTCAGCGCGTATCTGATGTTCACGGTGTTGTGGGTCACGATCGTTTATTTTCCGTTGTGCCACATGGTTTGGGGAACCGGCGGCCTCTTCAACTGGGCGCTCGGCGGGAAGTATCCCGTGCTGGATTTCGCGGGCGGGACCGTGGTCCATGTGAGTTCAGGCGTGTCCGCGCTGGTCTGCGCGCTCATGCTGGGCAAACGGGTGGGATTTCCCCGCGAACCGATGCTTCCGCACAATGTCGTCTTGAGCCTCATCGGCACAGGATTGCTCTGGGTCGGCTGGTTTGGATTTAACGCCGGCAGCGCTGTGAGCGCCGGGGCGCTGGCCACCAGCGCGTTTGCCGCCACGCATTTTTCCGCGGCAGCCGCAGCGTTGGGATGGGCCGGCATGGAATGGCTTTGCAAAGGCAAACCGAGCGTGCTTGGTGTCGCTTCGGGCATGGTCGCGGGCCTAGCCACGATTACTCCGGCATCGGGTTTCGTCACGATTCCGACGGCGTTCCTCATCGGCTTGTGCGGCGGTGTGGTATGTTATATGGCGGTGACGAAATTAAAACATCGCTTCGGCTACGACGATTCATTGGATGTCTTTGGCGTTCACGGCGTGGGCAGCGTTGTTGGATTGCTGATGCTCGGTCTGTTCGCAAACGCCACGGTGAACGCCTCGATTGGCAGCACCTTCCAATTGGGCGGAAAATTTATTTCGCTCGCGGGCAGTTCGACGCAGCTTGTGAATCAACTTCGCGGCGTGGTGTTCACGGCGGCGCTGGCGGGCTGCGCCACGTTCGTCATCCTGAAGCTCGTCAATGCCGTGATTGGTTTGCGCGTGACAGCTGAAGACGAGGATTCAGGTTTGGATTTAACACAACACGGCGAGAGCGCCTACAACGATTAAAAAACTTATGAAAAAAATCGAAGCCATCATCAAGCCCTTCAAGCTGACCGAAGTGAAGGAAGCGCTGCAGGAAATCGGCATCCAGGGCATGACCGTATCCGAGGTAAAGGGTTTTGGCCGGCAAAAGGGCCACACCGAAATTTATCGCGGCAGTGAATACACCGTGGATTTCCTGCCCAAGATAAAAATGGAAATCGTGGTTGCCGACGCGCAAGTCAAACAGGCTACCGAAACTATCGCGAAAACCGCGCGCACGGGAAAGATTGGCGATGGAAAAATTTTCGTGATGGCGGTCGAAACCGCAGTCCGCATCCGTACGGAAGAGCAGGGCGAAGGCGCGGTGTGATTTCGTCCTGGCAGCCGAGGTTGCGAGGCTCAAACTATTTCTAAATTAGAGCCTCCTGACGTCGGCTGCTACCAGTTGCTCATCCCACCACAATATTGATCAGCTTCTTCGGCACGATGATGACTTTACGAATCGTCTTGCCCTCCATGAAAGGCTTCGCTTTCTCGGACGCTTTGGCGGCGGCTTCGAGCGTGGCATTGTCGGCATTCGCCGATGCTTTGATGACATCGCGCAACTTGCCGTTAACCTGCACGGGGATTTCCAGCGTGTCTTCAATGAGCAATGCCGCGTCAAACTTCGGCCATGCGGAGTAAGCAAGGGTCGAGGGTCGAGGGTCGAGGGTCGAGTCTAGCTTCGACCATAATTCCTCGGCAACGTGCGGCGCGAAGGGCGCGAGCAAAATCAAAAAATCGCGAAGCACGGAAATCGGTTTCGTCTCCCACGTCATCGCTTCATTCACAAAAACCATCATGGCCGAAATCGCCGTGTTGAAGCGCAGACTGTCCAGATCCTCCGTGACTTTCTTGATGGTCGCATGAAGCGTCTTCAATTGCGGTGGTGTAGCAGCAACATCTTTAATCGCCGGATTCAATTTGAGAATGTTCAGCAATTCTCCGCGCCTCTGCGCGTCTGCGGTGGTTTCCGCCTGCTCAAATTCCGTTTCGCTTTGCTCATCGACGAACAACCGCCAGACGCGGCCGAGAAAGCGATACACGCCTTCCACGCCCTTCGTGTTCCAGGGTTTGGACATTTCCAACGGGCCCATGAACATTTCGTAAAGGCGAAACGCATCCGCGCCGTATTCCACGAGGATATCGTCCGGATTCACCACGTTGCCGCGCGATTTGGACATCTTCTGCCCGTCTTCGCCAAGGATGATGCCCTGATTGACCAATTTGAAAAACGGCTCGCGCGTCGAGACATAACCAAGATCAAAAAGCACCTTGTGCCAGAAACGCGCGTAAAGGAGATGCAACACCGCGTGTTCGGTGCCGCCGACGTATAAATCAACTCCAGGCGTCTCGTAGCCGCCGACGTGAGGAGGCGGATTGGTTGAATTATCCGCCTCGTTCCCCCGGCGGCTACCCATCCAATAATTTTCCGCTTCCTTACTGACGAATGCGCTCGGATTTTTCGTGTCGAGATAACGCAAATAATACCAGCACGACCCGGCCCATTGCGGCATCGTGTTGGTCTCGCGTGTGGAACCGTCCGGCAAATTCACCCAATCCTGCGCGCGGGCGAGCGGCGGTTGGCCATCCGGCGTGGGTTTGTAATCATCGAGCTTCGGCGGGAGGACGGGCAAAGCGCTTTCCGGCAACGCTTCGTGATAAAGATTTCCGCTCGGGTCGCGCTTCCAAATAATCGGGAACGGCTCGCCCCAATAGCGCTGCCGGCTGAAGAGCCAGTCGCGGAGTTTGTAATTGATGGTTTTTTTTCCGAGGCTTTTTTCTTCAAGCCACGCGGCGATTTTCTTTTTGGCTTCCGGCGTGGACAGGCCGTCGAGCGAGATTTGTGCGTTTGAAGAATTAACTGCCTTTCCATCATCAAGGAAACCACGCCAGTCAGTTTTGGAATCAGGCGGTTGGACTACTTGGACGACGGGCAAATTAAACTTGGTGGCGAATTCAAAATCGCGGTCGTCATGCGCTGGCACGGCCATGATGGCGCCCGTGCCGTAACTGGCGAGAACGTAATCAGCGATCCAAACGGGAATTTTTTCGCTGTTTACCGGATTTATCGCATACGCGCCGGTGAAGACGCCGGTTTTATCCTTGGCAAGTTCGGTGCGTTCGAGGTCGGATTTTCCGGCGGCGAAAGTCTTATAGTCTTCGACCGCTTTCTTTTGTTCTGGCGTCGTTATCTGATTAACGAGTTTATGTTCCGGCGACAAAACCATGTAGGTCGCTCCGAACAAAGTATCCGGACGCGTCGTAAAAACGGTGATTCGAGATTCGGAATTTGCGACCTGAAAATGGACTTCCGCGCCCTCGCTCTTTCCAATCCAATTCCGCTGCATTTCCTTGAGCGACTCGGGCCAATCGATCGTGTTGAGGTCGGACAATAAACGCTCAGCATACGCCGTGATGCGCAGCATCCATTGGCGCATTGGCTTGCGGACCACCGGAAACCCGCCCACTTCGCTTTTGCCGTCCACCACTTCCTCGTTGGCGAGCACCGTGCCGAGTTGCTCGCACCACCAAACGGGCGCTTCGGTCACGAACGCGATGCGTTTGGAATCGCGATAACTGCGCTTTTGTTCTTCGGTTTTTACGTCGGCTGGATATTTCAGGTTTTCAATCGGCTCCGCCTTGTTCGTTTCCGGATTGAACCATGAATTGTACAGCTTCAAAAAAATCCACTGGGTCCATTTGAAATAATCCGGGCTGGTCGTGTCCACTTCGCGCGACCAATCGTAGCTGAAGCCGAGCGATTTTATCTGGCGCTTGAACGTGGCGATGTTGACCTCCGTCGTTTTGCGCGGGTGCTGTCCGGTTTTGATGGCGTATTGCTCGGCTGGCAAACCAAACGCGTCCCAACCCATCGGATGCAACACATGCCGACCGCGCGACCGTTGATAGCGCGCAAGAATATCCGTGGCCGTGTAGCCTTCCGGATGCCCGACGTGTAATCCCGCGCCGGACGGGTAGGGGAACATGTCGAGGATGTAGTATTTCGGCGGAAGGTCGTTGGCAGCTACGGTCTTGTTTTCAAAACCGTGGCGCACTGCAAATGGGTGCCCCTGCGGCAGCAGTTCGCCCGGGTTCCAGGCGCGAAAAGTCTGCTGCTCGTCCCAATGCTGCTGCCACTTGGGTTCGATCAAATGAAACGGATATTGCCTGCGTCCTGACATAATTCCGAGTGAACATAAACAATCAGGTTCTCAGATAGCAAGAAACGCGTGGCGTTCCGGTGGCCGGTTTATGACGGATGATGGATGGCGAATGGACCTTCGTGCAGGGCCGACGCACCTAAATTCTAACGGCATCTGTTTTTGTGATCGTTTTTAAATTTTTCTCTCGACAGAAAAATCCCTCCGGTTAAAATTCATCTATGCCAATTGACACTATATCAATTGGCATAGATGTCGTTTTTTTGAATGACATCGTGGCAGGTTATTTGTTCCACCCAAAGTCATCTCCTCAACGATCCCGATTGCCATCGAATAGGCTTTTCGCGAGTTCAAACCGAGAAAATCAATTCAAACCCTTCGCGTTTCCGGAAAGTCGCGTTTCCAGAGAGTTTAGATGCCTCGACCCTGACCTTCGTGGGTCTTTGGCTCTTCGTCGTTCGTCATTCTCGCTGTCCTCCGGCAGGCCGCAAAAAAACTTTTCAGCCTTTAAGAATGTGCTATGCTGGCCAAGCGTCCAGTAAGGCGCACTCGTTTTTTCATGAGCGTTTCGCCAGCATTTAGAACTTCCAACCCGAGACGCGGGAACGCATTCACATTGATGGAATTGCTCGTGGTCATCGCCATTATCGCCATCATCGCGAGCCTGGTTCTTCCCGCGCTGGCAAGGGCTAAGGCCCGGGCGCACAGCACGTTGTGCCTGAATAACACCCGGCAACTCACCTTCGCGTGGACCATCTACGCCGATGAACATAACGGTTTGCTCGCCTATAATCTTGGCCGAAGCGCCCGTCTCGGTGCCGCGATGCCCGCCATCACCGGCCCCCAAATGTCGGACAATTGGGTGAACAACGTTCTCGATTGGGAAATAAATTCCGACGACACCAACACGGCGGCAGTGGTCGGCACCGGGCTTGGCCCTTACACCAGCAAATCCGCCGCCCTCTATCGTTGCCCGTCCGATAATGTGGTCAGCGATCTCCAGCGCAACGCCGGTTGGGCGGGGCGCGCCCGCACTTATTCCATGAACGCGATGGTTGGCGATGCGGGAAATTTTTCCCAGACCGGCGTCAACGTGAACAACACGAATTACGTGCAATTCTTCAAGAGTTTCAGTATCCCGCGTCCGGGCGACATCTTTGTGTTCCTGGATGAGCATCCCGATAGCATCGACGATGGTTATTTCCTGAACATCGACGATGATTGGTCGCCCAAATGGACTGATCTGCCCGGCTCCTTTCATGATGGCGGCGCGAATTTTTCATTTGCCGACGGTCACTCCGAGTATCATCGCTGGCGCAATGCCAGCACGAAACAGCCGGCGGTGGCTTACGGAATAAATCCAAAACTTCCCGTGCCTCTCACCGATGGGTTGCAGGATTATTCGTGGGTCCTCTCCCGAATGAGCGTCGAACGGCCTTATCCCAGTCCTCCTTCGGATCCGAATTGAGCGAGTCGACGCAGCCGGAATTCAACGGCGGTCTTTGGATTTTACCCCTCCCCACTTTGCGTCTTCGCCTCTTTACGCCTTTGCGTTAAAAGTCTTTTGGATGAGACGGACCAAGTCAGTCTTCCAGAGCGTTTGAAAATGCTTTAGGGCCTGTTAACACTATTACGTAAAGCTTCGATAATTAAGGCGAAGACAACGAATCCGGCGAAGAGGGAGTCGAGTTTATCGAAGCGGGAAAAAACACGGCGGTAGCTTTTGATGCGTCGGAAGAGCCGTTCGATCTCG
>DATAZE010000011.1:0-13598 GCA_036272195.1 Verrucomicrobiia bacterium | reverse complement strand
ATCCATGCGGCCATCTCCGTTGATGTCGCCGACGCCAATTCCATGAGCCATGGAATAGCCCGGACCGGAAATCGCGTGCTCAATGAATTTGGTCGGATTCGCGGGGTCAGGTTTTGCATAACATAATCGGCCGGCTTTCCCGTAAATCAGCGCAGGCATTCCGCTGCCGTCTATGTCCTTCAACACCGTGACCTCGGTTTGAATCCCAGGCACGACAACGTATTTGTCCCAACGACGCGATTCGCCTTTTGGATTTACATAGAGTGTCGCGTTAGGCGGACCGGTGAGCACATCCGGCCAGCCATCACCGGTGAAATCAAATGCATATTCGCAATTGACGTCCGTAAATTCCTTGGAAGGATTGAAGGGGAACGCCGGGAAAATCTCGCAATAGTTCGTGAACCCCGGCCCAAAATAAATGTACGGCCCGGCCACTATGTCCATGACGCCGTCCTTGTTAAAATCCGCCGCCGCCGCGCCCCAGGAATAATACATATCACTCACACGTTGCGCGCGAAGGTGAGGCGAGGTTTGTTCCAGCGGAGTCATGCGCGCGGCCAAATCTTTATACGCAATGTCCCTGAACCGGACTTCGCCCGTGCCGCCGACGAAGAGAGCAATTGGGCCGTAGCGACCCGCTGTTTCGTCCACAACACCAACAGCGGTTTGGTTGCCGTCATTGAAAAAGGAGCGCACGACGTTGAGATCGAGAAAGACCTCAATTTGGTTCCAGTCATTGGAACGATAAGAAATATCTGGCCGCTTCAAGGGTGAGTCAGAAACTTCATCACGGCGCCCGCGATTTCTCCCGCCGTTTCCCCCGCTCCGCGCTGGCGCCGCATCACCGGCGGGCGGCAGTGCCAGGCGCGCCAGCACGTTCCCGCCCGCGGCTTTCAATTCATCGCGCTTCAGTTCTTTTCCATTGGTGTCGAACGTGATGGCATAGTCGGAGATTTCGCCGTCCTTGAGGGAAACCAGGACTCCTTTCCAACCGTCACTGGTTTTTTCCAATCGAAAAACAAATCCTATTTCCGCACCTGCCGCGCATTTGAACTGTGTATTCACGGCGACATCTTGAAATGACCGTTCCGACATGAGTAAACCGCACGCACCATCAGATCCGGGCCTTCCCACAATGTCATCGTTTTGCGCCCGCCAGTCCCCTGCCCCAATCTTTTTCCATTCATTCAAACCCGAACTTCCCAGGGTATAGTCAGGCTTGAAGGTGAGACTTCGACTGTGAACGTCGTCAAGATTAGTTTGGCCGAACGAACAGAGCGCGAGATCGGCCACCACAATGAAAAGTGAAAGTGTTTTCATATTACGCCTCGATATTTTTCTTGAGATGAGCAATGACCCAGTTCGCCACTTTGTCATAATCGAGATCCTGATATTGTCCGCTATATTGTGCGACCATGTAGGTGCCTTTGAAGCCAAGGCTCTCGGCGAGACGGACGCACTTGTCAAAATCATAGGACACGTGCTCCGTGTTTTGGTCAAAATTAACGACCTTGGCTGAAATGATGTAGGCGTAAGGAATAATTTTTTCCAGCTTCGAGAACAACTGGTCGTCCGCGGGATAATTCCCAAAATCCGGCTCGGTATAGACACCCGCGCCTTTCGCAATTTGCACGTGCTTGTCGGGGTCCATTTCCAGTCCAAAATGATTCGCCGTGATGATGATCAGGTTTTTGCTTTTTGCGTAGCCGTTGAGTTCCGTCAATGACACGATGCTCTTCTCAACCGAACCGCGCGGCCGGCCGGGATTGATGCGAATGCACTTCGAACCGAGGAATGAAACGGCATCAATCCATTCTTTAACGTCCTTCACGCTTTTCCGGCGCGCTTCTTCGTCAGTGGAAGCGAGATCGTAGGAAATGCGGTCAATCTGCACATTCACGAGTTCGGAACCGGCGGCTTTGATCTTCCCTTTAAGACGCGCAAGGTAATCCGGTTCCAGCGACTCAAAATGCTCATTCCAAAACTCGATTTTTTTGATGCCGAACTTGTCGCGATGATGCTCCGGCACATCGAGCAGCGTGAGTTCGTTTTTGATCGTCGCCAATTCGCGCGGCTTCGTCTGCTTGAATTGATAGCGGAACAAGAGAGTCCCCATTGCGATGCGATCCATTTTATCGCGCGCGACTGAAACGGAATTGCTGGTTGCGATTTCGGCTAAGACCGGGCCTGCGTAAACGCTTAACACCAGGCCCGACGATTTGAAAATGAATTCTCTGCGGTTCATAAGGATTGGATTTTTTGTTAACGTTTCGAGAGGTGTGCGTCACTTTTCGGCAGCGCATAAACGATGTATCCCGCCGGCATTTTATCCACCAGGGCCGGGTCAATGACCTTGCCCATGTCACAAATGACGAGGTATTGGTGCCCGTTTATCTCATACATGGCGGGCATTGCCTCGGTGTTTCGCGGCAGCTGACTGCTCCACAATAAATCTCCGTTGTCCGAGTCGTAGGCGTATACCTTCCCATCCAGGCACGTCGCAAATATTAGCCCATTCGACGTCACGACCATGCCCTTGCGTTGCGAACCGTTGGGGACACCGGCATTTTGTCCGTTCACTTTGGGAACGCGCGCGTCATGCCCCAGCGGACTGCGCCATTTGATGGTTCCTGTGTTTAAATCGTAGGCGGTGATTGATGACCACGGCGGACTGAGCAGGTCGGGATATTCCATTCCGTAACCGGAACTGTAATTGTTCGTCGGGCCATACACGCCGGGCGGATAACTGAGCGGCCGGTTGCGTTGCCAGCGTGGCCTCCGTTGATTCGGCCGCTCGCCCGAACCTGCGCGCGCGCTTGACCCCTCCCGGTCGCTGATATGCTCGTCGGAATCAGTATTCGTCCCACCAACCAGAGCATAGAGATCGGCGACAATTTCCTCGTCAATAAATGGGAAGCCCGGCATCTGGCCCTTTCCCACCATTATCTGCGTCTTGAAATCGCCAAAACGAATGCGTTTGCCAGCATCTGCCAATGCGGGGATCGCGCCCACACCCGCCAGATTTGTGCCATGACAGGATTGGCAAAAAAATCCATAGGCCGCTCTCCCTCGCGTCATTTGGTCGCCGGTAAATAAAAATGGCGGCGGCTGGTTTGTTACCGTCTTGAGCGAAGCGCTGGGAATGGGAAACTCGGGCTTCAGCTTATACACAGACGCAAAATCCTGGGAAGTGACATAGACAATTCCCTTGTCGGGATCAGCTGCGGTGTTTCCGCGGTTCGCTCCGCCAACCGCGCCGGGCATCGCAATGGTCTCAAATTTATCCGACAGCGGCTGAAATATCGCCGTGCGAGCCGCAGCCAGCCGCTTCACCCATTGCTCACGCTTTTCCGGTGAGAAAAACGGGTTAAGGTCATTCGTCGTGATAACATGGCGAGTGAACGGAGGTGGAGCGGTGGGAAAAGGCTGCGTCGGCCAGGCTTCTTCCTGCGGCATATCGCTCGGCGGAACCGGACGTTCTTCAATCGGCCAGAGCGCTTCACCAGTGAGGCGATTGAACACGTACAGAAATCCCTGCTTGCCCGCGATGGCCACCGCTTCGATTTTTTTACCGTCATGGTTGGCGGTGATTAATTGCGGCGCGGAACAAAAATCGTAATCCCACAAATCATGATGCACGGCTTGAAAATGCCAAAGGCGTTTCCCGGTGCGCGCATCCAGGGCCAGAAGGCAATCGCCAAACAAACCACTGCCGATTCGATCCGCGCCGTAATAATCATAAGTCGGAGCCCCGAGCGGAAAAAACACGATACCGTTTTTTTCATCGACCGTAATTTCTCCCCAGGTGTTGACGCCGCCGATGTATTTGTAGGCGTCCTTGGGCCAGGTTTCATAACCGAATTCACCCGGCCACGGAACCGTGTGAAAAACCCACACCAGTTTTCCGGTGACGACGTCATATGCGCGAACATGGCCGGGCGCGGAAAAATAATTTTCACCGGGCGACGATCCCAAAAAAATCAAATTATCGTAAATCTGGCCGGGACTCGTGCTTTGCTCGCGGCCAATGGTGGCCGGATCGCGACCCAGTCCCTCTTTGAGAGAAGTCGATCCGTTATCACCAAAATTTGTGATGGATAGGCCGGTGATTGCATCCAACGCCTGAAGCGTATCCTGAACGCAAATAATCAGGCGGCGATCCTTGCCGTCCTTGCTCTCCCAATAGTTAATACCGGTCCTGACGATGCCGGACAAATCGGAATGCACCCAAATTTTCTTGCCGGTCGTCGCCTCCAGGGCCACCAACGAATCGTCCTCCGATAAAACATACATTACCCCGTTAACGACTATCGGATTGAACATGCCGTTCCCGCCCGAAGGATAAACCCACGCCACTTCCAGTTGATTGACGTTGGATTTGGTAATCTCCTTGAAGTCCAGGTATTTTGACTGGTCCGGACCGCCGCCGTATTGTTTCCAGCTTTTGTGTTGGTCCGAAACGGCTGGTGACAATTCATTATGGATCGCATCTGAAGCCGGCAATTCGTTCGAAAAGAAAATTGCCGAACAGAAAGACAGTATCCCTAAAGCAATTACCCTCATTCGCATTTTTCGCGCTAAGAGAAAAAACGGAGTTTCCCCCTGAGATTCAACATTGCGATTGCTGAAAAGACACATCGTGTGCAGAGAGCTAAACGCAAATTCCGTCGCTCAAACATCCCCTGAAGCGGGGAGGTGTAAATGTCGACATTCAAGTTGCCGTTAATTTTCCCGGCGGCTTTCTATTTGGAGCGAGAGACCCGTTCCACCGAGACCGGCACAGCGGGTTCTGATTTCAGGCCCACGGTATTAACGCTGATAACCTCGTAACTGACCTTGCGACGGTCTTTGGCGTTCGGATCTTCAAAACGCATTTCGCGCGGTGGATAACCCGGCGCATCGCCGTAGGAATTCATCCAACCGGCCTGAAAATTCGGGCGCACCTGGAAACGCACCTGGTTTACCGCCGGCCAATTGCCCAATTCCCGGCCGTCGCGCATAATAATAAAATGGTGGATGCCGCTTTCGAAATCCGCATCCGCTTCCCAGGTGATCGTCGAGCCCTCCTCACCTTTATCCAGGACCTTTACGTTGTAGGGCGCGGGCGGAGGTGTGGAATCGCTGACGGCGCCGGTTTTGACATATTCCATCCAAGCCTTCGCGACGGTTTCATTGGGCAGCCAATTTGCACCCTTGGGATCATCTTTGTATTCAGAGGCGGGAACGGCGGTGTCACCCAGCACCGGTGCCAGCCAGCCTTTGCTCATATCAATGGATTTCAGCTTTTGATCCGTGCCGCCTTTATCGGGCAGACGCAATGCGAGGCAGGCGTCCAAATAAGGAATCGCGAGGTAACGGCTGTTGCCGCACCAATGACCGGTCAATGGATCGGGCGCGAAGGCGATGGGGCTGTTGTGGGCGCGGTGATTCCTCACTGTTACCAGCGGCCCGTCCCACGGACGGTTGTTTTTCTCCTCAATGCCGGAGTTGCACATGATCGGTATTTCAAACATGAGGTCAGGTTCTTCGTAAGCAAGAAAGTTGGTATGGACGGTCCACATGGCCGCCGAACCGGACCGCAACCACATCGCGGCGACGCGTTCCGGGTGACGGGCTGCCATGACGTCGGCCCAGATGCCGCCCCCGGAGTGCCCCCAGAGAACCCAGGGAACTTTTTCCAGTTCCGGATGCTGTGAATCCTTGCCGAGATCACTTAACGCGGTGAGGAATGTTTTTTCGGAACCTCGCCGGGGATCAAACCAGAGTTGGGAAGCGCCCGGTGAATCATCAACCTTGCTGTTCAGAACGTGGTAGGAGGGACTGAGTAGCGCGCAGTCCCATTTTTTGCACAATGCCTGCCAATGCAAATCATAGGCCGCGGCGTATCCTTCCTCCGAGGCGGGAATGCCGGCGCCATGCTGGTGCACCACGACCCCGCGCAAGGTCGTCACGCCTTCTGGAATCCAGATCGTGAAGGTAGAAGATATTTGTAATTCGTCGGAATTGGTGGAGGCCGGGTAATCTTTTTTAAAGATGTGCCCGGAGCCATAAGTATCCATGGCAAAGCCAAGGCTGCCGGCGAGCATGACGGCAAGCACAGCGGCCCGTTTTTTTGCGATGAGTTGAATAACTGAGGTGTTCGTATTCATTTTTTACGAGTTGTGATTTCGAGTCAGGTGGAGGAGTTGTAATAGCGAATTACGTCTGGTTGTTAATGATTCGGGCCGTGCGCCGATTTTCGCGCGTAAGGACAACAAAGTGGATCGCCGATAACGACATCTTCCCATCCCACGAATCGGGAAGCGGCGTAGAAACTTTCAGCCATTGTGTAGCCGGAGGTGTAGCGATCCATCACGATGGTCGGGGAGGCATTCGCCTGCAGGAGCGGTTCGTCTACGTAACCCTTCCCGCAAGTAAGTCCGTGATGGATCAAATCGACAAGCAAGGATTGCCCGCCCTTGGTCGGTAGAAAGGTGCGTGCACAGGTGGAGACGGCCGTGTCGGACAACGAACCGGGGGCGAAGAAAAGCGTTTGATATGCTTCAGGAGAGTATTTGGCGTCATTGCTTCCCCAGGAAAAATAGCCCTGCAGATTCGCGTGACCGCCCACAAAAACCGGACTTAAATCCAGCTCATCCGGGATACCTCGTTCAACCAACAAAGCATGAGCATGACGCATATCGGCGTTGTATTCGCTCCAAGGTGACTCCCGCAGGATGACCGGTCCCGTGATGGACGCCGGCCGGGCTGCCTCATCACCCAGTCCAAAACTGGGTTGAACATCGAACAATATCTCGCCATGAATTAAGTTTTTCTCCGCGTCCAGAGCTTGCCGCACCAGGTTTTTGGCTTCGTCCATGGTGTAACCGTCCAAACGGGTGACCAGGTAGCCGCCGTATTTCGAATGAGAAAACGGTCCGGTCGCGTTCCAAAAGCGATTGGAAAATGCGCGGCCGATCGCACCGGACCCGGTAATGTCGATTTTCAGAAGGTTAGGAAAATTATTGTAGTCCAGGGCGGCGAGCGTGCTGTCCACCGATGGATGTCCGCGAATATTTTCCGGCTCACGACTGTGTTCATCGCAACTGCCCATGGCCGATCCCCGGATCCGGATCGGAATGCCTTTGGTCAACACGATGAAGTCTATATTCGTGTGAACCGCAAGATAGTCGCGAACGGGGACTTCGATCGAGCTTTGATACTCGGTTAAAGTCATGGTTTCGTTTTTCGTATCCACGGCGGAATCCTGGCAATGGATGGAAATAAAATTTTTGACGCCGCGTTTGTCCGCGTAATCATGAGCAATTTCTTTTGAAACCGCGCTATCGGCGTTAAAAACTACCGCAACCTGATCGGGTGTTCGTTTTGCGGGTTGGCCGAAAGCCGGCGACAATCCCAACGAAATTAAAATCACAATGGAACTTATTCTCATGTCGAAATATTGCCGGGCGGCGGTAGCTGTCTTACAGAAGAAATCATCAATGCAGTGAAGCGCTGAGGCGGCGTCAGAAGGACACCATTCGCAGACGGGCCATCGATTACGGTTTATGATCAACACAGGTTCCTCTTAGCGCGAGGTCATACATCTTATCGGGCGCGGAACTATTGTGGCAGTCCTGGAACCTCTTAGGCATCCCCGAAAACGGGGAGTGCGATTTTCACCCCCGCAGTTTTGGCACAAGCGTCTCTCGACACTCACTGCGCGTCTCGCCACAATGCTGGCATCATGCGCAAAATTCTTCTCCTGATTGCACTTGTCTCCGGCCCCGGCTTCCTCGCTTTCGCTGAGGACCAGCTGACCAATTCACCGTTGGCGGACTATCATCCCACACCGGCTCCCGTCACGGCCACGCTGCTCCTGAAAAAAGGAGATCGTCTCGCCATCTGCGGCGATTCCATTACCGAACAGAAAATGTATTCGCGAATCATTGAGGATTATTTGACCGCCTGCATGCCGCAGTTGAAAGTTTCCGTCCGGCAATTCGGCTGGGGCGGCGAACGCGCGGACGGATTTCTCAAGCGAATGACCAACGATTGTCTCCGCTTCGAACCGACCATCGCCACGACCTGCTACGGCATGAACGACCATGAATATCGCCCGTACGAACAGCGCATCGGGGATACATATGAGAAATATTCCCGCGCGGTGGTGGAAGCGTTCAAGTCACACGGGTGCGCGTCGTTCAAGGCTCGCCGGGCTGCGTGGGCGAGCGAAGCTGGTGGCAGGCGGGCGCTACCAGCGACGCGCTCAATCATAACCTCTGCGAATTGCGGAATATCGGAATTACCGTGGCCACTGATGAAAAGGTCGCCTTTGCGGACGTGTTCTGGCCCATGTTGCAGGCTTCTTATCTCACCCAACAAAAGTATGGCCCGAATTACAAGCTCTCCGGCGGCGACGGCGTGCATCCCAATTGGGCCGGCCACACCGTCATGGCTTATGCGTTTCTGAAAGCCCTCGGCCTCGATGGCCAAATCGCCAACTTCACCGTGAATAAAGGCACGATGACCATGTCGGAGGGCCATAAACTGCTGAAAGCTTCCAACGGTGAATTCACCATTCGCAGCGAGCGTTATCCCTTCTGCTCCGGCGCGCCGATGGGCCTCGCCGACAATTGGTATCCCACCACCGGCACGGAAAACCTCACGAACAGCGATAACATTCGTTCCGGTATGACATTGGTGCCGTTCAATGACGAATTGAATCGGTTCATGTTGACTGTGGAGGATGCCAACGAATCGAAATATCGCGTTGCCTGGGGCACTCACAGCGCGGTGTTCACCGGCGAACAATTGCGTCACGGCATCAATCTGGCCGCTGAGTTTCCAGCGAATCCATTTTCCACAAAATTTGCTCTGATCGATGCCGCCGTCGATGGAAAACAGGAATTTGAGACCCGCCAGGTGAAAAACCTCTTTCGCCCTGCAAAACCTGATGCCACCATGGAGGAAATTACGGCCCATACCGATCAGGTGGTGAAGGACACGGAAAAGGAACACGCCGCCCTGGAAGCGGTGGTGCGCGCCGCCTATGAGCCGGTCACCTATACTTTAAAGATCAGCGCCGAATGAAATTCTCCGGACGATTCCGTCGTTTCCATTCAATTACCGTCCTACTGATATTGGCGGGCGTCCGGCTGCCTCTTTTTGCCGGCTCGCTGGTGGACGCGGTGAATCCCATGATCGGCGCCAGCACCAGTGTCGAATATGGGGAAGGCAAGACCTTCCCCGGCGCCGCAACGCCGTTCGGTTTGGTGCAATTGAGTCCCGACACCATCACCGGCGGCGACAACGGCTCGGGTTATTCCTACGAACATAAATCGATCGAAGGTTTCAGTTTCACCCACATGAGCGGGATCGGTTGGTACGGTGACCTGGGCAACTTTCTCGTAATGCCCACCACCGGACCGCTTAAAACGGAACGCGGAGTGAATGGCTCGGAAGATGGCTACCGCTCGCGCTTCCGACATGAAACCGAAGTCGCCCAAGCTGGTTACTATGCCGTCACCCTGGATGACTACCACATTCGCGCCGAAGCCGCGGCCGCGCCGCATGCGGGAATTCTGCGATTCACTTTTCCTCAAGCCGATCAGTCGCGCATCCAAATTGATCTCGCCCGCCGCATCGGCGGCACCTCCACGCGCCAATACGTCAAAGTCGTGGACGATCACACCATTCAAGGCTGGATGAAATGTCCGCCAGCCGGCGGCGGTTGGGGCGACGGCGCGGGCAAAGCCGATTACACCGTTTATTTCTATACTCAATTCAGCCGGCCCATCACGAATTGCGGCGTCTGGTCTGTTGCCATTCCCAAAGAATGGTCCCGCAAGCGCGAAGACATCGAGAGCAAGCGCTACCGGGATGTTGTGGCCGCCGCGAAAGTGGCAGCCGGCTGCCGCGAAATGGAAGGCGATCATTTGGGATTCTATTTTGAGTTCGCCAGCCGCGACGGCGAACAGGTGTCGCTCAAGACCGGCATCTCGTTTGCCAGCCTCGAGGGTGCGAAACAGAACCTGGAACACGATATTTCCGGTTGGGATTTCGACAGCATTCACGAGCACGCCAAAAATTTATGGAAAGACACTTTTGCCGGCATTGAGACGCAGGGCGGCACTCCCATCCAGCGCGAAGCTTTTGCGACCGCGTTATATCACGTGATGCTGGATCCGCGCGCCTACTCCGACGTGAATGGCGATTACACCGGTTCCGACGGCAAGATACATCGCGCCGACAACTTTACCTATCGCACTATCTTTAGCGGATGGGACGTCTTCCGCAGCCAGTATCCGTTATTGACCATCATCCGGCCGGACGTCGTCAATGACACCGTGAACTCGCTGATGCAGCAGGCGCAACTCAGCGGCAACGGTTATCTGGCACGCTGGGAAATTTTAACCGCGGAATCCGGCTGCATGATCGGCGATCCGGCCGTGTCGGTCTTCGCGGATGCTTACTTGAAAGGGATTCGCGGCTACGATGTAAACCAGGCCTACGAACTCTGCCGTAAAAGCGTCGAACTCGATCGCGACAATGGCAATCATCGTCCCGACTATCGGCGGCTCGGGTTCGCTCCCGAAAGCATTTCCGTGACACTTGAGAACGCTTATTTTGATTATTGCGCGGGAAAGTTCGCGGAAGCGCTCGGAAATACGAACGATGCCCGCCGGCTGATGTTGCGTTCTCAAAGCTACCGTAACATCTACGATCCCAGCGTCGGCAACATGCACGCCCGCAAGGCGGACGGGTCCTGGACCGCGTGGCGCGGCGCGACAACCGAGGGTCAAGGCTGCGTCGAGAGCAACCCTTATCAACAGGGTTGGTTTGTGCCGCAAGATGTCGCGGGATTGATGGACCTGATGAGACACGATTATTTCGTGAGTCATCTGACCGACTTCTTTGAAAAGACGCCGCTCACCTTCAAGTGGAACCAGTACTACAACCACGCAAATGAGCCCGTGCATCACGTGGCGTATCTTTTCACCTATGCCGGCAAGCCCTGGCTTTCGCAGAAATGGGCGCGGATTGTCATGGACCACGCCTACGGCGCGGGTGTGAAAGGACTCTGCGGCAATGAGGATGTCGGCCAGATGTCCGCCTGGTACATTCTCAGCGCGATCGGATTTCACCCGGTCTCGCCCGTGGACGGCATTTACGTCATCGGCAGTCCCTTGTTCGATGAAGTCACACTTCGTCTCGATTCCAAATATTATCCCGGCCGAACTTTCACGGTGCGCACGCGCAACAATTCCGTGCACAACATGTATATTCAATCGGCCCTGTTGAATGGAAAGCCCTTAAAGCGCGCCTGGTTGCGCCATTCGGAAATCATCAACGGCGGAACCCTCGAACTGACGATGGGACCGGAGCCGAATGAACAATGGGGTTCGGCGCCGGAAGATCTTCCGCCCCGGAATTTTTGAAAAATGAACTGGCATCGCGGCATTGGAAGAAGCTCGGCGCAACGCTGCTTCTAGCACTACTGGCCGGGCCGTTCGGCGCACTGGCGCAAAAGGCGTGGTTTGCGGATGGTTATCACGGCGGCGTTTACGGGCATTACCCGCCTTCGTTCACGCAATTCATCATCGATTCCCTGCGGCAGCATCCGGATTGGAAATTGAATCTGGAAATCGAGCCGGAAACCTTCGATTGGATTCGCACCAACACGCCCGAAGCCTATGCTGAATTTCGCTCGTTGGCAGCAGATCAGTCCTCCGCCGGCCGACTCGAATTCGTTAACCCCGCCTACGGACAGTCGTATCTCTGGAACCTTTCCGGCGAAAGCGTCATTCAACAACTCGATCGCGGCATGTCGAAACTGCGCGAACACTTTACCAACGTCGAGTTCCGCACCTATTGCTCGGAGGAACCGTGTTTCACCTCCGCCCTGCCCGGCATTTTGAAATCGTTCGGCTTCCATGAAGCCGTCCTGAAAAACCCCAACACCTGCTGGGGCGGTTATACCCGCGCCTTTGGCGGCGAACTCGTGAATTGGATCGGGCCCGATGGCAGCTCGATCCGAACCGTTCCCCGTTATGCCATCGAATCGCTGAAGCCCAATTCCACCTGGGAAACCATCGGCGCTGCCAACGCCACCAACTATATTGAATCCGCGTTTCAAGCCGGCATCCAACACCCCATCGGCATGTGCCTGCAGGACGCCGGCTGGCGCAACGGCCCCTGGCTCAAGGAGGGGCCGCAAACGTTTCAACCCACGGAGTACACCACTTGGCGTCATTATTTCGACACGGTCGCCGTTCCGAAACCAGAGCAGGACTGGCGCGTCAGCCAGGAGGACATTCAAGTCAGCCTCGTCTGGGGCGCACAAGTGCTTCAACGCATTGCTCAACAAGTCCGCAGCGCCGAAAACCGGATCGTGATGGCCGAGAAAATGGCCACACTGGCCGGCGAAATGAAACATTCGCCCTGGCCTCAGGAACCTTTTAATGAAGCGTGGCGCACGTTGCTGTTGTCTCAGCATCACGACTGCTGGATCGTGCCTTACAACGGCCCGCCGCACGATACCTGGGCGGACAAAGTCGCGCACTGGACTGACAGCACGCGCGCCATCGCCGACCAAGCCATCGAACAATCCCTGGATGCGCTCGCGCCCAAAAATTCTGCCGCGCCGGAATTCACCATTTTGGTTTTCAATACTCTTGCCGCGGAACGCTCCGCGCTCGTGACCGTTCCGTTGTCGGCGGCATTAACGAATTCACCGATGCGGATCGTCGCCCCGGATGGAACCGAAATCCCGTGGCAGTTCACCAGCGATTCCACGCGCGAAATCGCCTTCCGCGCCACGGCTCCGGCGATGGGTTTTGCCCGGTATCAGCTCCAAAGAAAAAAAACCGCGAAGCAGCAGACCGGAGCGACGACAGCAACTGACGCCACGGGAATGGTGCGTCTGGAAACCGACCTTTACCGAATCGAACTCGACCCGCAACACGGTGGCGTCATCAAAAGTCTCGTCGCCAGGGGACTTGGCCGGCAGGAACTGCTCGATCCCAAATCGGAACGCCGGTTCAACGAATTGCGAGGTTACTTTCCGGACCTGAAACAATTCTGTTCCACCGCGGATCATCCCGCGCGCATTGAAGTGCTCGAGAACGGACCTTCCCGCGTGAGCGTAAAAATCACCGGCCAGATTGCATCAAATTCAGTGACGCAATGGATATCCCTTACTCAAGGCGAACCGCGCATCGACTTTCGCGTGCGCATCGATTGGCAGAGCCAGCCCCGCATCGGCGCCGATCCCGATTCCTCCAGCGGTTTTCGCCGCGAACAGGATGGCAAAGCGTTCTACGATGATCGTTTCAAACTCCTGGCGTTGTTCCCCGTGAATTTCCGCGAACAGGCGATTTTTAAGGACGCGCCTTTCGATGTTACCGCCAGCCGCCTGACCAATACATTTTTTGAAGCATGGTCCCAGATCAAAAATGACGTGATTCTCCATTGGGTCGATCTTTACGACGCGTCCCAACGCATCGGGCTGACACTGATGACCGACCATACGACAAGCTATGCGCACGGGATGGATCATCCGCTGGCGCTGACTTTGCAATATGCGGGAACCGGGCTTTGGGGCCGCGATTACACGG
>DATAZE010000010.1:0-112248 GCA_036272195.1 Verrucomicrobiia bacterium | reverse complement strand
GGGGGGGGGGGGGGGGTGCTGACGGGCGAAGATGCCACTTTCACCGGTGTGACGCCGCGGCATCCGTTCGATCCTCACGCGAACCATTGGGGAGCGCTGCAACTGGTCGCGAGGTATGCCGATCTGGATGTGGACAACAAGGCGTTTCCGATTTTTGCGAATCCGGCAACTTCCGCTTCTGAGGCCAAAGCCTGGGCAGTGGGATTGAACTGGTATTTGAACCGAAACATCCGTGTGAACGCGAGTTTCTCGCGAACTACTTTCAACGGCGCCCTTAAAGGCACGCAGGCGACGGTGGCGCGACAGCCGGAAGAGGTGGTTTTCACCCGGCTACAATTGGCATTTTAACCTGATTGACTCCATCGACCTTAATCTCTCAAAGAAACATGAAAACATTTTTGAAACTTTTCATCCTGCTCGCGGCGGCTTTGCTGGTGAACGGTGCCCCTGCCAAGGAAATTAAACTCCTGAACGTCTCGTACGATCCGACGCGCGAGTTGTATCAGGACGTCAACACCGCCTTCGCCAGGCAGTGGAAGGAAAAAACTGGCGATACGGTCATCGTCCAACAATCGCACGGCGGCTCGGGCAAACAGGCCCGCTCGGTCATCGATGGACTGGAGGCTGACGTCGTGACCCTGGCGCTCGCCTACGACATCGATGCCATTGCGGAAAAGAGCCACCTGATTGACGCGGACTGGCAAAAGCGACTGCCGAATAACAGCACGCCTTACACTTCGACCATTGTGTTTCTCGTGCGCAAAGGAAATCCGAAAGGCATCAAGGACTGGGATGACCTCATTAAGCCCGGCGTGGCAATTGTGACGCCGAATCCGAAAACCTCGGGCGGTGCCCGTTGGAATTATCTCGCTGCCTGGGGCTATGCCTTGAAGAAAAACAACAATGACCAGGCGAAGGCGAAGGACTTCGTCGCGAAGCTTTTCCGGAATGTTCCGATTCTGGATACCGGCGCACGCGGCGCGACCACGACTTTTGTCCAACGCGGCATTGGCGATGTGCTGATTGCCTGGGAGAACGAGGCTTTGCTGACCTTGAAGGATTCGGGCGATAAATTTGAACTGGTGGCGCCTTCAATCAGTATCCTGGCCGAGCCGCCGGTGTCCACGGTGGATCGCGTGGTGAAAAGGCACGGCACGGCCGAAGTGTCGAAGGCATATCTGGAGTTTCTTTATTCGCCGGAAGGCCAGGAAATTGCAGCGAAAAATTTCTACCGTCCGCGTTCCGAAGCGGTGACGCAGAAATACGCCGATAAATTTCCCAAGCTGACGCTGTTTACGATCGATGAGGTTTTTGGCGGCTGGCAGAAGGCGCAGAAAACACATTTCGACAACGACGGCACATTCGATCAAATCCAATTGGACAACCGTTAAAACTTATGGAGGCAGTCATGAAACCCACGGCCATTCTTTCAGGGCAAGTGTCTCGCGAGAGACGCTCGGTGGAACGGCTCCTGGCCCCGTTGGAAGCTGTCGCGGAAAGTTCACCGCGTTTCGTCAGCAAATCACTGGGCAGTTTCGAAAACGAGGGCCGCGCTTACAGCCTGCCGCGCTTTGTTTACCTGGGCGCGAAGGGCGGCGGTGATGTCATCCGCGTGGGCGTTCTGGCTACGATTCAGGGTGACGAACCGGAGGGGGCGCTGGCGCTCCTCCGGTTTGTTGAGCTGCTGGAAAACAATCCGGAAATTTCCAAGGGATACGCGCTGTTCTTTTATCCGATTTGCAATCCGACCGGTTTTGAGGACAACACCAGTCATTCGCGGAACGGAAAAAATCTCGACCGGGAATTCTGGAAGGAATCCTCTGAGCCGGAAGTGCGTTACCTACAATCCGAAATCTGGATGCACGCGTTTGACGGCATCATCACACTGCGAAGCGATAAGGTGAGCGATGGCCTCTGCGGTCACGCCGAGGGCGCCATTTTATCCGAGCATTTGCTCGAGCCGGCATTGCGCGAGGCGGAAGAGTTCGTGCCGCGCGGTCACGGGCGAGTGATCCGGGACAACAATTCGGACCTGGTGAAATCACCGACGGGTTTGCGGCGTCCGCCGTTCGAAATCATTCTGCAAACTCCACGAAGCGCTCCTTTGCACCGGCAGGTCGAGGCGTTCTCCGCGGCGTTGCAAACAATCATGGTGGAATATCGATATTTGATAGCGATCGCTCAAAATATCTAGATTTAATTTTAGTGAATTGATTCGCGCGCCGCCGTTGGTTACTTTCCGACGCATCGGAAAGACAACGACTGGCGCGCCTATTCTTATTTAATGTCCGCAAAGAAATTCAACGTAATGCCCGGTTTTGGCCTGACCATGGGCGTGACCGCGTTTTTTTTGACCGTGATGGTTTTAATTCCGTTTGCGGGCCTGATCATTCGCGCCTGCGGACTTTCGTGGCACGATTTCTGGAAGCTCGCGACGAACGCCCGCGCGCTGGCGGCTTATAAGCTTACCTTTGGCGCATCTTTTTTTGCTGCGATTGGCAACGTCATCTTCGGCACGTTGCTGGCGTGGGTCCTGGTTCGCTATGAATTTCCCGGGCGCCGCTTCATCGATGCGATGGTTGATTTTCCGTTTGCGCTGCCGACGGCCGTAGCTGGTTTGACGCTGGCGAACCTGTTCGCTGAGAACGGCTGGCTGGGAAAATTTCTTGTGCCGCTCGGAATCAAGGGCGCATTCACGCCGCTCGGGGTGGTTATTGCGCTCACGTTTGTCGGAATGCCGTTCGTGGTGCGAACGCTGCAACCGGTCCTGGAACATCTTGAGCGGGAAGTGGAGGAAGCGGCGGCGACGCTCGGCGCCGGGCGGCTGCGCACATTCGTGACCGTGATTGCGCCGACGCTGCTGCCTTCGATTTTGACCGGCTTCGCGCTCGCGTTTGCGCGGGCGATTGGCGAATACGGCTCGGTGGTTTTTATTTCCAGTAATAAACCTTTCGGCGGGGAAATTGCTCCGTTCCTCATCATGATGCGGTTGGAACAATACGATTACACCGGAGCCATCGCGCTGGCGGTGGTGTTACTCGTGTTTTCGTTCATCCTGCTCGCGATCATCAATTTGCTCGAACAGTGGGCCAGCCACTTCCAAAACTGATATGGCCGGCCACGTAAAGAAAAAATCAAACGGCGACTCGCACCGGCAATCGCGGCGCGGGACGGAAGAATCGCCCGTCGTGAAATGGGTGCTCATCACCATCGCACTCGCGTTTTGCATGGTGTTTCTTTTGCTGCCGCTGGTGAACGTCTTCGCGCAGGCGTTCGGCCAGGGATGGAAAGCTTATCTGCGTGCTTTGGTCGACCCGGATTCATGGGCAGCCATTCGTCTCACGCTGATCGTGGCAGCCATCAGCGTGCCTTTGAATGTCATTTTTGGCGTGTGCGCCGCTTGGGCCATCGCGAAATTTAACTTCCGCTTCAAATCCATGCTGATCACGCTCATTGATTTGCCGTTCTCAGTTTCGCCGGTGGTCGCCGGCTTGATGTTTGTGGTGCTGTTCGGAATGAACGGTTTTTTGGGGCCATGGCTGCAGGACCATCCTTTGCATCTGTTCGGCAAAGAAATTGAAATCAAAATCATTTTTGCAGTGCCCGGGATTGTGCTGGCCACGATGTTCGTCACGTTCCCGTTTGTGGCGCGCGAGTTGATCCCCATCATGCAAGCCACAGGCACGGAGCAGGAACAAGCCGCGCTGACACTGGGCGCGAGCGGGTGGGCGACTTTTTGGCACGTCACACTGCCCTCTGTGAAATGGGGATTGATTTACGGCATCATCCTTTGCAATGCGCGCGCCATGGGCGAGTTCGGCGCGGTATCGGTGGTGTCCGGCCACATCATCGGACGGACCGAAACGATGCCGTTGCGGGTGCAATCTTTATATGAAGGCGGCTCGGCAGCTTCGGGAGCGGCAGCGTTTGCGGTGGCAAGCTTGCTCGCGTTGCTGGCCTTGGTTACGCTGGGCCTCAAAACGCTCCTCGAATGGAAGCAGACGCGCGAGTTTGAGCGCTCTCAGCAGGCAGTCCAGCCGGTCAGGCACAACGAAACGGCATTTCTCAAGCGGGAAGATTTCAGATGAGTATCGAACTGAAAAATGTAACCAAGCAATTCGGCGGCGTGGCTGCGGTCAATAGCGTTTCGTTCTCCGTGAACGAAGGCGAACTGATGGCGTTGCTCGGCCCGAGCGGCGGCGGCAAGACCACTGTGCTCCGCATGATTGCCGGCCTCGAAATGCCCACCTCCGGCGATGTCTTCATCCGCGGGCAGCGCGTCAATGATCTTTCGGTGCAGGAACGCAACATTGGTTTCGTGTTTCAGAATTACGCATTGTTCAAGAGCATGAACGTGTCGAAAAACATCGCGTTTGGCCTCAAAATCAAGAAGTGGAAACGCGCTGATATCAAGGAGCGCGTGGCCGAATTGTTGAAATTGTTCGGCTTGGACGGCTTGGAAAAACGTTACCCGCACCAGCTTTCCGGCGGACAGCGCCAACGTGTGGCGATTGCGCGGGCGCTGGCGCCAAAACCCAGCGTGCTGCTGCTCGATGAACCCTTCGGCGCGGTGGATGCCAAAATCCGCCAGGAACTCCGTGAAGAATTGGTCAAGCTGCATCACGATTTGAACGTGACTACGATTTTTGTGACGCACGATCAGGAGGAGGCGCTGGAAATTTCCAATCGCATCGTGATTTTTTCACGCGGATGCCTGGAGCAGGTCGGCGCGCCGCGGGAAGTGTATGAACAGCCCGCGAATGAGTTCGTCGCGCGCTTTATCGGCGTCATGAACGTGCTGGATACAGAAGTCAAAGATGGCGTGGCGCGCCTCGGCGAGTTGCAATTTCCTGCCAATGACCAGCCGAACGGCACGCGCTTGCGCATCGGGTTCCGTCCTTATGCGGTGCAGGTATCGACGGACCTCACGCTATTTCCATATCGCGCCGTGCTGCGCCACACGTTTTTTCTCGGAGTGATGTTGCGGCTGGAATTCGAGTTGCCATCCGGCCTCACCTTGCGCAGCCGCATGACCAAGGAGGAGTATGCCCAGCTTGGTTTGGAAGATGGCAAGGAAGTTTCACTGCAAATCCGCAACTACCGGGTCCTGGCCAAAGAAGACAGCACGCTGCCGCCGGAAAAAGAATTTACCTACCAGCCGCCGCCGACGATTGCGGAGCATATTTAGTAATTCGGTGGCGTTATCTTTTTTTGGCACCGGTTATCAAAATTAGTTAACGCAAGCCGACATTTCAGCGGAGCAATCCAAATATCAGAATCACCGTCTCCCGCGCGGAATTCCAACCTTGGCGGTATTTGTCGACAAAGTGATACGCTCGTCACGGCGTTTGCAGCAGGTAATAAAGTTGCTGGGCGTTGGGATCTTGTGTGGCGGTAAAAGTAAATGCGCCGCTGTTGTTAAAGGAGTTGGTCGCGATGGAAGTCCACTGCATCGGTGACAGCGCGAGATTGGTTGGACTTAGCAGAAGATCGACGATGAGGGTTTTTACCGGTCTAAACATACCAATGCGTTTCCGGGTAATGTTAGTGCGCCGCCGGGCATCAGTAATTTGATATGGCATTTCTGATCAAACTCCAGAACCAAAGGGTAGAACAAACGTTCGAGGGTCATCTCAGCTTCTGCGTTTTGAACGCGTGGCTATTTCCCATCCAATCCTTTCAAGTAGGCAAAAACCAACTCGGGCAAATCGCGGCTGTAACCGCCTTCGAGAATACTGAAGGTCGGAAGGCTCAACGCTCGTATTTGTTTTCCGAGCCAATAAAAATCTTCCGCTTCCAGTGTTTCCTCCGCGAGCGGGTCGCGCGCGTAGGCATCGAAACCGGCGGAGATACCGACGAGGTCGGGTTTGAATTTTTTTAATTGCTCGAGCGCGGACGAAAAAACGTCCCGGTATTCGGCCCGCGGCAGGGCAGGGGGTACGGGATAATTGAAACAATTGTCGCCCACGTTGTTCCGACCGGTGCCGGGATACGCGGGAAATTGGTGAATGGAGAAGAAAGCCGCGTCTTCAGTATTCAAGAAAATGTCCTCAGTCCCGTTGCCGTGGTGCACGTCAAAATCAAATACCGCCACCCGCTTGACGCCGTGGGCGAGTGCATCCAGCGCGGCAATCGCGATATTATTCAGATAACAAAAACCCATGATGCGATTGTGAGTGGCATGGTGACCGGGCGGGCGCATCAGACTGAAAACGGATTCGCCATTGCGCGCGCTGCGCATCGCTTCAAGCGCCGCGCCGGCGGAGGCAAGAGCGTAATTGGCAATGCCGGGATACGCCGGCGTGTCTTCATCGAAATCCTGCGCACTGTTCAGATTGGCGAGCAGTTCGGGCGCGTGCGCGCGGAGGATGGCGGCGTCATCGACCGGCCCAGGTTTGGCCCACGTGATGGGTAATTCAGTTTGAGCCCGAAGTTTTTCCGCGGTGCGCGCGATGCGCGCCGGTTTTTCCGGGTGCCCCGACTGCGAGTATCCCGTGCAGGCGTCGTCAGTTATAATTTTCATTCATGCAATGGTAGTGCCCGTCCCCTTCACAATCGTTTTGCCTTTTCTCGAATCCACACTAAACTCGCCGCGTCTTAACGCCATGAAAAAATTATTGCTGCTCGCCGGTTTTTGCGCCTTGTTCGGTCAAACCGTTTTTGCCTGGGACTACGAAGGCCATCGCCTGGTCAACCAACTCGCTTTATCGTCGCTGCCGAAGGATTTTCCGTCTTTTGCCGTGACGTCCGAGTCGCAGGACCGGATCGCTTTTCTCGCCGGTGAACCGGATCGCTGGCGCAATACGCCGAACGTTGAGTTAAAACACGCCAACGGCCCTGACCATTACATCGACTTGGAGGAGATCTCGCTTTACGACCTCACGCCGGCAACGTTGCCGCCCTTGCGCTATGATTTCATGGCGCAAATCGCTCGCGCCCGGGCCGCGCACCCGGACCGTTTTCCACCGATTGATGCGTCGAAGGACAGCGACCATACCCGCGAGCTTTCGGGCTTCCTCCCTTGGACGATGACTGAATATTACGCAAAACTGAAATCTGAGTTTTCCTACTTGAAAGCGTTTGAGTCGGCCGGCGGCACTCCGGTGGAAATCGCCAATGCCCAGGCCAACATCGTTTATACTATGGGAGTGATGGGCCATTTTTACGGGGATGCTTCGCAGCCCTTGCACACAACCATGCACTTCAACGGCTGGGTCGGCGCCAACCCGCATCATTACACCACGAACCACACGTTTCACGGGTGGATTGATGGCGGTTATATTTTGAAGACAGATATCGAAGGCGACCTTGACGGCATGAAAAAGAAATTACGTCCGGCGCAACCCGTCACCTTCAACGGCCAGCCGGCGCAATCTGACCAGATTTTCCCCGCGGTAGTGCAGTTCATTGCGGAGCAGAACAAACTCGTTGAGCCGCTATACCAGATGAACGAGGACAAAAAACTTTCCGGCGAAGGCGAAACCGGATTACAGGGCAAGCCGTTTATCGAGGGGCAATTGATCAAAGCCAGCCAGTTCTTGGGTGATATTTGGTATTCCGCGTGGCAACAAGCGCCGGTGGACGATTACCTCGCGCGGCAGCTTCGCCGCAGGGGCGAGGCCAAACCGGTTAAATAAAATTCGCGGCCCATGAACAATTCCCGTGCGATGCGAACCGCCGCGCTGATGGGCCTGCTGGCGGTGGTTCTTGGCGCATTCGGCGCGCATGCGCTCAGGGACGCGTTGGCCCGGACACCGACTTCGGCGGGGTTATGGGAAAAAGCCGTTTTTTATCATTTCATTCATGCGGTCATGTTGTTTCTGCTGGCTTCCCGCACGCCGCTTCCGCGTTTGCCGTGGTTCAGCTTTCTCATCGGCATCATTCTCTTCTCCGGCTCGCTTTACATCTACGCCGTTACTGGCACGAAATGGCTGGTGGCATTAACTCCTTTTGGAGGCGCCAGCTTCATGGTGGGATGGATTTGCCTTCTGATCTGCCCGCGAGTGCTCGATCCGAAATAAATGGTGGGCCCAACAGGATTTGAACCTGTGACCAAGCGATTATGAGTCGCCTGCTCTAACCGCTGAGCTATGGGCCCACACGAGTGTCGAAGGTTTATTTTGCTTGGCTCCCAGTGGGCGGCAAGTTAATTCGCGGAAGCAAAAAAGGGTGGCTGCTGGTTGCGCAAGGTAACTTCAGAGCCGTCCCGTGAACGGAGTAGAAATTCAAATCGATTTTCACGGCGACCCCGTGGCTTTGCTCATGTTGCGGACATTCTGAATCGATCGCGACCAAGTGATATACGAGCCTTGTGTGAGGAAGGGAGGTTGGTTTATTCGACGCGATTTTAATGAAAGAGGTTGTGGAAAAATTCTTTTGGCGAGGTGAGAGGCCCATCCGTCCCGATCAAAAATGGCGCGCGATTGTTATTGGCGACCCATTGTCGGCGGAGTATAAACGGGTCGCGGCAGAACCGGACCCTGCCAGTCCCCGAAATCGTCCGGAAAGCGAGAAATCACTATGAGAAATAAAATCCGCACATGGCTTTCATTGGCAGCCAGCCTGGCGCTGGCCGGTTCGGCAAATGCCGCGCTTAAAATCGGCGATCCAGCTCCGAAACTACAGATAGCGAGCTGGGCGCAAGGCGAGCCGGTAAAGGAATTCGAGCCGGGCAAAGTGTATATCGTCGAGTTTTGGGCGACCTGGTGCGGGCCGTGCCGGGCTTCGATTCCGCATCTCAACGAGCTTTATCAAAAATTCAAGGACAAGGGTGTGGTGGTCATCGGCCAGGATGTGTGGGAGCAAGACGAAAGCGGAGTGGCTCCATTCATCAAAAAAATGGGGACGAACATGACTTATCGCGTTGCGCTCGATGATAAAAGCAAGGAAACCAAAGGCGCGATGGCAGCAGCGTGGATGGAAGCAGCGGGACGCGATGGCATTCCCAGCGCTTTCATCGTCAATAAAAAAGGCGTTGTCGCCTGGATCGGACATCCGATGACGATGACTGAGGAGCTTTGGAATGACATTTTGTCGGACCACTACGATGTGGCCAAGGCGGCTGCGGATTATAACAAAGAGCAGTCGGGCCACGACCAACTCGCGAAACTGTCGGCCAAACTTCGCGATGCGGTAAAAAATCAAAAATGGGATGATGCCAACGCGACCGTGGACGAAATGGAAAAGGCGATGCCCGAAAATTCGAACTATGCGCAAATGGTGCGGATGGAGATTTTATTGATGCAGAAAAAATATGACGACGCCTATCGCATTGCGGGCGCAATCAGCGACGCGCACCCGGATGATGCGCAGATGCAGAACGCGCTGGCCTGGACTTTGGCCACGCGACCGGGATTGGAAAAACGCGATCTGTCGCTCGCGCAGAAAATCGCGGAGCGCGCCAACAAGGCGGCGATGGGAAAGGATGCCGGCGTGCTGGATACTCTCGCCCGCATTCAATTCATGAGTGGCAAGAAGGATGATGCGATTGCCACCGAACAAAAGGCGGTGGACGTGGCTGATGCGGACCGGCAGGAAATCTTGAAAGGGACGCTTAAAAGCTATCAGGACGGCAAATTGCCTGGCACTCCGGAGTAAGCCGGCAGGGAGGCTGTGCTGCGACGTACGGTCCGCGTATCAGCGGACGGAACGATTGCGCTGCTGAACGCGGCGCGAGCGGCGCCGCGCTCTACCACATTGCTTCAGTGCAGTTCAGTGAGATCGATTTTTTTCAAATCGCTCACGCCCAATTCCAATAGCGCGGCGTTTTCGTACAGGTCGCGATTGCCTTTTATTTCCGGCGCGCCGGCAAGCGAGCGCTGACGGTCGAGTTCTTTGAGCGAGAGGACGTCGAGCGCGACTGGGTCGCGGCTGAAACGAAGCTGGTTCAGGATGGCGGAATAATGCAACAGGCTGCGCTCCTCGCCTTCGTATTGGCAAATCAAGGCGTCGGTGATATTCAGGACCACACGGTCGCTGAGGGCGGGCAGCGCGTAAATCTCGGGCACGGCCCGGGCCATCCGCCCCTGATCGGATTCGAAACGTGCGAAGTTATCAACGCTGCCGGTCGCCAGGCTGAAAAGGTTCCCGAACACGCCCGCTTCATTATGGTTCATCATGGGACTGATATTGATGATTTTGGTCATATCAGTGCTGACGAGTTTTGAGACGAATGATTTGCGGCCGATGCCTTCGCCTTTTTTTCCGAATTCCAAATCGCCCCAGACCAGGTTTCCAAGCAGCGGCGTATCGTAAAAAACCTTTTCATCGTAGCCGGATTCGGCGCTGCCGGCCACGCGCACGCCGAACTGTTTCGCGAGGTCAAAATAGCCCGCCAGCCGCAGATCGATTTGATGCTTGTCCCAGACGATGATGTGTTTCGGAGGCAATCCGGCATGTAGCAATTCGCGAATGACCGCGGCAACCACGGCGGGGCGCGTGCCGCTGTTGGGGCCGGGTTCGGAAAAAACCTTGATGCCGACTGTGTCCTGGGTAGAGACGAGGCTTAACCACGCCGCCACGGAATTTGTTTTGCCGGTCAGCGAAGCGATTCCGCGCGCGATCATGGTCTCAATGTGCTCGGGACGCGGCTCGAAAGCATCGGTAGCCAAGGGGTCTTGAACGATGATGACCCGGGTGTGGACGGTGGCGGCATTGGCCGGGGAATAAAGATTGCTCGTCTGCGCATGGGCCGCAGCAGCGAGAATTAAGAACCAAAAACTAAAAACTTTACCTGACACGGCGCGAATGCTACCACGGGCTTTGATGCTGACCACAAAAAATGCTGGCGGGGATGGAGGGTCGAGAGCGGGGGATGTTTCTTCCAAGAGCCGCACCGGCCGCACGCCACTTTTGATTTTCCCTTTTCGTTCTGTCCTGCCCCTTGCGTTCGCCGTAGTTCTCACCGGTTGCCAGCCGCCCGGGCCGCGGGCGTTGCTGGACGGCCAACGGCTGATCGAGCGTGGGCAATATTCCGAGGCGATTGACCGCCTTAAGACGGCCACTTCGATATTGAGCACGAATGCGCAGGCCTGGAATTACCTGGGGCTGGCTTATCACCAGGCGGGCCAGGCGAATGACGCCGCCGATGCTTATCGGAAAGCGCTCGCGCTCGACCAGAATCTGGTGGAAGTCCATTACAACCTCGGCTGCCTCTGGCTCGAGCAAAATCGGCCGGACCTGGCGAGGCCGGAATTAACGGCCTATACGCTGCGCCGTGACAAATCGCCGGAGGGTTGGATTAAACTGGGTGAAGCGCAATTGGCGCTGCGTGATCTGGTTGGAGCGGAACGCAGCCTCAATCAAGCCCGCCAATTCGACGAACAAAATCCAGAGGCGTTGAATGACCTGGGCGTCGTCCAAATGCAACGCAATCGCGGGACCGAAGCCGCGCAATATTTCGGCGGCGCTCTTAAAGCCAAACCGGATTACGGACCGGCCATTCTTAACCTCGCAATCGTCTCGCAAACTCATTTGAACAACCGGCAGTATGCGCTCCAGCGTTACCAGGATTACCTCGCGCTCAAGCCGCGCCCGGCGAATTGGGACGCGGTGGATGCCGCCGCCCGCGCGCTGCAGCAGGAGATGAGTTCAACCGCGCCAACGGTCGCAGCCCGCCCAGCCGCTCCCACGAACACTACGCCGGCGGCGGTTGCGCCTCGTCCGCCGAGCAATGTCCCGGCTCGGACCGTTCCGCCGAAGTTGGAAACATCCACACCTGCCGTTTCGCGACCCACGTCGTCAGGCCCGACTTCGCCCGTGGAAGTGGTGCAGATCGCGCCCGAGCCGGTCATCCGGCCGGCTCAGGATTCCGGGAATTCGACGCATCCCATTGTTTCTTCGAACTCGGCTGGCGGCTCGACGCAGTCGGAACATCGCGGCTTTTTTTCGCGGGTGAACCCGGCGAATTTGTTTCGCGGTAATTCCCACACAAACCCGTCGGCTACCGCCGATTCTTCGGAAACCACGCGGGCTCCGCTTCCCACTCCAGAACCACCGGTGACGTATCCGCGCTATCATTTTCATTCGTTGAAGAAGCCTGCGGCTGGCGATCGGACCGCGGCGGATAAAGCCTTCGCCGATGCCTCCAAGGCTTATCAGGCGGGCGAGTTGCCGGAGGCGATGGCGGCGTATTCGCGCGCCACGAAAGCCGACCCGGCCTACTTTGACCCATATTACAACCTTGGCATTGTGAGTGTGGAAGCGGGCAACCTGCCGCAGGCGCTGCTGGCGTACGAGACCGCGCTGGCCATACAGCCGGATTCGCACGATGCGCGATTCAATTTTGCACTGGCGCTCAAGCGTGCCAATTATCCGGTGGACGCTGCCAGCGAATTGGAAAAGGTGCTGGCGAAAACCCCCAGCGACATCAATGCGCGTTACGCTCTGGCGAACCTCTATGCCCAGCAGTTGCGCCAGTCGGCCAAGGCCCGCGAGCACTATCAGAAAATTCTGGAATTGAACCCGTCTTTTCCACAGGCATCCTCCATCCATGATTGGCTCTGGGCCAATCCCAGCTGATTCTTGGCACAAATCCCGCTGTTTCATTTCGGAAGTCGTGAAGCACTCACGACGACGATAACGAAATGAACCTGCCATTTAACTGGTTTGATGTTGCGATTTTACTCGTGCTTGCTCTAGGCGTTTCACGCGGGCGCAAACACGGGATGTCCACGGAGATCATGCTCGTCATTAAGTGGCTGGCTATCATCATTGTGGGCGGATTGAGCTATAACGTCGTGGGAGACATGATCTCGGACAACTCGGTTTTCACCCCCTTATCCGCCTACATAATGGCTTATTTTTGCATAGCTTTGTTCATCGCTGTCGCATTTTTAGCCATTAAAAAGATGGCGAACGGCAAGTTGGTGGGCAGCGATGTCTTCGGCAGTGGCGAATATTACCTCGGAATGATTGGAGGCCTGGTGCGTTATACGTGCATCATGATTTTCGCGCTGGCGCTCCTCAACGCCCCGCTTTACACCAAAGCCCAAATCGACGCCGACTTGAAATTCCAGAACGATGTTTACGGCAGCGACTTTTTTCCGAAGCTTTACACCGTGCAATCGGACGTCTTCCAAAAATCATTCGTTGGTCCGCACATCCATAATGAACTCGGTTTTCTCCTCATCAAAAGCACTCCCCGGGCGGAAAAAGAAATCCGAAAGAATCGGGACGTCGGGATGGTAAACTAGAGTGTTTTTTCAAACACTCTAAAGTCCGGCTTCAGTTTTCTACCTGCCTTCAGCCGTCGTAAATTTAGAGACTGGCCGGCTCTGACTTTCAGGGCAGTCGAAGATTCAAAGTGGCAAATACCGTGTGAGCGCGAAAATCAGCGCCACCGCCGCTGCTCGGCTCACGATAATAATCAAAGCTGTATTGTAAACGGGTAGTAACATTTTTCCCAAACCGGCGCGCCAGTGCCGCTTCCACTCCGTGCTCCTGGTAACGAATGTCCACCGGCACAACTGTCGGGCCGCTTTTTTGACCGAAGCTGGCTTCGGAAAAATTCCAACCGACAGAAAAATCCGTGTTTTTGCTTAATACATAAGTGCCACTGGCATCGGCGGTGTAAGTATCGCCATGATACGGCCCAATCGTCGGTGAACTACTATTTGCGTTGCGGGTTCGGGACGGCTGGTAGGAAAATGTTCCCGCGAAATAGACGCGCGGATGAGGTGTGAGAACCGCGCCGATCGAATAAATTTGCGAATCAGACCGCCCGGTCAGCGTGTTTCCAGCCGGAGAATAAACCACGTGTGAGGCGGTATTAGAAGCGACATTGGAACTGTCGCGAAAATCGGTCGTCAGGAACTGACAGGACAAGGTTGTCTTCAACCAATTGCACGGGCGCACCACCAGCTTGGTTTCGATTTCATCCGTGAGCAGTTCCCGTGAGCGGAAAAAATCGGGATAACCGCCGGCGGGTTGCGGCGGGCCCGTCCGGGGATAATGGCTGTCGTTTTCGTAACGGCGATAATGCGCGCTCAAGCTCATCCATCGCCACGGAGAGGTGCTGAAACCGGCGCGAAAATCCGTCAATTGGCTGGAGAAATCCGTGTGTTCCACAAAATTTCCGGTCGATTGCAGATCGCTGTCGAGTTGGTCGATGGTTTCCTGTTCCAATCGCGCTTCGGCAAAGAGGACGGTGAATGGAATTTTCGTGTAGCGCACGGCGGCATTTTCCATCGCCGATCGTTGATCGTAATTGGCGCTCAAGGTCGTGGGGACAATTGCCAGAGTAATTGGCGGCAAGCTGCTGAAAGGAATTTGATTTTCATTTCCAACGCCAAAGCCTTGTTGTCGCGTCCACTCGGTTTGCGCGCCGGACGAAAGCGTAAGGCCGTCAAACGGGCCGAGCAGGGCGTTCACATTGGCGACGTGCGATTCCCTTTCCAGCGTGATCCGAGGGACTGAACCGACGAACGCAGTGGTAAAGAACCGGCTCACGTTCGTGATGCTCGAATCGGAATCCAGATGGCTGTAAAGGTACCCCGCCGAACCGAACATCCAGCTTTTGATTTGCTTTTCCAGGCGGATGGAGTTGGCCCCTTGAAAATAATGGTTGGCTTCCCGGACGTCCTGCTGAATGAATCCGCGGGCGTCAAAATTGGTGTAGCGGGTGTTAAGACTATAAAACTCCCCGCGAAACCGGTCTTCAATCGTAACGCCCTTCACTTCCGCGTCCAGGTCAAATTTAATGACATGCGTGCCTTCCCGGAGACTCCTGCTGGCCGGTGCGATATCTCGCCCATCGAGGCCGACCCCAGCCGCGCTCCACGCCGTGCTGGCTTCATCGCCTCGTTTGTAATCATATTCGTACCCGAATACCATCCGCGGCCAGTGAGGCAAAGTTAATCCGAAGTCAACCCATGCCTTGCCGATGGTCAGATGCAGGTCTTTGTCCAGACTCAACGCGTCAGGAGTGGAAACCGTGTGACGGAAGCCGCCAAGGTCATCATAATACTTCCGATACTCCTCCCAACCGGAATGGATGAAGCCGCGGTCGGTGCGCTCGATCGAAAGCTCGATTTTGTGATCATCCCTCAAAGCATGGCCGGAAAGCAGAACCGCTGTGTCCGGTTCGGTTTGTTGGAACAATTGAAATTCGCCCAACCCACCGTTCACTCCTTCGGGACGCCAGTTCAATTCGCGGAATTTTTTCGCATCTCCGCTCACAGTTGTGCCGCCGACGACGGGTGAGAAAGAAACTGAATACAAATTGGTGGGCGGAAGCTCGCTCCACGGCGCACCCTGATCAATCCACGCGCGCAAGAGTCCAATTTGCGCTGAGGTCAACGGTTCGCCTTTTCCTTCCGGTGGCATTTGCATGTCCTCCACCAAACCTGCCGCGAAATGGATTAACGGGCTTTTGGCACTATTGCCCGGCACGATATCGACTTCATTGTCGCCGCCTTTAAGCGCGGCGGGGCGATTGTCCAGCCGGAAGCCGCTCTTGGGTTTTAATGGACCGTGACAGCGAAGACAGGAAGCATCAAAAATTGGTTGTATGTCGCGCGCGAAATCAATTTGGTTCGTTGCCGGGGGCGGAAGTTTTGTTTCATCGATGGCGACCGGTGCAGCCGAAATTGCGAGTGGAGAAAACAAAAGCCCCACGCAAAGGCCCGTCAGCCACGCGGCGACGCGTTGTCTTGAAGGCCGAGTCATGCCCGCCGATCGTTTTTTGCAAATGGAACGAAGGCGTTTCAATAGAAGTAAAACGGTTGTGTGTTTGAGCCGTGAACCGCCGTGTGGCAACCCGCCGTCCAACAGGTGCCAAAGCGCAAAAAGCCGGAATGGTCAACATTGCCGATGTAGAAGCCCGCGCCGACGGCAGGTCCCTGGACCTGCGCGTGGCATTTCAGGCACAGGTTCATATCGCGTTGCACCAGCATCTTGGCGTTGATGGAGCCGTGCGGGCTATGGCACACCGTGCAACCCTCGCGCAGGGCCGCGTGCTCGAATATATGCGGCCGGGTTTGTTCCCGATGACATTGGGAGCAGGTTTCGTTTTGACGCGCCATCGCCAGTCCGCCTGCCGGTTTCATGATGTCCATCCCGTGCGGATCGTGGCACTGGACGCAATTCATCTTGCCCTCGATGACAGGGTGATGCTGTGGCAGATGGAATTCCGCGCGGGTTTCCTGGTGGCACCGGAAACAGGCTTCCGGGTCTTTGCCCGGATTAATGATAAATTTTTTCAGCCCGCCGCGCCCGGCCATGGCGATGTGTTTGCTTCCCGGCCCGTGGCATGATTCGCAGCCAGATTGACCCTGCATTTTGGAACTTTCCGAATAAAGCCGCGCGTGCGGGCTGGAGGGAAATGCCCGGGAGATATTTGGATGACAATCGAGGCAGGCCTTGTTGCCGACGTACGTAGCCCCCTCAATTTCCAACGGCGCCACTACAACCCGGTCTGTGGAGCAGGAATTGGATAATAAAATCAGCGCTCCAGCGCAGATTGCCAGCGCCGCGGCACCGAGATATTTCATGCGATTCAACTTGGAATCGCGCATGGACTGTGCGGGATAAGACCAGCCATTTCGAGTTGTGAGTGGCGAATCGGTCGATTTGTTCCCGAAAAAAATAATTTTAAGGCATTTAAAAAAAGACTGAAGCCATTCTGGGCCGAAGCGCAAAAAGACCACTCCCGCCGAATGGCTTCAGTCTTTTTCAAATGGTTTAAAGGGAAAAAAGCGGAGGCAAATCCCGATTTCGCCGGGACATACGTGCTGAATCGTGTCGATTAATTTTTTTTGATTTTTTAGGAACAAGACGAGGAGGAATTCCTCTTACTGAGGAAATAATGTGATTCACGCTATGAGAAAACTGCTTCAAATCTCCTTCCGTCTCTGGGTGCTCTTTCTGTGCGCCGCGGCTTTTGGTCAAATGGCCCGCGCTCAGGATTTCAACGTCACCACTCCGGGTGGCCAATTCGCCTTCCTCATCAATGGCATGGACAACAATCCGATGATTACGTTGGTGCGGGGCCACACTTATACCTTTGCGATCGACACGACCGCCTCCTTCCATCCATTTTTCATCGGAACAGCCGTTTTTGGCCCGGCCGCGCCGGGTGTCACAGGAAACAACGTGACCAGCGGGACGGTCACTTTCGCCGTGCCCATCGACGCCGCTGATTGTGTCTACTATTGTTCCATTCACGGCTTTTTCGGGCAAATACACATGATTGACTCGGCTCCGCCGCCACCGCCGCCGCCCCCGGCGATGACGATTGTGGGGCTCTCCGTGACGGACAATGTCCTGTTGACCGTGCAGCAGTCCAGCACCAATGGATTTACGTTTGTCCCTCAAGCCAGCACCAACCTGGCGACGACGAATTGGTTTGCGCTGACCGTGCAGAGCAATCATTTCGAAAATGGCACCAATGAAATTTGGTGCGGTAAGCCGCCGGGTGACAGTGTCTTTTTCCGAGTTCAGGCGCAATAAGCCTCAGAGCATTTGAAGAAATACTTTAACCATTCGAAGCAAGGCTTTTTCGGTTTTGGCGAGACTTTGGCGAAGGTGTCTCGTCTTGCCCGAAGTGGCTATAGTTTTTCTAAAAATGTTCCAGTCGCTGCGATAGCCGCTATTTTATGGCTTACTGCCCTGACAGCGCAGGCCGCCAACTATTGGAAAGATCCCGTCGTCCATTTTGCCCAGGCGAACAATGGCGTGACACCCACGATCGGTGTGCAAGTTGTCCCAGTGCCCGAGCCTAGCAGCGTGATGTTGTGCGCGATCGCTTTGATTATGCTTTTGCTTTTGCAATCGTTCCGACGCTGGATGCAGAGGAACCGGTAAATATCAAATTTCGTTTGCTGCACAGTTCACCCAAGAAGCGAACACTGTAGGCAAGCGGCACCCGGAGCGTGGAGTGGGATTCGGCTCCGGGTGTTTTTTTCCGGGACGTGACAATCGCTTCGCGCTCGCGCTAGCATTCCGCGATTCATGAATGCATCGGCGCCGAAAACATTTCTCATAGCCACCCGCAACGCGCATAAGGTGGTCGAAATTCGCGCAATTCTCGGAAACGAATTTCATTATCTCACTTTGAATGATTTTCCCGGCTCGCCGAAAGTGATCGAAGATGCCGGCACGTTCGCCGGCAACGCTACCAAGAAAGCCGTGGAACTCGTCCAATGGCTCGTCGCAACCCATAACCCGCAACTCGAAACCCGAAACTTTCACGTGTTGTCCGACGACTCCGGCCTGGAAGTGGACGCGTTGAACGGCGCGCCCGGCGTCCATTCGGCCCGTTTCGCCGCGCTGGATTCCGGCAAACCTGATAACTCGCCTGATGGGGAAAATAACGCCAAATTATTGCGCCTGTTGAAAGATGTGCCCGCGGAAAAACGTACCGCTCGGTTCCGCTGTGTGCTCGCCCTGACGCCGGTTCACCTCGAAACCCGAAACCCGAAACCCGAAACTTCCGCTTCCCCCGTTTGCCTCGCCGATGAATTCGAAATGCTGACCGAAATTTTCGACGGCGCCTGCGAAGGCCGTATTGATTTCGCCCCGAGCGGAAAAGGCGGTTTTGGCTACGACCCGTTATTTATTCCGAACGGTTTCGAACAATCCTTCGCTGAATTGGGCGAAGAGATTAAAAATGATTTAAGTCACCGGTCGAAAGCTCTGGCGAAATTGAAAGAAAGGTTGGCAAGACGATAAAAAGTTCCAAACTCTAGCGAACATCCAAACCTCAGGCTTTCACCGTTCTGAACTTCGAATTTGGATTTTGGATTTTTTTATTCCGGCAACGGCAATTTTTTGTGCACCAGCCCGTTGCTGGCGATCATGCGAAACTTATGCGGGCCGTGGGTGGCCTCGTGCCAGAATTTTCCACCGGCGCATTCCAGAATCAATCCGCCCGCCGCGATGTCCCACAGGCTGATGCCGCGTTCGATGTAGGCATCCAGTCGCCCGGTGGCGACGTACGTTAGCGCCAGTGCAGCCGATCCCAACATGCGGATTTTTTGGACGCGGCGCGCAATCCAGATGAAATAGGGCAGGGCGCGTTCCAGGTTCGATCGGTTTTTCGCGAAGCCGATGGAAACAATACACTGCTTCAGCATCCGGTTGGTACTGACCCGAATCACGCGTCCGTTCATTCGCGCCGATTGCCCGTGAATTGCCGTCCACATTTCCTCCTGGAACGGGTCGTAAACCACGCCCAGCAGGGTTTCGTATTGCGGGTTTCGTATTGCGGGTCTTTCCGCGCGCGTTTTTATCTTTGCCTTCGACCCTCGACCCTCGACCCTTTTCTGCAACGCGATGGACACGCATGCGTGCGGAATCCCATGCGCAAAATTGACCGTTCCGTCAATCGGATCCACCACCCAGCGATATTCCGCATCCGCGTCTCCGGCGTCGCCTTCTTCGCCCAGCAGCGCGATTTTTGGAAACGCCGCGTGCAATTTCCGCTCAATCAACTTCTGGCAGCGCACATCCAATTCCAGCTTGATGTCGTGCGAAGTGATTTCATTCGCCTTTTTCTCCGCCGTAAGATTTTTCCGCATGACCGCTCCGGCGGCCCTTGCCGCCTCAATGGCTGATGCCAGCGCTTTGTTGGTTGAGACGTGGTTCATGAATAATCTTTTGCTCAACCCTCGAGCGCTTTTAGCGCTTCCAACACGGGATCGAGCTTTGCCTGGAGATCAATCAACCGCTGCTGATGCTCGGCCAAAACCTGTGGCGGGACTTTCTGGACGAAATTTGGATTCGCCAGTTTTTGTTCGGTCTTTGCAATGTCGCCTTCGAGCTTTTCCTTTTCCTTGCCGAGGCGGACTTTTTCGGCGGCCACATCCACCAGGCCTTCGAGCGGCAAATAAAGCTCGCCCAATTCTGTCCGCGCCGACGGCGTGCCTTTGGCAGCTTGATAGCTTTCGTTTACCTCCACCGCTTCCGCATTGAGCAGCAGTTTGATGACTTCGAGGTCCCGCGGCGGCGTGAAATTCACGGGTTTGAAAATGTATTTCACGCGTTTGCTCGCGGAAATATTTCCGGTGCGGCGCAAATTGCGGCCTTGCGTCACGAGTTCATACTTCGCGTTGACCATGTCGAGGTAACAATCGTCGAGGCCGTAATGGCCTTTGAAATCCTCGTCCAACGGCTTGGGCCAGCGCGCATACATGATGGTCTTGCCGCCCTGATCGTCCGGCATGTCTTCCGCATAACCCATCCCGTGCCACAACTCCTCGGTGATGAACGGGAGGAAGGGATGAAAGAGGCGTAGCGTGTGCGACAATACGAAATCGATGACGGCGATCGTATTGGCTTTTCGCGCAGTATCGTCGCCGTACAAAACGGCTTTGCTGGCCTCCACATACCAATCGCAATACTCGTTCCAGAAAAAGCGATACAACGCCTGCACGGCGGTGCTGAAATTATAGTTGTTCAGGGCTGCTGTGATTTCGCTGATCGCAGCATCGAGCTTTAGCAAAATCCATTTGTCGTCGCTGGAAAGCAACTGCGGGTTGATTTCCTCCTGCGCCTGCCCACTTTGCATCTGGCGGAAACGGCAGGCGTTCCAGAGTTTGTTGCAGAAATTGCGGCCGAGCTCGACGTCTTTTTCATCGAACAACACATCCTGGCCTAGCGGCGCGCTGCGCATGGTGCCGAAGCGAAGCGCATCGGCGCCGTAGCGCGCAATCAAATCGAGCGGGTCAGGCGAGTTTCCGAGCGTCTTGGACATCTTGCGCCCCTGCTTGTCGCGGATGATGCCGGTGAAGTAGACATTACGGAACGGCATGGCATCCGAGAGACCGAACTTCGGCTCGCTCATGAATTCGTAGCCCGCCATGATCATGCGCGCGACCCAGAAGAAAATAATGTCGGGCCCGGTCACCAAGTCCGTTGTCGGATAAAACTTCTTCAACGTCTCGGTCTGCTCCGGCCAGCCCATCGTGGCGAAGGGCCAGAGCCAGGAACTGAACCAGGTGTCGAGGACATCGGGGTCTTGGGTGAAACCCGACTCCTCCAATTTTTTGGTCAATTCGTCATGTCCCGGACCTATGCAAATCTCACATGTAATCGCCTTTAATCGTCCGATTGATTCGCCTGTCTCGGGAAATCGGACAATGACGCCGGAATGGTTATTTTCTTCCAACTGTTTCGCGAAAACCCAGGCCTTGTCTAACAATTCGGGATTGCTGTTAGTTTTTTCGCTAGGACGCCACACTGGCACTTGATGCCCCCACCAAAGTTGGCGGCTGATGCACCAGTCCTGGATGTTCGTGAGCCAATGGTCGTAAACCTTGGCCCAGCGTTGGGGGTGGAAGTGCATTTTGTCGGAGCGCGGAGCATCGCTCCGCGAGTCTCCGTCTTCGATTCGCGTGGAGCGATGCTCCGCGCTCCGATCTTCTTGGTCGACGCATTCTTTCGATTGCTCCACCGCAGGATATTTTAAAAACCACTGCTCGCTCAGGCGTGGCTCGATCGGCACATCTGCGCGCTGGCTGAAGCCGACGTTGTGCTCATAAGGTTTTTCTTCCACGAGCACGCCGAGTTCTTTCAAGCGCTCGACGGCGACGTCGCGCGCCTCAAAACGATCCAGGCCCGCAAGGCTTTCGCCGGCGAGATCGTTCATCGTGCCGTCCGGATTCATGATGTCCACGACCGGCAATTTGTGGCGCTGACCGATTTCGAAGTCCGCCTTGTCGTGCGCGGGCGTCACTTTGAGCACGCCGGTGCCGAATTCAAAATCCACGTGCTCATCGCCGATGATGGGGATGAGTTTCTTTTCTGCCGGCAAATGAACGGGCAGGGGACGGATCACGTGCTTGCCAATCAGGTGCGCATAACGCGGATCTCTCGGGTTCACGGCGACGGCGGTGTCGCCGGGAATGGTTTCCGGGCGCGTCGTGGCGATGGTAAGCCAGGTGTTCGGCTCTTCCGAAACCTGCACTTTGAAGTAATACATGAAACCTTTTTGCGGTTTCATTTCCACTTCTTCGTCGGACAAGGCCGTTTGCGAAACGGGGCACCAGTTCACCATGCGTTTGCCGCGATAGATGAGGCCTTTCTTGTAAAGCTCCACAAAGACCTTTTGCACGCAGCGCGAATACTCCGGATCCATCGTGAACCGTTCGCGCGTCCAATCACAGGAGCAGCCGAGCTTTTTAAGCTGATTGATGATGATGCCGCCGTGTTTTTCTTTCCACGCCCAGACGCGTTTTAAAAATTCCTCGCGGCCGAGATCGTATTTGGTCTTCCGCTCCTCTTTTTTAAGCGCGCGTTCCACCTGCATTTGCGTGGCGATGCCGGCATGGTCGGTACCCGGAAGCCAAAGCACTTCCTTGCCGTCCATGCGCGCCTTGCGGCTGAGAATATCCTGGATGGTGTTGTTAAGCACATGCCCCATGTGCAGCATGCCGGTAACGTTCGGCGGGGGGATGACGATGGAATACGCCGGTTTTAACGACTTCGGGTTGGCCATGAAACAATTTTGTTTCAGCCAGAAGTCGTACCATTTTTCTTCGACAGACTGCGGTTCGTATGCTTTTGGAATTTCCATGACAAAAAGGGTTTTACGCGAATTACGCTAATTAACGCGAATTTTCAAAGGCGAAAGTCGGCGGCCAGTGGCATCGGTTTGGTTTTCTGGCTGCGAATGACGCGTTTCCATTCCAGCGACTCGCCACCGAAATTAACCAGCAAACCTAACTCCAGTTTTGAGATAGCGAGATAGTTTAATACTTGCTTCACGTGAACGTCAGTCAGTTTTTCTACAGCTTTAGCCTCGAACATAATTTTGTCCCAGACGACGAAATCGGCATAATAGTGGTGAGGCAGCATGACCCCTTTGTATTCCACTTCGTATTTCAGTTCGCGTATGAATGGAATCCTGGCCCGCTGTAATTCCACGACAAACGCATCTTTGTACAAAACTTCGTCTTGCCCTTTACCGAGTTCTCGATGGACCTCCATGCAAAACCCAACGAGCTTGAAGACTTCGTCCTTGTAAAGCAGTTCACTCATCTGAATTCGCGTTAATTGGCGTAATTCGCGTAAAGCCTCTGCTCACTTCTTCATCAATGCATACTCCATGCTGTCGGCCAGCGCCTGGAGGGAGGCGGTGATGATGTTTTCGCTGACGCCGACGGTGCCCCATTCGCGTTTGCCATCGCTCGTGGTGATGAGCACCCGCGTTTTGGCGGCGGTGCCCGTCGCGCCGTCGATGATACGCACTTTATAATCCGTCAGTCTCAACTTTCTCAACTGCGGAAAAAATTTTGACAACCCCTGTCGCAGCGCGCCATCCAGTGCATTCACCGGGCCGTCTCCTTCCGCCACCGTGTGAGAGAATTCGTTTTTCACGCTCACTTTTACCGTCGCTTCGCAAACGGAAGTCATCCCGTTGCCGCGCATCGAAACGTGATAGCCTTCCACCGTGAACGGCAGGTCGCGGTGTTCGAGATGCTTTTGGATGAGCAACGCGAGTGATGCTTCCGCCGCTTCAAATTCAAAGCCCTGGCTTTCCAGTTCCTTGATCCGCATCAGGATGGGTTTCAATTCCGGCGTTTCGGTGGTCAACTTAAAGCCAAGCTCCTTGGCTTTCGCGAGCACATTGCTGCGGCCGGACATGTCGCTCACGAGCACGCGCCGGGAATTGCCGATCAATTCCGGGTTGATATGTTCGTAACTGTGCGCGAGGCGCTCTACTGCGTGCGCGTGCATGCCGCCTTTATGAGCGAACGCCGTGACGCCCACCCATGGCTGGCGCGGGTCGGGCTTGAAGTTCGCGATTTCATCCACGAAATGCGACAGCTCCTGCAGCTTGGGCAACGACGCCTTCGGCACGGACGCTTTGTTCATTTTCAGCGCGAGCGTGGGAATGACGCTGGTCAAATTGCAATTGCCGGTGCGCTCGCCGTACCCATTGATGGTCCCCTGGACTTGTGTGGCGCCGACTTCGACGGCGGCGATGGCGTTGGCCACACCGAAACCGCAATCGTTGTGCGTGTGAATGCCGATGCGTGCGGACAGTTTATCCTTGGCCAACGTTGTGACGCGCGCGATTTCGTTCGGCAAGCAGCCGCCGTTTGTATCGCAGAGCACGATGCAATCCGCGCCCGCCTTTTCCGCGGCCTGCCAGGTCGCCAAAGCGTATTTGGGCTCGTTCTTGTAGCCGTCGAAGGAATGCTCGGCGTCGTAAAAAACGATTTTACCGTGGTCTTTGAAAAATTTGATGGTGTCGGCAATCATCGCCAGATTTTCATCCGGCGAGGCACGTAGAACCTCGGTCACATGCAAAAGCCACGTTTTGCCGACAATAGTAACGACCGGGGTTTCCGCTTCGAGCAATTGCCGCATCAACTCGTCTTTTTCGACGGCAATTCCCTTGCGGCGGGTCATGCTAAACGCGGCGACTTTGGCGTTTTTGAATTTGCGACGGCGGACCTGCTGAAAAAACTCCATGTCCTTGGGATTGGAGCCCGGCCACCCGCCTTCAATATAATGCACCCCGAAAGTATCCAGCTTCTCGGCGATTCGCAGTTTGTCTGCGGCCGAGAAATTGATTCCTTCGCCCTGACTGCCGTCGCGCAGGGTCGTATCGTAAATTTCGACTTCGGGTTTCATTGTTTCCGCATTTGCGGAAACAAATACCTAAGCGAAAACGCCCCTGCTGGCAAATCACAAAACCAACCGATGGAGCCGGAGAGACGCGGGAAGGAATATGAAATCCCGCGCTCTCAATTGAATCGATCAATGATAATAATGGCCCCGGTCCCAATATCCATCGTGGTGCCATTCATGGCCGTAGCCATATTCATGCGGCCCGTAATATCCGCCGCGTTCTCGAACTTCACACCCGGTTGTAGCCAGCAAACCAGCTAACAAACCGGCCAGGCTGAGTAAGCAGAATAACCTTTTCATTTTTTTGAACGGGAACTCAGGCTCCAAAACCTGAACTCCCGTGATGAAAAGGTAATTCGCTCCGGGGAAAGGGGCGATGGGTTGTAACCCGAAAAAAGCTACGAAATTTAATGGCGAATGATACCCGACAATTTCATCTTCACCGTCTCGCCAACGATTCGCTCCAAAAGCGATTTCTTCTTGGCTTTCGTCGGTCCGCCGATGGGTTCGACGGTGCCACTGCAGATTGGGCAAAGCGAGAGCATTTTTTTACTGCCCTTGCGCCGCAGACGATGCACGCAAGCCTCACACATGATCTCTTTGCACGTCATGCATTGGTGCGTGACCGCCGAGAGGCTGTGACGAGGACAGGCTAGTGCGCCATCTTTTCTCACCACGGGTGGCGCGGGAAGTTCGGGGTTAAAAAACTTCGGGATTTCAATTTTTGCGTCGATCGTCTCCACGAGCAATTCCACGTCGCCGAGGCGCACGGTCTGGCCGGGGGACAATTGGACTTCGCGAACCGGTTGGTTATCCACGAAGGTTCCGTTGGTCGATTCAAGATCGCGAAGGATGACGCCGTCGTCCCGGAGAACAATTTCGCAATGAACGCTGGAGATGGTGTCGTGCTCGATGGAAAAATCGTTATCGGGATGCCTGCCGACGCGATTGGCGCCGAGTTTCAGGTCGATTAACCTGGCATTCAGCCCGGCAGTTTTAACCGATAATCGCGCCATAAATAATTCCACTGCTCCTTACAGTCTGTAAGTCACTGACAACACGCTATAAATAATTGAATCTAAAGCAAATGTCGAGCCTTTTCCACCCTCGGAAATGCGCGGTTATGGCAGCGGATTTTTTGCGAAAGCGTATTTTTCGACAATTTTTCCACCTATAAGGTGCTCCTGGATAATGGTTTCCAACACCGCCGGGGTGCAGGAGTGGTACCAGGTGCCTTCCGGATAGACGACGGCAACGGGTCCGTGAGCGCACACGCGCAGGCAATTCGCTTTGGTGCGAAAAACCCGTGGTTCCGGCCCGACGAGATTCAATTCCTTCAGGCGGCGTTTCAGAAATTCCCACGACTCAAGTCCCTGTTGTTTGGGGGCGCACTTCGCTTCGGTCGGGTCAGCGCACAGGAAAATATGCCGGCGGAATTTCTCCAATCCAAGCGATTCCGTAATGTCGCGAAGCGAACTCATGTCTTTGCAACGCAGAATGGGGAAATCAACCAGAAGAATCAATTGAAGCTTTGGTGACTGCGCCGACCATCTGAACGCGGAACTATAAAAAGGGGGCAGTCCCTTCCAGCCGCTGGGGTGTTCGACTACGTGTAATTGTCCCGGCGCTGCCCTAAGATTTTTTTACAACTGTGGCAACGAACCGCCCGAATCCAGTCTCACGCAACACCACCTTGCTCAACCTCGTGTTGGTTGTGGCGGTGCTCTACTTCGCTCGGGATATATTCATCCCCATAGCGCTGGCGGTGTTGTTCGCTTTCTTACTCGCGCCGCTGGTCATGCGGCTGCGGCGGCTGGGGTGGGGGCGGGTGCCGTCGATTATTACGGTGGTGACGCTTTCCTTCGTGGTGATGGCGGTGGTTGGCTTTTTGATGACGGCGCAGTTGACCGAACTCGGCCACAAGCTGCCGGAATATCAGCATAACATTCATCAAAAGATCGAATCCATCCGTGAATCCAGCAAAGGCCTCGTGGGACGTTTTTCCCGGTTCACGCATGATTTCAGCCAAGAATTGAAGCCTGCCAGTTCTCCGTCGCAGCCCGCGCCGGGCGACCAAAAACCGGTGCCGGTGGAAATTCGCGAGGGTGACATTTCGCCGTTTCAACTTTTACCGAAAGTCCTTGGTTCGGTCATCGGCCTGCTGCTCACGGGGGTTATCGTGGTTGTATTTGTCATTTTCATGCTGCTTCAACAGGAGGATTTGCGTGATCGCGTGATTCGCCTGGCTGGCTGGCGGCAGTTGAATGTAACCACCAAGGCGCTCGATGAAGCCGGGCAGCGGGTGAGCCGCTACTTGATTGCCCAATTGGTGGTGAACGCCGCCTATGGCGTGCCTGCGGGCATCGCGCTTTACTTCCTGGGCGTGCCGAATCCAATTTTGTGGGGCCTCATGGCCGCGCTGCTTCGCTATATTCCATACCTCGGCATCTGGATTGCCGCAATCATGCCGGCAGTGGTTGTCTTCGCCATCGATCCGAGCTGGGTAAAACCAGTGACGGTATTTGGAATTTATGTCGGGATCGATTTGCTGATGTATAATTTCGTCGAGCCTTTGGTTTACGGAAATACGACCGGTTTGACACCGCTGGCTATTTTGGTTGCCGCTGTCTTTTGGGCCTGGCTTTGGGGTCCGGTGGGGTTGTTGCTGGCCACACCGTTGACTGTTTGCGTGGCTGTCCTGGGACGTTATGTTCCTTCGCTGAGGTTTCTTGGTGTGCTGTTGAGCGATGATGAAGTGCTTACGCCAGAAAAGCGATTTTATCAGCGCCTCTTGGCCGATGATTTGGAGGAAGGGTCGGAGATCGCGGAGGAATTTCTCAAAGGCAAATCGTTGGAGGAGCTTTATGGCGCAGTCATCGTGCCTGCGCTCGCATTGGCCGAAGAGGATTGCCTGGCCGGCCGCCTGGATGATGACCAGCAGGAATCGGTTTTTCGCAACGCGCGTTTGCTCGTCGAAGACATCGGGCCGCGTGCGCACGAAATCGTCTCGGGAGAAAACGGCGCGAAACATCGTCTCAATGGTAAGAATGCGGCTCGTGAAATGGTCTCTCCACTCCAGCCGCGTGTGCTTTCGCTGCCTGCGCGGGGAGAAGCGGACGAAATCGTGGCGCTCATGTTGGCGCAGCTTTTGAATGCCCGGGGCATCGCTACGAAACCCGTTTCCGCTTCGGCGCTGACTTCCGAGCGATTGGACGAGGCCAACGGCGCGAAAATCGAGGTCGTTTGCGTTTCCAGCGTCACGCCGAACCGCGGCCTGCATGCGCGGTACCTGTGCAAGCGGTTGCGCGACCAAATTCCCAACATTCGAATCGTCGCCGTCATGCTGACGCACCGCGATGCGCAGGCTGTTCGCAAGCCAGAGTTGACCGCCCCGGCGGATGAGACTGCGACAACCTTGGTCGAAGCGGTCAAACAAGTTCAAGCATTGGTTTCTCTGGCTGCCCCAGCCCAAACCGCCTTCAGCTCGTGAGTCTTTTGCCGCAACCCGAAGCGATTGCGGCGCTGACCGATCCGGTGGATTCCGCCCGCGCCGTCGGCTTGCGTCACGTGAGCGACGAGAATCCGGGGATCAAACGCGAACACAGCGGAAAGAGTTTTCGCTATCGCCATCCCGCAGGGAAAATTGTGCGCGACCGCGACACGCTGGCGCGAATCAAATCATTGGTCATTCCCCCCGCGTGGACCGACGTGTGGATTTGCCTTCAGCCCAACGGCCACTTGCAGGCGACTGGACGCGATGACCGCGGCCGGAAGCAATTCCGCTATCACCCGCGCTGGCGTGAAGTCCGCGACGAAACCAAATACGCCCGCATGATTGTCTTCGCGCGAGCCTTGCCGAAAATTCGTCGACGCATCAAAAAAGACATGTCGCTGTCTGGCCTGCCGAAGAACAAGGTCCTCGCCACGGTCACCCGGTTGCTGGAAGTCAGTTTGATTCGTGTGGGTAATGACGAGTACGCCCGCGAGAATGATTCCTTCGGCCTCACCACCATGCGCAACCGGCACGTGGACGTAAACGGCTCGGCGCTGCGATTTCATTTTCGCGGAAAGGCGGGCAAATGGCACGACGTGGACATCCACGACCGGCGCGTCGCAAAAATCGTCGAGCGCTGCCAGGATTTGCCGGGGCAGGAGCTGTTTCAGTTCATCGATGACGACGGCGGACGGCACGATGTGCGCTCCGAGGACGTGAATGATTATTTGCGCGAAATCAGCGGCCAGGATTTCACGGCCAAGGATTTTCGCACCTGGGCCGGCACCGTGCTGGCCACCATGGCGCTGCGTGAATTCGAAAAATTCGATACGAAGGCGCAGGCGAAGAAAAATGTCGTCGCGGCCATTGAAGCAGTCGCCAAAAAACTCGGCAATACGCCGGCGGTCTGCAAGAAATGTTACATCCATCCGCACGTGCTCGATTCCTATCTCGACGGCACGCTCATCGAGACTCTCAAGCAGCGCGCGGAAAAGACGATTTTCCGTTCTCTTCGCGGGCTGCCGGCTGAGGAAGCCGCTGTTCTGGGATTGTTACAACAGCGTTTGACGCTGGCAGAAAGGCTGGCGCGGTCGCTCAAAAAAGAAACTGGGGTTCGCTCTCGGCGCTATACGACAATTTCCCATCCACGATCCGCGCGGCGGAAGTGAACGGGTGCTCGTCCGCTTTATTTTCGCTCATGATATGGAAGACTTTGTTCCCCTCGGCCTTTAAATAATCGGCAATGAGCGAGCGATGGCATTGCCACCACAACGCCTCCGCGCACATGATGGCGGTGCGTTTTTGGCCCGCGAATTCGAGCAGTCGTGCGATGCCACCTCGAAATTCCTCGGTCATCATAAAGTCCGCATAAGCCCGAAAGGCTTCGTTACGCCACACGGTATTTGGCGAATTGGCCGTTGCTTTGCGACGTCCGCCCAATTCCGGAAAATGGACGTATTCGATGCCCGCCGCCGCGAGAGACTTGGATAAGTTTTCCTGGTTGAAATGCGGCAAACGTCGCGAGCCGGGAAAGCGCCGGACATCGGCGAGCAATTGAATGCGTTGCGAATCGAGCAATTCGAGGAATTGCTCGAGCGTGCGGTTCGAGTGGCCGATGGTCCATAGGTTCAAAGTGCCCATGAGGGAATATGGGTTTGAAAGGCGGGTTGTGCAATTGAGGTTGAGGCGTGGTGGCGTCAGGAAAATTCGACTTTGGGATAAGTGCGATTAGATTCACCCCGATGCGGGCAAAGCCACTTTCACCATTACCGCGCTCGTTTTACGAACCGTCGGCTAAAATCGTTGCGGCCGAGTTGCTGGGGCATTTTCTGATTCGCAACACGCCCAACGGCCCGTGCGGCGGCGCGATCGTTGAGACTGAAGCCTACCTGGTGGGCGATGCGGCCTGCCATGCCGCGCCGGGCCTCACGAAACGCAACCGCGTGATGTTCGGGCATCCGGGGCACGCGTATGTTTACTTAATTTACGGTTTTCATTTTTGCGTGAACGCCGTTTGCTGTCCGGCGGGCATTGCGGAAGCGCTTTTGATTCGGGCAGTCGAAGCGACATTTGGCGAGCAACTGATGTCCGCATACCGTCCGGTTGGAAAGCTGCGGGAACTAAGCAACGGCCCTGGAAAATTATGTCAGGCCATGGACATCACCCGAAGCCTTGACGGAGTCGATTTGTGCGATCGAAATTCCCCGTTGTTCATTGCGGAAAATCCGGACGTGAAGAAATTTCGTAAGGAAAAAGGGCCGATGATTACCACCACGCGGATCGGCATCACGAAAGCCGCGACGTTGCCATTGCGGTTTTACCTCGATGGCAGCGAATTTGTCTCGCGTCGAAGCGTTGAGTCGCGGACCAACTAAAATATTACTGCCGAGGTCTCGCTGACGCAGATGACCTCAGCCAGAACTTCGCCACGAGAATATGTTCTCCATCTACCAGTGACATCCTGGTACGCCAGGCACCGAAATCCGGGACATTGAACCCAAACAGGTGTTCCCGAACTGGCCTTGGGACCAATTGTTTCGGTCACCGCGGCGGTTTCAATCATCTTCATGCCGGCAATACGCCCGGGAGTTTGGGTTCTATCACACATTTCTTGGCCTTTCCTTTGCAAAAATTGCCATCGGAAAGCAACCGGGGGAGAGGCCGTAATTGACATTCCGCACTCAGTGGCTAGGTTTCGTTCTTAACCAACGAAAGGAAAGGAAACAACTTATGGCGGATATTCAACGGCAAGGCATGGCGCATTGGAACGGCGATTTGTTGCGGGGCTCCGGCAAAACTTCCACCGGCAGTGGCGCGCTGCAGGATCTTCCGTATTCGGTGCCGTCGCGTTTTGAAAATGGCAAAGGCACGAATCCCGAGGAGCTGATTGCCGCCGCTCACGCGTCGTGCTTCAGCATGATGCTCGCAAAACTTTTGGGTGACGCGAAAAAAACTCCACGCGACATCCAAACGAAGGCGACGCTGACGTTGAGCAATGCCAGCGGCGGATGGAAAATTTCAAAAATCCATCTCGAAACTGAAGTCAGCGCCGCGGGCCTGGATGCGGACACGTTGAACCGCGTGGCGGCGCAGGCCAAGGAGCAGTGCCCGATTTCAGTTCTGCTCAAGCCCGGCTTGGAATCGCTAATGCTGGATGTGCGGTTGAAGTGAGTGCTCGCGTTGAGCGGCTGGAGTCACGCAGTCGGCAATTCCAGCGCGCGCCATAAATACCAGGCGGCCGTGGTCCGATGCGGCCGCCAGCGTTCGCCGTATTCGAGCAACTCTTTCGGCGTGGGCAGGTCCTTCCAGCCAAACGTAAGCGCGAAGCCTTTGCGCACGCCATAATCCGTGGCGGGCAACACGTCCAGCCGGCCGAGCGTAAACATCAGCAGCATCTCGACCGTCCAGGGACCGACGCCGCGCACGCTGGTCAGGCGTTCGAGAATCTCCTCGTTGCTCAATTTCTTGATCGCGGCCCGCGAACCGGGCACGACGCCCGCGACGGTCTTGGCCGCGATGTCTTTGATGGCCGCGATTTTTGCCCGGGAAAGTCCCGCTGTGCGCAACCGGTCGTCCGGCGTGGCTAAAATGTCTTCGGGCGTGGGAAATCGTTTGCCGGGATAAAGCGCGAGCACGCGTTTCAAAATGGTCATCGCCGCGATGCCGTTGAGTTGCTGATGGGTGACGGCGGTTACCAGCGCAACGAACGGCGTGCGCTGACGATGCGCTTTCATTTTGCAGGGACCGACCTTTTTTATGATACGCGCGAGCGCTTTATCCGCGCGGCAAAGGTGTTCAACGGCTTCGGGTGTCATAGTGACACTGTTGTTTCGGCCGTATGAGTCGGAACGCACGGACGAGATGCCCGTGCCACTATTATCACCTGCGCTGACGGTTCCTCGGATAGCGTCTTCACCGTTTCAACTTTATAAATCAGCCATTTGCCGTCCACTTTTTTGAGCATGAAGTTGAACTCCTGCGCCGAAATATCCCGTTCGCCGGGCACCGTTGCCTTGGCCGTCAGATTCACTTTGGCGGTTTGTCCGCCGGGATCGAAGGTGATGTTCATGTCGGGAAACTCGACCTTCAATGAGCTCAATCGCGAGCGCGCTGCCAGCGCGACCTGGAGCACTTCGTCCCGTCCGTGCAATGAAATCGAATCGTAGCCTGCTACGTTGAGGTCCACGTCCACGTCTTCGGTGAAAAAGTTCGCGGCCTTTTGGGCGTCGTACGCTTTGCCCAATGCGCCACCGCTTGAACTGAATGAAATGGCTTTCGCCAGACCATTCAGGCGGGAGCGAACAACTTTTTCCGGACTGGGAAACAGCACGCCCCAGAGCCAAACGGCCAGGCCGATGATTGCGGCAATTAAGATGATGGGAATGGCCCGCTTCATAAAACGATTTTACCCATAATGCGGTCGCGGTCGATCCATCCCCGGTCGGAATTCATCCGGTTATCGCCGATGACATAATATTGGTTCGGACCCAGCGTCACCGGCTCGAGGAATGGCGCCGGGGCGCGGAATTTCAGATACGGTTCCACAATAGCCACGCCGTTTACCAGCAGGCGGCCGTGCTCGAACGCGACGGTTTCGCCCGGGAGGCCTACGATGCGTTTCATCAACATCACACTCGGACCGGCCATGCGGATTCCAACGACGTCGCCCCGCTGCGGGGCCGAATTGCGGTAGGAGAGACGATTTACGAAGTTGATTCCGCGATCATGGTAGGTGGGGGACATGCTGTTTCCCTCGATCCGCACGGGAAGCACGATGACTTTGAAAAAGAACAGTTTGAAAAAAATGAAGCAAAACGCTGCTAAAACAGCCGCGCGGACAAGCGTACGTTTCGGGTTCCGCCCAATCAACGCTACGCGCAACCAGCCCGGGAATCGGGCAACGGTGGCTCCGGTTTCCATGTTATTCATTCAAAGCCGCAGGTCTTGATAAGTTTCTCCTTAGTTCCTGATTCATCAAGCATAGAGTTGCCCTCAGAAGCACGCAAGCGTCACATTTCGCCGGCGTACGTGGGCAATTTGGCGGCAGAGGGCGCCGGCGTCCGGGCCGGCAACTCCTGGAGAGCGCTGGTCTTTCGTCTTGTTTCGCAGAAAATTCAGGGGTAGAGAACCTTATGCCTATTTATCTGCCGCCTATTTCGCGTCGGGGTTTTCTGCGCCGAACCGTCGCTGCCACGGCCGCCCTTGCCCTGGGACCGAACTTGTTTGCCGAGGAAAAGCCGTTGGATGAGAATTTCTGGGCGCTATTTTCTGATCCGCATATTGCAGCCGACCGTTCGTTGGTTCACCTGAATGTAAACATGACCGGGCATTTGGAAAGCGTGGTGCGGGAAGTCACAGCCCTGCCGACGCGCCCGGTTGGTGTTCTGGTCAATGGCGATTGCGCTTACAATAGCGGAGAAAAAAGCGACTACGCCGCCGTGGCGGATTTATTGAAGCCGCTGCGCGCGGCGCAAATGCCGGTTCATCTCACGCTTGGCAATCACGACAATCGGGAACATTTCTGGGACGCGTTGAAAACTGAAAAGGCGGCCCATCGCCCGCTGGCGGACAAGCAAACCATGATGCTGTCCACGCCGCAGGTGAATTGGTTCGTGCTGGATTCGCTCGAGCAAACGCTTGCGACCCCGGGACTGTTGGGAAAAGAACAGCTGGATTGGCTGGCCAAAACGCTCGATGCAAACACCGACAAGCCTGCGCTGGTCATGGTGCACCACAATCCCGGTTTGAGCGACACTGTGCCGGGCTTGAAGGACTTCTACGCGTTATTCGAGGTCATTCGCCCGCGAAAACAAGTGAAGGCGTATTTCTTCGGCCACACGCACGCCTGGAGCGTGACGCAGGATGACAGCGGCCTTTACCTCGTGAACCTGCCGCCGATTGCCTACGTCTTCAAAGAAGGAAAACCCAGCGGTTGGGTGCGCGCGATGCTCGCTCGCGAGGGGATGAAGCTTGAGTTGCGTTGCCTGGACACGACGGACAAAGCACACGGGGAAGTGAAGGAATTAAAATGGAGGGCGTGAGCGGCGCGCTCAACCCTCGGTCAGTTTGGCCCCGCCATTCAGTGTGACGCGCCGAAAGTGCAAGGATTGGGATTTGGTTTTGATGTGGGTCGGATCGAGCAATTTTCGGCCCTGAAAGTCGCCGCTCGACAAGGTGCTGAACCATACGCCATCCGCCACGCGCGTCCGTTCCAGTGTAAAGGAAAGCTTCTTGAGCGAGCCGATGATGCCGCCTAGCAAGTTCACTTCCGACTGCAGCGTGACTTCCGCGCGTGCGACTTCAAACTCCTCGGCATCAATCCATAGAGTCCCTGAAATTTGGTTCAACAAACGGTCCATCATGCGTCGCGCCGGGGGCAGGGGAGTTTTCGGCTGGAATGAAACCTGGTAGGTGGTGCGACCGTTGAGATTGGTTTGGCCGAGCAGTGTGAAATTGAAACGAGCGACCAGTTCGGACGTTAAAAAATTCTCGCGATTGTCACCCTTGGCCGGTTTCGTTTCACCGGTTATTTGGCGAATGTTCATTTCGTTTTCCGATTGCTTCTTGAGATCGGCGTCCGAGGGCAGGTGGCCGTTCACCTGGAGCAGAGTTGCATGCGAAAGACCGTCGCGATACGAAATCTGGTAAACTTTTTCGCGACGTTCCTTTACCTTGCCGGCGCCGTCGAGTTCTTCGGTGAGCGTCAGTTTGCGGTAAGTAAAATCGGGCACTGAACCTTGCTGGTCTTGTTGCCCGCGTGCCACCGCTTTTTGAACCACATCGTCGGCGGTCAAAGCCGTGTCCGCGCGCGACGCGGCCGGCCCCGCGAGAGCAAGCCACACCGCCAAACCGCAATAGACCGCCGATAAACGAAACTTCATCATCCGGTAATAACATGCTTCGATATTGGGTTGAAGCAAATCAGCGTGAAGGCAAATTTTGACTCGGGTTTTGTCTGACAAATTTTCGGTGCTCATTGTTTCGCTGTTAAACCCGCGGAACGTCTGGCGGTAAGATATTGCAGCAGAGCACATTCCGATTTGGAAGTGATGAAGCGCGTTGGAAATCGACGTAAGTTGCGTGGGGTAATTCGCTTATCCGGGGACCCAAACGATCCATTCATTCAAATATTCGTTCCCGTTTTCCCGTGTCGGCCCCGGGGGCATTTTCAGCCTCACCCTGACTTTCCTCTTTTGAGAAATAGTGGATGATGTCACTATGTTATTCCGAAGAAAAAAGGTTGCCCAGGTCGCGCCGGTTCCGGTGCCGGCCACCAAGACGGAGTCCCAGGAAGCGGGCGAGGCACGTAAAAGGATTTTAGTCGTCGACGACGATCCCATCATCGTCAAAACTCTCACTCTCACGCTTAACGCCCGGGGCTATGACGTGTTGTCCGCCGGGGATGCCGCCGAGGCCATCGGCAAGATGCGCGATGAAAAACCGGACATGTTACTCGTGGATGTCTCTTTGCCCGCGGATTGCGCCAGCGGCGGAGTGGTGCCGTGGAATGGCTTTCAGATCACCCAATGGCTGCAGCGCATGAGCACGGCGAAGATCCCCACCATCATCATCAGCGGGACCGACAAGCCGGAATACAAGGCAAAGGCCGCCGCTGTCGGCGCTGAGGCCTTTATGGCGAAGCCGCTCGATAACGCGATGCTGCTTGGTTCGATTGCGTCGGCCCTCGCGAATTGCGAGTCCGGCACGGAATTTGTCAGCCTGAAGATGGCGAGCTGCGAAGAACGAATAGCAAATGATGGGCGGCACGGCGGAAAGTGAGGGTCGAATACGGAATTTGTGAGCTTGAAGATGGTGAAGTAGTTCTGGTTGTTTGGTTGAGGTCTGGTGTGTGTTTGTCTGGTTGAGGTGTGCGGGCCGGGGCTTGCCCCGGCCCGTTCTTCTTGGGTCGCTTCCTTGGGTGGTTTTCTTATTTTCTGATGTTAAAAGCGTGTCGCATTTGTCCTAGAATCCGCTTGCTGTTATAGCGCGGGCATGCGAAATACTTGGGCCGATGGAAGGGTGGCTGAGTGGTTGAAGGCACCTGACTCGAAATCAGGCGTACGGGTAACCGTACCGTGGGTTCAAATCCCACCCCTTCCGCCACCTATTTGCCATCTCTTTAGAAGATGGGGCGTAGCAAAGGTTTATCGTGATTTCCTGGTTTCTGCTTGGAATATGACTTGTCGATGAAGTGTAGCTCTGCTTCCAGATAGTGGCTGTTCCGCGCTTTTAAATTCTTCATTTGTTAAAGGTTCGATTCTGGTTTCGAATTTTATACCCCCCATAAGAGGGATGGGGAAGATGATGAAAATCCTTGCGAACTTAATTCATGCCGGTGCATCAATGCAGGTGGCTGGACTGGCCCCATCATGAAACATAATTACTTCATCGTCCTGCTGGTCATGGTCGTCTTCGTAGCGGTTTCCTTTGTCACGAACATCATGGATCCGATCGGAACGGACATCCAGGCATCTTTCAATCTGACGGAGGCTCAACTGGGTTATTTGTCGTTCGGCCTGTTCATCGCCTACGCGGTCATGTCTTTTCCCGCAGGATTGCTGGCCGAGCGATTTTCCGCTAAAACCATGCTGATTGGCGCTTTCCTTTCTTCCACCGTGGGGGCTTTTGCAATCGCGGTGCATCCCAGTTTTGCCGTGGCTATTCCCGCTTACTTCCTCATGGGGGTGGGATTTGCTATTCTTCAGGTGGTAACCATTCCACTGCTGCGCGTGGCTGGCGGAGGGGAGAACATGGCGTTTTTGGGAAACCTGTCTCAAATGATCTTCGCGCTGGGGTCGGCGGTCAGTCCTTATGTCTACGTCTATCTGGATAATGGCCTGAAAAGTCCGGTCGGCTCGCGCGACGCTCTCATCAACATTTTGGCCAAAGTTGCGCCGGCAGGTTTGTATTGGGTTTCCATTTACTGGGTCATCGCGGCCATTCTTCTCTGTTTGGTTTTGGTTATCGCGCTCGTTAAATGGCCTCGCGTGGAGTTGATGGAAAATGAAAAGATCGGTTCTTTCGCCACCATTGTTCAACTTCTGAAGAACAAAACCGTCTGGCTGTATTTAGTCGGCGTCATTTGCTACGTCGGCACGGAACAAGGCATTGCCACCAAGATCAAAGGTTTTCTCGTCAACTGTCACAACATCGCACCGGACCACGCCAATAAGCTCGCTGTGTCGGGTTTTTGGAGCGCCATGGCAATTGGCTGCGCTGTGGGAATGGGGCTGATTAAACTTTTTGATTCGCGCAAACTTCTTTCCGCATTTATGGCTGGCGGTGCTTTCACGCTGGTGCTGGCCCTGTTCACACCGAATCCGAAGGTGGCGTTATTCGCGCTGCCAATGATGGGTTTTTGGTGTTCCGTGGGTTGCCCCATTGTTTTCGCTCTCGCCCTTAATTCTCTCGAAAAGCATCACGGCACCCTCACGGGAATTTTATGTGTTGGCATTGTGGGCGGCGGATTTGTGCCGCCGATCATTGGGAAAATTGCCGATCATTTTGGCCCAACGGGACTTCGTTACGGCATGCTGGTCAATCTCGTGACGTTGGCTTTCCTGTTCAGCATGGGTTTTTGGGCTCGTCCGCTGATCAACAACTCGACGATTGGCGCCTCGCAGAAAACCAAGACTCCGGTCGGTGAAGAAGCCCATGTATAGTCTGGCTATCGATCAGGGCGGCACCAAAACGGCGGCCATTGTTTTCGAGGACGAAGGCCGCATTTTGGGCGCAGGAATGGGCGCAGGCGCTTGCCATTTTTTTGACGGTATGCCCACCGCCATGGCTGCCGTCCGCGATGCTGCTCAAGCGGCTTTCGCCCAGGCGGGTTTATCCTCAAAAAATTTCAACGTCATCTCCGCCGGCATGGCTGGGGCCAATTGGCCGGAGGAAATTGTCGCGCTGGAAAAAGGGCTTAATTCGTTGTTTCCAGCCGACAATACCCGCGTCTATAACGATTGCCTGATTGCCATGCGCGGGGGAACGTCCACTGCGCGGTGTGCGGTTCTTTGCGCCGGAACAGGACTTAATGCGGCTGCTCGCTTCAATAACGAACTGCCATTTGTTTTCAACAATTACGTGGAGGATCTCGACCAGGGTGCCAAAGGATTGGCGGCGCGCGCACTGCAAGCCGTGTTCTTTTCAGAAATCGGGGCGCTTCCGCCAACTGCGTTGACTGAAATTGCGTTGCGACTTTTTGAGTTGGAAAATGTCGACAAACTTTTGCTGGCGTATCAACGGAAACAATTGCGCAAACCCATCCAGGCTTTGAGTCCGTTACTGTTCGAAGCGGCAAAAAAACCTGATGCGGTGGCGCAGGAAATTATTTTTCAGTTTGCCGTTTCCATCAGCCGCTATCCCATCGCCGCCATCCAAAAGCGCAAAGCGCAAAATCTCGAAATGGATATCGTCCTTTCCGGCGGTTTATTCAAAAACAAAGGCACTTCACTGGTCGAAACCATCGGCGCGGAGGTCCATCGCGTTGCACCTAATGCCCGCATCATCGAAGCTGTTTACGAACCTGTTGTCGGCGCGATGTTGATGGCTTTGGATTCGAAATACGATCACAAGATTCCCGCCGCAGTCATCAAAAATTGCCATGCCTCGGCGGAAAAGTTAAAGCTGTTGCGCACTCTGTCCTGATAAGATGAAGATTACCATCGCAAAAAGTGAAGCCGAGTTTTTCGAGGCGGCCGCCGTGCGCGTGGTCGCTCAAATGAAGGAAAAGCGCGATGCCGTGATTGGATTGGCCACTGGTCGCACGACCAAGCCCATTCATGCCGCCGTCTGTGACCTACATCGTCAATCTCCCTTCGATGTTTCCAAGCTCACTGTTTTTGCCATGGACGAAGTCACCAACGTCCCGCGGGAATATGCCGGTAGCTGCTATGACATCATCCTCCAACAAATCGTAAAGCCGTTGGGAATTCCGCTCGAAAATTTCATCATGCCGCCGACCTATTCGGAAGATTTTGGCCTCGAGGCCAAACGTTTCGAGCAACAAATCGCTGATCGTGGCGGGATTGATTTGCAATTTCTCGGCATCGGCGAGGACGGGCATCTCGGCTTCAATCAACCCGGCACTCCTTTCAACAGCACTTGCTGGCATTCCCGGATGGATCGCGAATTGGAGGCCAGAATCCGACGTGAGACCCAATCGCCCGACAGCGCCAAACTGGGCGGACTGACGCTTGGCATTAAAAATATTATGCAAAGCCGCAAGATTGTGCTGGCGGCCAACGGTTCCCGCAAGGCACGTATTATTAAGGCCGCCCTTGATGGCGCGGTCACGCCGGAGGTGCCGGCATCCGTGCTTCAGCTTCACCCCGACTGTGAAGTCATTCTTGATCCCGCTGCTGCTGAGTTTTTGTCCTAAACCGATGGATCCGAAGTTCCGGATACAATTTTGGCATTTTCTTCCGCCAAACCAGTTTCGCTTCTGACGGTATTTACTCTCGCGGAATAGGACCGGCTGGGCGGTAGGTGTTGGTGAGGACGCCAGAAGGCGTGCTTCGCGTCTCGACCAGGGTGAAGCTGGCCGGCGGAGTGTTGTTGCCGAACAGTCGCTTGCCTTTGCCGAGGACCACCGGAACTACCCACAGACGAAATTCGTCGACGAGTTCGGCGGCGATCAGTGTTTGCAGCAACTCACTACTGCCCCAGATATGCAACGGCGGTCCATCCGAGGCTTTCAGCCGGCGGACTTCGGTCACGACGTTTCCGCTTATGCGCTTGGATGTTTCCCAATCGAGTTGGCTGAGGGTGCGTGTGACGACGTATTTTGTCGCCTTGTTGAACGCCTTGCCGATGGGATGGTCACCTTGTTTCGGCCAGCAGGAGGCGAAGATATCGTAGGTTCGGCGTCCCAGGAGCATGTCGAACTCACCGGCGATGGTCTGGTTAATGACCTCGATCACGGCGGCGTCCGCGAAGGGCATGGCCCAACCTCCCTGCGTGAACCCGTTCGACGGATCCTCCTCGGGGCCACCGGGTCCCTGCATGACACCGTCCAGCGAGACTTGAGTAATGGCGATGATTTTTCTCGCCGTTTCTTTCGATTTCTTCGTTTTCATATTCCTAAGACGAACGACCGGCGCGTCTCAGGACAGCTGAACGAACATTTTTCGTCTCTTTGTTCCGGCTGGCCGATATATCCAGGCGAATTGAAGTGTAATGTGAAGAACACGGCAGGGAGGGCTGGCTTGCTTTGCCGATCGATGACTTCAGCACTCACATGCGGACGTTTTCTGACTCGGTTGGGAAGGAAAAGCAGGTTTCGAAGCCTGCTTTGTGTTTTCAGTGAGGCGACGTTCCACGGAGGACAATTCACTCAGTTTTTGCATCCATTGCGGAAATTCTTCGTTGGGTTTACCAAACCCTTTCTTTTGGGATTCTCTGAGTTCGCGCCAGAGTGCTCCCAGCGCTTCAACATGCATTTTCCTGGTGGCATTCGCTCCCGGAGACATCTGCGGGTCCACGCTTTCAGAAATGAATTCAGCGAGAAATTGCGGCTGGCACATTTGGTAAGCACGCACGCCGAAAGAGAAAAGTTCGGTGGTCAGGCTGCGGAAGCGGTCGACGTTTCGCAGTTCCCATTCGCGTGCGAGCTTTAATCCATCATCAACGGCGTCCATGGCTTCAATGAGCGATTCCTTCGCGGAGGAGCTATGATGAGACTGCCCCGCCAATATTCGAACGATGGCCTGGCATAGAAGATGGCGGGCTTTCAAGCCGGCTTCAGCAGACACTGCGTCCACATTTTCAACATCGGCGAGATATTTTAATGCCGTTTTGGCGGACTCACGGGCCGAGATCAATTGCGGTTGTGCGTGTTGCAGAAGTGCGTTCGCCACGTTCATCCAGGCGCAGCCGAGAAGCTGGCTTCGGTCGGCGAGCGCGGTGGCTTGCGCATGTTCCAAAAAAACGATGCTTTGCCGGAACGAGCGTTCGGCTTCGCTGAAGTCACTGCCTTGCGCAAGCAAAGTCACGCCGCGATTCATCCAGGCGACTGCCATGCGTTTTCGGAAGAACGGGTCTTCATCGAGCGGCAAAAAGCACAAATATTTCAACGCTTCGTCATACGAGCGCAATGCTTCAGCGTAATGATTCGAGGAACCCAAACGCGTGAGGGCGTCGCCGCGATTCATCCACCCGGCGGCAAGGCCGTAGCGAAAACGATGGTGGGCATCCAAGGGGAGGGCACTTCTCAATTCAATTGCCTTGTCGAAACAACCGATGGCCTGATTGAGGCTGGGGACGGTGTTTTCTTCCAGCAACGCAATGCCGCGCTTCATCCAGGTGCTGGCCAGTTCGTTGCGCGGGTTCATGGGCTGTTGGTGAGGGCGGATTTTGAACGGGCTTCATTCAATTCTTTCACCACGCTGTTATAATTGCTGGCCAGTTCGTTGTACTTTTGAATGGAAGCATTCAACTGAGTGGACACTTCTTCGATGCGGCTGTTGGCTTCCTTCATGAGGGCATCACGCTGGGCCACGGCGGCGGTCCAATTAGTGATGCTTTCCTGGAGTTGTTCGCGCTCAGCCGTCAGTGAGGCCAAGGTATTTTCACTTTCACGCAATTTGTGTTTCGTGTCTTCGAGGTCGTCGTGCTCGGTCTTGAAACGTTGCTTGAAATCCGCGAGATCAGCAGAAAGCCCGCGAGCGGTTTCCTCCTGCTCGGAGATTCTCTGTTGCTGGGCCTGGCGGGTCTTTTCCAACTGGATCGTTTGGAGATTCAATTGACGATCGTGCTGCCATTGAACGGCGCAGAGAACGGCCAGCACCAGCACGCCAAAGAAGTTTAAATATTGCAAGGCGCGGTTCATGGTTTTGCCGGCTCCTCCCGGATTTCAAAGGCCACTTTTTGAATGCCGGATGAACGGACCACGTCGAGCACGTGAATGACATCGCCGTGACGGGCATCCTTGTCGCCGCTGATGAAGACGCGGACGTTTTCGTTGGTTTGATGGGTGGCGTTGAGGCGTTGGGCGAGTTCGTTCAGACCGACGGGTTGTTTGTCGAAGAAAGCCGCGCCGGATTTGTCCACGGAAATGCTGATGAAATCATTCTTGGTGTCGAGAGTCGCGGTCGTGGCGGTGGGAAGATTCACCTTCACGCTCTTGAGATTGACCATACTGAGGCTTACCAGCATGAAGCTGGCGAGCAGGAAGAACATGATGTCGATAAGCGGAATGATTTCAATTCGCGCTTCGTGATCCTGCGGGAGTTTGGAACCGAGTTTGACGGGCATAATGGTCCTTGGTTTCCGGGTCAACGAATGGCGGCGGCACGGTCAGCAATCGCGCGGCGGCGGGCAAATTCCTCAAGGTCGTGCCCGTGGTGTTTCGCGGATTCGACCAGCAGTTCGACGTGATTGATGGTGCGCTCCAGGCGCGAGCGGAATTGAGCGAGTTGCCGGTTGAAAAAATTGTAAGGCAACAGGCAAAGGATGGCGATGCTCAGACCGCAAGCAGTGGCGATCAATGCCTCGGCAATGCCGCCGCTGACTTTGACGGCTGCGAGTTCCTCCTGTCCGACGAAATGGAACGAGTGCATGATGCCGGTCACGGTTCCCAGCAATCCCAACAGCGGCGCGAGGGTGATGAATGTGCCGAGGATCCATAACCGTTTTTCGGCTTTTTCGATTTCGTCCATTGCGCGCAATTGCATGGCTCCCAGGAGCGAGCTGTGCGCATGAACCAGTCCTTCATTAACCGTGGCCAGAAACGGGTCGTTGGTTCCGAGGGTCAACTTGATTCCGTCGTCGAACCTCCCCTCGCTGATGGCGTCGAAGGCCTGGTTCAGCGTCTTCAGCTTCACGCGCCGGTTGAGCGACCACCACCACAGCGAACGTTCCACGGCCACAACCAACGCGGCAATCAAGCAAAGCAGAATGGGCCACATGATGGGGCCGCCGCGAAGGAAAACATCGACGACGATATTTGCGAATAATGGATTCATATGGTGAGGCAATTCTACTGGGTGAGTATAAATCGGATTTGGACATCGTAAACGCGGAGCGGGCCGGGCGAAAAACGCCAGCGTTCTTTCACCACGCGCAACGCGGATTGGTTCAACAGCGGCCAGCGGCACGGTTCGAGTGCTTCCACTGCGGTAACATGGCCACTTTCGGCGACGGTGAAACGAACGAGCACCCCGCCTTCCTGGCCTTCCTGCTGTGCGCGGCGGGGGTAATCTGGCGCCGGTTGTCTGCCTTCACCCTCACCAAAAGTTAGGCGTTGCGGCAGTGGCTCGGCTGTGGGCGCGGGTGAAGAAGGTTGCGAATAAGCAGCCTGGCGCGCTTCCACGACGCGCACCGGGCCTTTCACGGACAACGCGAAGGCAATGGCCGGTGAAGGTTGCGCGACAGCGACGGGCTGCGGAATTTGCGGCTGCGCGAGCGGATCGGTGACCGCGGAATTTGGGGAAGACTCGGGCGTCGGTTGCGAATCTTCCGTCAATTTTACTTCCAACATTTCAACTTTCAGCGGCGGAGGCTGTGCCTGTGGAGCGCGCGGATGGGAATAGTGAAGCGCGAATCCGAAACCGCCAATGAGCAAACAACCAAGCCACAGCACCAGCGTGAAAACGCCCAGGCCACTGATGCTGTCCGCATCATACTCGGTTGAAGTGAAGGTTTTCATGGGGCCGCCGGTGTTTGTTTCCCAAAGAATCGACGATACGCCATCGCCACGCCTGTGCAAACCAGTATGACGCCGCCGGCAGAAGCAATAGCAGCAATCGTCTGCCCGATGAGGCCGCCGGCTTCCCCCGTATGCATGAATCGCACCCAGGTGCGGAGTTTTCGTCTACTGTTCTGGCCGGCGAACGGCTCCCATTTCACAATTTCCGCTGTGGACGAATTCAGCGTCAGTTGCGAACGATAAAAAGCCGGCGCGCCGGATTGCTGGATGGAAATTGTGACCGGCGCTCCGGCGCGCGGCGGCAAACGCAGGGTGAGAGTGCTCCAAGCGGGCAGTTGTTGTCGGGCCTTTGCCAGCAACACGTCGATACTGGCTGATTCCTGTTCGTCATCGCCCGCATCGGAAGGCCGATGTTTTTCGCCGCGCTGCTGATTTCCGCCGGTACGGTCCGCCTGGGGCGGGGGCGGCTGATTGCCGGACAAACGATACAATAGATTATTGGCCCATTGATAAGACATGACGGTGCCCGTCAGGGTCAGAATGATGAGGATCGGTGAACACCAAAAGCCGATGGTGTTGTGCCAATTCCAATCGCGGGCCTTGCCGCCAAGTCCGCGCACAAACCAAACGGCGGGCCGCAGCGTTTTCCAATTCCAATTGCGTGGCCACCAAAGATAAACACCGCTGACGGCCAGGAAGAGAAAAGTGAAATTGGAGGCGCCCGTGATCGCGCGGGCGGCGGGACGATGCGTTTCCGCCGCGCCCAGCCAGCGATGCCAATTTTCAATTTGTTGCAGGAGACCGCGAATCTTTGAACCGTGGCCCAGGATTTCTCCTGTGAAAGGATTCAAATATAATACGTCCTCGCGCCCGAAATTCACCATCACGGAAGCCGTCGCCTCGGCGCGAACGAACAGGCCGGTTGGCGCGGTGTCCGGATGGGCGGCACGCGCTTTTTCCAAAAGCGCATCGTAAGTCAGGGACTTGGCATCTGGCGCGGGCGTCATGACGTTGCGGACATTTCGTTCCGCGCGGTTCAGCAATTGCGTTTCGAACGCCAGGCAGATGCCGGTGAACGACATGATTAAAATCACAGCGCTCGCCAGCACCCCGGCAACAAGATGCATCCAGAAAATGACTTTGCGAATCTTCACCGCCTACACTTCCGCCCACTGCCGGAGCAGATTATGGTAAACGCCGGTGAGTTGGACGGCGGTCTGGGAGGCTACCGCGTTGTCGGGCAGTTCGCGGTTGAGACGTTGAATTCCCAAATCGAGATCAAACAGTAGTGAGCGCCGGCTGTCTTCGCGAATCATGCTTTGAATCCAAAAAAATGAGCAAATGCGCGCGCCGCGAGTCACCGCTTTCACGTGATGCAAACTCGTTGCCGGGTACAATACCATATGGCCGGGCGGCAGTTTCACGCTGTGGACTCCGTAAGTGTCCTCCATGCAAAGCTCCCCGCCGTCGTATTCTTCCGGCCCGGCGAAGAACAGCGTCGCCGACAAGTCCGTGCGAATGCGGTGCGGCGTGCCGGTGACCTGGCGGATGGCGTTGTCCACGTGGGTGCCGAAGGATTGCCCGCCCGTATAGCGATTGAACAGCGGCGGAAACACCCGGCTCGGCAGCGCCGCCGCCAGGAACAACGGATTTTTCCCGAGTGTCGCGAGGATCATATCGCCGAGTTGACGGGCGGCGGGATGATTTTCGAGAAGCTGCAGATTGTCCTTGGCCTTGGCGGATTGGTGTCCGGCGGTCACTTTGCCGTCCACCCATTCCGCTTGGTCGAGAATTTGTCGCGCCTGCTTCACCTGCTCGGCGCTTAAGACATCGGGAATCGTGAGCAACATAATTTCCTTCCGTCAAAAGGTGAGGGTGGTGCTGAACAACGCCGAGATGCCTGCGCCCGGAATCACGTGCGCCGGGTGGACCTGGTCGAGATAATAATTGTCCGTGAGGTTATAAATGTTCGCCTGCACGGTGATGCGTTTGCTCGCGCGGTATTTTATCATCGCGTTCAATGTCCAATAGGCGTCGACTTTTTCAACCGGCGTATTGGGTTTCAACGTAGCGGTATTCGCGGTGCGGCTGGAAACGAAATTCAAACCACCGCCCACTTCAACCCTCCAGGGCAACTCATACGTGGTCCAAAGATTAAAAGTATTTTTGGGCACATTGTTCAACGGTTTGCCGACGGCGTCCGGGAAGAATTTTGATTGAACAACTTCACTGTCCAAATAATCGTAGCTGGCGAAGATCTGCCATTCCTTCGTTAGATGCCCGGAAACTGCGAGTTCAACACCATCCACGCGCTGGAGGCCGCCGTCGACGACTTCGAGGGAGTTGGTGGGATTGGTTTCACGCGCGTTGGTTTTCTCCGTGCGGAAAACGGAGCCGCGCACGGATAATCGGTTGTTAAGCAAATCCCATTTGGTGCCGAACTCAAAGGTCTGGTTCTCCTCCGGCTTGACATTCGCGCTGCCCGCGCTGAGGGACAACGATTCAGCGGAGGGATTAAACGACGTGCCGTAATCAAAATAAATGCTGCCGTTTTCGACGGGCTTGTAGACCAGTGCACCGCGCCAGGTAGGCTTGGTGACGTTTTGAGTGAAGTGGGTATTGGGCACGGCGTCGCGAAAATCGGCGTCGAAATAATCCCAGCGCGCTCCACCGCTCAATTGCCAATGCTCGCCCAACTTCATGGTGTCAATTGCGTATGCGCCGAAACTGGTGGCGCTGGTTTTGACCTTGCTCCGGATGCTGGCCGTGCCGGAGAAGTTCTGGCCTTCATTTGGCGAAAGCAAAGAGGTTCCGGGAACACCGGAATACGCCAATCGCTTGGGGTCAGATGTTTCACGACCGCCCTCGACCCCAGTCACCAGGGTGTGATCGATGAACGCAGTCTTGAATTCCACCGTGGCATCCATTTGGTCCCACAAATAAGTCTCCGTACTTTGTCCCGCAAGCTGGTTGCGAACCACCGACAAAGTATCAGGCGGCGCGGCATTGGTATTCGCGACCTGCGGTTCGGTGATCCGGAAATCCCGGCAGTAGTTGGCGAAACGCGCCTGATTTTGGATTTGGATGAATTCGTTGAATGTGTGTTCTAATTTTGCCGTGACCATGTCCACATCCGTCCGGAGATAATCACTTTTGAAACCGTAAAAATTACTGCGGTCGACCGGCGCGGGATTGCCGTTGAATTTCAGCCAGGGGATGCCGTAATCAGGAATGTCATCTTCCGATTGATGAAGGTAGCTCAACGTCAAAGTTGTGGGCGTGCCAATTCCGAAAGCCAATGACGGCGCCAAACCATAACGGCGATTCTCCCCGACATCGCGCCCGGCGACTTGCGAATCGTTGCCCATGAGGTTTAAGCGAAAGGCGGTGTTTTTTCCGAGTTCCGGGAGCGGTTCATTAATGTCAGCCGTCGCGCGTCGGGTGGCATCGGTTCCCAAACTCAAGGTAGTTTCAATAAAGGGATTCAGCCCGGGCGTTTTGCTCTCCTGATTCACCACTCCCCCGGTCGAGCCGCGACCAAACATGATCGAGTCCGGTCCTTCGAGCACATCCACCGTCTCGTAGTTGAAGGGATCACGATAATAGCTGCCGTAATCGCGCATCCCGTCGAGGAAGATGTCATTTCGGACCGTGAAACCGCGCAGCGTTAAATTGTCCCCCTGAGAGCCGCCTTCACCCGCGGCAATGCTGATGCCAGCGACATTCCGCAACACATCGCGGAGCGTGGTGGTGTTTTGATCGTTCATGACTTCGCGCGGCACGACGGTGATGGACTGGGGCACGTCGCGAAGCGGCTCGGTCACTTTTGGCAGCGCCACTTCGTCAGTCTTGTAGGATCCCTTTTCACCCGTCACGACCACGTCCGGCAGCTTTTGCGAAGGAGCGTTGGTGCCATCGGCAGTTGGGGGTGTGGCATTGGTGGATTGCGCTTGGGCGTGGGAAACAAAATCGTGGGCGAGAATGAGCGTCGTGAGTTTAAGGGCTCTCTTGACGGCTTTCGATTCTTTCTTTCTGAGCGACGGACGACGGTTCGGGTTTGTCATATGCGAGACAAAATAAAGATAAGCGCCGAATGCCGCTCTCGTTGGCTTGCTAAAAACTATCGGCGGATTGCGAACGGAACAAAATGTGGGGATTATTCGCCTCAAGACACTCAACTGAGGATACTTTATTTTCCGTGTAACCGGTACCGGGAGCGCCGGTTGCCCAAAAGTCTTGACGGGTGATTTTAAAATATACTAATGTATAGACAAATAAATCACTCATAGCTTCATGGCTCTTCAACCCGTCGAATCTTCTGTGCCGGTTACGAAATCTCCATCAATTCGCGGACCGATGCTGTTACTGGTTGCGTGTGTGGCGCTCGCGGGCGGTTTCCTTTTTGGCTACGACACGGCCGTTATCAACGGCGCGAATCAATTTCTGAAGACTTTTTTTAAGCTGACCTCGTTTCAGGAAGGCATCGCGGGAGCGAGCGCCATTTTGGGTTGCATTCCGGGGGCGATGTTCGCCGGCTTTTTGAGTGATCGGTACGGCCGGCGAAAAGTATTGTTTGTCTGCGCCATTCTTTATGCACTTTCGGGCGTGTTGTCCGCAATGCCGAACACCTTCACGGAATTTTTGCTGGCCCGTTTTATCAGCGGATTGGGAATTGGGGCCTCGTCCATGATTTGTCCGGTGTATGTGGCGGAGTTGGCGCCGGCGGTATGGCGTGGGCGGTTCGGGTCGCTTTTTCAATTCGGAATTGTGAGCGGGATTTTCCTGACTTTGTTCATCAATGCCAAAATCCAGGCTTTCGGAGATGCGGATTGGAATGTTGCCAGAGGCTGGCGCTGGATGCTGGGGGCGGAAGTGCTGCCGGCGATGCTTCTGTTGATTTTGCTTTTTTTCGTGAAAGAAAGCCCGCGTTGGCTGGTGCAAATGGGCCGTGAGGACGAAGCCCGAAACATTCTTGAGAAAATCCACGGTTCGCAGGAAATAGAGGCCGAAATTGCTGCCACCAAGGATGTTTTAAAGCAAAGCGAAGCGGGATTTTTTGAACTTTTGTCCACCGCACGTTTTCGAAGGGTGCTCGTGATCGCGGTATTGTTGATGGCGTTTTCGCAGTTCAGCGGCATTAACGCCATCATGTATTATTCCACCAAGATTTTTACCACAGCGGGAGTCGGCGTGAAGGATTCCTTTATGGCGTCAACTGTAGTCGGATTGGTAAACCTTTTGTTCACGCTGGTGGCGGTGGCGCTGGTGGACAAGGCGGGGCGCAGGATTCTTTTGCTCGTTGGACTCGTTGCGCAGGTGATTGCGCTGGGGGCGGTGGGTTGGATGTTCAAAGCAAACACCGGCGGAATTCCTTTACTGATCGCGATCCTCGCATTCATCGGCGCTTTCGCGATGGCGCTGGGGCCGATTCCGTGGATCCTATGCTCGGAGATTTTTCCCACGCGTGTTCGAGGCCGGGCAATGTCCGTGGCGACGTTTACGATTTGGACCGCGTGCTACATCGTCGCGCAGACGTTTCCCATGCTGAACGACAGTCCCGCTGTCGGGCCGGCGTTGACGTTTTGGATCTATGCGGCGTGCAGTCTGGCCGCGTTGATATTTGTATTCTTCATGGTGCCGGAAACCAAAGGGCGGAGCCTGGAGGAAATCGAAGCGAGTTTCGCTGGCGGCAAAGCTTGAATGCTTTATGTCTCAAACCGTTCTCTTGACAGCTTAAATCTAATTGTATATACAAATAGATATATGCTGAGTCTTAATCACGGGAGTCCGATTCCTTTACGGGCGCAGGTGGAAACATTGCTGCGACAGATGGTGTTGCAGCCGGAATATCAGAAGGGCGGACTGCTGCCGGACGAAGTCGCGTTAGCGGCGCAATTGGGTGTGAGCCGCGGGACAGTTCGCTCGGGAATCAGCAAGCTGGTTTTTGAAGGCATGCTGGAGCGGAAAGCCGGAGTGGGAACGCGAGTTTCAAATCGGCATCTGGAATCCGGCATCAGCGCGTGGCGCAGTTTTACCCGGGAAATGGCGTCCAAAGGCATCTCCGTTGAGAATTTTCGTTTGGATTATCGTTCGGCGAAAGCGGGAGTGGAAGCGGTCCGCGCGCTTCATTTGGACGAGGGAACTTCGATTTGGCGGCTGGATCGCGTGCGCGGTTGGGAAGGAAAACCGGTGCTGCAAAGCACATCATGGTTTCACCCGCGCATCGGGTTGAAGGGAAATGAAGACACTTCGAAACCGCTTTATGAAATGATTGAAAACGCAACGGGCGTGCGCCCCAGCTATGCGCGCGAAGAATTTTCCGCGGTGGCTGCGGAATCGCGACTGGCGCGGTTGCTGGACGTGCGCCGGGGAACGCCGCTGCTGCTTCGGCGTCATACGGTGTTTGACCAGGGGAGCCGTCCGTTCGAGTATGCGGAGGTGCATTATGTCAGTTCGCGTTTTGCGTTGACCCTGGAAATGCGCCGAGGTGAAGCATGATTTCGCTGGCTGCCGATTTTGGTGGGACGCGCATCAAGCTGGGCTTGGTGCGCGACGCATGCGTCATCGCTCAAAGCATTGTTCCTGCGCAATCAGACCGTCATCTAACCGAACGGCTGGAAGCAGTCGCGACGGGCTTTGAAAAGCTTTGCGAGCAAGCGGGAATTGCGCTCCCCGAATGTGACGGTGTGGGGTTTTCGTATCCGAGCATCATTAACCGGCGGCAGGCGCGGATATTGGATCATTTTGGAAAATTTGGCGATGCCTCGGCCATCGATCTACGGGGCTGGTCGGAGAAACGGCTGCATTTGCCGCTGGCCATTGATAACGATGCGCGCATGGCTTTGATCGGCGAATGGCGTTACGGTGCGGGAAGAGGTTCTGACAACTGCGTTATCATCACGCTCGGCACCGGCATTGGTGTTTCGGCGGTGATCGAAGGGCAGGTGTTGCGCGGAGTGCACGGGCAGGCGGGAATTCTGGGTGGCCACATTACTCTGCGGACAGACGGCGGCGCTTGCGTGTGCGGAAACGTAGGTTGCGCGGAATTGCTGGCGTCCACTTCCGTGATTGCGCGACTGGCGCGTGAGCATCCTCTTTTTGCGTGCAGCCCTTTGGCGATGCTGGAAGTAATTGACTACGCGGCGATTTTTCGTTTTGCGTCCGAAGGGGATGCCTGCGCGATCGCATTGAAAAATCGCAGCCTCGACACGTGGGCCGCACTGGCTGTGAACATGATTCATGTTTTTGATCCGGAGTTAATCATATTGGGCGGCGGCATCATGGGCAGCGCGGATGAAATTTTGCCGTTTGTGCGGGATTATGTCTCCCGGCATGCGCATACGCCGTGGGGAAAGGTGAAGGTGGCGGCTTCGGAGTTGGGCGATCGCGCGGCGTTGCTCGCGTGCGAATGGCTGGTGCATGAAGACGTGGAGAAGGCGGGTTTGAGATGAGCAGATCGAATTACAATAAATTTCCAAAAATCAGCGTTCCCAATTCCGGCGGAAAATGCGTGGCCGGGTGGCAAAATTGCGCCGAGCGGTTGAAGGTGACCATTTGCCAGCGGGATGCCCGGCGCACCGTCGTGGTGTTGGAGTGTTATCCGGGCGTGAACGAAACCGAAATCATCGGCGAACTCAACACGCGTTTAAAACCCGCACTCGTAGTGCGGTCCGCGGAAGCCATGTTGGAGAGCGCGGCGATTGAAACTTTGGTGGCTCCATTTCTCGGCGGAAATGATCCGGTGTTCGGATTTCTCAGCGGGCTGACTTTGCCGCAATTTTTTGACCAGGAGAAGGTCGCATTTCTTCGTTCACAACTTGCGTCCGTGAAAGAAGGAGTGGTTTTGGTTTTCGGTTGCGGTGCGAGGCATCTGGCCGACGGCGATATTTTGGTGTACGCAGATTTGCCTCGCTGGGAGGCGCAAAATCGTTTTCGCCGAAATGAAGCGAACAATCTCGGGGCGGACAATCGGCTCAGCCTCGCCAGTTTGCAATACAAGCGGGCGTTCTTTGTGGATTGGCGGGTGGCTGATCGCTGGAAACGAGCGTTAATGCACGTTTGGGATTTCGTGCTGGATACGACGACATCCAATGAGCCGAAGCTGGCGGAGGGCGAAGCCGTGCGCGCGGCGATGCGTCACGCCGTGACGCGGCCGTTTCGCGTGGTGCCGTTCTTCGACCCGGCGCCTTGGGGCGGGCAATGGATGCGGAAGGCATGCGATTTGGATGGCGCGGCGCCGAACTACGGCTGGTGCTTCGATTGCGTTCCGGAGGAAAACAGCCTGTTGCTGGAATTCGGGAATGTGACGATGGAGATTCCTTCCATCAATGTGGTTTTTTACCAGCCGCGAGAATTGCTGGGAGAATCGGTCCATGCGCGGTTCGGCGATGAATTTCCGATTCGATTCGATTTCCTGGACACGATGGGCGGCGGAAATCTTTCGTTCCAGGTGCATCCCCTGACAGAATATATTCAGCACCATTTCGGCATGCATTACACGCAGGACGAGAGCTATTACATGCTCGAGGCGGGGCCGAATGCGCACGTGTATTTGGGGTTGCGGGAAAAAGTGGAACGCGAGGCGATGATTGGGGATCTCAGACGCGCGCAGGCGGGCGGATTCAAATTTCCGGCTGAGCAATACGTGAATAAGTTCACGGCCCGGAAGCACGATCATTTTTTAATTCCAGCCGGCACGGTGCACTGCTCGGGGGCGGACTCGATGGTATTGGAGATCAGCGCGACGCCTTATATTTTCACGTTTAAGATGTGGGACTGGGGTCGTCTCGGCCTCGATGGAAAACCGCGCCCAATTCACCTGGATCATGGGATTGCAAATATCCAATGGGACCGCGACACCGAATGGGTGAAGAAAAACCTGGTGAACCGTTTTTCAGCGCTGGGCAGCGGCAATGGCTGGCGCGAGGAATTCACGGGATTGCATGAGCGCGAATTTATTGAGACGCGGCGGCATTGGTTTACAAAGGCGGTGTCGCATCACACGCACAACGGCGTTAATGTGTTGAATCTGGTGGAAGGAACCGAGGCGGTGGTGGAGTCGGTGGAGGGGCGGTTTGAACCGTTTGTTGTGCACTTTGCCGAAACGTTCATTGTTCCAGCCGCGGTCGGGTCTTACACGGTTCGGCCAGTCGGCGCCGCTTCGAATCCATTGGCAACAATGAAAGCGTATGTGAGGGAATCCGCGGTCATTCCACCGCGGAAGACGACGGTCGAGGACAACGCGGCGACCGTGCCAGCCAAAACGAATTTGCAGCCAGTGATCTGAAGTTCAGGAATCACCCCGGCGCATGTTGAGCGTTAGAGCAAAACGGGAGCTGACATAATGGACCTCGGCGAATTCAAAAGGACGGTTGCCCTGGTCGAAAACGGTGTGACGCCGCAAGAGCAACGGGGTGTTGCGCTTGACCTCCAACAGTTTGGCCAGGCGGGCATCGGCGCTCACCGCGAGGAATTCTTCCCGAGCGTTTTTCGGACGGACGCCGGTGGCTTTTTCAATCATTTCATACAGCGGCAGGCCAGTGTCCTCGGTGCCCTTTAAAGCTATGCGTGAGTGAAACCACGAGGCGCTTTGCAACACGGGTTTGCCATCCCAGCCGCGGATGCGTTCGAGGCACCACAATGGAGTTTCCGGTTCAACATTCAGCGCGCACGCGGCATCCACCGAAGCTTTAACCTGCCGATAGTCCAACCGGAAATTTTTCACGGTAATGCCTTTGGAGGCCATTTCCCGGGTGAAACTGCGCCAGGCAGTTATACCGGATTCCAGATTGCGCGGGGAAACGCGAGTGCCAACACCGGCTTTGCGTTCCAAAAGCCCTTCGAACACTAATTTGCTGATGCCGGAGCGGACCGTGCCGCGGCTGACTCCCAGTTGGGCGGCAAGGGCGACTTCATCCGGAAGCAACGCGCCCTTTTGGTAATCGGGCTTGAGCACCAGTTCGCGCAGAAGTTGCTCGACCTGGGCGCGCAACGGCACAGGGCTGTTGTGATCGATACGTAGCATGAGGGGGAAGTGTAAGGGTGGGAGGCTGTGAAGGGTCAAGTTTCTAAAAAAACCATTGACAACCTTTCCAAAGTTGTAATAAATGTATAGACAAAGTTAACCTCGAACCAATCCACACTCAAGAGCTCTCGAAAATCATCCCTCGTACAACCATGAAAATCTGCGCTTTTCGCCGTGCCGCAGCTTGATTCCGAAAATGTCGTGGTGTCCGCCGCGAAACCGTCCGATGATGGGCGGGCGCTGATTGTCCGGCTCTTTGGCGCCTCTGGCAAAGGGCAAAAGGTTTCATTGCACTGGCGGGGCCAGCATCCCGCCCGGTTGTTTCCTGGTAACGCCAGTGAGGCGCCGTTGTCCAAAATAAATGACGAGGTGACGGTGGCCGGATATGGACTCGGCACCTTGCGCGCCGAATTTGAATAACAAACTCTTCACCATGAAAAACCAAACTGAATCCCGTATGGGCCGAACCCGAAGTTTACTGATGTTCACGGCGGCGATGACCGTGTTGACTGCCGCCGCGTTCACGCCCATGGTGCCTGTGCCGGTATCGAAGATTCTGAATCTTCCGCCGGGCATTCCCGGCGGCAACTTCGGAATGACCAACTTCTTCGACGGCAAGTTGAAATCGGAGTATGCCTCGCAGGACGGGGGTACGAATACGATAGTGGACGTTGAGTTTGCGAACCCGACGCGCATCACGGCGTTGCGGCACGTGGATCGCAACGATGGCGCGACGGTGGCGATGTCTGAATTGGAATTGTTCGACGCCAATGGCGAACGGCTCGCGGATGTGCCGGTGACGCATGTGAACAAGCGCAGCGGCGAGACGCTGTTCATCCTGACGAATCCCGTGACCGCGCAGCGGGCGAAATGGCGCGTGACCAAGCTGGGAAATTCTGGCTTGCACTCGGTGGGCGGGGCGGAATTGACGTATTACACCTCGGAGCCCAACGAGGAAACACCCGTGCGGGATCGCGTCCAAGTCAAAGTGCTGCCGTTCGTGGAAAAGAGCGGCAATCGTCCGGTCAAAGTCACCGTTAATCATCCCTACCAGGAGCCGGCCGAAGTGAGCATTTTGGTCGGAAACGGAGAGGCAAAGACAGTGTCGCTCAAATCCGGTGACAATGTTTTTGATTGGTCGTTGCCTGAGGTGGAGGCGGTCACATCGCTCAAAGCCAGGATTCAGTTCAAAAAGGAGGTCACGAGCGAATCGTTCCAACAAATTACCAGCGCGTCGTTTCAGGAGACGCCGGCGCGGCCGATGACGATTTATGTATTGCCGCATTCGCATACGGATATTGGTTACACGGAGATCCAGAGTGAAGTCGCCAAGAAGCAAATGAAGAATCTGGCTGATGGCATCGCCGCGGCGCGCAAAACGGAGGATTATCCAGAAGGTTCGCGGTTTGTCTGGAACGTCGAGGTGGGTTGGGCGGCAGATTTGTTTCTGGAACGCATGAGCGAAGAACAACGGAATGACTTTTACGATGCCGTGAAAAAAGGGCAAGTCTCGCTGAACGGAATGTATTTAAATGAGCTGACGGGCCTGTGCCGGCCGGAAGAGTTAATTCAATTATTTCGTTTTGCCACCAAGGTTTCCCAAAAAACGGGAGTGCCCCTTGATACTGCGATGATCTCGGATGTGCCAGGCTACACGTGGGGAAACGTGCCGGCGATGAACCAGGCCGGGATCAAATATTTCACGGCAGCGCCGAATTATTTCGATCGCATCGGAACCATTTTGAAGGAGTGGGAAAATAAACCGTTTTACTGGGTCGGGCCGGACGGCAAAAGCCGGGTGCTGGTGTGGATTCCGTTCTGGGGCTATGCGATGTCGCATATTTACAATCAGATGTCGCCCCGGCTGATCGCTGATTTTTACGAGGGCCTTGAGAAGCGGAGTTATCCGTACGATATCGCCTATGTGCGCTGGGCCGGTCACGGAGATAACGCGGTGCCTGACCCGGCGATTTGCGATTTCATCCGCGATTGGAACGCGAAATATGAATGGCCGCAGTTCAGGATTTCGGGCGCGAGCGCGGCGTTTCACGCGTTCGAACAAAAATATGGAAGCTCGTTGCCAGAAGTGAAAGGTGATTGGACGCCGTATTGGGAGGATGGCGCGGCATCATCAGCGTTGCAAACATCTGAGAACCGGCAAAACTCGGATCGATTGTCCCAGGCCGCGACGGCATTCGCCATGTTCCATCCGAACGAGTATCCGCTGGCGGATTTCAAGCTGGCGTGGCGCAACGTGCTGCTTTATTCCGAACACACCTGGGGCGCGTGGTGCAGCATTAGTGATCCGGAACGCAAAGACACGGTCGAGCAATGGGCGGTGAAAAAAGCCTATGTGGATGATGCAAATGAAAGCTCGCGCGCTTTGCTGGCGAAAGCGTTGAGCTCCAATTCGGCATTGCCGGAAGGGGAATTCGACCTGGTAAACACTCTTTCATGGCCGCGTTCGGAAATCGTTTTCCTTTCGGCGGAAGACAGCCGGGCAGGGGACCGGATCACTGACGAAAAAGGCCACGCGGTTCCCTCGCAACGGTTGAAGAGCGGTGAATTGGCATTTATGGCGGAAAACGTGCCAGCCTTCGCATCGAAGCGTTACAAGATTTCCACCGGCGCGGTCCAGGCCGCCAAAGCATCCGCGAAGGCTTTCAATGCAACGTTGGAAAACGGGTTGCTGCGGATTCGTGTGGACGAAAAAACCGGCGGTATCGCAGAACTCACCGCGAAAGGAATTGACGGAAATCTGGTCGATGTCAGTGGAGGCGAGACGTTGGATGACTATCGCTATTTGATCGGTGATGATACCAACAAACTGCAGTCCAGCGGATCGGCAACCATTTCGGTCGGCGAACAAGGACCGCTGGTGGCTTCTCTGATCATCGAATCTGACGCACCCGGTTGCAACAAATTGCGGCGCGAATTGCGCGTGGTGGCCGGACAGGGTTATGTGGAGGTGTTGAACCTGGTGGACAAAGCGAAATTGGAGGCGAAAAGCTATTACGATAAAAATGGCAAGGAGAGCATGAATTTCGCTTTTCCGTTCAACATTCCAGGCGGCGAAATTTCGGTGGACATTCCGTTCGCGGTGATGCATCCGGAGGAGGATCAGATTCCGGGCGCGTGCAAGAACTGGCTAACGGTAGGTCGGTGGGTGGATGTTGCGAATCAAAAAAACGGCGTCACGTGTGTCACGCTCGATGCGCCGTTGATTGAAGTGGGCGGCATCACGGCCACTTTGTTAAATTCACAAACCAATCCGGAGGTGTGGCGGAAAAAAATTGGAAAGACTCAGACGTTCTATTCCTGGGCCATGAACAATCACTGGGGGACGAACTATCGGGCTTACCAGGAAGGGAAAACGCCGTTCCGATTCGTCCTGCGTCCGCATCGCGGAAAGAACGATCCGGCGGAGGCCACGCGTTTTGCAACGGCGTTTACCCAACCGCTCTTGCCCAGCCACAGTGCGGAGACCGAAGGCAAATCCCTGCTTAAACTTAGTTCCGACGAGGTGGTGGTTACCGGCTTCAAACCGAGCGACGACGGGAAAGCGTGGATTGTTCGCTTGTTTGGCGCGGGTGGAAAAAACGAAGACGTCAAAATTGCCTGGGGCGAGCGCAAGCCCTCGGCCGTTTACCTGAGTGGCACGAATGAGAAAGCCGGTGAGAAGCTTGGCAACAGCGTTCCGGTTCCCGGCTACGGCGTGGTAACGTTGCGGGCGGAATTTTGAGAGGTGCCGCAATGCGAAGTGTGAATACAGACATTGGCGTCAGGCATCTTGTATATGTATTTGTATGAACGCAATCTTCCGGCGACGCCGCCGATGCTGGCGCTGCGCACCCCGACGGCGAAGTTGATTCAATATCCAGACCGCAGGGCATGGACGGAATTATTTGATTTGAACGCGGATCCTTACGAGCAGCACAACCTGGCGAACGACCCGGCCCATGCTGAATTGCGCAAACAACTTGAAAAAGAATTGAACGCGCAGAAGGAAAAATTCGGTGATCCTTTTGCGGAAGGAACCGCGGCTTACTGAGCACATCAAGATGAGAATCAAAATTTCGATCCGGCGATTGGCGAAGGTGGCCGCTTGCCTGTGCGGTTGGTTGGTCTGTGCCGGTAGTTTGTCGCTGGCGCAGGCGGCGGAGAAATCCGCTTTGCAATCGGTAGATCCGACGATCGGCTCCACGCAGTGCCGCTGGTTTTTCTTCACGCCCGGTGCGATGCCGTTCGGCATGGCGAAGCCCGGGCCCTGCACTGACGCGCATCTGGGGAGTGCGCACGGTTGGGACGCGGTGGGTTACGACAGCCGCCATGATTCCATTGAGAGCTTCGTAAGTTTTCGGGAATTTCAAATTGGCGGGATTGCGGTCATGGCGACGACTGGAGATTTGAAAACCGTTCCCGGTGAATTGGACAAGCCGGAAAAAGGTTATCGTTCGCATTACGATAAGGAAGACCAGGTGGCAGAGCCCGGCTACTACTCGGTTCTGCTGAAGGATTATGGCATACGCGCGGAATTGACCGCCACACCGCGGGTGGCTTTTCATCGTTTCACATTTCCCAAATCGTCGAGCGCCCATGTGCTGCTGGATGTGGGAAATCGCCAGGGGGAAGGTGGGCCGGTGCTGGATGCCTTCGTGCGGTTGGTGAATGATCACGAAGTGGAGGGTTTCGTCAACACGCTGCCGGTGTACGTGAAAGCGTATCAACCCGGCGCAACCGTGCGCATGTATTTTGTCGCGCAATTGAGCAAGCCAGCAGCGAGCTTCGGAACTTTTCGAGGCCCGCAACAGTTCGCTAATCAAGGAGCGATCCAGGGTGCAGGGGCGGGATTATATCTGAATTTTGAAACAGCCGAAAACGAACCGGTCGAACTGAAATTGGCGATGTCTTATACCAGCATCGCCAACGCCCGGCTGAATCTTGAAAAAGAAGCGGCCACTCTAAGTTTTGATGAGGCACGGCAGAAGTCTCAAACCGCCTGGGGCGAAATGTTGAACCGAATTCAGGTTAGCGGTGGAAATGAAGTGGATCGGGTGAAATTTTACACCGGATTATATCATGCGCTGCTTGGGCGCGGACTGGCGAGCGATGTAAATGGGGCTTATCGCAAGAACGATGATAGCATTGGCCAGATTCCTTTGGATGCCAAGGGTGCGCCGAAATATAACCATTACAATAGTGATTCCGTTTGGGGCGCGTTCTGGAACCTCACGCAGCTTTGGGCGCTCGCGTACCCCGATTATTTCAGTGAATTCGTCCGGTGCCATCTGGATATGGCGCGTGATTGCGGATGGCTGCCGGATTCCGTTGCGGCAGGAAAATTTGTGTCCGGCGTGGGAACGGATTTTACGGGATTGGTTGTAGCCAGCGCGTATCAATTGGGCATTCGAGATTACGATGTTCAGGAGGCGTTCGACGCGGTAATGAAAAACGAACTCGGCTGGCAAAACCGGCCCATCGGAGTTGGCAAAGCCGATGTGAAGACGTTCGTGGATCGCGGTTATGTGCCGCTGTTGCGCAAAGTGCCGGCCTTTAGCGGCTCGACCGCGGAAGGTTCGTTGTTCTCGGCATCCCACACGCTGGAATATTCGTTCTCTGCCTACGCTGCCGCACAATTCGCCCTCGCGCTGGGACGCACAAATGATTTCAACACGATGATGCGTTACTCGCACGGGTGGGAAAATTTGTATGACTCCGAGACGGGGTTCATCCGGCCGAAAGACCAGGAAGGAAAATTCATTCCGGATTTTGATCCGCGCAAACCGTGGATTGGATTCCAGGAAGGGAATGCGTGGCAATATACGTTCTACGTTCCGCAGGATCCGCCGGGGCTGATGGCAAAAATGGGACCGGACACGTTTCGGAAACGCCTGGCAGACATGTTTTCACAGGCGGAGAAAAACGATTTTGGCGGCGGCAAAAAGATTGATGCGTTTGCCGGGCTGGAAAATGTCTACAATCACGGCGATCAACCGAGCCTGCACATTGCCTGGCTATTCAATTACGCGGGACAGCCGGAACTGACGCAACATTGGGTGCGCCGCATTTGCGATGTGTTTTATGGAACTGACGCCGTTCACGGCTATGGCTACGGCCAGGATGAAGACCAGGGCCAACTGGGCGCCTGGTATGTACTGGCCGGCTTGGGACTTTTTGACGTGCAAGGCGGCACCAGCGTCAATCCGACCATGCAGATTTCCCTGCCAATGTTTGATTCTGTTTCCATCAAACTAGATAAAAAATTTTACTCGGGCGAAAATCTCGCCATCCATGTGTCGGGCGGGACCGATGCCGATCGACACATTGAAACCGTTCAGTGGAACGGCGAAGAAATAAAGGGTTGGAGCATTCCCTGGGAACTCCTGACAAAGGGAGGCAGGCTCAAAATTAAAACAGCTTCCGCGCCGTGAGGGCCAATTGACGGATTCTTCTTTTTTTCTTAAAAAAACTTCAAAATTTATTGCGTAGTTGAATGGCTACGCATATATTCGTAGTCAAATAGCTACATAATGAACTTAAGACGAGACGTTTTTCAAGCAATGGCGGACCCGACCCGGAGGGCGATACTGGTATTGGTGGCTTCGCAATCCATGACGGCTGGCGCCATTGCCGCAAACTTTGATACCGCGAGACCCACCGTTTCAAAGCACCTGCACATACTGACTGAGTGCGAATTGCTCAAGCAGGAGCAGAACGGCAGGGAAATTCATTATCACTTTAATGCCAAAAAAATGAAAGAAGTCGCCGATTTTATCGAACCGTTTCGCAAACTTTGGGATGAGCGGTTTAACAAACTGGAAACCATAATGAAAAAATACAAACCAAAAAAGTAAAAGCATATGGAACGCAAAACGACAATTAACGCCGAAGCCGGCAAACAGGAATTGGTGATTACCCGGGAGTTTGACCTGCCCCTGGAATTGCTCTTTAAGGCGCATGTGGAGCCTGAAATTGTTGAGCAATGGATGGGAACGAAGGTGTTGAAACTCGAAAGCAAAAAGCACGGCGGCTGGCAATTTGAAACAAAAGACGCCGCAGGAAACGTGGTGTTTCGCGCCAATGGGGTGATCCATGAGTTCAGCCCGAACCGGAAAATCACCCGGACTTTTGAAATGGAGAACGCGCCTTTCGGTGTCCAGTTGGAAGTCCTGGAATTTGAAAAACTCACGGACGACACCAGCAAACTCAAGATCCACACGATATATGAATCGGTGGCGCAAAGGGACCAGCTGTTGAAGCTGCCCTTCGCTCAAGGCATTAATTTTGCGCATAATCGATTGCAAGACATCGTCAGCAGAATAAAATGACTATCATGACAAAGAGCGGCATGAATCCCAAGGTGGACGAATTTTTTAGAAAGGCCGAAAGTGGAGGGGGGAAATGGAGAAATTGAGAAGAATCCTTCTTGATTGCGAATTGGCCGAGGAATTGAAGTGGGGCAAGCCGTGTTACAGCTTTCAGGAAAGCAACCTAATCATAATACAAGGATTCAAGGAATACTGCGCGCTCCTGTTTTGCGAAGGCGCTTTGTTAAAAGATCCCAAAGGAATTCTGATCCAACAAACGGAGAATGTACAGGCGGCGCGCCAGATTCGGTTCGCGAATATTCGGAAGATAGTGGCGATGGGACCTGTCTTGAAAGCTTATCTTAATGAGGCCGTTGAGGCGGAAAGAGCGGGTCTGAAAGTGAATTTTAAAAAGACCGCGCAATTCAAAGTTCCTGAAGAATTTCAAAATAAATTAAATAAAAACGCCGCGCTCAAAAAGACTTTTGCTGCGCTGACGCCGGGACGGCAACGGGGTTACCTGCTCTATTTTTCCGCAGCAAAACAACCTCAAACTCGGGGAAGCGAGGGTTGAAAAATGGGTTCCGCAAATTCTCAAGGGAAGAGGATTGGATGATTAGTGGGCGAATCTTGATAATGCGCTGAATATTATTCAGGAGAGCGTTTGTAGTTCCGCGTTTAAGGGGTCGGGAATGGCGACTGCCCGGACCGTCTGAAGGCGGAACTACGAACGGGGCGGTGGCCAGATGTGGTGATGATTAGTAGCCGGCATAAATGAACCTTGTGCCGCCGCTCGCAAAAGCTTATTCTACCGAGAACTTTGACCGACCTTTTGTGGGCGTTTCGCAGATCGCCTCCTCTTTGTTAGGCCGAATTCTGTACTAATTATGATGCCTCCGCGGAAAACTAATCCACGGGCGGAATACCGCCTGCGCGAGATCCAGCGCGTTAACGAGTCTGCGAGCCTGGCCGCAAAATTCCCGAAATTAAAGTCGCTGAAAGTAGATCTGAGCTATTTCGAGCCGGATGGTCTCACGAGGACCGGCGAACTGAGATACAAGGTCAACGTCGAGCATGCCAAATCGGTGTTCTCATTCGTCTGCCAGAGCGGAGAATGCCTGGCGGGCGATTACGATTTGAGCAACGCCGTTGCCGAGGCTGTGGCCAAACGCAGCAAGATTGTGGAAGGCGAAATTCGTTGCGAGGGAACCCGCGTGCGCCCCAAGGAAATTAAAAGACCCTGCCGCAACCTGCTCCGTTACAAACTGACTCTCGGATACGGCTGAGGTTTGTTTTAGAAAGCGGAGTGGCTGATAAAGGCGAGTTTTCAGTTTCAAGTTTTTGGTGCCCTGAACGCCGAAGACTTCATTGCCCCATAACGGAGCGCAGCCTGTGCGAAGGTGGGGGCACGATTTTCGATTCCGATCTTATCTTCAAGTAAGCTGGTCCCAAGCCCGTTCAATTTTTCACGAGTGGCGCGTGGAAAGTTGTCACTTATTTAGGTCAGTTGATAAACTAATTCATCTGAAAAAACGTGGCACCCATAAGAGGGATGTCACGCTTTTTGGATTCCGATATTCTCTTCACGATCCCACTCAGGAAAATCAACCGGGCGTATAACTATGAAAGACAAGTCTACCAAAAAAACCATTCCCATCATTAAATCAGCCGGCATTTCGGGCATTCTCAGGGCAGCAGGGCATTTTTTGTTTTCGGTTTTTGCCGTGCTTCTTTTATTGGCAGTCGGGACGGATCGCGCCTCCGCGTGGGGCATTACCTGGAGTGATGAATTCACTGGCGCAAGCACGGCCGCGCAACCGTGGTCGGGCAATTGGGGCTATGACCTCGGCGGCGGCGGCTGGGGAAATAATGAACTCGAAACTTACGTGAATTCCTGGGCCAATGCGCACATGGTCTGGGACGGCACCGGTACCGACAGCCAGGCGTTGCAAATCGAGGCGCAAACCGACACGGGTGCCTGGAACGGACATTGGTATTCCGCTCGAATCAACAGTTACGGGCGTCATACTTTCGGCCCGGGAAGTTATATCGAGTACCGCTGCAAATTTCCCAATTCGGGCCAGGGCTACTGGCCGGCTGCGTGGGCCCTTGGCACGGTCGGCGGAGCCTGGCCCGCCTGCGGCGAAATTGATATCGCGGAAGAAGTGGACGGCCAGTGGGAAAACCATCAGAGCCTGCACATGCCCGGTTGGGACCCGACCGTAGTCTGGACCGTGGACCATTCGACCACCACTTATCATAATTACGGCGCGTGGTGGCCGGCGGACGGCAGTTCCATCACGTTCAACATGGATGGAAATAATTCCGCCACATTCTCGCGTGGTGGCGGCGGCACCTGGGAATTCAATACCAACAACAGGTTCTTCCTCATCATCAACCTTGCCATCGGCGGAAACTTCCCGGGAAATCCTAACAGCGGCACGGCGGTCAACGGCAACTTCCTGGTCGATTACGTTCGCCAATATAACTGAGCGAAAGTCCAAAAACTCCGCAGTCCGGGGAATTTTATTCCCCGGACTGCCGTGAAGTTTTCTTGAAAACAGTATTACGCATTGGACGGTGGATAGTGGTGGCCGACGCAAGGAGGCCCTGACTTTTCCTGTGTAGAGAAAGTATGAGCCTCCTTACGTAGGCTGCTACAAGGTTTATGGGAAGTTCGATCTCTTGCAATGTCTTGAACCTTTGGGAGGTTATTTTTTTTTTGACAAACTTTCCCGACTGAGAGGAAGCGATGAAATTGAATCTCAAACATTGGTCGGCGGTAATCTTCGCGGCAATATCCAGCGCGTCCATCGCGCTCGCCGCTTCGTCCGGAACGCAGTCGCAAACCGTTCCTGGCGCCATTTTCGCAACGGACACAAATGCCGGCGCAAATGTTGTGACAATTGTTCCCGGCGCGGCGGCCGTGGTCGATGATCACGTCATCCCCATGGATGACCTTGTCGTGATGTGCCTGCATAAGGAGCGCTCCTTTGTCGTCGATCAAATGATTCAAAGTTATGTGCTTGATCGTGAGTGCGAGAAGCGCGGTATTACCGTGAGTGACGCGGAAATCGACCAGCGTGTGGCGGAACTGCGCACCTCGCTCGCGCCCACCACGCTGGAGGATACCTTGAAGTTGCATCACATGAGCATGGAGCAGTGCAGGTATGCGTTCAAACAGAGCCTGGAAAAGCCGAAGCTGGCGGCTGACCAAATCAAGTCCGTGCGGATGGTGCATTGTCAGGAAATTCTCATTGGATATGGCGAGGCGGGAGAGGGCGGCGTGGTCGTGAAGACCAATCGCACCGAGGCGCAGGCGTTAGCGGCAATCAAAGACATTCAAGCCGAGCTTCAGCAGGGAAAAAATTTTGAGGACCTTGCTGTGCAACTTAACGAAAGCACCCCGGCGGAAAAGAAAGGCGATATGGGCGTGCTCTTCGAAAATATGCTCGGCGTGGAGGCGACCGCGCTGACTGCCGCGATCGAGTTGAAAAAGGACGATGTCTCCCAGCCAGTCAAGACTTCTGAGGGATATTGTCTCATCCGGGCCGTCAGCACGGCTGGCGACCATCTCAAATCCGAGGAGACTCTTTATGCCGAGGCGGATAAAGCTTCGCGGCATTTGCAATTGATGTTTCTTGCTCCCCAGGCCGTCGTGGGTCTCGTGGACAAATCGCATATTACATTTGCGAAGGACGATGAGATCGTTGCCGGCAAGCCACTGCCGACCGCTGCCGCAGTCGTGGACGACCATGTCATCCCGATGCAGGAGGTCGTTGAAAAGTGCCTGGCGGAAAGTGGTCCGAGGACGATTGATATCCTGGTGCAGAATTATGTCGTCGACCGCGAATGCGAGCGGCTGGGCGTCAATGTCAGCGAGGAGGAAATAGACCGGCGTATCACCAAACTGCGCGAGCAAATGGCGCCACATACGCTGGACGAGGGGCTGGCGCTTCACCACACGACCATGGCGGGACTGCGTTACGATTTCCGACAGGAAATCGAGCGCACGAAACTCGTTGCGGCTCGCGTGCAATCGACGAAGATGGCGCACGCCCGCGTGATTTTCGTGCCGGTGAATCCTTCAGATGACTTTGGCGCAGCGCATGCGGATGCCGCCGCGCGTTCACTCATGGCTCAAGTCCAGGCGCAAATTAAAGCGGGAAAAAACTTCGAGGAATTGGCTAAAGAGAATCCGGCAGAACAGGGCAGGGAAGGGGATTTGGGCATTCTTTATGAAGGGAAGCAAGGCATGGACACCGCCATTCTTAATAGCGCACTCGCGATGAAGCGCGGTGAAGTAAGCTCTGAGCCAGGCAAGACGCGCGACGGATATTTTCTGCTCCAGATTATCAGCACGAGCGACCAGCACGGCGTTGATGAAGAATCAAATTATGCGAATGCCTCCAAAGAATATCGCGAAGCCAAAGCCCAGACACTTGTTCCCGAAGCCATTGTGGGTCTCTTGAAAAAATCCAAGGTTGTTTACTACGTCCACTCGTAATTCCAAGAGTGCCTGGAATTCCTGTCAGCAGTGGCTATTCCGAATGAGCGCCTGTCAAAACCGTGTGAACTTGTTTGAGGAGTGTTTCGGCGGTGAAAGGTTTTAGAAGAATGGCGGCGGCTTTGATTCGGCGGCTCGTGTCTCCGTCTTTATCGTGATCCAGCCCGCTGGTGAGAATGATGGGAACGTCCGCTCTGATTTTCCGCAAAGCCATGGTGGTAGCCACGCCATCCATAAAAGGCATCGACATGTCCGTAATCACCAGCTTGATCTTGTCGCGCTGATCAGCGAAGCAGGCAACTGATTCCGGCCCGCTGGACGCTGTAATCACCACGTAACCGAAATTCTCGAGGGTCGATTTAGTAATCGCCAGTACCGTTTCTTCGTCGTCAACGACCAGCACACACTCTCCCGATCCGGCGGGAAGCGGCGAGGGACTCGAAATGGGCTCCCGATTTTCAGGCGCGTTCGCGGCGGGAAGGTAAAATGTGAAAGCTGTTCCGTGTCCGGGCTGGCTTTCGACCGTGATGAAGCCGCCATGGTTTCGGATGATATTGCGCGAAGTGGAAAGTCCAAGGCCGGTGCCTTTTCCCGGCGCTTTGGTGGTGAAAAATGGTTGGAACAATTTTGCCAGTTGCTCGGGACTGATTCCTGTGCCGGTATCTCCCACGCTGACGCAGACATAATGTCCCGGCATAACTTCCGGATGCTCGCTGACATCCGATTTGCCAAGCTGCACATTTTTCGTCGCAAGCTTCAGTGTTCCTCCCTGGGGCATCGCGTCACGGGCGTTGACGCACAAATTCATCAGGACCTGGTGCAACTGCGTTGCCAAACCGGAGACCGGCCACGTTCCCTCGCCCACATTGACCTGGCATTTGATATTCTTCGGAAAAATATCCGTGATGATCTTGGCCATTTCCTTTATCAGCCGGTCGATTCGCACCGTGCTCTTTCGGGTGTCAGCGCCACGCGCGAAGGCAAGGACTTGCTTGACCATGTCCGCGCCGCGGCGCGTGCTGGCTTCCACCATGTCGAAAATGGGCCGGGCATCCTCCGGTTTCGGGTTGGTGCGAAGAATATCGAGGCCCATCATCACCGGGGACAATGCGTTGTTCAGATCATGGGCGATTCCGCTGATGAGGACGCCGAGGCTCTCGAGCCGTTGCGCTCGAAGAAATTGTTCTTCCAGTTGTTTGCGCTCGGTAATGTCGGTATTGATAATGAGCAGAGATTTGGGCCGGCCCTGGTCATCGCGGATCAACGTGGCGCTTCCCTGCACGGTGATGGCCCGTTTTTCCCTGGTAAATTCCTGGAGTTCGCCGGACCACTCGCCGCGGTCGTTCAGCTCCTTCATCGCCGCGTCAACTTCCGGCGGCGGATTTCCTCCAAAAATCAAATCCGCGAGGATTTTTCCCGCAGCTTCGCTCGCGGTCCATCCATAAATCCGTTCAGCGCCGTGGTTCCAGAAGAGAATTTTCCGCTCCATGTCGCAAAGAATGATGGCGTCGCTCGCTTTGTCGAGCAGCGCTGCTTGTTCGCGAATTTTTTCTTCAGCACCGCGAAGCCGCGCGCGTTCCCGGGCATCGTTGAGCGCGCGCCGGATCGCCGGCAACAATCGGGCCGGCCGTTGCTTGAGGACATAATCGACCGCGCCGCCGCGCAGCCCGTCCACTGCGAGTTCTTCTCCGATGGTGCCAGAGAAGAACATGAAGGGGATTTCCGGGCAGAGTTTTTTTGCTATCGAGAGCGCCGTGACGCCATCGAAGGAAGGGAGCGAGTAATCGGAGATGATGAGATCATATACCTTTGTGCGCAGCGCATTTTCAAAAGCTTCCCGCGATTTAACAACGTCCGTTTCCGCAACAAGATTTTCTGAAATCAACGTTTCCTGGACAAACAGTTGGTCGAAATCTGTGTCTTCCAAGTGCAAGATGCGCACGGCCTGGTTGGTCTCTTTAGTTTCCATGATTCAATCAACCTTTGCCTTCGGAAGCGCCACGTAAAATGTCGCGCCTTTTCCAACCTCCGCCTCGGCCCAAATACGTCCGCCGTGCCGTTGAACAACTCGTTGCACAATGGAAAGGCCGACACCGGTCCCTTCGAACTGGTCCTCCGTGTGCAGCCTCTGAAAGACGTTAAAAAGCTTTTGTGCGTATGCCATGTTGAACCCCGCCCCGTTGTCCTTCACGAAAAAAATGTTTTCCTGCTCCGTCACATTACAACCGACCTCGATGAGGGCTTTAGTGTTGCGGGTGAACTTGAACGCGTTCGAGAGCAGGTTCACAAACACCTGGCGCAATAACGGGGAATCGCCGACGACGTCTGGAACTTCGGCGACCCGAATCTCCATTTCCCGTTCGCCGGCTTCGTTGCGAAGTTCCTGCACGATTCCGTTCACCATCTCGAAAATATTCACCCGGCCGTTCGAGAGAGGCTGCCGGGCCAGTCGGGAAAAACGCAGCAAGTCCTCGATGAGTTGCCCCATGCGTTTGGCGTTCCTGTCCACCTGGAGCAATAAACGTTTCGCATCGGGCGGCATTTGGTCTGAATACCGCGCCAGCACCATGCCGGTGAATCCATCCACTGCCCGCAACGGCGCGCGAAGGTCGTGCGAGACGGAATATGAAAAGGATTCGAGTTCCTTGTTTGCCTCCTCCAGTTCCGCCGCATGTTTGCGGACGGCGCGGGTCAGTTCGAGGTTTTCGGCGCGCAAGCGGCGTATGGCCAGCGCGCGTGAAAGCACCGGCAAAATGGCGCTCAACTTGAACGGTTTGAGAATGTAATCCACCGCGCCTGCCTTCATCGCTTTTACCGCGGTATCGATGGTTCCCTGGCCGGTCATTACGATTCCCACCAGGTCCGGGTTCAGTTCCAGGGCCGCCTTGAGCAGCGAAATGCCGTCCATCTCGGGCATCATCAGGTCCGCGAGGATTAAATCGAATTCCCGATGGCGAATGGCGGCGAGCGCCTCCTTCGGCGCGCTAAAACCAGTCGTCTCGTAATGGTGGTCCTGAAGCGTATTGCAGAGCGCGCGCATCTGCGCCGTCTCATCATCTACGATGATAATTCGCGCGGAAATGTCACTTCCCGTCGACAATTCGCCTTGTTGCCCACTCATCATTGTTTGTTTTGCTGCACACATTGTGCCAAAGCCTCGCGTAAATCCCTTAATTTAGGGGGTTTGCTGAGCACCCGATCCACGCACGGCGGGATGTCCCCCTCCGCCGTAAGACGTTGGCCCCAGCCCGTAAGCATAATCACCGGAGTCGAGGCCGAAGCCTCTTTGATGGCTACGGCCACGCGGCGTCCATCCACATTCGGCATGCCCAAGTCGGTGATGACCACGTCGAAAAGTTCGCCCTCGGCCTTCGCTTTTTGGAAAGTTTCAATTCCCGCCTGCCCGCCATTCGCCGGCGTGACAAGATGGCCGTCCGTCTCCAAGGCATCACGCAGCGATTTGATAAGCAACGGATCGTCGTCAACGATAAGAATGCGCCGTCGCGAGGGAATGGCAAAGGCGGTCGGGCGTTCCTGGGATCCACCATTCCAGTTTTGTGGAATCGGAAAGATCATGCGCATGGTCGTGCCCTTCCCAAGAACACTGTCGATTTCAATACTCGCATTATGGCGCTGAACAATCCCATAGACCATCGCCAGTCCAAGGCCGGTCCCGCGCTCGCCCTTGGTTGTGAAAAAGGGTTCCAGGCAACGCCGCCGTGTGTCCTCGTCCATTCCGACACCTGTGTCGGAAACTTCGAGCGCCACCGAACCCCGGTTACCATTCGCATCGGCTGCGGGCGGCAACGGTTTCGTGCGCAAGGTGAGAATGCCGCCATTGGACATTGCATCCACGGCGTTGAAAATCAGGTTGACCAGGGCTTCGCGGATTTCGCTTTCCAATCCCATGACGATGGGAAGACTTTCCGCGAACTCGGTCTTCATCTCGATGGACACGCCGCGTTGTTGAGGCATGTCACTCCAGCGGGCGCGAGAGATGTCCACCGCTTGCTTAACGAGCGGGTTCAATTGGATGGGAGCCAATGTGAATTGAGTGTCGCGTTGGCGGTAAAATTCCCTCATTCGCGCCACGGTGTGAGTAACGTCTTCGATGGCGTGCTGAATGGTCTCCAAATAATTTCGCGCGCGCGGGCTTAGGCTGGGCTCATTCTCGAGCAATGATTCAGTGTAAAGTGCCACCGGCGAAATGGCGTTGTTAATGTCGTGCGCAATGCCGCTGGCCATCTGGCCAAGCGCGCGGAGCCGTTCCTGTTGCATCACCGCCTGCTGCGTCTGGCGGAGGTCATCGTAAGCTTGTTGCAACGCGGTATAGATCTGCGCCTGATGCGCCGCCAGCGCCACGTGCTCGCTCAACTGCCGAAGGAATTCGCATTCGCCGCTGCTGAAACTCTCCCGCTCGCGCCGCGCCGCGATCAGGACGCCGAAGACCTGGCTTTCCACCAAAAGCGGCGCCGCGACCATCGCCGCCAGGCCGCCCCGGGCGAGCCGTTTCGGAAAAGGGAATTCGGACGTTGTGATGTCCGCTTCATAAACCAGTCGCCCGTGAACACATTGAGAAAGCCCATTCTGATCAATCGGCACGAGGGAGCGCTCCGTCAACGCCAGTTCCATCGCGATGGCCTCGCTGCGAACCCCGACACCGCTGACCAGGATCGCGTTTTGTTCCGGGCGATAAAGAGCAACACAACAGAAATCGAGCGGCAGATGCTCCTCCAGCGTTCGGATGACGACCTGAAAGATGCTTTGCAAATCCTGCCGTTCACCAATCGCCCGCGTAATCCGATTTAGCATTTCCAGCCTGGCCAATTGAGACTGCACGCGGTCGTTCGCGGCTTTGCGCTCGGTGATTTCACCTTGCAGCGTCGCATTGCTGGAGCGGAGCGTTTTATCTCGCTCCTCGATTCCTGCAAGCAAGTGATTAAACGCTGTTGCCAACCGGCTCACTTCGTTCTGTCCCGAGGACGGCGCCCGAATCGAATAATCATTTTGTTCGGCGATGAATTGCACCGTGTCCGCCAGCTTAAGAATCGGAGCGGTGATCGGCTTCTGGAGAAACGTGGACAATAACAGGGCCACTAGGCAGGACCCTATCAATACCAGCGCGGCGATTCCGCCGAACAATAGCAAACGGTCGTGAAGCCCGCTCAAATCCGCCTGGATGAACAGCGTGCCCAGCCGTTTGTTGTTCAACATAATCGGATGAAACACCCGCAGGCCGCCAAATTCGAACTTCACACCGTCCTTTCCCGGATGGACGGGAAATTGAATCTTCTTTTGTGACAGGGTGTAGGTGGCAAATGGACTGCCCTGTTGATCATAGATACAGGCAGCCACCACACTCGGCTCGGATTTCAACGCATTCAAGGTATCCTCGGCCTTGTTTTGGTCGTCAAAAGCCATCGCCGCCCGCGTATTTTCCGCAACCACCTCCGCCAGCACAGCCATGTCCCGCGCCATCATTTTACGATAGTCCACCATCTGATAAACGGCCAGAACCCCGCACGCCAGCAACAACACCGCCGAACAGGTCATCAGGATGACGACCGTCACCTTTCGCCTCAGCGGAATGTTGTTCAACCATTTCATTTCATTTTGTGTCGCCGTGACTGATCTTTCCCACCGCGAGCAGTTCCGAACCGAGCTTGAGCCCGTTCTTGCCGGCAGTATCGGGATTGATTTCAAAACGGACTTTGGGGCCGTCCCGGTAAAAATTAACGGCTCCTCCGTGCTGGATAAAACCCGGGTCCTCGCTGACGGTCAGCACCGGCTTTGATTCAAGCTTCGAAAAAACATCCGCGAAGTGCGCGGCTTCCGATTTGCTGACGAAAAGAATCTGGCAACCGGCGAGCTTTTCAACGCGGGGAGAAATCACAACTTGTATCGGCCGGCCTTGAATGGTTTCGCCCTGGACCATCTCTTCGAGGGATTTGCCGAAGGGATTTTCACCGAGGACGCCAATCTGAAACGGCTCGCTGGCATTGGTAAAAGCAGCCGCCGGCCAAATCACGAACTGGGCGAAATTGTAAAGAAATGCCGCCTTGATTTGATATTCCTTGGACTGCGCATGGCTGGGCCAGGGCATGAAAAAAACAAGCAGCGCCAACAGACCGATTCGACCTCGCGACCCAAGCCATGGCCGTAATCCCTCCGCGCCGGCCAACGGCGAACTCCCGCCGGGCCGTAATAATCTGCGCAGACAGGATGTCATTAGAACTGCCATGAAATCTTTCCATAAACACTGCGCGCGATTTCCTCGCGAGTCGTTCCGGGAAAACCATATTCGGGGTGATGATCATGCAGCAGATTTTGCCCGACAATCGAAAGCTCGACGCCTTTGATCGGGCGCCACGCCAATCTCGCATCCAATTCGAAATAGCTGGGCACTATCCCGACGGTCGCGCCGTTATTGAGATGCAATGTGTCCACCCAGCGGAGAGAGGTGTCAAAACTCACATCCTTCGGCAAATCCATGGATGAGCGAAGGGAGAACTGTTGTTGAGGATCCGCTGTTTCGTTCAGCGCGTTGTTAATGTCCGACTTGCCCGGCTTTATGTTTATATCTTCCTCGAGCAAATTGTAGCCGCCATGAAGCCGCCACCAGTCCAGCAATTGATAATTGGCGCTCAACTCGAACCCGTAAGTTTTTCCTTTGAGATTGTTCTGGAAGAAAAAGGGAAACGGCAATCCGAAACCATCGAGCGTGCTGTTCGTGACCGTGCTCCGCACATGGTCGTAATCGTTGTAAAAAGTCGAGAGGGAGGTTTGTAATTTTGGGGTTAGTTGGGCGCGATAACCCAGTTCATAGGCAATGACCGTCTCGGATTCAAAATCAGACCCGCCCTGCAGGAGGATCAGCGGCGCGCCCGGCCCGGGTTGGCTGAGGTCCCGGTCGACGCGGGAAGGCGTCCGCACCGCGCGCGAAACTGCTGCCCAAAGCATTTGCTTGGGCGTCACGTTCCACTGCAACCGTGCGCTGGGTTCCACTTCCAGGCCGGTGTAATCATTGTGTTCCAGTTTGGTTCCGATAGTCAGGAAAACATTTTCGCACAGCGTGATTTCGTCCTGGAGGAAGCCGCTAAACAGGTTGTGGTTCAGAGTCGAAGGCAGAACAGCCAGCGCTGGCGCGTTCTTGTCCACTTCATGCGTGAAACGATATCCGAGGCCCCAAACGATATTGTTCCAATCAGCCAGGTGTAAATGATGCTGAAAATCCAGATCGTAAGTATCCAAATCGTCAATCAATGTCCCCTTGGGCGCCAGTGTGATTGGGCCAACGATACTTGCGGGAATTGGGTCGGTTAAATGCGTGCGATCATAATACATCTGCAGGCTCAGATCCGAGCGGTCCGAAATAACGCGCGACCAGCGCCCGAGCACATTGCCGCCGCTCACATTGGCGCGGCCGCCGGCGGTGATGCCTTCGTGGCCGGCATAACCGTCTCCTCGCAAGGTCAGGGTATCTTTCGAAGTTGGCTCGGCATCGATGCGGAAGCCGCCGCGTCCCATGTTCCAGGAATCCGGCGCGTCCTTTCCGTTGCCGAAAACTTCGTTGTCGCGATCGAAGTATTTGCCGTAAACCCGGAAATAGACATTCGATGTCAGCGTGCCGCCATAACGAACTCCGCCGAAGTCCTGCAATTGCGTGCCGCCGCCGCCTTCCACATAAAACCCTTGCGTATCCTTGGCGCTCTTCGACGTGATATTAATCACGCCGTTTACCGCGTTCGCTCCCCAAAGTGTTCCGCCGGGACCGCTGATGACTTCGATCCGGTCGATGTCCTGAAGCAAATAATCCTGCACGTCCCAAAAAACTCCGGAGAAGAGCGGCGTGTAAACACTTCGTCCGTCCATCAGCACTAAAAGTTTATTGGCGAGCGCGGTGTTGAACCCGCGAGCGCTGATTGCCCAGTCGTGAGAATTTTTCTGCGCTACCTCCAGGTTATCGGCCAGCCGCATCGCTTCAGGGAGGCTCGATGCACCGGAGCGGGAAATGTCTTCACCCGTGATCACCTGGATGGCCGCCGGTGCCCGGCCGTAAGGTTCCGGTTGCTTGGCTACGGAAGTAACGTCCAAGTCCATGAGCTCCGTCATGCTCATTTTTTTATAAGCCTGGGGGTTTTCCGCTGGCGCGGTCTGCGCCGGCGATCTGCCGACTATCGACAACATCAGCGATATTGTCGCGGCCGTTTTAAATCTTAGACTTTTGGAATTAGAGAGACGAAGGCAGCTGCACGAAGATGACGACCGAAAGGAGAGTCGCCAAATCTTGCCAACCCAGTTCGAAGTCCTGACCCAGTTCATACCTAAAACCTTTGCTTCCCGGAACTTATGAAGACGGGTGTGATACTGTGCTTTCAGTCTATGGACGGCAAGCGTTTTTTTTGAATCACCTTCTTCCGAGATACCCGGCCATTCGTCCTCAAGGTTCAAATAATTTTCCCGGCGAACTTTGTGGTCGCATGAAGGCAAAATTATTTTTTCCTCGGTTTTCATTTTTCCAATGGTCGAGGAGCCAGCGGCAGGCGCAATATGAAGGTGGTCCCCTTGCCTGATTCGGTTTCAAAACTGACGTGTCCTTCGTGGTTCGTAACCACGGTGCTATAAACAAAGGAAAGTCCCTGGCCGGTGCCTTTTCCAACCGGCTTCGTGGTGAAGAACGGCTCAAAGATGCGCGAGCGAACAGATTCAGGAATACCAGCTCCCGTGTCGCTAACGCGAATTTCGGCATTCGTGCCGCTGCGTCGCGTGCTTACCGTGATAGTGCCTTTTGTGCCGGGCTGGTTCTTGATGGCATCGCCGATGGCGTGGGCCGCATTGACCACTAAATTCAAGACGGCCTGATTAAACTCACTCGCGAAACAGGGCACCATGGGCAATTGGGGATCCAGATCCAGTTTGACGTCAGAGACATACTTCCATTCGTTTCGGGCGACGGTGACGGTGGTCTCAATGGCTTTGTTGATGTTGGTCGGACATTTTTCAATCGTGCCCGGATGGGAAAACTCCTTCATGGCCCGCACAATTTTTGTGACCCGGCCAATCCCTTCCAGCGTTTCCTCGATGGCGCAGGGAATTTGTTCGAGCAAATATCCCAGATCGCTTTCGGTCTCGATCTGTTCGACGCGATTAATTAATTCGCCGGTCACCTGGCCGTTCCTGGCGGCCTGGAACACCGCGCGATGCGCTTCGATTACCTTGGCCACGCTTTGAAATGAATTTTTAAGAAACTGGGTGTTGTCCCCGACGTATTGGGTGGGCGTGTTGATCTCGTGGGCCACGCCGGCAGCCAGCCTTCCGATCGCCTCCATTTTTTGCGCCTGGCGGAGTTGAAGTGTCGCGCTCAAATCGCTGGCAATAATTGAGAGCCACGCGATAGATCCGTCTTCTGATCGATGGGCCAGCAATTGCAAGTCGACTGGAAGAATTTTATTTTGTCTCCCCGCCAGCCGGCATTCACCGGTCCATCGTCCCTGGGATTCGGCATGCTGGACGCACGTTTCAAAATCTTCACCCGTTTTTCCAAAAGAAACGCGTTGTTTAAAATTCAATTGTGTGACGTCCTCATCCGGCTTAAGTCCAAGCATGGCGCGCCCGGCTGGATTCAAATGGACCGCGTGGCCGGTCTCATGGTCGAGAATGGCAATAAGGTTCGGAGTCGATGATACAATGGCCAGCAGCCTCTCTTGCACCGCGCGCATCTGATGGTCGATTTCCTCCTTGCGGTTCAACCGCGTTTTCACCGCCGCAATCAAAGTCCCCGGATTGAAAGGTTTTGGCAGGTAATCATCGGCGCCTTTTTCCATGCTTTGCCGCATGTCGTTTTCCGAAGCGCCCGTCATCAGGATCACTGGAATTGCCGAAGTGGCCGTTTGCGCCCGTAATTGTTGCAGGAAGCCGTAACCATCCAATCCCTCCATGTTGACATCGCTCAACACCAAATCCGGCAGATGTTGCCGCGCGAGGCTGAAACCTTCCGCCCCGTCCGCAGCTTCAATAATATCAAATCCGTTTCCTCGCAGTGCCGTAGCCATGAGACTGCGCAGCGAGGAATCGTCATCTATAATGAGGATCTTTCGCATGTTCCCAACCTAAAGTGTAACCCGTCGAAAAGCCTAAGGATCAATCACTAATCGGCCAAAACCAGGATTGCTTGAGGGATAATCAGCGCAGCGGCGCGTTATCCGCGGCCGGTGGAGCCTAAATATGCTCCAATTTTTCCAGCTCTGCCTTGCGCTTCAGTTTGTCCTCAAATTCGCGGCTCGCTTTCGGCGACATGCCGTGACTGATCTTGAGATGGAGCCGGCTGCTCAGAAATTCGTCGGGAGTCATCCATTGATCGTCCACCTTAATCTGTTTGGTCCAGGCACAGACGACCTGCAATCCGCTCTGTAGTTTCGTAATTTCCTCCGTCGAGCGTTTCAAGTCGTCCAGGGCCGTCTGCAAATCGATATTCATTTTTTTGCGCTCCTCAAGAGTGCATTTGAGCCGGTGCAACAGCAGCCCAGTGATCAAGGAAATTACAAAGCACATCAAACTGTTCCAGTAGCGAATCATGAAATGGGAATAGGAAGCGCCCGATAGCACATCAACGCAAAAAGCGGCGACTCCACTGGAGGCACTCATAAACCAAACGGCGCGCCGGCTTAAAAACCACGCGCATAAGGCCGACGGAAGGAGATAGGCAGCGGAAAAAACCAATTCGTAACCGGTCGCATAATCGACATAAGTCATCAGGAATAAGCTGAGGATACTTACCAAGGCCATTTTCCGTCGTATCGACGGAGACGCGGAATGACCGTTCTCGCGATTATCACATCGGCCGTTTAAATTGTCTTTTTCGGTCCCTTTTTGTGCCCGGGTGCTCATATTGGAATTCTATTGCGCTTAAATGGAAGCAGTTGCCATTCCAGTCCGGTTGAAAAATAAGAAACGTTTGAGACCGTTTTGCAAGTCCATACCGGAAAGGCCCCCCGAAAAGAATCGATTTCCGCCGGTCCGGTAAAAATTGGTATTGAACCTGCATCATCCTGGGCAATAATATATTGCACATAGGGGAAGGGATTATGGGTTATGAGATATGAAAAACGGATTACGAGATTAGGGTGGGCTTCGGGATTTCTGAAAGTCTCACCTTTTGTACCGGGAATGGGTTCTCTGCGCGATAAAACGGCAAATGGCCTATTGGTTGTGTTTGTGCTATTGGCGCGTTTTTCTTTGGTTGTCGGCGTGGTTGCCGGGTGCATTTGCGGGACGGCAAAGGGTTTCGCGCTCAGCGTGATCATTGGCGCCATCGCGGGCTTTTGGATAAGACGAAGTCTTGGATTGCGGGGGAGGGATTTAACCCGCGGATTTTTTGCCCGCATGCAGGAGCGTCGCATGGGGAGTTCTCCGAAACTTTTGGAGTCGCTTATTGAGCGAATCAGGGGGCGTGAAATAACGCCGCATCAATGTGGTCTTCTGGCCAGCGCTTATGCGGAGTTCCAACGCGCTTTGCGATCTTGCGATTCAACCACCGAGCGCGACGAATTGTGCAACGGCCTCACGCAGCGAGTGCAAAGCATTTGCCGTGGAAAACCCGAAGTGGCGGGCTTGTCATCCCTATGACGGTTCGGTAACTAATTTGTCAACGCGCTCGCAATCATGCTCGAAAACAGCTTCGAAAAATTCCGTGAACTGGTTTTGCGCGACTTGGCGCTCCAGGAAACATTGCGAGAGCCGACTCGCGATGACGCGCTCATCGAAATGGTGGTTCGGATCGGGGTCGAACGGGGATTCGGTTTTACGGCGGATGAAGTCAGAGATGCGATGCGAACGAGCCGGCGGGCCTGGCTGGAAAGGTGGATTTGACGACCCCGACGGCAGAGCAATTGGAGGACTGGATCCCAATTCGTCTTTACTGGGCCGGAACGGAGCCGATGGTGGATTGGTGCTGGTTGGGCGATCTGCGATTCACAGATCCGTTTTTTGACCAGACCGTTGCCCGTGCGTTCCGCCGTCCATTCAGCCTTTTGTTCCGTCATCAAACGTCGTTGGACGTGTTGGAGCAGATGGGTAAAGGCGTCGAACCTCCGGCGGGATTTATCTTCCACGCTTCGCGGTGCGGTTCCACGCTGGTTTCGCAAATGCTCGCCGCGGTGGAATCCAACATTGTGATTTCTGAAGCGCCGCCGATCGATTTTGTTTTACGGTCGACAGCGGACGGCAAGGCGATCGCGGACGAACAACGCGTGCAATGGTTGCGATGGTTGATTGGAGTCCTGGGGCGAAGTCGGGGACGCGCGGTGCGCAGCTATATCAAGTTTGACAGTTGGCATGTGTTGCATCTTCCCTTGCTGAGGCGGGCGTTTCCGGATGTGCCGTGGATTTTTATTTATCGCGAACCTCTGGAAATTCTAGTGTCGCATCAACAACAGCCTGGCTCGCAAATGGTGCCGGGAACTCTGGATCCACGTCCGTTTGGCATCGATCCTTCGGGCCTACGCGAGATGCCTTCGGACGAATACGGCGCTCGAATTCTGGCGGGAATTTTTGAAGCGGCGGGTATTCACGCGCGAAGCGACGGTGGTGTGTTAATAAATTACACTCAATTGCCGGAGGCAGTTTGGTCGCTCTTTCCCCAAATCTTTAGAGGCAACCACGAGGGCGATGATATTGAGCGAATGCAAAATGCCGCGCGGTTCCACGCCAAGAATCCGTCATTGAACTTCGAGCCGGACAGCGCGCAAAAACGGGAACAAGCCGGGGACCGCCTGGCTCAACTCGCGCGCCAGTGGTTGCAAGTTCCGTACGAAAGCCTGGAAGTCTTGCGGCAGGGACAATCACGAAATGGCGCCTCAGGCGGCTGTGGTGCCGATGGTCTCTCCTGACAGCAAATTGCGGAACCAATCGTTCACGACGCAATCCACCACCAGGTGAATGCGGTCGGTTTTTCCGCGATTGGCGACTCGGTGCTTCAAGTTGAGATTGAGATACCAGCATTCGCCTTCGTTCATTATCACGCGTTCCCCATTCAGAAAAAATTCAACCTCAGGATTGGTCATAACAGGAATGTGCAGCCGTGCTTCTCCGTCTTCCACGCTCAGGTTGTAATCGCGATGCTCCTTAATGATGGATCCGACGGCGAGCCGGAGGAAACGGGCCGACAGCAGCGGGCATTGAAATGCGGCGAGCGCGTCCTTGATATAAGCGCACCGTTCCAACAACGGCGTATCAGCAAATTCGTTGCCCTTTGTGGGGTCAGGGTAAATCTGGTTTGCTACGCCGCCAACTGAACGCAACGGCACGACGCTCCAGTCGCCCTCATAATAGCGAGTGTTGAAATGGGGAAGGTATTCGCCGTCGAGAATCTGTCGGAGATCGGCCTGCAACTTGGGCGGATCAAAAACCAAAGGAAGCTTCAAAGTGTCGCGCATAAAAACCCAAGGGACTTGCCCCGAGCCGATGTTTACGAAAACGCCGGACTGAAGCAATCCGATTTCCTTGCTCTGCCATTATATCTTGCTCCGCACTTTACAATCCAAAGGCCGCCGCCTACGGTGCGGCAGTGCGACCATGAATCACGTTTCCCTGGACAACCTCACATTGGCAACGTTTTTGCCGCTGGTAAATACTGCCTTTCGCGCTCGTGCGAATGACTCTGTCATTATCGAAATCCAACTAACGCGCGCGCTGCCACCGCGCCATTCGCGCCCTGATGCAGACGATCATAAATCGTTTTCCCTTTTGTTTTCGGGGCCGGGCGATCGGTTCTTGGAGCAGGGAATTTATTCTTTCGAGCATGATCGGATCGGCCAGTTCGATCTTTTCATCGTGCCGGTCGGGCGAAGCGGGGGACGATTCGAATACCAGGCGGTATTCAACCGGCTCGAACCGGAAGCCTGAGGACTACGGCGTTTTTTCCCCGGCGTCCGGCGAAGATTGACCGGGCTGAAATATTTCGCCGCCAAATTCCAGGTGGTCATGAACACCCTCTTCGTCAATGGATACGAATCCGAGGCGCTTGTACCAGTTGACCGGGCGGGTTCCTTTCACGACGCGTAAACGCAAAGGCCTCCGGCTTTGCTCAGATTCCGCGCGCCACACTTGCATCAAATCAGTCCCGATGCCTTTTCCGCGATGTTCCGGCAGCAGCGCCATGTCGACAATCCGAATCTCTTTGTCGCTGCGATTCACTACGACACGCCCGACGGAGTGACTGTCCAAAAGAACTACGGAAAATTCCGCGTTCGGAAATGCCGCCGCGTAACCTTGGCGCATCGCCTTAAACTGCATTTCAATAAACTGCCGGCGCGTGGTGTCATCCCATCCCGTGAGTGCAAGTTCCTCCTCGCGCGTGCCGGCGTAAACCGCCAGCAGGAACGCTTCATCCGTCGGGTGCTCCGAGCGAAGTGAAACGGGGAGGGGAGATTCAGTGGGAACTCGGGGTGTCTCGGAAATCATCGCGCAATTATTCTAACCGACCCACTGCCGTCGGACAATCTGGGAGAATTTGGTACACGACCAAGAATTTTCCTTGGCGTCACATTTCCGACACCAAACCGAAACTTTTCTGAATAAATGAGTTGCAATCATGCGGCTAGGGGAGTAAGGTCACCGGCATCTTGAACGCGCTGAATCTATCGGCGCATGTTTGCGGAGGCGGGCAGCAAAGGAAATAACGGGAACGGTAATGGGAAATAATGGAACAGCCGAATGCTTCTCGGCACGGGCGAAAGGATTTTCGCCTGCCTCATCGTCGCACCCTTCTACGGCCACTAGTGTCGCTCTACCATGTCCCCCTATTTTCATGAAGAACCGCCGAAAATTCATCACTGATTGTTTCGTGTTAACGTTGGCAGGGATGCTGCCGGGCAAACTTTCAGCCATCACGTTTGCCACCGGCGCAGTCTCGCTCGACAAGATCGATTTTACTGCGTTCCGCGGACTAGTGGGGACGAGATTTCTCGTCGCAGGTTCGGCGCAGCAGGGAATTCCATTGGAACTTATTTCAGTAGATGAATTAAAGCCCACGCAGAAGGTCATTCGGCCAAACAGGTATGAGACGTTTTCACTTATATTCCGCGGGTCAGCGGACACTACCCTGGCGCAGGACATTTATGCGTTGGAACATTCGAAGCTCGGCCGCTTATCCATGCTGATTGTTCCGGTCATCTCGCGGGATGCAAGCCGACGATACTATCAAGCTATTTTCAACCGTTCCCGCGCCGCATAAGTTTGATACGAGCAGCGATCCGATTCCGTGATTATAAAATAAAACCAGAACAGAAAGGCAATTCCATGTCAGAACCATTTGTCGGGGAAATCAAAATGTTCGGAGGCAATTTCGCCCCTAGAAATTATGCGCTTTGCAACGGCCAGACCATGGCTATCTCGCAAAACCAGGCTTTATTTTCGATTCTGGGAACCACCTACGGCGGCAACGGGCAAACAACATTCGCTCTTCCCGATATGCGCGGGCGGGTGCCCATCCATTGGGGCCAGGGAACTGGCTTGAACAACTACATCCTCGGTGAGATAGGAGGCGTCGAGAATGTGTCGCTCAATGTGACTCAGATGCCCCAGCACGTCCACACGCTCCAGGTAAACGTGCAATGCAATCCCGACGACGCGTCCGTGGGCATTCCAACGGGCAACGTCCTGGCCATACCGAATTCCGCGACCGGTGGAGCAGTGAACGCTTATACGCCTCCGGCAGGCGGCAATTCGAATCTTGGCGGCGTGAACGCCACAATGGGCCTCGCAGGCGGCAGCACGCCGCATCCCAACCAACAGCCGTATCTGGCCGTTACTTTTATTATCGCGTTGTTCGGGATTTTCCCTTCGAGAAATTAATCGCCGGCACGTGAGTCTGTAGGAAGGGTTATTCGTATCGCTTGGCCACGGAAATTTCGCCGATGGGTTCGGCGGACAATGTACTTTTATTATGAATAGAATGGGATTCTTCAAAAACGGCGGGGAACGCCAGATCCGCTCCCGGGCTTTCTTCGGGGTTCTTTTGGCATTGTCGAGTTTGGCCATCGGCGTTCCGTGCGCGCGCGCTACCACCTTTTCCTTCACCAGCAGCGGCTCAAGCACGTTTGCGGGGGCCAGTAGCGATCGGAGATCGTCGCCTTATCCCTGGAGCGTTACTGCGAGCGGCATGCCCACTGCCGGCCCGGTTACCGCAGTACGGGTAAAGCTCAACGGGCTGACTCACCCACGCCCGGATGACATCGAAATTCTGCTGGTGTCCCCGTCCGGCGCAAAGCTGGTAATCATGGCGGACGCGGGCGGTGTGAGTGGGTCGGTTTCGCCAATCAACGTCGTCTTTGACGATGCGGCTGTGGCTATAATTCCAGATGCGGGCCCGTTGACCGCCGGCACGTTCAAGCCCACCTGTGTGGACGCTCAGAATAATATTCAAACTGAATTTCCTTCGCCCGCCCCCGCCTCGCCTTATCAGGCGGCCCAGCCGCGCGGAACGGCCACGCTGACTTCGGTTTTTGGTGGCACGGCCAATCCCAACGGAACGTGGAGCCTTTATATCGTGGATGACGTCTCGAGCGATGATGGAGGTGCCAATGTTACCAGTTGGACTCTTGAGGTTGATGTTACGGCTTCCGCGCAGGCAACCACGACGACACTCGTCAGTTCAATCAATCCCTCAATCACCAACCAGTCCGTGACGTTTACCGCGACGGCGCGCAAACAATCTGACAATTCGGCGGTAACCAGCGGAACGGTTACATTCCATGAAGGCGCGACAACTCTGGCTGGAAGCGTGCCCGTGAACGGAAGCGGGCAGGCGTCGTTCAACACGAGCGCACTGACAGAAGGCGACCATACCATTACGGCGGACTACAATGCCGCCAGCGGTTTCATTGCGAGCACAACCAATCTTTCCCAGCGTGTGGATGCTACGACGATTCAAAATGGAAACACATTCCGCAATCTCTCCGGGATCACCCTGCTTTCAGTCGCGCCCGGCACCGCCACCGTTTTTCCCTCACATATCAATGTCTCAGGACTTGCCGGCACAATTTCCAAAGTCAGCCTGACTCTTTCCAATATCACAATTGATCGGTTGGACGATCTGGAAGTGTTGCTCGTGGCACCAAACGGTGCCCATTTCATTCCATTGAACGATGCAGGCGGAGTTGCCGCCGGAGTGAACAACATAACGTTGGTTCTCGATGACAGCGCCGGTTCCGCCGTGCCGGATTCGACAGCGCCGGGCTCGGGAACTTTCCTTCCTTCGGGTTACGGCACCTCCGCATTCCCATCCCCGGCGCCCGCCGGTCCTTATAATTATGCGTCTCCGGAAGGCGGCTCGACCTTCGCCAATATTTTCAACGGCCTGGCTCCGAATGGGACGTGGTCTCTTTATGTGCAAGATGACGTGGCTGGTGGCGGCGGTACCATTTCCGGCGGCTGGGGTCTGACCTTCAACACCACCAGCGACCAGCCGACGGCCACGACGGCCAGTTCATCGGCCAACCCATCATTGCTCGGCAGCAACGTCACGTTTACGGCGACGGTCGAAAATTCCGCGAACCACTCGGCCGTAACCACCGGCACGGTCACGTTCCGAGAGGGAACCGCCGTGCTCGCCGGACCGGTTACTCTGAACGGCTCCGGACAGGCCAGTTTTTCCACGACGGCCCTGACGGAAGGTTCTCATACCATGGCCGCCTCGTATAACGGAGCGCCCGGACAATTCAACACGAGTTTAGGCGACGTCACGCAGCGTGTGGATCGCGTCACGGAAATTATCGGGAATGTATTCCGTAATTCGGGGCAAATCGTGGTTCAACAAACCGGAGCGCTCACTGCGGATGTTTATCCGTCACGTATCATGGTGACCAATGCCGGCGCAAGTCTCACGAAAATTTCAGTCACCATCAGCAATCTCGCCATGCCGGATCCGGACGATCTGGAACTGCTCCTGGTCGGACCTCAAGGCCAGAGTTTTGTGCTGATATCCGATTCCGGCGGCACGGCGACGCCCGCCAGCAGCGTCACCCTGGTGTTCAGCGATGATGCCGCGAGTGCCATTCCGGACAATGGACCACTTGCGAGTGGCACATTCAAACCAACCAGCCAGAACGTGACGGCGGCCAATTTCCCATCGCCCGCGCCCGCTCCGCCTTATATACAGCCTGCGCCTTTCGGCACCGGCACGCTCACCAGTGCCTTCGGCGGAACGAATCCAAATGGTTATTGGAGTCTCTACGTGATGGACGATGTGACTCGCTCGACTTCAACCGCAATTTCCAGCGGGTGGTCCATTGCGCTTCAATCAACGCCGATGATTTCCTGCCCGGCGGACATCACGGTGAGCAACGCTCCCGGCCAATGTTCTTCCGCGCCGGTGGCATTCAGCGAAACGTTTGGTGGCGAGCCAGCCTCGGTTGTCATTTCCAAGCTCGGCGCAACCGTCATTACCTCGCCTTACGTATTCCCCGTCGGGACCAACGTGGTCGTCTCCACCGCCACCAATTCCGTCGGGACGAATAGTTGCAGTTTCACCGTGATAGTAGTGAATACGGAACCGCCAGTGGCGGGCAGCGACACAATCGGCGCGGCGGAAAACACTCCGGTGGACGTCCCGCTGTCGACCTTATTGGCGAACGACACGACTTCCAAGGGCGGCTCGTTGAATATTGTTGGCGTTAGTGCCACCAGCGTGCACGGCGGGGCCGTGACCCTCGGAGGTGCCTCCATCATGTACAGTCCTCCGGCTGGATATATTGGAGCCGATCAATTCACTTACACCTTGAGCGACGGCTGCGGTAGTGCGCCAGGAACTGTCAACGCGAGCATTGTCACGAGCAACTCACCGCCGTTTAACGTGATTTCAATCACTGCAACTTCAACCGATCGCACCGTCCAGTTCGCAGGCATCCCCTATCACAAATATGTGGTGCAATGGGCGACAAACGTGATCGGGCCGTGGACGGATTTTGCGGATGGGACACTGACGGTCGATTCCACCGGCACAATCCAATACACCGACAGCACACTACCGACTCCTGACGTGCGCTTCTATCGAATGCGCGTTGGGCCGTGAGGAAATTGTCGCTGCTGGATGGTTTCGTCTTTTAGCCGGGCCGAAAAAGCCCGTTCTAAGGGTGATTATGCAGGCGCTAGTGGCACGGGCGAGTGCCCGTGCACTAGTAGGAAACAGGTAGAACTAATTTCGATACCACTCGGCCTGTTTCAACGCTTCGCCGTAACCGCCCGTTTGCTCTTCGGTTCAATGGCGGGCGGTACCTCGATGTTTAACGCCGTGCTCAAATCGATTTCGTGTTCCTGTTCCTGCACGATGATTGCGCGTAGGGTCTCGCTCAGCGCAAATTCGCCCATTGCTTCGGCCTGGCGAATGCGTTCGCGATAACGGCCCACGGTTTCCCGCTCATTTTTCAAATCAGCGCGCAGCATCTCGACCGCGTCGTGGGAAGTCTTGACCGGTTTCGGCGTCACCACCGGCATGCCACCGAAGTAGTCGATTTGCTTGGCGATTTTGATGGCATGCGACAGTTCTTCGGCCGCGTGTTTTTCCAATTCGCGCGCAATGTCAGTGTAAGCGGCCCCTTTCAGGACCTGGCTGTAAACGACATATGCAATGATGGCCTGGTATTCACCGGCGAGGTCCTCGTTCAACAGCTCAATCATTTGTTCGCGCGTGATGTTCGATTCTCCGCCATTGTTTTTGCTCATAAGGATTTTTGGAAATCAGCGGAGGCTTGGTTGGGCCGTCCACTGAGGCTGATATATAGTGAGTGTCCGGAGTAATCTAGGCGGAGGAACTGTTTTCGGCTACGGGGGTTTTACCCCGGGGGAAAGGGAGAGTAAACGCGAGCTGAAATCCGCGCTCCATCCAGGATCAGTTCAGCTCTTTTCGACCAGGCGATAACCGATTCCCGGTTCGGTCAGCAAAAGGGCAGGGCGGCCCGGGTCCGCTTCCAGTTTTTCCCGCAGCCGCGCCACATAGACGCGCAGGTAGTGATTTTGATTTTCCGCGTTCGGCCCCCAGATTTCGCGAAGCAGAAACCGGTGCGTCAGCACTTTTCCCGCGTGGCGCACGAGCAGGCGCAGTAGATTATATTCAGTCGCGGTGAACGAAACTTCCTTGCCCGCCACCGTGACGCGGCGGTCGGCGAGGTCCACCACCAATTGTCCGCTTTGAAAAACCGGCGGTTCGGATTGTTTCTCCGAATGCCGCAGGGCAACGCGCAACCGCGCCAGCAGTTCGGCCGAGCCGAAAGGTTTGGTCACGTAATCATCCGCGCCCGCGTCCAGCGCCGCGGCTTTTTCGGCATCGCGATCCTGCACGCTCAAAATGATGATGGGAACGCGGCTCCATTCCCGCAATCGTTTGAGCACCGAAACGCCGTCCATGTCCGGCAAACCGAGGTCGAGCACGATGATATTGGGACGGCATTGCGCGGCTTGCACTAGGCCTTCCTGGCCGGTCGCCGCGTCCACTACCTGGTAACCGTTGGCTTCGAGCGTGACGCGAAGCAGCCGGCGAATTTGCGGCTCATCGTCAATCACCAGCGCGATGTTTTTTTCAATGTCGCTCATGCGAGATTTGGCAGCGGGGGGGGCGCTTCGGATTGCGGCAGGCGAATGGTGAAAACCGCGCCGCCGCTCAATTTATTTTCGGCGGTGATGCGCCCGCCCTGCGCTTCCACAAAACCTTTCACAATCGCCAGGCCGAGACCGCTGCCGCCGGGCGGCGCATTCGGCGCACGAACAAATTTATCGAATACCCGCGGGGCGAGGTCCGCTGGTAATCCTGGGCCGTCATCGCTCACGCGCAGCACGACGTCTTTTCCGTCCGCGTAGGCCTGCACCAAAATCGCTGTCCGCGGCGGCGTGTGCATCACCGCATTGAGCAGCAGATTGGAGAGTGCCTGTTGCATCAGAGTAAAATCGAGGCGCGCCAGCGGCAGCTTCGCCACTTCCAGCTTCACTGTGCGCGCGGCAAGTTCCCGGTCGAGCGCGCGGACCGTGGTCTGGATGATGTCGCCAATGTCGCACCACTCCAGTTTGGCCTGCACGTGGCCCGATTCAAGCCGCGTCACATCGAGCAAATTCCCCACCAGCCGGTTTAACCGCGCCGCCGCTTCCTGAATTTCGCCAACCATGGCGCGTTGCAGTTCGCCGTTTTTGGCATCCACCAGCGAATTGGTCGCGCTGGTGATGGCCGCGAGCGGTGTGCGCAATTCGTGTGAAATGGAATTCAGCAGCGCGTTGCTGAGCCGCTCCGATTCCGCGACCAGTTTGCTCTGCTCAGCGGCCGCGCGCAGCGCAATACGATCCAAAACCAGCGCCGCCTGCCGTGCGTACGCCTCGAGCAAATCCCGCTGCGACAAGCTCAACGTTCGGTCCGGCGGATTCACCGAAAGCACGCCCAACACGGCGCGTTCGGTGGCCAGCGGCAGATGAAGTGCCTCGGCGCCCGGCAGATTGTCCGTGAAACGACCTGCCGCCTGCCGATGCCGGTACGCCCATTCCGCCACGTTTAGTTCTTTTTCTGTCAAAGGCAGCGGACTGTCCGGATGCGCCGCCAACCCGGTTTTGCCGGGTAACAAAATGGCGGCGGGCGTGCGGAAGATGCGGTTGACCTCGCCGGTGAGTTGCCACACCACCTCGTCGCGCGTGCCCGCCTGCGCGAGTTCGCGGCTCAATTGATACAGCGCGGCAGCGCGCTCTTCACGGTGTCGTTCCGCCAGTTCCTGCGCGCGAATCCGGGCGACCAATTGCCCCAGCACGATGGCGACCGCGAAATAAAGCCCGAACAGAATCGCGTCCTCCATACTGCCGATGACGAACGTGTGGCGGGGCGGCAAAAAGAAATAATTCCAGACCAATGCGCTCAGCGCGCCCGCCAACAGTACCGGGCCACGGCCGAGAAAGAGAGCGAGCAACACGACCGTGAGCAGAAAAATCAGCCCGGGCACTCGCGGGGCGCTGAAGCTCGGATCCACGATCACGTTCAGCAGGGCGACGCCGGCGATGACTCCCAGGACCGTGGCGTATTGCTGCCAACCGGATTGTGGCAGCCAGCGACGGGGTGATTTTGTTTCCGGCGCGCCGGTTTTTTCCGCGCGCACCACATGCAAATCAATGTTGCCGCTGTCCCGCGTGAGCTGCCGCAACAATCGTCCGGCGCGCAGCCACTCCAGCCAATTGGACGCGTTGGGTTTTCCGACGACGATCTGCGAAATGTTTTGCTGGCGCGCAATGCGCAGCAGGCCGCGCGCAAGGTCTTCGTCGCTCGTCGCGATTACCTCAGCGCCGAGTGTTCGCGCGAGCGCGAGATTTTTTTCCAGGCGTGCTTTCTCGTCCTCCCCCGGAACCCGCGAGCTTTCTACATGCACGGCCATCCACGGACATTTCAAACTGTCGGCCATGCGGCGCGTCCAGCGGATGAGTGGTTCGGAAAACGGACTGGCACTGACAGCTACGAGCAGCCGGTGCCCGGTTTTCCACGGGCCGGAGTCTGATTGTGTACGGTGAAATTCCTGCGTCTCTTCGCCCACGTGATCCGCCACAAGCCGAAGCGCCAGTTCACGCAACGCGGTGAGATTGGATTCGCGGAAGAAATTTTTCGCAGCTGCCGTGGCGCGCTCAGGCACGTAAACTTTTCCCTCACCCATTCGCTGCAACAATTCCGCCGGGGGCAAATCGATCAGCTCAATTTCCGCCGTGTCGAGCACGCTATCGGGAACCGTCTCCCGGATTTCCGCGCCGGTAATCTGCCGCACGGTGTCGGCGCGGCTTTCGATGTGCTGCACATTGCACGTCGTGAAAACGTCGATTCCCGCATCCAGTAATTCCTGCACGTCCTGCCAGCGTTTGGGATGGCGCGAGCCGGGGGTGTTGGTATGCGCGAGTTCATCCACCAGCGCGAGCTGCGGACGGCGGGTAAGGACGGCATCGATGTCCATTTCCTCGATCATAATGCCGCGATATTCGATTTGTTTGCGCGGCGTGATGGTCAACCCGGTAACCAGGGCGGAAGTCTCGGTGCGCCCGTGTGTTTCCACGTAGCCGACGATGAGGTCGCGGCCGGCTTTCAACTCGCGTTGCGCGGCTTCCAGCATGGCGTAGGTCTTGCCGACGCCCGGGCACATGCCGAGAAAAACCTTCAGGCGGCCGCGCTTTCCCTGCGCGGCATCGCTTTGAAGCGCGGCCAGCAACGCATCCGGACTGGGGCGCGACGGCTCAGTCATGAGTTTAGCTTAACCATTCTGGCTGCAAATTCAGCCTAAATATAATTTCCGATTCATTTTGGAGAGATGAACCATCTCCACAGTGGTAACTGCTCCGCGTCTTTAATCGTGCGGGTGGGAGCGATCGCCGGTTTTTCGACGGCGTCCGGCAGATCAACCTGGTTGTGAAACGCGGCCTTCACATCGCGGAGCACTTCGCCGCAGGGCAGGAAGATGATAACGAACGAGTTCATTTCATTTGGTGCTCGCGGTTCCGTCCAACGCGAGGTTCAGCGTCAGAACATTCACACCGGCTTCGCCAAGGATGCCGAGATCGGGGCCGTCGGTGTTTGCGTGCACGAGCGCGAGAACTTTCTCCGCCGGCAAATTGCGGGCTTTGGCCACGCGTGACGCCTGGAGTTCGGCATTGTGCATGCTGATGTGCGGATCCAGGCCGCTACCTGATGCGGTCACGGCGTCAGCGGGGACCGCATCATTCGTGCCCAGGCCGTTTTGCGCCCGATAGTCGGCGATATTTTGCGCGATGGAATCAGCGAGTTTTTTGGAAGTCGGTCCCAGATTGCTTCCGCCTGAACTGGTGGCGTCGTAACCGTTGCCCGCCGCCGAAGGCCGGGAATGAAAATATTTGTCCGCGGTAAATTGCTGGCCCAGGAGCCTTGAGCCGCGAATAGTCCCGGTGGAATCCGCAATCAGGCTTCCGTTCGCCTTGTTGTGGAACAAGACTTGCGAAATGCCGAAGACCACCACCGGATAGATGCCGCAGCAAACGATCGTGAGAACCAGGGTCGCCATAATGGCGCCGCGCAATTCCGTAAATAATCTTTTCATAAAATTAAACGAGATGGAGTGCCGCGATGATAACGTCGATGAGCTTGATGCCAATGAACGGCAACAGCACGCCGCCACCGCCGTAGATGAGCAGGTTGCGTTGTAAAATGGCCAGTGCGCCGATGGGTTTGAATTTAACACCGCGCAAGGCCAGCGGAATCAATGCGACGATGATGAGGGCGTTGAAAATAACCGCGCTCAGGATGGCGCTGGTCGGACTGTGCAGGCGCATGATGTTCAGCGGAGCGATCGCCGGGAACGTCCCCATTAACATCGCGGGAATAATCGCGAAATATTTCGCCACGTCGTTCGCGATGCTGAACGTGGTGAGTGAACCGCGCGTGATGAGCAGTTGCTTTCCAATTTCGATGATCTCGATGAGCTTGGTCGGGTTCGAATCGAGGTCCACCATGTTGCCTGCTTCCTTGGCGGCTTGTGTGCCGGTGTTCATGGCCACGCCGACGTCCGCCTGGGCGAGGGCAGGGGCGTCGTTGGTGCCGTCACCAATCATCGCCACCATCCGTCCGCCGTTTTGTTCGCGACGGATGAGCGCGAGTTTGTCTTCGGGTTTTGCTTCCGCGAGAAAATCATCGACGCCCGCCTCCACCGCAATGGCCGATGCCGTCAGCTTGTTGTCGCCGGTGATCATTACCGTTTTGATTCCCATTTTACGGAGCTGCGCAAAACGCTCCTTGATGCCGCCTTTGACGATGTCTTTAAGGTGCACCACGCCGAGCACGTCGCGTCCCTCGGACACAACCAGCGGCGTGCCGCCCGAGCGCGAGATGCTTTCCACGGCTTGAGTCACGGTCGGCGCGAATTGTCCGCCCTCTTTTTCCACGTGAGCGCGGATGGCTTCCGCTGCGCCTTTACGAATGCTTTGTGCGGGATGCCCATTCACCGCGGGAATGTCCACCCCGCTCATCCGCGTCTGTGCGGTGAACGGAATGAAATGCGCCGGCGGAGAAACAACCTCGCGCCCGCGAATGTTGAATCGTTCCTTGGCCAAAACCACGATGCTCCGGCCCTCAGGCGTTTCATCGGCGAGCGACGAAAGCTGGGCGGCACTCGCGAGGCGGTCGACATTGACGCCCGGCGCGGGCAGAAAATCCGCGGCCTGGCGGTTGCCCAGCGTGATGGTGCCGGTCTTGTCGAGCAGGAGCACGTCCACGTCGCCCGAGGCTTCGACCGCGCGACCACTCATCGCGAGCACGTTGTGTTGTAGCAGGCGATCCATGCCGGCGATGCCGATGGCGCTCAAGAGGCCGCCTATGGTCGTGGGAATCAAACACACGAGCAACGCAATCAGTACTGGCACCGAAAAGTCCGTGGCCGAATAAATGCCGAAAGGCTTCAACGTGACACAGACCAGCAGGAAGATCACAGTAAGGGCCGAGAGCAGAATCGTGAGCGCGATTTCGTTAGGCGTTTTCTGGCGTTTTGCGCCTTCCACGAGCGAAATCATGCGGTCCAGGAAACCTTCGCCGGGATTGATGGAAACCCGGATTTTGATTTCGTCCGACAACACACGCGTGCCGCCGGTGACGGCGCTGCGGTCGCCGCCGCTTTCGCGGATGACCGGCGCGGATTCGCCCGTGATGGCTGATTCATCCACCGTGGCCGCGCCTTCGATAACATCGCCGTCCGCGGGAATGATTTCGCCGGCGCGCACGACGACCACGTCACCTTTGCGGAGTTCGGTGGCGTTGACTTCTTCCGTGCTGTTATTTTTAACTCGGCGCGTGGTGGTTTGCACGCGCGTTTTGCGGAGCGCCTGCGCCTGGGCTTTGCCGCGCCCTTCGGCCATGGCTTCAGCGAAATTGGCAAACAGAACCGTGAACCACAGCCATATGGCGAGCTGCGTTACGAAACTGCGCAGGCCGGCGGATGAAGTGAAGATTCCGGCCGTCGTCAGTGCCGCACCGACCATGGTCACGAACATGACTGGGTTTTTGATCATCAGGCGTGGGTCGAGCTTTTTGAAAGCGTCGCCAATCGCCGGCCCGGCAATTTTCCAGTCAAACAACGAAGGAGTTTTGTGAGTCATAAAATGCGTTTGATTATTAAAACAGTGTTCCCTTCAACATCACGAAATGTTCGACAATCGGTCCGAGCGCCAGCGCAGGAAGAAAGTTCAGTGCTCCCACGAGGAGCACCGTGCCGAGCAACAGGATCACGAATGTGCCGCCGGAAACTGGGAACGTGCCGGCACTCGCGGGGACAAGTTTTTTCTGCGCCATCGAACCGGCCATCGCCATGATCGGTATGATCATCAGGAAACGCCCGACGAGCATCCCGACACCCAGCGTCGTGTTATACCAGGGCGTGTTGGCGGTGAGACCGGCAAATGCGCTGCCGTTGTTGCCGGTAGCAGAGCTGAATGCATAAAGGATTTCACTCAAGCCATGAGGCCCGGTGTTATTGAGGCCGGCCAATCCCCATTTGCTGACGGCGGCCCAGGCGGAGAACGCGAGGATGTCAATTGCGAGAATGAGGAGCGCGAGCATCGCCATTTTCACATCGAACGATTGAATTTTCTTGCCGAGATATTCCGGCGTGCGGCCCACCATCAGGCCCGCGATGAAAACAGCCAGCACCACAAAAACGAGCATCCCATATAGTCCCGCGCCTACGCCGCCGAAAATGATTTCGCCCAGCTGAATATTGAACAGCGGCACGAAACCACCCAACGCCGTGAAGGAATCGTGCATCGCATTCACTGCGCCGCAGGAGGCGTCGGTGGTGATCGTGGCGAACAACGCGGAATTGAAGAGGCCGAAGCGAACCTCTTTGCCTTCCATGTTGCCGTCGGCCACGATCACCCCCAGGTGTTGATGGATGGGGTTCCCCTTCGCTTCCGCCCACCAACAAAGCAACGTTCCGCCCAGGAACAAAATCGCCATTGTCGCCCACACCGCCCAGCCATGCTTCTGGTTTTTGACCATGCGGCCGAGGTAATACGTCAGCCCGCTGCCGATGGCGAAGATCGAGAGCATCTGGATGAAATTCGAGAGCGGCGTTGGATTTTCGAATGGATGGGCCGCGTTTGCATTCGCGTAACCGCCGCCGTTCGTGCCGAGCATTTTAATGGCGACCTGTGACGCCATCGGGCCTTGCACGATCGTTTGTTCCTCGACCATCTGGTCTTCCATCACCGGCTTGCCGTCCTTGTCGAGCACGGGTTTCCCATCCTTGTCGTTTTTAGCGACAGATATTTTCATCGGCTCAACCAGCTTTGCCTTTGTGTAAGGCTTGAAGTTCTGGATCATGCCCTGCGAAACGAGAAACAGTGCAAACACCAGGCAAATCGGCAGCAGCAAATAATAGGTGACACGGACGAGATCCACCCAGAAATTGCCGAGCAACCGTGTCGAGTGCCGCGCAATCCCGCGCACCAGCGCCGCCGCCAGGGCGATGCCTGTGGCAGCCGAGACGAAATTGTGAATCGTCAGCGCCACCATTTGGGAGAAATAAGACATGGTGGATTCACCGCTGTAACTCTGCCAATTGGTATTGGTGGTAAAGCTGACTGCGGTGTTGAACGCGAGGTCCGGCGACAGCCCGGAGAGGCCTTGCGGATTCAACAGTGATTGAAAAGGCAGTTTGTCCTGCAATCGAAGGATCACGTAAGTGAAAATGCAGCTCACCATGCTGAACAACAGCATGGCCCAGGTGTACCTGCGCCAATCATGTTCCTCGTCCGCGCGTACGCCCATGAGGCGATAGGTGAGCCGTTCGAAGGGCCGGATGATTGGGTCGAGCCAGGTTTTACCATTGCCATCCAGCACCTGCGTGAGATACAGGCCCATCGGTTTCGCCACCAGCGCCAGCGCGGCGACGAACAGGCCAAGTTGAATCCAACCGGAAGTTTGCATAGTTCAGGCGGCTAAAATTTCTCCGGCTTGAGCATCGCGAACACCAGGTACGCGAATAAAGCCAGGGCTATCACTCCAACAATGAGGTTTTCCATAAATTCCTAGAGCTTTTCGCATCCGTGAGCGTAGAGCTCGCTGATGACGAAGAAGGCAATCACGATTCCGATATAAATTGCATCTGTCATAGTAGCTATTTACGCGGAGAATCCGTGGCGCGAAAATCAATAGAGGGCCGGAACGTGTAAAAAAAGTATCAACAAGGGTTATTCCCGCATTGCCGGGCGACGGTTTATCCCCTACGGTACTGGAAGGAGGCGGCAGGAGAGCTATTTACGGCTGTTCCGTCGCCATTTCGACCATGCCAACCGAAATTTTTAAAGCGAGCCGCTGGACCAAGGGAAACTTCCTTTTTCCGACCTATATTGAAATAAACGAGCAGGCTGTGACCCGGCACAAGCGCAAATGGTTCAGCCGCGATGAAATCAGCGTCAGCATGAGCAAGGTCGCGTCTGTCCACATCACGACCGGGCTGGTCTGGGCGGACATTTTGATTGAATCCTCCGGCGGTTCAGACCCGTTGGCCAGTCACGGTCACACGAAATCCGATGCGAAACGCATCAAGGAATTGATCGAAGGCTACCAGGCCGCATTCGCCCGGAATCCGGCGGTACAATAATCTTAGGCGTCCAGGCGCCCGTATTTCCGAATCTGGGGAAAGATCAGCGCGATGGCGATCACTACTCCAATGGTCCCAAATCCGCCGATGACCACGGAAAGCACCGCACCCACAGACCTGCTGTTACCGATTACGGGGCCCAGGAGTTGCGCGACCGCACCGGATTCGAATTCGCCCATCTCGTTGGAAGTGCCAATGAATAGATTGTTCACCGCTGAAACGCGCCCCCGTTTGTCGTCTGGTGTGAGCAATTGAACCAGCGTGTGCCGCACGACGACGCTGATGTTATCCACCACGCCGCAAATAAACAGCATCGAGAATGATAACCAGAACCAGCGAGAGAGGCCGAATCCTATCGTGGCAACTCCGAAGCCCGTGACCGCCCACAATAGCGAATGCCCGGCCTTCTGGATCGGCGGCCGATGCGCGAGTATAAACGTGCACAAGAATGACCCAATCGGCAAAGCCATTTGCAGAAAGCCGAGCCACTCCGGGCCGACTTTCAAAATCAGTTCGGTGTAAACCGGCAGCAAAGCCGTGGCGCCTCCGAGCAGCACCGCGAACATATCCAGGGAGATGATTCCGAGAATGATTTTGTTCGCGAACACAAAATTAAATCCGGTCAACAGGGTTTTGAACGACATTTTCTCGCGATTTGCCACCACATGATGCGTATGGATTTGCGTCATCATGACGCAGAAGATGATCGCGGCGAAAAAGTTGATGATGTAAATCGGATAAGCCTTATGCCCGGCAAACCAAATCAGTCCGCTGAAAATTGCCGGGCCAACGATGGATGAAAATTGAAACGTGGTGGCGCTCCAATTGACCGCGCGCGACAAATCCTTCCGCTCGACCAACGATGGCAGAAACGAAGCGCTCGCGGCCGTCAGAAACGTCCGCGCGGCAGCGCTGACAAACAGGCACGCATACATCCAAAGTATCGACGCTTGATATTTTGAGATGATCGCCAGACCGAGGCTTGAAATTGCCACGACCAGCGTCATTAAAGTAATGATTCGTTTGCGATTGTAACTATCCGCCACGTGCCCCGCCGGCAGCGTAAATAAAATCATCGGCGCGACCTGTGTCAAACCGACGTAGCTGAGCTTCATCAGAGAATGTGTGCGGAAAAAAAGTTCCCAGCCGATCGCGATGGCAAGCATCTGCTGGCCAATGACGGCGATGAGGCGTCCGGAAAGATACAGCCGCAGATCGCGGTTGCGCAAAATCGCGTAGGAGCGATTGCTCTCCAGCTCACGTTCGTCCACAGATTCGGTTGAAAAATCGCCGCTGCTCATTAAAAATGTTGCGGGAACTTAATCGAAATTCCGCAAACGTCGAGTTCCGTGCCGCTACGGAGTCTATTCCGTCAGCACCCAGGCGCCGCTCTCTGGTGAAATTTGCCGGGCGAGGCCGGCTACTGAAATTCTATTTTTCCCATCTGCTTTGCTGCGGAATAAGCAATCATCCGCTGCCGCGAGCAATTCCCTTTTGTCGTGGGCATCGTGCGGAAAAGTCGCCAGCCCGAATGACGCCGTGACGTGGGCATTGATTTTTTCCTTTTGCAGGAACGGGGTCCGGTTGATGGCGCGTCGCAGTCGTTGCACTTGTGCCAGCGCCTGTTCCTTGTCTTGTCGCGGTAAAATCACGACAAATTCATCGCCGCCATAACGCACAATCCGATCATCCGTGTTCAGTTCGTGATGCACGGTTTGCGCCACCTCCTTCAAAACTTTGCTGCCGAGCAAATGCCCGTGCGTGTCCACGACGTGCTTGAAATTGTCCAAATCAAAAAACACGAGGGATAGTTCCAGTTCATGCGCGTCCGGCGCGCTCAGAAAACGATCCAGGTAACGGTGGAGGTAACGCGTGTTGTTGAAACCCGATACGTCATCGGTCACTGATAATTTCAAGACGCGATCGTGTTCCTTCTTCAAATCAAGCGACAGTCGGTGCAGGCGCAGCAGGTTGGCGACGCGTGCGCGCAGTTCGTTTTCATCGATCGGCCGCACGATTAAGTCGTCCACCAACTTTCCGAGATGCCGCATGGGTGTGCTGTTCGCGCGGGAAAATGTCAGCAGCAAAAAAGGCAGCAACACCGGTTCCTCGGCCTTGCGCCGCGCGCGTATCTTGGAATGGAAGCGTTTCAGCGATGGCCCATCCACCACCGCCAAATCAAAGCGCTCATCTAGAAGTTCGCCCGTGTGCGCTGAAATGATTTCGTACGCGGGCGCCAACCAGTCCTCCAGCAAATGGCGGTCCCGGCGATTCTTCACTTGTATGAGAATACGATTGCGTTCCATGCGGTCTGGCAATGGCCTCGCGGCAATTTACACCAATCCGGCATTTGGCCAAATGGGGTTTTGACCAACCGGGGTTAAAACAGGCAGACTATGCCACTCGATGAATTCAAATGCCGTCATTAAACTTTCCTCGCCTGCCACCCGGGAGTTCTGGGAAATCCCCATACTCTTCGAAGACGCAGACCTGCTTGCGCTCGACAAACCGAGCGGCTTGCTGACTTCGCCGGACCGTTACGATCCCCAGCGGCCCAACCTGGTGAAGCTGCTGCACGCCGGCATCGCGGAGAACAAACCCTGGGCCCGGGAACGCGGGTTGAACTATCTTTCCAACGCGCACCGGCTGGATTTCGAAACCAGCGGCGTGATTTTGCTCGCGAAAAACAAACCCGTGCTCGTGCAACTCGCCGATTTGTTCGGCGCGGAGAAGCCGGTGAAAAAGTACGTGGCACTCGTGCAAGGCGCTCCCATCGAGGACGAATTTGAAATCAATGCCAAACTCGCACCCCATCCGGTGAAACTCGGTTTCATGCGCGTGGATCCCAAGCACGGAAAAAAATCCGAAACAAAATTTTCCGTGATGGAGAAATTTTCGCGTTGGACCTTGATTCGCTGTGAACCGCTGACGGGTCGCACGCACCAAATTCGAATTCATCTGCGCCATGCCGGCGTGCCGATTGTGGGGGATGAGCTCTACGGCGGCAAACCGCTCTGGCTTTCGCGGCTGAAACCCAATTACCGGCTCAAGCCCGGCAAGGAAGAGCGTCCGTTACTTGAGCGCGTCGCGCTCCACGCGGAGCAATTGGGATTGAAACATCCAGTGACTGGCGAGGTAATCAATATCATCGCGCCGTGGCCGAAGGATTTGACGGTCGCGTTGAAATATCTAAGGCAATTTGCAAGTGGCCACTAATCTATTTCCGAATTGGGCGATTTGGGCCAAGGGATTCCTCATCGCTCCAACGGATTGGCGGTGCATTCGACCCACGCGAAACAATTAGTTCTGCGAGGCGCTTTTTCTGATCGGCTATAAATTCTGGCCAGTAATTTTTAGCGATAAACCCCGTTGAGCCGCAAAAAACAACCTCATGCATCAAGCCAGGCTGGCGCTCCCCGTTGTGGCCGAGACCCACAACTTTGTCCCAAGCGACTGCGATTTGAGGATCGTCGTCGTCGCGAAGTCCTTCAACATAGTTCCATCCGCATGTGTCAGGCGAGAGTTTGCCATCGCGTTTCAGTATTGCTTCGACAGTTTCATGCCGGATGTTTTTGCCTCCAAGCACCCATTGCCCGGTAACTGGATCATTCTTATACAGAAGGCTTAAAGAAGCTTCAGGTGTCGGCTCTCCGTGAGGTAGCCAGTGTTCATGGTCTCCTGCGTATCCTAAAAGACCGAGTGCGAGGCCCTTTGAGCAGGCATGGCTCCAGCCGTAAGGATAAGTGTAATGATACCAAACACGTTCAACCGCCATCCCAATGGTAATGACAACAAGCAGAGAAAAAAAGATTTTCCGTGCTCTCGATTTCCTTGGCGGATTAGCAGGGATCAATTCTCCCTCACTCATATGCCAATCAAATCAAGAAACGGCCCAATTTAAAATCGATTTCTGCACGTGCAGACGGTTCTCGGCTTCGTCGAAAATTGTTTGAGCATTGGACTCAAACGTCTCCTCATCGATCTCCTTGCCGCGATAGGCGGGGAGGCAATGCATTACCAGCGCATTCGGCTTGGCGAGCTTCACGAGTGACGCGTTGATTTGATAGCCCTTGAGGATTTTTATCCGCTCCACCGCCTCGGCTTCCTTGCCCATGGAAATCCAAACATCGGTGTAGAGCAGGTCCGCGCCCTTCGCGGTCGCTTTGGTATCCACGGAAACAGAGATTTTTCCACCGGCGCGTTTCAAAATTTCTTTGGAAGGCTGAAACTCTTTTGGAGCCGCGATGCGCAAATTGAATCCAAACTTTGCCGCTGCAAAAATCCATGAGTTCGCCACGTTGCACGCGCCGTCGCCGATGAACGCGACAGTTTTTCCTTCAATCGAGCCGCGCTTCTCCTGGAATGTAAAAATATCGGCGAGAATCTGGCAGGGATGCTCATCATCAGTGAGCGCATTGATGGTCGGGATGCTGGAATACTGCGCGAAATCCTCCACGTCGCTCTGATTGAAGGTGCGGATGATCGCGCCGTGAATCATGCGGCCCATCACGCGAGCGGTGTCCTTGATCGGTTCGCCGCGGCCGAGTTGAATGTCGTTGGAACTCAAAAACATCACGCTGCCGCCGAGTTCGCGAATGCCTACCTCAAACGATACCCTCGTGCGCGTGGAGGCCTTGGAGAACATCAACGCCCACGTCTGGCCCGCGAGCGGCTGCGCCTTGTGCCGGCCGCGCTCGCGTTTCAGCGCGGTCGTGCCCGTCAGGATTTTATCCATGTCCGCGCGGGACAATGCTTCAATGCTCAGCAAATTTTTCATGCTGCGAAACGGTGAATCTTGCAGGTTGACGGGGAATTAACCAGCGAATTTTGCGGCGACCGCTTCGATGATTTTCAGCCCTTCCTCCGCTTCGCCCTGGCGCAAATTCAGCGCCGGCAGGAGCCGAATGACATTTGTACCGGCGGGGATGGTGAGCAGACCGGCGGCGTGCAGCAGATTCACAAACCGGACGGCTTGCGTCTTGGTGTTGTCGCCGGGCAGGTTGGGAATGTTCGCGGCGAGTTCGACGCCGATCATCAATCCGACGCCGCGGACTTCATGAATCACACGCGGGTATTTTTGCATGAGCGACTGCAGGCCGTTTTTCAATATGTCGCCGACGGCGCGCGCGTTTTCGGCCAGTTTCTCTTCGCGCACAACTTCGAGAATTTTCAATGCCACGGCGCAGCCGAGCGGCGTGCCGCCAAAGGTTGAGGCGTGCGTCCCGGGCCCGAGGAGGTCCCCGTAAGGTTCGCGCGCCCAAAATGCGCCAATGGGGAAACCGCCGCCGAGCGATTTGGCCATGGAGATTCCGTCAGGCAAAAAGGGTTTCGAGTTTGAGGTTTCTAGTTTCGAGTTTTCTAGAATGCGCTGGAAGGACTGAAACCTTCCTGTCCGGAAATAACCGTCCTGCACACCGTCCATAAGCAGGAGCATTTTCTTTTCGTCGCACAATTTGCGAAGGCCGAGCAGAAACTCCGGGCTGGCCATGGTCAGACCGCCTTCGCCCTGGATGCCTTCAATCATGATCGCGACTGTGGCCGGTGAAATCGCGGCGCGCACGGCGGCGAGGTCGTTGTACGGAACATGCCGGAAGCCAGTCATGATTGGCTCGAAGCCTTTTTTCACTTTGTCCTGCCCGGTCGCAGCGATGCCGGCGAGCGTGCGGCCGTGAAATGAATTGATGGCCGTCAGAATTTCGAACCGCCCCTCATCGTGCCCGAATTTGCGCGCCAGCTTGAATAACCCTTCGTTCGCCTCCGCGCCGCTATTGGAGAAAAAGACTTTTCCGGGAGCGATGAGATTCACGATGGCTTCCGCGAGGCGGCCTTGCGGCTCGTGATAATAGAGATTGGAAACGTGCACCAGTTTCCGTGATTGTTCGATCAGCGCCTCGGTAATGGCCGGGTGCGCGTGGCCGAGCGTGTTCACCGCGATGCCGCCGCCGAAGTCGAGATAGCGCTTGCCCGTGACATCATAAACATAGGCGCCCGCGCCATGGCTGAGGGCGATATCGAAGCGCCCATAGCTGGGCACGACATTTTTTTGAAACAACGCCTGCACGGCGGCCACATCGTTGCGCACGATGGGCGGTGGAGATGGAACAATGTCTTTCATTTTATGCAAACCGACTGGGGAATATTTAGCATGAGATTCCGCGGATGAAAGCGGAATGTGAGTAAATCAGGCGGGGCGGCGAGCCGGCTCGCGCGGACGCTCGCCCCACCCAAAAGGCTGACTATTTGCCGCTATGGCTTGGTCGCAAGAATAAGCGGAGAAACTCCACCCACGTCCAGTTTGCGAGGATTGCGAAAACCGGACTCGCGCAGCCACTGGCTCATTTCTGCGAAGGTGAAGGTGTCGCCGTGTTCGGTATTCACGAGCATGTTGACGGCAAAAATCAACGCGTTCGGCGGCCCGGTGCGTTCGTCGTTCGGCACAAATTCTCCGATGACAATCGTGCCGCCGGGTGCGAGGGCTTTGAAAACCTTGCGGAGCAATTGACGGCTGCGCTCGCGGCCTTCGCTGTGGATGATGTGCCCGAGCGTGGCGATCTGGTAGCCTGAACCGAAATTAACTTTGCCGATGTCGCCCGGGATGGTTTCCAGGCGATTCGCCACGCCGTGACGTTTGGCAACTCGTTTGGTCACTTTCAGAACGTCGGGCCAGTCCACTGCCGAAATGCTAACGAACGGCGATTGTTTCGCCAGTGCGATGCCCCAAACGCCGGAGCCGGCGGCGATATCGAGCACGCGAATAGGCGTTTTGGTTTTGGAGATCTTCAAATGTTCGCCGAGCGCGACCACGGCGTGATAACCCATCGGAAATAACGACTCGACGAATTCCGCAAAAAATGCCGAGCCGGTTTTTTGATTGTTCACCGCCATCGCAGGCTTCCCGGTGCGGACCACTCGATCGAGTTGCAGCCATTTCGGAATAATCTGCGCCGACATGTGCCGGTACAAAGCTCCCAGGAATCCCTGGCGCGTGGAGACAAGAAACGCCGCGCTCTCCGGAGTCAAAGCGTAACGCTCGCCTTTACGAGACAGGAAATTGAGGCCGACGAGCGCGTTGGCGATCGCGGTCAACCCGCGTGCTGATGCGCCGGATTTTTTGGCGAGTTGTTGAATTGTTTTGGGCGATTCGTCCAGCAAATCGAACACCTTGTGGCGCACGGCCGCCTCAATGATGAGTGTGGGGGCATAGCCCCAGACGAATTGCATGACTCGTTCCGGAGTAACTTGATTTTTCATGGGAGGCGGAATTGTAGATATCCGCCGAACGCGAGACAACTGTTTTGACCTTACAACACCACTTCCGTGCCGACTCCTTCGTCGGTAAAAATTTCCAATAGCACCGAGTGCGGAACGCGGCCGTCCACAAATGAAACTTTTTCCACGCCGGTTTTGATGGCAGCCACGGCGCTGTCGACCTTGGGGATCATTCCCTTGTCGATGACGCCATTTTTTTTCAATTCCGCCACCGCATTCGTTTTCAAATTCGAAATGACTGAATCGGGATCTTCCGGATTGCTCAATAAACCCGGGACGTCGCTCATGAAAACCAGCCGCTTCGCTTTGAGCGCGATAGCAGCCTGTGCTGCGGCCACATCGGCATTACAATTGTATATTTTCCCGTCCTCGCCACGCGCAGTCGGACTGATGACCGGTATGATGCCTTGCTCGATACATTTCAGCAGCGGTTCGGTATTCACGTGGATCACCTCGCCCACGTAGCCGATGTCAATTTTCGTACCTGGATTGTCCTTGTCATCTAGCCACAATTTTCGGCAGGTAAAAATCTCCGGCCCCGCAAAACCCTGCGCCGCGCCGCCGAGCGAAGTAATGGTAGCGACGACCTGGGGATTGATTTCGCGGGAAAGAACGTCGTCCACGATTTTCACCGTGGCGTCATCCGTGACGCGCTGCCCCTGGATGAAATTTGCCTTCAGCCCGGCCTTCTCCATCGCGCGTGTGATGGCCTTGCCGCCGCCGTGAACCACGACGGGATTGATCTCCACCGCTTCGAGAAAAACCATGTCTCGCGCCACGCTATTGCGGACATTAGCGTCCGGCGAATCCATAAAGCTTCCCCCGTATTTGATGACAAAAGTCGCGCCGCTGAATTTTTGAATATACGGCAGTGCTTCGTGAAGCGTCTCAGCTTTGGCAATCAGGTCTTGCATCAGGTTTTCGGTTGGATGGGTTTGATATATTGGACTCTGGCATGACGATAGCCTTTGAGTTGAGTGTCGGTTGTGAGCAGGGGAACGTTATGAACTCTCGCCGTCGCAACGATCAATTCGTCACCTGGGTCATTGACTGGAAAATCGGGCAGACGGGTTGATTCGACAATGATTTCGGGGGTTAACGGCAGAACGCGAAGGTTCGGTGGAATCGCGCTTTTAAACCATTCCGCCAAATCCATAGGCAACGGTAATTTGCCTTTTTGATGTTTTTTTGCGGCCTCCCATAAGCTGTAGATTGAAATTGCCAGTTCAACTTTGGAACTCGCCAGAATGCGCTGCGCATCCTCGGGCAAAGTCTGGCTGAAAAGCGCGCCACGCAGCCAGACGCTGGTATCGAGAAGATAATCCATTACTCGGCATTCCAAGCAACCGGCGGTGGGTCATCAATATCGTCGGGAAGAGGATAAGGGCTCGGCGTGGCATTGAGCAAAACTTTCGATTTTCCACCTGACTTCGGAACTAATTCGGCCACGGGTTTGCCGCGCTTTAAGATTTCGATGGTTTCGCCCTTTTCCAACCACTTGGACAGCCGTCCAAAATCATTTCGTAATTCGCGAACCGTCGCGGTTTTCATGGTGATACACTTGTCTCACGAGCTGATTTTGTCAATCATCTTTACTTCGCCGCGTTCGCTCCATTGAATTTCGTGCGAATGGAATAAAAGCCCGTGCGCGCGCCGATGAACAGAGTTTGCTTGTCCTTGCCGCCGAAACAAATATTCGCGGGAGTTTGCGGAACAGGTATCACGCCGATGCTTTTCGCGTCTTTGTCAAAGACGTGCACCCCGCCGCCGCCGGTCAAATACAGATTCCCTTCCGCATCTATCGTCATGCCGTCGGAACCGGCTGTGGCGGCAAGCCGCTTATTCGTCAGCGAACCGTCCGATTGAATGTCGTACCCGAAAGTCTTATGCCCGTTAATGTCGGCGACAAACAGCGTCTTTCCATCCGGCGTGCCGACGATTCCGTTGGGCGCCTGATAGTCAGTAATGACGCGCTTGAAGGTTTTGCGGTCTGGTGACAGGTAATAAACGGCCTGAATATCCTGCGGCTTGACCTTGTAATCCCACCAGGGCCGTGCGTAGAAAGGATCGGTCAGATACATTCCGCCGTCGGGGCGCACCCAGACGTCGTTCGGTCCGTTGAGTTTTTTGCCCTCATATTCGTGCACGAGCACGGTCACCGAACCGTCCGGCGCGATGGACCACAGGGCCGTTTTTTCGTCCGCGCAGGCAAGGAGGTTTCCCTTCGCGTCAAAATACATCCCGTTCGCGCGCCCGGCGGGCTGTTTGAAAGTGGAAAGTTTTCCGTCCACGCTCCACTTCATGATGCGATCGTTGGGTTGGTCGGTGAAGAAAACGTTGCCCTGCGCGTCGCAGGTGAGGCCCTCGGTAAAGCCGAAGTCGCCCGCGAGTTGTTCGAGCTTGGCGCCGGGTTCGATTACGCTTGGCATTTCAGTGGAGGTCTGCGCGACCGCGGACAAAATCGTCCCGGCAAGCGCGACAATCAAGGTGGAAAGGGCTGGGGTTTTCATCGTATTAGTGACTGTTCTATTAAAGGAAGTCGTCAGGCAAGGAAAGGATTCTTTCCGGGTAACCGGCCAAAAAACTTGCGCCGGTTTGAAACCTTTGCGGTAATGGCAACGTCCTTTCAGCACGACGCTTGATTCCATAATTATGCGCATTTTAAAAACGACACTCCTCGCGGTTTCCATTCTCGCAACCCCACAACTTTTCGCGAAAGACAGCTGGACTGAGCTGTTCAACGGCAAAGACCTCACCGGTTGGACGCAAAAAACCGGCAACGCCACTTACTTTGTTGAGGACGGCTGCATCGTCGGCCAGATGCATGTCCCAGGCGGCGGCACAAATAGTTTTCTGTGCACAACGAAGGAATACGATAATTTTATCCTCGAACTGGATTTCAAAGCTGATCCGCGCCTGAACAGCGGCCTGCAAATCCGCAGCGCCTACGCGGACAAAACTGTGTCCACCGAGTGGCAGGGCAAAACTATTACCGTGCATCCCGGATATGTTTTTGGGTACCAGGTGGAAATTGACACCGATCTCAAGGGCAAGACCTTTACGGGCGGCATCTATGATGAGCACCGCCGTGGCAGTTACATCCAGCCTGATGACGGCCCCAAGGGTCCGCACGGAATTTCTTTCACCGAGTGGAATCGCAAAATTACGAATCCCGATGATTGGAACCATCTCCGCGTCGTGGCCATTGGAGATCACTTCAAAACGTATCTCAACGGCGTGCTCCGCGCGGACTTTCACGATCCGATGACGGCCAAAGGCTTCTTTGGTTTGCAGGTTCATAACAGCAATGAAAAAAGTTCCGACGGTGCCCAGGTCCGTTTCAAAAACATTCGCATTCAGAAGGTCTCCGCTCGGGATGAAAAGCCGGAACCGCCCATGAATACTTTGACCGAGAAGGAAAAGAAGGAAGGCTGGCGCCTGTTGTGGGATGGTAAAACCATCGATGGCTGGCAAAGTGCGATTGCGCCCGGCTTCCCCGAGGAGGGCTGGGAAATCCATGACGGCGAATTGATGGTCACGAACAACAACGGCGGTGAATCTCAACGCGGCGGCGACATCATCACCAAGGAACGTTTTTCAAATTTCGAACTTAAAGTTGATTTCAAGACCACGCCGGGTTGTAACAGCGGCATCAAATATTTTGTGCAGCCCAAACTCAGCGCCATCACGGGCACGGGCACGACTGCACCCATCGGTTCGGCCATCGGACCGGAATATCAGATTCTGGATGACCTCCGCCATCCGGACGCGAAACTTGGCCATGACGGCGATCGCACGCTCGGTTCGCTCTACGATCTAATTCCTGCGTCCAAAGACAAAAAGCCGAATTACATCGGCGAATGGAACCACGCTCTCATTATTGCGAAGGGAAATCATATTGAGCATTGGTTGAACGGTGAGAAAATCGTCGAGTACGACCGCAACACACCGGAATTCAACAAGCTGGTTGCCGGGAGCAAATACCATGCGATTGAAGGATTTGGCGATTGGCCGGACGGGCATATCCTGCTCCAGGAACACGGCAGCATGGTTTCTTTCCGCAACGTCAAAATCCGTGTGCTGGACACCAAATAATCCAAAACTCTGAGCGCCATGAAACGCCTGAATCGCCGCGGGTTCCTGAGAACATCCATCGTTGGCAGCGCCGGACTGGCCGTCCTGCCGAATATTCTGCCGCGCTCTCTTTTCGCCGCGGATGCTCCCAGCAAACGAATTCACGTTGCCCTTATCGGTTGCGGTCGCGAAGGCCGCGCTGATGTGGAAGGCACCATGGCGCACTCGCTGGCGCGGATCGTGGCGGTGTGCGACCTGGACAGCAAACGCGCCGCTTCCGCGCGGCAAATGATTACGGATTATTACAAAAAGAAGGGCGAGTCCGAAGTTAACATCGAGGCATATCACAATTATCACGATGTGCTGTCGCGTCCGGACATCGATGCCGTCATCGTGAGCGTGCCGGACCATCAGCACGCGCTCGTCGCCGGCAGCGCCGCAATCGCCGGCAAACATATCTACGTCCAGAAGCCGCTCACATATTCCATCGCCGAGTCGATTGCGTTGCGCACGGCTGCCCGCGCAAAGAAAGTCATTTTGCAGGCCGGCTCGCAACAGCGTTCAGAGCATCCGTTTGTCGCGTTTCGTCCCGCGAGCGAAGCCGCGCGCAATGGACGGCTCGGCAAACTCACCCGGATTGAAATCGGCATCGGCCTGGACAAACCCAGCGGCAAACCGCCCGCGCCCATGCCAGTGCCCGCCACGTTTGATTACGAACACTGGCTCGGACCGGCGCCCGAGCAGCCCTATATGGAAGGGCGGGTCCATCCGCAGGAAGGTTTTGGCCGGCCCGGCTGGATCACCACCGAGGATTTTGGCCTGGGCATGATCACCAATTGGGGCGCGCACCACCTTGACATCGCGCAATGGGGCATGGGCATGGAACTCAGCGGCCCGAGCAGCATCACCGGCTCCGCTGAATTCATGACGAACGACGTCTGGACCGTGCACACGTCCTATCACATAGAAATGCTTTACGCCAATGGTGTGCAGGTCGTCCTTGATAACAAGTTTGAAAACGGGCTGAAGTTTATCGGCAGTGAAGGATGGGCTTTTTGCAGCCGAGGTTCCGTGCGGGTGACCAACAGCGATCCCAATGTCGTCACGCCCGCGGATGCCAGCAAAGGCCCGCTCCGTGCGAGCGATCCAAAGCTGCTTTCCGCGTTGCCCGAGGGCGCGAAACGTTGGCCGCGCAGCTCGAACCATTATTTGAACTGGCTGGAAAGCGTTGTGGCGAATCGCGATCCAATCGCACCTGTGGACCAGGCCGCACGCAGCTTGCAGGCGTGCGCCACCGCGTGGATCGCCATGAAACTTGGCCGCAAGCTCACCTGGAATCCGGACACGGAAATGTTCGTGAACGACGACGCTGCCAACGCGCTGCGTGGCCGCAAGGCGCGCGCCGCCGAATACGATATCTACAGTGTGTTAAGCCGCTCAGGGATCAAAGCTTAGGCGTAGTCACATGGGTGTTCCGCCCGTGTGTTCCTATTCGCACGGGCGAGACACCCGTGCCGCTACAGTTATCCTCCGAGCGAGGCCGGATCTCCCACATCGCCCTTGTTGAATTCCACGTATTCCTCCGTCAAATCGGCGGCATACATCACCGCGCCGGCCTTGCCCAGATTCAGGTTGATGTGCAAATCGAATTCTTTCGGCGCCACAGCTGCGCATAATTCTTTGAAACTGACCTTTGTCGGCTGGCCGCGCTTGAGGCTCCAGAGAATTTGTTTTGCTCCAGACGCGCAGTAACCAATATCAATTTTTTCCTCCACGACCGTGGCTGGTGAATAGCCGATCGCATCGATGATGCGCCCCCAATTCGGGTCGCCGCCGTGCCAGCTTGTTTTCACCAATGGGCTGTTTGCCACCGCGCGCGCTGCCGCGTCGGCATCGGTGATATTTTTCGCGCCGTTCACTCGCACCGTCACCACCCGATGCACCCCCTCGCCGTCGCGCACAATCATTTTGGCAAGTTCGAGACTGACATGGTTTAATGCTGCCTGAAAAATTCCACCTCCCGACTTCTGACTTCTGACTTCTGCATTTCCCGCCATTCCGTTTGCCAACACCAGCATTGTGTCGTTGGTGCTCATGTCGCCATCGACTGTGATGCGATTGAAACTTAGCGCCGCCGCTTCCTGCAAGGCGGCTTGCAGGGTCTTCGCTTCGACGGCTGCGTCCGTCGTGATGAAGCAAAGCATCGTGGCGTGCAGGCCTTGCGGAAATGCCGCTGGGCGTTTTCCCGTCGCGGACATTCCCGGTTGAATCATCCCCGCGCCTTTGCACATGCCGCCGATGCGTACCGTCTTGCCGCCGAGCTTGAACTCAACGGCAATTTGTTTCGGTCGGGTATCACTCGTCATGATGGCTTCGGCCGCCTGCGCCGCGTGTTCAACCGAAGAGCCGAGTTGCACCGCCGCTTCAATGATTCCCGCGCGAACATTATCCATTGGCATCGTCACGCCAATCCGGCCCGTGGAACCGACGAGCACGGAGCCTTTTGGCAAAATCAGCGCTCGCTCGGCGAAGCCCACCATTTCCTGCGCGTCCGCCAGGCCTTGTTTGCCCGTGCAGGCATTAGCGTTGCCGGAATTCACCACAATCGCCTGCGCCTTGCCGCGTTTGACGCGCTCGACACTAACTTTAACCGGTGCCGCGCAAACCTGGTTGGTCGTGAACATTCCCGCGACTGTCGCGGGCGTTTCCGAAACGATCAGCGCCAGGTCGCGTTTGTTTCCTTTATTGGAACCTTTGCCGGTGCCGAGTCGCTTGATGTCGCAAAAAACACCCGCAGCCTTGAATCCCTTAGGCGCAACTACGGAGCCTTCAATTTCTCTAAGACTTTTTTTCATGTCAGCTTCGCGCGAGAGTGCGCACAGTTATCGCCAATTTCAACCCGGAAATTGGAGTTCAAGCTTTAGCTGGTTTCCTAGTTCAACTTCAAACTTTTACCGCGTCAATTTCCAGCCGCACCATGCGGACGTGGACGAGTTCTTTCGCATCAACCTGATGTTTCGCCACGTAGCGTTCAACCACGGCGGCGATGAATTCCTCGCGGACATTTTCCGGCACGCGCTGTGTGTAGGGCAACCAGGTTGTGCGCAGCCAGGTGGCAAAACCTTCGGCGCCCGGATACGTCGCGTCTTTCGGCGTGAGTTTTATGCTGCGTGTTTTAAATCCGAAACGTGGCAGCCACTTTTTGTATTCGTCCGGGCTGTGGAAGAAATACGGTGCTTCCATCTTGCGGAAAAATTCCCGCCAGCGTTTCAACCGCATTTCCGGACGTAACGCGAGAAAAACATCGTGGGCATTGCCTTTGCCGCCGCACGAAACGATGAGCCGCCCGCCGGGCTTCAACACGGACGCCGCTCCGCGCAAAAAAGCCTGGTGATCATCCACCCAATGCAGCGCGGCGTTGGAAAATACGACATCGAATTTGCGAATGAATTGAATTTTTCGCGCGTCCAGCACGTGAAATTCCAAATTTGAATTCTTGCCCGGAGGAAACGTCTTGCTGGCGAATTCAATCATTTGTGGTGAAGCATCCACGCCCACCGCCGCTCCATCCGGAATCGCGCGTGCCATTTCAGCTGTGATTTTTCCGTCGCCGCAGCCCACGTCGAGAACGCGCTCATCGCCGCGCAGTTTTAATTTCGCGATGAGTTCACGCGCCCAGGTTTGTTGCACCGTGGAGTTAGATGCATAATCCGCCGCGCTCCACACGACATTTCCGGTTCCTTTCATTTAAAACGTCCGTTAAATATTTTCTTTGGTGATCCACTTGGGCTCGTACGGAACGTGATAATGCGCCATGCGTTCCAGTAACGTGCCAAAATCGGAATCGACGATCGTAAAATCGCGTTGCCTCGGTTTGATGAACCCTTCGTCTATTGCGTGATCCACGAGGCGGAGCAGGGGATCGAAAAACCCGTTCACATTGAGCAGCGCGCAGGGCTTGTCGTGCAAGCCAAGTTGCGCCCATGTGAGAATTTCAAAAAATTCATCGAACGTGCCAATGCCTCCCGGCAACGCCACAAATCCATCGGCCAGTTCCGCCATGAGTGCCTTGCGTTCGTGCATCGTTTTGACGATGCGCAAATCCGGCAATCCGCGATGTCCGAGTTCCCTGCCCATGAGCGCCTGGGGAATCACACCCGTGACATGGCCGCCTGCCGCGAGCACTGCGTCGGCGACCACGCCCATAAGCCCCACGTTTCCGCCGCCGTAGACAAGACCGATGCCGCGCCGGGCAAGTTCGCCCCCGGCGTTTTTCGCGGCCTCGACATAAGCGGGCTTGTTTCCCTGGCTGGAGCCGCAAAAAATGCAGATACGCTTCAAGGAACGAATCGGCGCCGTCATAGCAATCCCGCCGTTTCTGCAAATCCGCACAAAATATTCATGCTCTGCACCGCCTGGCCGCTCGCGCCTTTAACCAGGTTATCTTCCGCGCTCATCACGATCAGCCGACCCGTGCGCGCATCCAGGCGCCACGCGATTTCGATCACGTTCGTGCCCGCCACATTTTTCGTGTCTGGCAGCGCCTTGCCTTCCAGCAACCGCACGAAAGGTTCGTTGCCGTAAGCCTTCGCGTAACAGGCCGCAATCTGTTCGCCCAACGCTTTTGCTTCCGCTTCGGTCGAAAAATGTTTCTGCGGCGCGAAATAAAGCGTCGTCAAAATTCCGCGATTGATTGGAATCAAGTGTGGTGTGAATTGAATCACTACCTGCGCATTCGCCGCGAACGAAAGCTCCTGCTCGATCTCGGAAAGATGCCGGTGCTTCGGCACGCCGTAAGGCCGCACGCTTTCGTTGCACTCGACGAACAAATAATCCAATTCCGCCTTGCGCCCCGCGCCGCTGACGCCGCTTAGTGAATCCGCGATGATGCCCGCCGGCTTCACCAGCCCTGTCTTGAGCAGCGGAATCGTCGGCAGCAAAACGCTGGTAGGATAACAGCCTGGCGAGGCAATCAGCGTCGCCGATTTGATTTGCTCGCGATAAATCTCGGGCAGCCCATAGACTGATTTCTCAAGCAGTTCCGGCGCGGGATGATCGTGGGCATAAAATTCCCGGTAAACCGCCGCGCTCTTCAATCGGAAATCCGCGCTCAAATCAATGACGATGCATCCCGCTTGAATCAGTGGCACGGCATATTCCGCCGCTACGCCATGGGGCAGGGCGAGGAACACGATATCGGCCTGCTTCGCGAGAACTTCTGCCTTCGGCTCGCTGAAGCGGAGCGCTTTCGCGCGCGGATGATTGGCGAATTTAGGAAATACGTGTGCGAGCGTCTGCCCGGCGTTCTGGCGCGAAGTGACGGCGCTTAGTTCCACATCGGGATGATGGAGCAGCAACCGCACGAGTTCCTCACCGGAGTAACCGGACGCACCGACTATCGCTACTTTTTTCGAATTCATTTTGTTTTCTTTTAACGCAAAGACGCGGAGACGCAGAGAACATTTTTAAATAAAAAAACCCGCTGACCATTCGGCCAGCGGGTTTTGCAAAATTCCAGTTCGATTAACGTTTGCTGAATTGGAAACGTTTGCGAGCGCCCGGTTGGCCGTACTTTTTGCGCTCTTTCATACGCGGATCGCGGGTCAGCAGGCCTTCAGCCTTCAGTGAAGGGCGAAGGTTCGCGTCCGCGATCAGCAGCGCGCGGGCAATACCGTGGCGAACCGCGCCGGCCTGGCCCGTGGGGCCGCCGCCGGTCACATTCACGCGCACGTCAAACTTGTCCGCGGTGCCCGTGAGGGTCAGCGGCTGTTGCACGACCATGCGGAGTGAATCGGTCGGAAAATAGGTTTCAAACGTGCGGCCATTGACCGTCACTTTGCCAGTGCCGCTCGAGAGGCGAACGCGTGCGACGGACGTCTTGCGGCGTCCGGTGCCGAGGAATTCAGAAGTCTTGGTGTCTGCCATAACAAATCGAAATTAATTCGCGACCTTGAGCGAGGCCGGTTGTTGCGCGGCGTGCGGGTGCTTGTCGCCCTTGTAAACTTTGAGCTTGGTCAGGAGCACGCGTCCGAGGCGATTCTTGGGAATCATTCCACGAACGGCGCGATGGATGAGCATTTCCGGATGCTTCGCGCGCAGGTCGGCGACGGTCTTATATTTCTCGCCGCCTTTCCAGCCGGAATAGGTCATGTATTCCTTGTCCGTTTCTTTCTTGCCGGTCACGCGCACCTTCTCGGCGTTCACGACCACGACAAAATCTCCCGCATCAAGATGCGGCGTAAATACAGCTTTGTTTTTCCCGCGCAAAACGTCCGCCACTTTGGCCGCGAGACGGCCCAGGACGATACCATCGGCATCAATAATATGCCACTTGCGCTGGTCTAAATTCACTTTCGGCAAATGCGTTTTCATCTAAATCCAATCAAAGGAGGCGTGAAACTAGCAAAGTACCACCTGAAGTCAATAGAGTTTTACCAGATTTTCGCTCGTCGACCCCCGAAATGTAGCAACCGACGTCGGGAGGCGCAAATATAGGAACATTGAGCGCCTTTCCGCCTTCGGTCAGCTCTTTATCAGACGGATGGCTTTAATTCAGCGTCAACCTCTAAAAGCTTGCGTGCTATCGGGCGACTGAGCTCGAAATGTTCAACGGTGTCATCTGCCACGCCGATGGTGTCCCGCGCTATCCGAAAAAGAAGCTCACAAAGCTCCTGTTCGGAACGGGTACCGATTAGAATCCGGTAAATCGGTGGAATGTATGGATCGTATTCAT
>DATAZE010000009.1:0-35868 GCA_036272195.1 Verrucomicrobiia bacterium | reverse complement strand
ACGTGAACGAAATTCGGGTGCCTCTGAAGCGTTGCTCTGCTGGGGGCATATTGTCACAGCATCTGCTGCTCCAGCCGGCGGGCTTCGGCCTGGACCATCTCAGTGATCTCCCGCTGCACCTGGTGCACCTGGTGCACGGTTAAACCAAACGCCGCCGCGACTTTTTCCGCGGGCCATTTCTTGTTCACGTAAACGTCGTAGATTTGGTATTTGCCGGGGTCCAAACGCCGTTTCACATTGGTTACCGCCGCCTCCAGCAAATTAATTTCCCATTCTTTTTCCCACATCCGATCGAGGGCTCGCGTGGTCGAATCCGCATCGACCGTCGATATGTGGGAACTACTGGACGATCGCGGCTTACAGGCGAGGGCGATAATTTGCAACCGCGCGAGATTCAGCAACCAGGCCTTGAAGGAACCGATTCGCGGATCATACCTGAACCGCGGCATATGCTCGGCGACGGCTTCGATGGTGGCTTCCAAAACATGTTGAGCGTCGGTTTCTGTCATCCCGGCTTTGCGCGCCACGCCATAGATCAGCTTGGAATAAGTGTCGAAAAATTCCTGCCAACTGGATTGGTCTTGCGAATTTTTCAGCCGCCCAAGAAGGGTTGCCCGGGTGGGAATTAATTCATCGCCGAAATTTGCCATATGCCCGAGCGAAGCTTAACACGATTCGCTCGAAATGACCACGGATAAACCTCCAAAATCCAACAGAGATAATTAAAGTCGCACTAAACTTTCTTGCCAATTAAAAAGGCGCGGCAACAATCTGCCGCATGAACATTCGTTCGCGCCTTTCGGTTTTCCTGGTTTATCTTCTCCTAAACCAAATCGTCGCTGCCCAGGAAATCAAAATCCTGGTCAACCATCTTGGCTATGAAACGGACGCTCCCAAGCGAGCGGTGATTCTCGGCCGTGTGGGGAACGAGGTGAATGCGTTCAAAATTATTGATGCGCGTAGCGGCAAAGAAATTCTCGCGGGCCCAACCGCAAAAATCGGCCCGGTCGACAAATGGAAGGATTGGATTTTCTGGACGGCCGATTTTAGCGCGGTGAACGCTGAAGGAAGTTATTCGATTGAATGCGCCACCGGCAAAGGCGCGGTGCGGTCGTTTCCCTTTCATGTCGACCGGAATCTGCTTGAGAAATATACACTGCCGGATGTCATTTCCTGGTTCAAGGGCCAGCGGAGTTCGGGCTTGCTGGACAAGGCGGACCACAATTTAAAATTCGACGGTTCAACGAACACCGCGGATGTGCACGGCGAATGGTTCGATGCCACGGGTGACTACGGCAAACATCTTTCGCATCTTTCCTTCTCCACTTATTTCAATCCGCAACAAATCCCGCTCTCGGATTGGAGCTTGTTCAAGAGTTACGAGGAATTGCAACGCCGCGGCGACCCGAATTTCCGCCAATACAAACGCCGCCTGCTGGATGAGGCGATGTTCGGCGCAGATTATCTAGTGCGGGTGAAAAGTTCGACCGGTTCCTTTTACCGCTCGATCAGCGCGCCGGGGCCGGAGAAGGCCGCGGAGGATCGCCGCATTGCGCGCGAAGGCAGCGGCTTCGCCATTAAGACCAACAAGAATGTAACCTACATGGGCGAGACGCACGCAGCGGGCGAGAAAACCGCCTACGAAGTCGGCTACCGCAACGGCGGCGGCGTCGCCATTGCCGCGCTGGCGCTGGCCAGCACTTACGCCGACACCGGTGAGTATTCCAATCCTGATTATCTGACGGCGGCCGCGCAGGCATTTAACTTTCTGGAGGCAAACAACCGCTTCTACCTTAACGACGGCAAGGAAAACATCGTGGATGATTATTGCGCGTTGCTCGCGGCGACGGAACTTTTCAAGGCCGTGCGGGTTATGGATGTCGCCTCATCCTGGAAATACAAAGTGGCCGCTGATAAAAGAGCGGAAAGCCTGATGGCCCGCCTCGTCACCAGCGGCGGCCACACCAATTACTGGCGCGCCGATGACAATGACCGCCCTTTTTTCCACGCGGCCGACGCCGGATTGCCGGTGGTGAGCCTGCTGGAATATTGCGAAATTGCCGACGGGCCAGCGCGGAAACGCGTTCTCGAAACGGTCCGCAAATCGCTCGAGTTTGAATTGCAAACGACCAGTGAGGTCGCCAATCCGTTCGGTTATGCGCGGCAATTAGTGCAAAGCACGAATGGTTTTCGCCGCACGGCATTTTTCTTCCCGCACGATACCGAGACTGCGCCGTGGTGGCAGGGCGAGAACGCGCGGCTGAGTTCGATGGCGACCGCTGCGCGCATGGCGGTGAAGTATTTCAAGGATGACCCAAGGTTTTGTCATCAATTGCAGCGATACGCCTGGGATCAATTAAATTGGATTCTTGGGTTGAATCCCTACGACTGTTGCATGTTGCAGGGCACGGGTCGGAACAATCCGTTTTACATGTTCTTCGATGCCTACGAATACCACAACGCACCGGGCGGCATCGTGAACGGCATCACGAGCGGCTACAAAGACGACCACGATATTGATTTCGACCTGCAATATTCCGAAACCGGCAAGGACGAGGACTGGCGCTGGGGCGAACAATGGCTGCCGCATGACGCGTGGTATTTGCTGGCCGCATCGATAAAAAATTAGACGCGAACATGCGCCGGCTCGCTCAACCGCAAGTCGTCACCACTGCCGCCATCGCCGCCGCGGCCAGCGCGCTTCTCTGCCTGCCGCGAATGGTGCAGTGGGGCAAACGGCCGTTCGCGTTGTGGTATGTCGAGGCCACAATTTTTCTGGGCGGCTTTGTCCTGTGGGCGTTTGTGTTTGCGTGGCACACTGAATATACGCGCCGCCCGGTGTTCACGCTGAAGATCAAACCGTCCATTTTTACGGCCGCAACTTTCGTCGGAATCCTATGCGCGCTCGGGCTGCATTTTTCTCTCGACCCGGCAATGCGGCGAATCAGCCCGGAAGAGTATCCGGTTGATCTTAATGGCTGGTTGGCGACGGCTCTCTTCGGATTGGCATTTACGGATTTATTTCTGATTTTCGCGCCTTATGCATGGCTGGTCCGCCTCATCCGAAATGAACGCGTCGCGGCAGGCTTGACGATTGCTTTAGGGGTCGGTGTGTGACTGCTGAAAATCCGAAACTCGCCGAATGCGATCCCGGCGTCATTATTTTGCGAACTATTCGCCGTGCGGCTGGCGCAAAGCATTTTCGGAGTGTGGTTCTACTTGCAAGGCGGCGTATTGCTGGTGTGGTGGCTGGGGTTTCTTATCGAGGCGCGGCATTTGCTGGGTCTATTTTGATGAAGTTCCAGGTTCCGGGCAGAAGCTTAAAACTTATTTATCAAAGACTTTTGGCCGTGCCGGACTTTTCACCTTCGGGAGGTGGAGAATCCGGCGGCGGACGTGGAAACAAAATTGCCGCAGTGTTGGGAATAAATTCCACCACATCCGCGCGGACCGAAACTCGCGGAATCGAAAATAAAATCCAATAGGCGCTCGTTTTTTCCATGATGACATTTCCGAGCGTCTGGGGTTTGCCGCTTTGCATTTCGGCTTTCACATACAACCGGTCCATCGCGGTTTGAAATCGCGCCGGGACCAGCGTGATAAATCCGAGGAGGGAAAATCCCCGGGATTGGCCCACCACATTAGTCTTCATCACCATGAAGTTGCCTTCGGTGAGTTTGACCTCCGTCTGATTGTGGATTTCGAGCGACGCCGAACTGGGATTGAGCGAGCCAAAGGTGGAAGGCAGCATGGCCATGCTTGCGCAGCCACTGACAAGCGCGGCGAGACCCAGGAGAGCAATTATTCTTTGCATGCGATACCTCGCGTGCAAATTAAGTCGTATTCCGGCCGAAGCCAGTCGGGTCAATACCCCGAAAAGGCGAGACACTCTTTAAGCCACAGATGAACACAGATGAAAACGAAGGAAACAAAACTCTCCGTTATCTCAGTTTCCTCCTGTTAAGATGTTTATTGCGCCGGATGGAAGGCAGGCCTTGCCGTTGCGCTCGGCACTGCCTGTGGCCCCGCGGTTGATTCCACGGCGCGCATGGCGAGGGCTTCGGCCTGATCCACCCACGCACGAAATTTCGCCGTTGCCTCGCCCTTCGGCTTCTCCAGTAATCGGGAAAGGTGAAAACTGGAGTCATGGAGGCCCAGGCCGGTTCGCTCGGCGTCGCACGCATTCAGATATTGCTCCAGATGATTCTCCACCGGAATCAAGAGCAGCGGCTTGCCGAGATACGCGCCCTCGCTCACCGACTCAAACCCGGCGGTGCAGGCCACGCCGCGCGCAGTCGCCATCATCTGCAAAAATTTCTCGCCGTGGATGCGGTGAAAGGTGAGGTTCGCATCGTAATGATCTTCCACCGGAGCGCCGGGCTTGTCGTAAAAGCAATGGATGGGAACCGTCGGATTTTCTTTATGCCATTTAATGATTTCCTCGGCGTAGCCGTGGTTGAGCAAATAAATGAGCAAATGCCCGCCGGACAAATCCGGGTTCAACTCAAACAATTGGCGGCGCAAAATCGGCGGCGAAACAAAAAATCTCCGTTTCGGCATATCCGGCGCTTGATAAAATGACAGCGCCATCCGCGACGAACGCGCGCCGGTGACGGCGACGTAAAACTTCATCCCGAGTTGCTGCATCCGGAATTTCTTTTCCGGGACGAAATCCAGATGCTCGAGCATGTATTGGTGGCCGACAACGAGAACCGGGATTTTGTGCGCGTGCAATAAATTGTAAACGCCCATGAGCGGTTCCAGAAAATTGATGATTAAATCCGGCTGCACTTCCCGGATCGTGTCACGAATGATGGCGAGGCTTTTTTTGTACGCTGGGAGGCCCTTGATGAGACTCGTGAGCGTGCCGACAAGCGAAATGCTTCGGTGGCCCTTCACCGAAAAGCCTGGGCTGCTGATGGGCCGCACTCGCACCGAAAAGGCCTGCTCAAAGAAAGCCGGCAGGCTCCGCGTTTGGTTCGTGCCGGCCACGACCGCCACGATCTGATGCCCACGCCGCTCCAGCATCTCGCGCATCGCGATCGCCTGCGTCATGTGGCCTCGTCCCTCCCCCTGCACTGTGAACATTATTTTCATGGAATTTAATCAGGGTGAACTTGCCTTCAAAATCCTCCGCCAACGCCGTGCAATTTTCGACCCAGTCGCCGCAGTTCATGTAAAGCACGTCGCCCAGGTCGCGAATTTCCGGCCGGTGAATGTGCCCGCAAATGACGCCGTTCATGCCGCTTTTGCGCGCGAATTGAATCATGGCGTCTTCGTAATCCGTCACGTATTTCACCGCCGCCTTGGCTTTGAGTTTGATGTAGCTCGCGAACGACCAATAGCCAAAACCCAACGCGCGCCGCGCACGATTAATCCAAACGTTCATGTCGAGAATCCGGTCGTAAAGCGTGGAACCAACGCGATCGAGCAGACGGTTGAAATGCGACAAGCCATCGAATTGATGCCCGTGAATGACGAGATAACGTTTGCCGTCCGCCGTGGTGTGGACCGCGCGCTCCACCAATCGCACCGCTCCGAAACTCATGCCCACAAATTTTTCCAGGAACTCATCATGGTTGCCATAAATCAGCGTCACGCGGGTTTTCTTGCGGTGCTTGCGGAGCAGTTTTTGGATGAGGAGATTGTAGTCCTCGGTCCAATACCATTTGCGGCGCAACTGCCAGCCGTCGATGAAATCACCGACAATGTAGAGATGCTCGCATTCGGTATCGCGCAGGAAAGCGAGCAGCTTGTCGACCTGCGCGTGTTTGGTGCCGAGATGAACGTCGGAGATCCAGAGCGAGCGGTAGCTCGTGGTTTCAGCCGGAAAGCTATTTAGATTAGCCACCATGCCGAACTATTCACCGGCTATTCACAGGTTATCAACAGCAAAGCCGTTTCGACGCTGACTCTTAACTTTTGTCACAAAAGCGACGCGTTTTCGTAACAAACCGGCACTGAAATCTGGTTCCTGGTTGCCAGCTAAAGCTTGCGACCGCGGCTGGTTATGCTTTATCACCTGTGCCAATGACCGTCCTTGAGGGCATTCAAAAAAGCGCGGAATTTCTGGAGAAAAAAGACGTTGAGTCGCCACGTTTGCAGGCGGAACTGCTGCTCGCGCACTTGCTTAAACTGCCGCGAATGAAGCTCTATCTGAACTTCGAGCGCACGCTGACGGATGCCGAAACCGATACCTATCGCGAACTCATCAAACGCCGCGCACAACGCGAGCCATTGCAGCATATCGTCGGCTCAACTTCTTTTTGCGGGTTGGAAATTGCCGTGAATCGCAGCGTGCTGGTGCCGCGGCCGGAAACCGAACTGCTCGCCGAACTGGGGTGGCAGTTTCTGAATAATTTCCCGGACGGCCAAGCCCTCGACTTCGGCACCGGCAGCGGGTGCATCGCCATCGCGCTTGCTGTTAAGTGCCCTGCCGCGAAAATCGTCGCGCTCGATCTTTCTCCAGACGCGCTCGATGTCGCCCGGCAAAACGCCACCGCAAATCACGTGGCCGAGAAAACTGAATTCCTGCAAGGCGATGGATTTGCCGCCTTATCGAAAGCGTCTACGTTTGACCTCATTATCAGCAACCCGCCGTACATCCCGACCGCCGAAATCGAAACGCTCGATCCCGAGGTCCGTGATTTCGACCCGCGCGGCGCTCTGGATGGCGGGACCGATGGGCTTGATTTTTACCGCCGCTTTGCGATTGAAGCACGGGAGTTCTTGAAACCCGCTGGAAAAATTATGCTGGAATTTGGCGACGGCCAGGGCGATTCCATCCGGGGGATTTTTGAAGCGCAAAAGTGGATTGTCGAAGCCATCCGCGAAGACTACACTCACCGCCAGAGAATTTTAATCGCAAAACAATTGTAGCGGCGCTCTGCGAGCGCCGCCAATTCACCAAAAAATTGCGGCGGTCACAGACCGCCGCTACACAAAACGATTTAATGGAAAGTTTACTCATCAAAGGCGGCGTGCCATTGCACGGGGAAGTCACCATCAGCGGCGCCAAGAATGCCGTGCTGCCCATCATGGCGGCGACGTTGCTCACCGACGAACCTTGCGTCATCCGGCGCGTGCCGAACCTTAGCGACGTGAAATTCATGGCGCAGATCCTGGAATGGCTCGGCGCAACCGTGAAGGTCAAGGGCGATACCGTCCACATTCACGCCAAAAAAATTAAAGGCTCGGGCGATTACGAACTCGTCCGCAAAATGCGTGGCTCGATTTGCATCATGGGCCCGCTGCTGGGCCGGCTGAAGAAAGCCATCGTCTCGCTGCCGGGCGGATGCGTCATCGGCGCGCGGCCCATCAATTTGCACTTGAAAGGCTTCCAGGCTTTGGGCGCAAAAATCCGGATCGAAAACGGTTACGTCGAAGCCAGCGCGAAGAAATTACTCGGTGCGGCGACTTTTCTCGGCGGGCGCGCGGGCTCGACCGTTCTCGGCACCGGCAATGTCATGATGGCCGCGGCACTGGCGGACGGAGTCACGATTATTGAAAGCGCCGCCTGCGAACCGGAAGTGGTGGATCTCGCCAATTTTCTGAATGCGATGGGTGCAAAAATTTCCGGCGCGGGCAGTCCGACGATCACCATTACCGGCGTGAAAAAACTTCATGGCGCGGAGCACGAAGTGATTCCCGACCGCATCGAAGCCGCGACTTACGCCATCGCCGCCGCTGCCACCAACGGTGAAGTGACCCTACACGGCGCGCGCGCCGATCACTTACACGCGGTGCTCGACAAGCTGCATGATGCGGGCGTGAAGATTACCCGCAAAGGGTCGTCGATCACGGTTTCGCGCAACGGCAAATTGAAACCGGTCGATGTGACCACCCTGCCCTATTCCGGTTTTCCCACGGATGTGCAGGCGCAAATGATGGCGTTGATGACCCTCACGCCCGGTATCAGCATCATCACGGAACGCATTTTTGAATCGCGCTTCATGCATGTCAGTGAGTTGTCCCGACTCGGTGCGGAAATTGAAATTGAAGGACCGAGTGCGATCGTGAAGGGCGGCAAGCCCTTGAGCGGCGCGCCGGTCATGGCGAGCGATTTGCGCGCCAGCGCCGCACTGGTCATCGCCGGCCTGGCGGCCAAAGGCTCGACGCAGGTCAATCGCGTTTACCACCTGGATCGCGGTTACGAAAACATGGACCTGAAATTGCGCAAACTCGGCGCACGAGTCGAGCGCATCGAAGAATCATGATAAAAACAATAATCATCATTGCGATCGTTGTCGGCGTCGGGCTCGGCGCCTGGCAGATGTTTGAATATTGGGAAAGAGTGCAGGACGAAAAAGCGGATGCACAAAAGCAAGCGGCCGCTTCGGTCGTGAACCCGGACGCGTTGCCGGGAGTGCCGCCGGGATGGGAAACGTCGCTGAAAGCCGCGGAACAGCACGGCAGCGCGTCGCTCGGAAGCTGGCTGAAGACTTACGGCGCGAGCATTCAGGACCCGCGCAAGGCATGGATTCAATTGGACTATGTGGTGATGATTACCCGCGACGATCCCCAGGAAGCCAAACGCATTTTCGCCGACGTGAAAGACCGCACGCCGCCATCCTCACCGGTCTGGCCGCGCGTTCACGATCTCGAAAAAAGCTACCAGTGACCGGCCAACGAGGCTACGAAATCGTCCCCATTCGCTGACCATCCCGCTTCCTCTACGGCGGCCTCACGAACCCGCAAAAACGTCGGGTTAGCTTACACTTTAATATTTATCTATAAATTGTTTATAGTGAGATACTTATGCGATTTCCTCAGCAGGGTTATCGATATAGCAAACAAACTTGTCGTCTTTAAATGACATCGTGAGTCGAAAGCCGAATTCAGCGGCGATTAAATCTCGAATTCTTAATTCGTTAACTGGAAGCCTGTTAAGTCCAAAAAAGAGAGCGAATATTTCTATTCAGGACACATGGTAGCAGACGTGCTTAACAAGCCGTAGTCTCGCCCAAAATGGCAGACTGTTACAAACGACCTAACTTAATGAAACAAAAACTTACTACGGTTGTCGGTGCGACGGTTTGCGCTTTTCTTTTGGGAATTACATCGAACGCCAACGCGACAAATTTTACTTTGAGCAGTTCTCAATTCCTCGGCGACGTCATCCCGGCCCTGCCGGAATCGCCCGCCGACGACGCGCAATTTATCAATGGCTTGATTGCCTTGAGCCTCAATGGAACGACTACGGTGACGATCGGACCTCACGTCAATACAGTCGTCCGGTCCGGAAACTCATTCAGTTCTCTTCCGACCGCCGATTCTTCAACCGTGACCGTTCCAGGGTCGATGACTTTTGGGTCCGGCTCGGGCTACACATATCTCTACGCGTTTTACGGCGCCGGTAATACTCTGGGCCTGGGCCACAACCAGGTCGGGCTGGCTTGGGATGTGAGCGGTTTGACCGGGACGTTCACGATTCCCAGCGACGCGCTTTCGCACTGGGAGCTGTTCAATCCGGGATCCAGCACTCACACCTCTGTGCCGGATGGTGGCTCCACCGTCGTGCTCCTGGGCGCTGCGTTGACCGGAATCGGACTGCTGCGGAATAAGTTCGGCAGCCGCCGTTCCGCTTAATCAATTCATCATTTTCTCGGGCCGCATGTCTTCGGACACGCGGCCCGTTGTTTTTTTACGGCCCCGGCGCCGGAAGCAAACAGGAGATTAATTTTTATTACTGCCCGGCAAGGGTTGTTCTTCCGGTTCCTTTGCCGGGATACCGGCTGGAGTCGCAGCATCAGGGCTCGCTGTCGGCGAGTCCTTCCCTGATTTCTGTTTCGGATTGATATTAATTTTGATTCCGAAATTTCCATGATTGCGCCAGCCAAAATAGAAATCGAATTTCTGACGATGATACGCGATGAACGGCAGCCAGATAAATTTATAGCGCGTGGCCTCGAAATCCCAACCCCCGCGCGGGTCTGAGTTTTTATCCGGGAAACGGCCGCTCCGGTGACATTTTTTGTCCGCCACGCCAATGACGTAACAATCAAAATTATGCAGCGGGTTGCGGAAACTCCATTTCAACCGGCGATGCTTGTCGTCGGGCCGGTACCAGGCGGGGGGCTTGGGATCGTCGGCATTTTTTAACCACCAGATCGGATTGAGCTTGTCGTAAAAATGTATCTTTGGTGCGTTGGGACCGGGGTGGATGTCAATCGTGCGCCAGTGGACGTGCGGCGGCCGGTTGGTCAGCGGTGACGTGTGTGGATCGAGAACGAATTTCGCGGAGAGACTTCGCGTGCCCAGCAAGAGGACTACCGACACCAACAACAGCTTCATTGATCGAATCACTCCTGATTTAGACAAAAATGCGAATGGAACTATTCAAAACCGGACTCATCGTTCGGTTGCGCTCGAGGCGAAGACTGGCGGAGAGGGAGGGATTCGAACCCTCGACACCCTTTTGAGGTGCTTACGCTTTCCAGGCGTATGCCTTAAGCCACTCGGCCACCTCTCCGTTGCCGTGTTAAGATTGATTGGTTGCGTAAAAAAAACAAGCCTGAAGAACCGTCATCCCGGTTCACCGGGCAGGTTCTTTTCATTCGTCGCGCAAACGCGTTGGAGTTCAGCTTTCAAGCTGCTCCGGGATGCGGTCATGCCAAAGCCTGAACTCCAACCGCTGTTCGCAAAAGAAAGACCCGGCGTCACGCCGCGAACAGTTCCGCAATTCCAATGTGAAATTCCGGGATCAATTTCTCAGAGAGCGATTCACGGCCCGCTAAAATTCCTTTCAGCATCAGCCCATATTCGTTGCCGTGATAGGTCTCCACGTTGTCATAACGCGGGTCCACCATCCACAGCCGCGGCAATTTTATTTCTTCGTAAACTTGCTTTTTGATCACCGTGTCCGGGCGATGATCCTCGGAATTGACGATTTCCACCGCCAGCCACAGTTTGCCCGTTGCCTGCGTCACCAGCGCCAAATCCGGGCACACGATTTCTCCCGAGGGCAGTTTCACCTCCGAACGCGGCGCAAGCAATCGTGTGGAAGCGAGGTTGGCCACGCTGGCATGAATGACCGAATGAAGCCGGCCGCAAATCAGTTCGTGCCGCGGGCCGGGAGCGGCCCGCAAAATCGTTTTGCCATCGAGAATTTCTTTATAGGGCGAACTCATGCGCCGCGCAGGACGCTACGCAAAAACTTTCCCGTGTGCGAGTTTCCTTTTGCGGCCTGCTCGGGCGTGCCCTCGGCCACGATGCGTCCCCCGCCCTCGCCGCCTTCCGGCCCGAGATCAATCAGCCAGTCCGCTTCAGCCACCAAATCCAGATTATGCTCGATCACAATCACCGAATGACCGGCGTCCACCAGGCGCTGCAAAACATCCACGAGCCGTTGCACGTCGGCCATGTGCAGGCCGATGGTAGGCTCTTCTAGAATAAAAAGATTCCGCTTCACGGACCGCGAAGCTGCGTTTGCGCTCAAACCTTTCTCGTCAGCATCGAAAAGCTGTTGTTGCTGCGATTCCTTCAGTCCCGTCAGCAAATGCGTCACGAGCTTCACGCGCTGCGCTTCGCCGCCGCTCAAGGTGGGACTTTGCTGACCGAGTTTCAAATAACCAAGCCCGGTATCGCACAACGCCTGCAGGGCCCGCTTGATTTTCTGCATGCTGCCGAAAAATTCCATCGCTTCCTCGACCGAAAGTTCCAGCACCTGCGCGATATTTTTGCCGTTGTATTCGATATCGAGCGTTTCGCGATTGAACCGGCAGCCGCCGCAGGTCTCGCAACGCACAAACGCGGGCGGGAGAAAATTCATTTCCAACTTGATCTGGCCCGCGCCCTCGCATTCGGGGCAACGGCCCTGCGCGCTGTTAAAGGAAAAGCGGCTCGGCGAATATCCGCGCAACCGCGCCTCGGGCACCTGCGCGAACAGCTTGCGAATCTCGTCAAAAAATCCCACGTAAGTCGCCGGGATCGAGCGCGGCGTGCGGCCGATGGGCGATTGATCCACCTCATAGACAGCTTTGATGGATTCGAGGCCGCTCAGATTTCGGGTTTCGGATTTCGGGTTTCGGGTTTTGAGCGCGCGGGTCAGGGCGGGCACCAGGCACTCGCGAATCAAAGTACTTTTTCCTGAACCGCTCACGCCGGTCACGCATACCAGGCGGCCCAGCGGAAATTTTACGGTCAGATCCTTTAAATTATTCTTTGAGGCATCGTGTAAAACTAATGCAGGACCGGCATCCTGCCTGTCTTTGACTTTGTTTTTCTTTGAAGATGGAGACAGGCGAGACGCCTGTCCTACATTAACTGGTCGTCGCTCTCCCCGCGTCGGATACTTCTTATGCGCTCGCAAAAATTTTCCCGTCAGCGATTCCGGGTGACGCAATAATTCCTTCAATGTTCCCGCGGCGACCACCTGGCCGCCGTGCACGCCGGCGCCCGGGCCGAGGTCCACAATAAAGTCCGCGCGGCGCATCGTTTCCTCGTCGTGCTCGACCACCACCACTGAGTTTCCACGCGATTGCAATTTTTCCAGCGTTGCGAGCAATTGCTCATTGTCGCGGGCGTGCAGGCCGATCGTTGGCTCGTCCAAAACGTAAAGCACGCCGCTCAGGTTCGAACCCAGTTGCGCGGCGAGACGAATGCGCTGGGCTTCGCCGCCGGAAAGCGTGGGCACGCCGCGCCCCAACTGCAAATATCCCAGGCCGACCTCGCACAGGAATTTCAATCGCTCGCGAATTTCCGGCAAAATATCGCGGGCGATCTCCGCTTCGCGCCCTTTGAATTTCATTTTGGCAAAAGCCTGCTCCGCTTCCTCGACGGACATTTGTGAAAACGTATCAATCGTCGGGCAGGCGTCTCGCCTGTCTCCAACTTTTTTGTTTTTCCCAAATGAAGACAGGCGGGAGGCCTGTCCTACGCTTAGGCGCACCGCGCGCGACAAGGGATTTAATCGCGAGCCATTGCAATCCGGGCAAGTCTCGCGCTCGCCTTCCTGCCATTCATACCACGACTCCGCAATGGCATCCTCACGCGCGCCGCGGTCCACGTCTTCCGGCATGTAAAATAGCTCGCCGAAACCGCGACAGCGCGGGCACCAGCCTTGCGGGGAATTGTAGCTGAAATTTTTTGGATCAAGCGGCCCGAACGACTTGCCGCAATTCCGGCACGAGCGCTCGGTGGAATGAATGCTGGTCTTGCCGTGGTTGTCCAGCGCGAGCAACATGCCGTGGCCGAGCTTCAAGGTTTCATCGATGAGTTGTTGCGGCGTCTTCGACATCCGCGCGCTCTTTCGCTCCAAAACTCCGGTCACAATTTCCACGTCGTGCTCGCGAAAACGATCCAGCCGGAAAGGTTCCCGCGTGGAAAAGATTTTGCCGTCCGCGCGAATTTCCGCGTAGCCGTGTTTCCCCGCCCAATCCGCAACGTCCGAGTGGAAACCTTTGCGATTCTTCACCACCGGCGCGAGCAAGAGCAAATCGCCGCGCGCTTTCAATTCGCCTTGCAGGCGGCGCCCGAGTTCATCGCGCGTCTGCGCTTCCACCGGCAATTGGCAGTCCGGACAATATTGCGTTCCCAGCCGCGCGAACAGCAGGCGGATGAAATGATACATCTCGGTGACCGTCGCCACCGTGCTTTTTCCGCCGCCGCGGGAATTGCGCTGCTCGATGCTTACCGTCGGCGGAATACCGGTGATGAGGTCCACGTCCGGCCGCGCCATTTGCTCGACGAATTGCCGCGCGTAGACATTCATCGAATCCAGAAAGCGCCGCTGGCCTTCGGCAAAAATCAAATCGAAGGCAAGCGTGCTCTTGCCCGAGCCGCTGACGCCGGTGATGACCACGAATTTGTCGCGCGGAATCACGAGCGAGAGATTTTTCAAATTATGCTCGCGCGCGCCGTGAATCACGATCGCGTCGGCATTGTTCAATTCATCTGTGGAACGAAGCATAAACTCAGTGTTGAAATATTTCGAAGGCTCCGCAGTCCGCGAGGTTTTGGACTGCGGCAGCCCTCTGCCGCTTTGGATGCGTCCGTATTGGCCGAGAGCGGCAAAGGGCCGCCGCAGTCCAAGACGCTGGCGCGCCACTTCTCACTTTCGACTTCAAGTGTCCTGCAAGCTCAAATGTATTTCTTTCACACCACATTATCGGGCAACTCCGGTCAATTTTGGGTAGCGAGTTTCATGGCCGTTTCCGTTTTTGTCCGGGAAACGCGACGCGGCGGGTCGCGGGTTCAACAAATCCTTCAGGAATTTTCCGGTCGGGCTCGTATCACACGCGGCGACTTCCTCCGGCGTTCCTTGCGCGACAATTTTCCCGCCTTCATCACCTGCGCCGGGGCCAAGGTCAATGACCCAATCCGCGGATTTGATGACGTCCAGGTTATGTTCAATGACAAGCACCGAATGCCCGGCGTCGACGAGGCGCTGAAACACCTTGAGCAACACGCGCACGTCGTCGAAGTGCAGGCCGGTGGTTGGTTCGTCGAATAGAAACAGCGTGCCATGGGCGTCTCGTCCATGTTCGGTTTCCGTTTTACCCCGGGTTGCGGACCGAACATCCGCGGCACGTTGTGTCGCTTCCGCCAAGTGCTTCACCAGCTTTAGGCGCTGGCTCTCGCCGCCGGACAAGGTATTAATCGGCTGGCCAAGCCGCAGATAGCCCAGGCCGACTTCCTGCAACAATTTCAAACTCTCCGCGGCGCGCACCGCCGGACGCGATTCGGGAAAGCCGCAAAGAAACTGGATGGCTTCGTCAACCGTGGCCTCGAGCATGTCCCCGATACTCCATTCGGCGTCCGCGCCTTGAATTTTCACCTCCAGGATATGCGGGCGATATCGCCGGCCATCACATTCCGGGCAGCGGATGAAGACATCGCTGAGAAATTGCATCTCGATTTTTTCGAACCCCGCGCCCCGGCATCGTTCGCACTGACCCTGGGCGGAATTGAAGCTGAAGGCGCTGGCATTCAAACCGCGCTGTTTCGCGACTTCAGATTGCGCAAACACCTCACGAATGTCATCGAAGGCTCCGATGTAAACGGCAGGATTGGAACGAGGCGTCTTGCCGAGAATGGATTGATCGACCAGCACGACGCGGCGGAGGTTCTCGAAGCCGGCTAATTCAATTTCGAATTTCGAGTTTTGAGTTTCAGGTTTTCCCTCCCCCTCATCCTCGTTCTCCTTCTCGTCCTCGATTCGTTCGGAAGCCTTGGCCGCAAATTTCAAGTTGGCAAGTTGGGTGCGGAGTTTCGCTTCCAGCGCCGGCAAAATGACCTCGCGAATGAGCGTGGTTTTTCCTGAGCCGCTGACGCCGGTCACGCAGACGAACCGGCCGAGCGGGATTTCCACGGAAACATCCTTGAGGTTGTGGCGGGTTGCGTGCGCGAGCTTCAACGTAGGATCCCGATCTAATCGGGACCTGTCTCCATTATTTTCAGAGCGCTCATTCAGAGCGAAGCCATGCATTTCCACATTCGTTTTTTTGGAATAGGAAGACGGGCGAGACGCCTGTCTTACGGGCCTTCGCTCCGGAATTTCAATTTCCTTTCGGCCACTGAGATATTGGCCAGTGAGCGAGTCTTTGGCCCTCAAAATGTCCTTATACGTTCCCTGAAAAACAACTTCACCACCCGTCGCACCGTGGCCCGGACCAAGATCGATGATTTGGTCCGCCGCGCGCATCACGCTGGCTTCGTGTTCCACTACCACCACGGTATTTCCGGCGTTGCGCAATTGTTCGAGAATTCGAACCAGGCGCTCGGTGTCGCGTGGATGAAGGCCAACGCTCGGCTCGTCGAGGACAAACAGCGTGTTCACCAGGCGCGTGCCGAGGCAGGTCGTGAGGCTCACGCGCTCGGTTTCGCCGCCGGAAAGCGAACGCGTGGCGCGGTCCAGCGTGAGATAACTCAGGCCGACATCGTTCAGAAAACCAAGTCGCGAGCGGACTTCGTTGAAGACCAGGCCTACCGGATCGTTGGGCCTGAACTTTTTCAATTCAACAAAATGATCAATGAGTGCCAGCGCATCGCGGATTGGCAGTTGATAAAAATCGGCGAGCGTGAGCAGGACGGGCATTTTGCCGGTCTCTAATTTTTCGCCTGAAGATGGAGACAGGTCCCGATTAGATCGGGATCCTACGTTTAGGAGATACAGCAACGTCTCTGGCTGAAAGCGCGCGCCGTTGCAGTCGGGGCAAGTCGTGTAGGCCCGGTAGCGTGAGAGCAACACTCGCACGTGCATTTTGTAAGCCTTCGATTCGAGCCAGCGAAAATAGCCTTTCACGCCATACCACGCGCGCGGCCATTCGTGCTCCTCGTCGGTGCCATAGCCAGGTTCGCCGTTGATGACGAACTCCTGCCACTTCTTCGAGAGCTTCTCGAACGGCACGTCGGTGGGGACTTCGAGCTGCCGGCACGCCCGCATCAAATCATTTTGGGATTCGAGACCATGTCCCGTCTGCCACGGCCGGACGACGCCTTCAGCCAAGGTTTTGGAGCGATCAGGAATGGCGAGGTCGTAATCAATGGAAATAATCCGCCCAAATCCCTTGCACGCCGGACACGCGCCGACCGGATGATTGAAGCTGAATAATGCGGGCGTTGGTTCGCGGTATTCAATGTCGCATTCGGCGCAGTGGAAGCGATTGGAAAAGTGGTATGGCGGGCGTGTTGCGTGTTTCGGATCGGTAACGTGGAGCGTCAGTTTTCCTTTGCCGAAATGATAGGCTTGTTCGCAGGCTTCGACGAAACGCGCGCGATTGGCGGTGGCGAGCTTCACGCGGTCCTGGACTACGGTCAAATGACGAATGACGGATGACGAATGGCCAATCCGCGCCGCGGCCTCTTCCAGCCGTACGATTTCATGGCCGACCAGTAATCGCTGATAACCTTGTTTCGAAACCAGGGCCAGCGATTCCTCCAACGAGATTTTTTCCGCCAACGGAACATCAAACGTGATCAGGATGTCCGCCGCGGACGAATCACCATTCGTCATTCGGAATTCATCATTCGCCCACTGCCACACCTGTTGCGGCGAATCCTTGCGCACCAGTCGTCCGCATTGCCGGCAATGCAATTGCGCAATCGTGGGCCAAACCAATTTCATGTAATCGGCGATTTCGGTCATGGTGCCGACGGTGGAGCGCGTGGTTTTGACGGCGTTGCGCTGCTCAATGGCAATGGCCGGCGGGATGCCTTCGATGCTGTCCACCTGCGGCTTGTCCATGCGGTCGAAGAACTGCCGCGCGTAGGGAGAAAAAGTCTCGATATATCGCCGCTGCCCTTCCGCAAAAAGCGTATCAAAGGCGAGCGAACTCTTTCCCGAACCGCTCAATCCGGTGATGACAATCAATCGATTGAGCGGAAGGTCGAGGTCGAAATTTTTTAGATTGTTGTGGCGGACGCCCCGGAGACGGATCGCGGACCGCGCGGACGATTTTGACATTCCGCGTGCAAGTTACGGTCGAGTTGCGCGGCTTGCAAGGGCGAGCGGAAAATTTCATGCGCATCCGCGCACAAGCGCTTCATTTTTGTGAATGGAAACACACGGGCGAGACGTCCGTGCCACTAATCGTTGCGTGTTTTTTGCTGGTCAGAACCCTGGCGACCTTTTATGCTGCTTTCGCTGTCGAAAACAACACTCGTTTTATGGACATCATCTTCAATTGCCCGAATTGTGAACAGGAGCTTGAGGTCGATGCTGCCGGTGCTGGCTCCGAAATCGAATGTCCTTCGTGCGAAGAAACCATAGTCATCCCACAGCCCGGCACTCCCGGCACGCGCACGAGCGGAAACGACAGCCCGCACGGCCTGCCCACTTTCGCTGGCGCGCCGTCGGAAACGTTGAATCCCGCCAATCCCATCGCTTCGTCCGCTGCCGCAAAAATCGAGAGACACCTGAAAGTCCCCGTCCGCAAAACCTCGGAGAGCTTGATTGCCAAGCCGCTCGTGCCACTGGAGGCCGCCGCGAAAAATTCCGACAAAAAGATGCGGGTTAAAGTCATCCGCCACACGGATTGCATCGAGGTGGGACACGACAAGTTCGAGGAGTTTCTCACGAATTTCCTGCAAAAAATCGGCGAGACTAACGTCGTAAGCCTGACGCCGCTGACTTACACTCACGTGGATATCGGCTCGCAAAAAATCCTGGCGGATTACGCGGTGATGGTGGTTTATAGAGGGTGAGCGGGCGCGGCATCTCCAGTCAAAAGTTCCAAATTCCAAAATGCGAAGCGCCTGTTTTCAAGCTTGGGGCTTGGAATTTCTCTGGGGCTTGGATGTTGGACGCTTGGTGCTTCAGTGTAATATCCGCACCCGTCTTGACTTGCCCAAAGCCCGTCGCTAACGTGCGCCCATGAATCGCCGGTTCGTTTTTTTACTCCTCGCTTTCGCAAGCGTGATGCTGGTTCCCTTTCGTTCACCGGCGCCGCTGATTTATACGCCCGGCGAAGGCTGGACTTACGAATCCGTCGGTGGCGAGGGCAATTGGCAGCGCACCCGCGCCAAGGACCAGTTGATTGTCGCGCAGGACGCGTTTGACAAAAAGGATTACAGCACCGCTTTTAAAGCAGCCCGCCGCACGGTCCGAGTTTGGCCGCTGTCCGATTATGCGCCGCAGGCTCAGTTCATCCTGGGTGAATGTTACGAGGCCAAAGGATGGGACGAGCGCGCGTTCAAGGCATACCAGGTCTTGCTCGAAAAATATCCGCGCTTCGTCGACAGCGAAAAAGTTCTCACGCGACAATACGAAATTGCCAACCGTTTCCTTAACGGCGAATGGTTCCGGCTCTGGACTTATATCCCGTTTTTCCCCTCGATGGAGCGCACAGCCGACATGTATGGAAAAATCGTCAAGGACGGTCCCTTCAGCGAAATCGCACCCCAGGCGCAAATGAAGATTGGCGCCGCGCGTGAAAAACAAAAAAACTTTCCCGAAGCCGCCAAAGCCTACGAGGTCGCCGCTGATCGTTATCATGATCGCGGCCAGATCGCGGCGGACGCCTTGTTCCGCGCGGGGCTGGCTTACGAGAAGCAGGCCCAGACCGCCGAATACGACCAAAGCACCGCCGGCCAGGCCATCGCCACCTTCACCGATTTCATGACGCTTTATCCGGACGATCCGCGCTTGCCGGAATCGCAAAAAATCATCGCCTCGCTCAAGGACGAGCAGGCCCGTGGCAATTTCTCCATCGGGCAATATTACGAGGATCACGGAAAATGGATTTCGGCCAAAATCTATTACAACGAAGTCGTGAACCTGCTTCTCGCCGAGCCGAATTCCCTCTACGCCACCCGGGCGCGCGTGCGCATCGAGGCATTGAATAAGCGGATTCAGCCCGCCAACAAATAACCATGCGGTGCCGACGCGAAAATTGGATTATCGGATTGCTGAACAATTGGATTAATGGGTTCCGGGATCGGCGGACTTCCACCAGGCATTTATCCAATAATCCATCCATCCATCCATCCGTCCCTTCCTTCATCCGCGTCCTGGCAGGCTGCGCTGTGCTTGCGCTCGTGGCCGGATGCGCCGGGTACCAACTGGGTCCCACCAACGGAGTCATCGCCGGCGACAAAAAGATTCGGATTACCCCTTTCCTCAACCACACTCTCGAGCCGCGGCTCGGCGATGCCGTCACTACCGCGCTGCGTCAGCGCATCCAGGAAGATGGCACCTATCGTCTTTCCACGCGTGGCGACGCGGACATCCTGGTGACGGGCGTCGTGACCAAATACGTCCGGCATGAGCTGAATTTTGAACCACGTGACGTGCTCACGGTGCAGGATTACCGCGTCAGTGTGACTGCTCAAATCACAGCGCGCGACCTCTCCACCGGTCATACGACGAATTGGACCAATACCGCCTACACTCTGGTGCGTGTCGGGTCGGACTTGACCAGCGCCGAACGCCAGGCCATTCCCGGGCTCGCCGATGAACTGGCCAAAAACGTGACCGACTCGCTGGTGGATGGCAGTTGGTGAGCGACGAGAGCGGGAGATTAATGGATTGTTGGATCAATGGATTCCGGGGTCGTTGGACGGCAGCCGTATTAATCCATGCATCCATTTATCCAATAACCCCCTTCCTCCGGCTTCAAAAAGGACTTGGATTTCGACCATGGGCTTGATAGCGTTACAGGCGTAACAACTGGGAATTCAACAATTAAAACACTCCATGAATAAACGCGCGCTCAAATTCAGTCTTCTGGGTCTGTTGGCTATTATCATGACTGGAACACCGGTTGCCCTTCGTGCGCAAACCACGAACGCCATGCCGAGAATGGCAGCGCATCGGGTCCTGCCGTTTCACGGTAAAATCAAAACCGTGGACAACAGCGCCAAGACGATTTCCGTGGGCGAAATGACCCTTCAAATCACTTCCGCCTCGAAAATTCTCAAAACCGGCAAGCCGGCAACCTTTCAGGACGCCGCCGTCGGTGATAACGTGGCCGGCTCCTATCGCAAGAACACGGATGGCAAAATGGATGTCGTTAGCCTTCGCATCGGGCCGAAGATTCCGACAACCGATTCCACCACCAAAACGAACACGCCTTAAGAAGGGGATAATCCAAACGGACAAAAAGGCAGGCCCTCACGGTCTGCCTTTTTTATTTACTGAGAAGGTGTGCTCGCACCAGTTATGAAAAACTGAAAACTTTTACCGCCGCCACCAGCTCGTTTTCTTCCCCGAGGGCTTTGGCGGGTCCGTCTGCGACATTTGATACAGCAGTTGAGCGCGCGACATGTAGAGTGCGGAGGAGAATTCGTCGTAGCTGAGAAAACGATCCTGCGGTTTTTTGGCGAGCACCTTCACCAATGCGTCACTGGTGGCTTGCGTAATTTCCGGCACGACCTCGTTGGGTGGCGTGAGCGGGGTATGCACGTGCGCAGCGACCACTGCCTCCACTGTCGCGGCGTCGAATGGCACATGCCCGGTAATCGCGTGGTAAAGGGTACAGCCCAGGCTGTACATATCTGAAAGGAACGTTTCCTTTTCGCGCTGAATTTTTTCCGGCGCCACGTAATACGGCGTGCCATGCGTCTCCGTCACCGATTCCGGCTCAAAATCCACGCCCCGCGCCAGTCCGAAATCGATCAATTTCGGTTCGTGATCCGCATCGAAAAGAATGTTGCCCGGCTTGATATCGCGATGCAAAAAATTGTGCTTCAGGGCCACATCCAGCGCCAGACACATTTTGTAACCGATGTCCAAAACATCGATTTCCGACACGCGCCCCTGTTTTTCAATGCGCGTATCGAGGCTGCCGCGATCCGCCAGTTCCATCACGAGGTAACGCTGGCCTTCCCCTTCATCGAAGGTGTAAATGTGGATGATGTTCGTGTGGTTGAGCGAGGCACACGCGCGCGCTTCGCGAAAAAAATTCTCCAATGCCTCGGGGTCGTTCAGCAACTCCTTCTTCATCAGTTTCACCGCCACCATTCGATCCAGCACCGTGTCGTAGGCGCGATAGACTGTGCCCATTCCGCCGGAGGCAATCACGCTGCGTAATTCAAACTGCCGCAGCATGAGCGGCATCATGATGGGACTGCTGCATTTGCTGCAGGCAACTGTGGCGAGGGGAGGAAGATCTCCGGGGATGAACACCTTCGTCTCACAGCACGGACAGGTGACCATCTTCAATGAAGCTTTATCGCTCATCTCTGCCCCAGTGTAGCATATGTCCTTGGTTGAGGACAAGTTTGTTGCCGCAACGACCGGCGCGGGACTCGGTGACGTGGATTCCATTATTTTAAGGGCTAACCCTTCGTGCGATTCAGGCTCGAATGGCCGCTTTTCAGAGGCCATAAATACACAGCCATTTACCAAAAGGAAACTGAAATTTGGGCGACAAAATACGGACTGCGGACGCTATCAATTTCCCGTAAATATGCGGAAGAGAACGACATCGTTAGCTAGCCATTTTTCCCGCGCAAATCACGAAATCACGGATATTTTTGAAGCGAAATTCTTTTGACAAACCAGGGAAAATAGTGTTTTCTATGGGCGTTAGAAAATGACAAACACGTATACAACGCAGCAAAGCGCGCAGCCGGTCAAGGGACGCATGTCCATTTGGCACGGCTGTTCCCGTCTGGCTGTTGGCATCGTGGGTGGAATTTTCTAAACGATAACAAAAAATTTCCGACAAACCCGCGATTGCCAGTCAATCGCGGGTTTTTTGTTTGGAAAATAACAACCCCGGCTCGCGCCGGACAAACGAGAGAAACGAAAGAAAACATGAACACAAACTATAGACGGGTCCCGACCAGGTTCGGGCCCGAAACACGCTTCGAAGTGAAGCCGGTTCCTCCCGCGCCCTTCCGGGCGACACAAGAAACCGAACTTGAACGGCTCAAAAACCGATTGCTCTTGCGGAGCATCAATGACGTTACGGAGCCGGAATACGTCGCTGGTGTGAGACGGGCCGCGAACGAAGCCGCCGCTTTGGCGTGGGTCACGCCTTATCCGTTGCTCACGTTCCCGACGTTGTTCGAAGAAAAAGTTGAAACCGCCTTGCACTACGCGGACCGCCAGACGCTTGTCCGCGAGCGCAGCGCTGAACTGGTGATTGTCGTATGAAGCAATGCCAGCAAAGTCAATTAGTGGGGATGCGACGGGGAGCCGTTCGGATTTGCGATTCGTCCGATTGCGATTGCCGCGAGAGTTGTTCTCAACTCGCGTCCATCGTGACCCACGAGTCGTAAATCCCGACGGCTCCTCGTTCGTTTTGTGGCGGCGCTCCTGTAGCGGCGGTCTATGACCGCCGGACAAAATGCTCTGTCAGCCGGACGAAATAATAAACCGAAACAATGTTGGGATGGCAAGGTTGCCGGAGCCAATCGCACTTTACACGCTTTGGCGGCCTTGCCTCCTGACGATTTCTCAAACCCCGTAGCCGCAGAGAGACGTGAGTCTACGCTGACTCAATCTTCCAGTGAGGCACTCTCACGCATCTCGATCAAGTCGTCAGTATCGCTTCAAAGGCAACGTCTTCCGAAAAAACGAAATCATTTCGCAATTTCAAAACCACTCGGGTTTCCTTCCTGTTTTCCTGCTTTCCTTATTCATAAACCGCTGCCCCATAATTTCTTGCTTCGAAAAACATTACCGTAAGTTTTTCCTGCTTCCAGAAATCTGAAAGAATCCGCCGAGTGAAGACAGAATTCTGTCCCAGCGGTGCGGTTGGAAGGCACTACGTTGCCTTCGGTCCAACACCTGCCCCTGACCACCTCCGACCTTATCCGGGTAAATCCGACCAAATCCCGGTTAAAAAAATAAAAAATTGCTTCCGGAAAAGGTGCCTCCGCGAACCATCTTTACAGGAAACACAAAAACCACCAAACGAACCCATTTATTCACGCCCGATGGCGCCAAATCCTGGAGGGCGCCCGTGCGCCCCCTCGACCCTCGACCTTCGGCCCTCGACCCCCTTGGTAGGTCTTTATCCCTCACCCCCCGGATACAACACCCGTCTATTCAGCAAACGCGATTCAGGTCTTGATAGATCCCTGATGATTGACTTGATGCCAGAACGAACACGCTATGCGAATCCGCCCATTGCCATATTGGGCGTACCGTTCGATAACATCACGACTGCGGAAACCATCGAGGCGATTGAGCGCATGGTGGAATCACGCGAACCGCATTATCTCGTCACCGCCAACGTGGATTTTCTCGTGCAGGCCAAAGAAGACGTGGAGTTGCGCCGCATCCTGTTCGATTCCCATCTCGTCCTTTGCGACGGCACGCCACTGGTGTGGGCGTCGCGATTGCTGGGGAACCCATTGCTTGAACGCGTGGCCGGAGCGGACCTCGTGCCGCTGCTCCTCCGGGTCGCCGCGGAAAAGGGTTATCGCGTCTTTTTCCTGGGGGCGACGCCTGAATCGTCTGAGCGGGCGGTCCGGAATTTAAAAAAACTGCATCCTGATTTAATCATCGCCGACCATTATTCGCCGCCGTTCAACAAATTGCTGGAGATGGACCACGAGGAAATCAAGCGCCGCATCATCGCGGCCAAACCTGATTTGCTGTTCGTCTCGCTCGGCTGTCCCAAGCAGGAAAAATGGATCGCCATGCATTATCGCTCGCTGGGGGTGCCGGTGTCGGCGGGCGTGGGCGCAACCATTGATTTCCTGGCCGGCTCCGTCAAGCGCGCACCCCTCTGGATGCAGCGCAGCGGCGTGGAATGGATTTACCGGCTCGCGCAGGAACCGCGGCGATTGTTCAAACGTTACTTCAAAGACCTCTGGGTCTTCGGCTGGGCGCTGTTTGCGCAATTGTGGTATTTGCGATCTCGGTCGGGTCGACCGGCCGTTAGTGGCACGGGCGTCCTGCCCGTGCGTTTCGATTCGCACCGGCGGGACGCCCGTGCCACTGGGGCGGGGGGAAACTGGCAATGGATAAAGCTGCCTGAGCGGCTCGATCTCGCCGCCGTGCGCGAGGGCGTGCCGCTCCTCGACCAGGCCGTCGCCGATGGCCGCCATTGCCTGCTGGAAATGGACAACGTGACATTCATTGACAGCACGGGCGTGGGCCTGCTCATCCGGTTGCAGAAAAAAATCCGCGAGGACGGACGGCAATTGGTTTTGCTCGCGCCCAGCCGGGCGGTTCGACGGGCGCTGGCGTTGATGCAATTGCAGAATTTTTTCGCCACGGCGCCGGATTTTGCGTCGGCGCAGCAACTCATTGCTGTGCGCACGCGCGAAGAATCCGGCGCGGTACGGTTGCGCAGCCCGGCAGCGATCAATCCCGTGCTGTGGCAAGGCGAAATCACCGCCGCGAACGCCGCGGAAGTCTGGCTTACCACCGAGGCACATCTCACATCGAAACAGCGGCGCGAATTGGTCATTGATATGTCCGGGGTGCGATTCATGGACAGCACCGGCCTGGGCTTGATGGTGCGCGCGAAAAAACTGGCGCAGGTTCAGCGCGTCAAACTGGAATTCATTCATCCGCAACCCGCGGTGCAAAACGTGGTCCACCTGGCGAGATTGGATGAGTTTCTTTTGGCCGAAAACCCGCGTGAGCTTGCTGTTAAATGATATCGCGTTCAGAACATCGGTTTCCGACGGCCCAATGACCGGCCAAAATAAAATCTGATGCGAATTGGCATTTCCACCTCCGTGATCCAACGTGGAAAAACGGGCATCGCGCAATATTTGTTCGCGTTGCTCCGGGCGTTTTTGCCGTACGCGAACGAAAATAAGTTCGTGCTTTTCGTTCTGGAAGAAGATTTGCCGCTGTTTGATTTCGCGAGAAGCTCCATGCAACTGGTGCCGGTGGCCGAAAAATTTCGTTCGCCCGTAAAAAACATCCTATGGCACCAGAATGTCCTGCCACGGCTTGCCCGCAGTTTGCAACTCGATGTTCTGCACGTTCCCAGCTATCGCCGCCTGCCTTGGTCCCGCCCCTGCCCGCTCGTCGCCACGATTCACGATCTCGCGCCTTTTCGCGTTCCCAAAAAATACAGTTGGACGCGAATGTTTTACGGTCGAGTGGTTGCGCGCCGCCTGGCGCAGCGGCAGGACGCGATCATTGCCATCAGCGAAAACACGGCGCAGGACATTGGGCAATTTTTCAAAGTCCCGGATGAGCGAATCTGGGTGATTCACAATGGCCTCGAGCACGATCGTTTTTTTCCCGGCTCACGCGAGCAGGCGCGGGCGGAAACGGCGCGGCGGCATGATTTGCGCGCGCCATTTTTTCTTTACGTGGCCCGGCTCGAACATCCGGCCAAGAACCACGTGCGCTTAATTTCAGCGTTCAACGAATTCAAGTCCGCCACCGGCCTTGATTGGCAGCTGGTTTTTGGCGGTAGTGATTGGCACGGCGCGGAGACCATTCACGCCGCCGCGCGGATCTCGCCGTTTGCGTCGGACATCCGGTTCCTGGGCTTTGTAGCGGATGACGAGTTGCCGGATTTATACCGGGCGGCGGACGCGTTCGTGTACCCATCGCTCTATGAAGGATTCGGGATGCCGCCGATTGAAGCGATGGCGTGCGGCTGCCCGGTGATTTGCTCTACGCGGGGTTCTCTCGGGGAAGTTGTGGGCGACGCGGCTGCCATCGTGGAACCGGATGACATCGGTTCCATTGCGAAACAACTTGCCTGGCTGGCAACAAGTTCCGACGCGCGCGAACGCCTGCGCAAAGCGGGATTGGCGCAGGCAAAAAAGTTTGATTGGAACCGGACGGCAGAGGAAACACTCTCACTTTATGCCGGGGTTGCGCGAAACAGTGAAAATTTTTCGCCAATGCTCCGATAAAAATTTTTGCGACACAGAAAATTATCTTTTCCCCGCTTGACTGCGTATGATGCGCTTCCCATATTGCCACTCCAGAATTGGTGGGTTGGAAGCATAATTTATTTTAGATTTGTATGTCGAAGCAGAAGGCCCGAACGCCCGCGTCAAGAACCGGCGCGTCCAGACACAAAGACACCGCCAAAAATTCTCCTGACACCCCGAGCAATGGCATCCCAGGCCAGCCCGGCTCGACGCCCGGCAACGGGCACGTGGTGACAGCGATCAACGGCACCGGCAACCCCGCAGACCGCGCCGCCGAGATTGCGGAGAAGATAAAGGAACTAGTCCGTCTCGCCCAGGAACAAGGCTACCTCACTTACAACGACGTCAACGAGGCTTTGCCTGATTCCGTAGTCAGCGGCGAGGAACTGGACGAGGTTTACGTCAAGCTACGCAACCTGGAAGTTGAAATTGTGGACCAGGCCGAGGTCGACCGTGTGAAGCAGCCGGAACCGGAGGAGGAGGAGGACAAATCACGGCTCGATATTCTCGACGACCCGGTGCGCATGTATTTGAAGCAGATGGGCCAGGTGCCGCTGTTGACGCGCGAGCAGGAAGTGGAAATTTCCAAGCGCATCGAGGACGCGGAAAATGAAGTTAAGGTGATCATTTACAGTTTCGGTTTCGCCGGCAAAGAACACATTGCGCTCGCCGAAAAGCTCGTTTCCGAACCGCCCAAGGAACGCTTTGACCGCGTCATTCTCGACAAGAAAATTGACGGTCGTGACACGCACTTGCGCGAGTTGCGCCGGCTCATCAATCACGTCCGCCAGTTGGACCAGCAGGTGGATGAAAAATATGCCGAATGGCAGAACGGCGCGAGCAAGGGGGGGGCGGACCGGGTTCACGGAGGGTTCCAAAAGGCCGACGAAAAACTGCAGAAGACTTACGACAAATTCTTTTACAAACAGAAAGTCATTGAGGAAATGGCGCTCGTGGCGGAAAACATCCACGACAAAATCAATTTGAGCCTCAAGGCCATCGAGGAACTCGACAGCCAGCGCAAATCGCCGCAGGCGCTCATCATCATCGAATCCGAGCAGCGCAAAATCCGGGCGCTGGAGGAATTCGTGCGCATGCCCTGCCAGGAATATCTCAAGACTTATGACCTGCTGAAGATTTTCTCCGTCAAAGCGCTGCAGGCCAAAACCGAAATGGTGGAAGCCAACCTGCGCCTGGTCATTTCCATCGCGAAGAAATATACGAATCGCGGCCTGTCGTTCCTGGATTTAATTCAGGAAGGCAATATGGGCCTGATGAAGGCCGTGGAAAAATTCGAGTACCGGCGCGGATATAAATTTTCCACTTACGCGACGTGGTGGATTCGCCAGGCGATTACCCGGTCCATTGCCGACCAGGCGCGCACGATTCGCATCCCGGTGCACATGATCGAGACGATCAACAAACTGATGCGCACCCAGAAGCGCTTGCTCCAGGATTTTGGCCGCGAGCCGACGCCGGAGGAAATTGCCGATGAGATGCAATTGCCGGTGGACCGCGTGCGGGCCGTGGTGAAGATGGCACAACAGCCAATTTCCCTTCAATCGCCGGTGGGTGACAGTGAAGACACGAATTTCGGAGATTTCATCGAGGACAAATCCACCGAGAACCCTTCTGAGATGACCAGTTTCAGCCTGCTGAAAGATAAATTGAGCGATGTGCTCAGCAGCCTGAACGAGCGCGAACGAAAAGTCCTGGAACAACGTTTTGGCTTGGTGGACGGTTACGCACGAACGCTCGAGGAAGTCGGCAAGCAATTCAAGGTCACGCGCGAACGGATCCGCCAGATCGAAGCCAAGGCGCTTCGGAAAATGCGGCATCCCACGCGCATACGGCAGTTGCACGGGTTTTTGGAGATTGAAGAGGTGGAGTAGAACCTCTGCTCTCTCACCTGCCATGAGAGGGAAAAGTTGTTCCAGCACGGGAAGTAAATCGAGCCTGGGGGGAATCAGAGCTACTCAAGTCAAATGCCCCAGGATTAGAGCCTTCAAGACGCGCTCACGTAGGATTTAACGGCTTCGAAAAGATTATCCAACGGTTCGGTTTTTCGCAGGAATCCATTCGCACCACGAAAGGTCGCCTTGTCGAGCGAATCGTCATCGGCCACTCCCGTGTAAATAATGACGGGGATGTGGGGAAAATTGGATTTGAAGTAAAGGAGCAGGTCCAATCCGCTTTCGCCTGCGAGATTGACGTCGAAAATGCCAAGGTCGAATTTTTCGAGGTCCGCCAACGCAATAGCCTCCGCCGCAATGCCGGTGGCAGTCACGTCATACCCTTTCCCTTCGAAAAAAATCGAAAGGACGCGGCGAATTGTCTCTTCATCATCAAGCACCAGCAGGCGCAGACGCATGGGCACGGTTTTACTATTCCCCCCGTGAATTGCAAGCTCCCGCGGGCCGACGGGCAATTTTCGTCAAGAGAATGCCAAAATATGGCCATACGCTTGGCGGTCGATCTGCTCTCTCACATGCATCTATGAAAACCAATACGACCAAAACAACCAAAAGAAAATTTCGCCTCAGCCCCATCGTCGTCATCGGCGCCGGATTTCGCTGCCTGGCTTTCCGGGATGCGCAAGGCAAGCTTCGCAATTTTTGGAACCAAGCGATCCTGCCGCTGCCGGTTCATATTTTGGATCCCGAGAACTGAGCAAAGCGCGGAATATACCGCGTATTTGCCCAACTTGCTTCCGCCCGCCGACAAGATGCCGGCAGCACGTTGATGAACTCGTAGACTGAAGTCCGCGCTCGGCACCTCGCTGGGGGAGCATTGGAGTGATTTTCAGGTTCTTCCCAGGCAACCTCGTTTCCTGAGCCCGGAAGGCCCCTTTTCCGCATAGCAATTTTGTTGGCAGCCTGTCTGCTTTCCCTGTCGGTGCGTCCAGTTTTTGGAAGCAGCAAGGATTGGCTTGCCGCATCTGGCAGACCGATGACGGATTGCCCGACAATGTCATCATCGGACTTGCTCAAACTTCCGATGGTTTTTTGTGGATTGGGACTCAAGGCGGAACCGGCATCTCCCCGCACATTTCACGAGTTGGACTTGGAAACGCATGGGTAAGATGCCAGTGCCACTATGCCTTTGCGGCGCTGCCGAAAAACCCCTCATACACTTCTCTGATCGCCGACCGCCATTGCGCCAGCGCCGCGCGAAAATCCTCCGGGGTTGCAAAACCGCACCGGACCGACACTCGATAAAACGGTTCCAATTCATCCGGCAGGACGGTTTCACCCTCGTAACTCCATCGCCGCAAAATGCCTTCGACGCGCCGCAGTTGCCGGTAATTCTCCACAAGTTTCTCAGTTCCCGCCAACACACCCGCCACGCGTCCGCGCTCCAGAGCGCGCAGCGTGTTGGCTTCGTGCCATCCGTTTTCCAAACACAACGCTTGTGCGACGAACTCCGCATCCACCAATCCGCCCCTGCCCGTCTTGATCGCGAGGTCATCTTTTCCCGCCGGCGTGCGTTCCTTCTCAATCCGCATGCGCATCTGATGGATTTTATTTTTCCAATTCGCGCCAAAACCGGCGGGAACCTCCTCTCGTTTTGAAAAATCGGTCAACCGCGCGGCCAATTTTTGAAATCGCGCACCTACTTTCATGTCTCCTGCCACCGGTCGTGTGCGCGTCAATGATTGAATTTCCCACAGCAGCGCCCGCTCGCGATAATATTCCTCGTAAGCCGCGAGCGTGTTCACCAAGAGGCCCTTTTCTCCATCTGGCCGAAGCCGCGCGTCTGTATGAAACACGATTCCGAGTTCCGTGCGCGCCGAAATCAAATCCATGGTCTCCACGGCCAGCCGGCCTAATTTCGGCAGATTTTTTGCGGACGCATCTGTCACAAAAATGATGTCGAGGTCCGAGCCGTAATCGATTTCCGCGCCGCCCAATTTGCCGAGCCCCACAATGACAAACGGCGGTGTCTTCAATTTGTGGCGGCGCATGACCGCTTCCACGGCATATTGCAGGCAGGCATCGGCCAAGGCAGAAAGTTCCGTCAGATATTGCTCAGGATCCGCGAGGCCCAAAATGTCCCGCAAACCAATCCGCATCAACTCGGCCTGATGATAGCGGCGTAACCATAACTTTTGATCGGCGTCGCCCAAGCCGTGTCGCAAATCGCTCAGCGCCGCCTCGGAAGTTTTGCTTCGGCGCAACCGACCGCTCGTGACCAACACGTCCACCATGTCCGGCGTCCGAATGGCCAACTCGGCCAAAAATTCCGAGCGGTCGAACAGCAGCACCAACAGATCGAAAATTGCGGGGTTGCTGTTCCACAATTCAAACAGCGTGGAGCGCGCCCCGTAAGCCGCAATAAAACTGTCCAGCCGCGTGACGACGCGGTCGGGGTCGGACAGCGTGGCGCGGGCGTCTCGACCCTCTTTCCTTTTCTTTCCGACCGGCTTGCTGGACGCGCGCTTCGGACACATTGCGAGCAGCTTTGGTAGAAGCCGTTGCGCAAGTTCGATGGTGCGGGAAGATATGTGGACGTATCCCGGGCCTTCCACAAATTCACGCAGCAACGGCACCATCTTGTCCGGTTCGCGAAACGAATGTTCCGTCAGCAGCTTTTCCCATTCGGCTTCCGCTCCGGAGAATTCGCGCGGAAGATTCTCGCCCGACGCCGCGGATTTTTCCGATTTGAACAATTTATTGAAAATCGCCCGCACGCGGTCTGTGTGTTGGCGGCGCGCGGTCTCAAAAGCCGCGGCGGTTTTGAATTGCATCAATCTCGCCAGGCGTTCTCGCGCCGCGTGGCCCGTCGGAATCGTGTGCGTCTGCAGGTTTTCCTCCATCTGCAGGCGATGCTCCACGTCGCGCAGAAAACAATACGCGTCGCGCAGGGCGGGGGCTTCCTCGCTCGAGAGCAAATGATATTGCTCCAACTTTTCCAGCGTGGGCAGCGTTTGCGCGCCTTGCAGGAACGGCAATTTGCCCGCGTGCAAAAGTTGCTGCGATTGCGCGATGAACTCGACCTCCCGGATGCCGCCGCGCCCAAGCTTCACGTTGCGGTCCAATTCGTTCGCGCGCACGACTTCATTCTCGATACGGTCTTTCATCGCGGCGATTTCGTGCAGTACATTTTCCTGAATCGACCGCGGATGACGGAAAGATTGAATGGTCTCGAAGAATTCTCCGGCGAGATTTTTGTCACCGGCGACGAGGCGCGCCTTGATAAGCATCATGCGCTCCCAGGTCTGGCCCCATTGTGCGTAGTAATTTTCGTAACTGCCCAGCGAGCGGCACAACGGACCGGCATCGCCTTCCGGGCGCAACCGCAGATCAATGCGATACAACATTCCCTCGGGGGCGACGCGTGAAACTTCGGCGATGAACGCCTCGGCCAGCCGCGTAAAAAATTGGTGATTGGAAATGACCGCCCGGGGAGCACCGGTCTGCCCGTTGTAGCCTTGGCGAAGTCGGGCGTTTCGCCGACCAGTCTCGCGCCAAGCCGGCGGGACGCCGGCGCTCCCAGGTTTGAACACCTGCCCCTCCTCGCTGTAAACGAACAACACATCCACATCCGAACTGTAATTGAGTTCCTGCCCGCCGAGTTTGCCCATGCCGAGAACACAAAATTCCGTGCGCTGCCACTGGCCATCGGCGTCCTGATGCCAGGGTTCGCCGAAACGCTCCATCAGCTGTCGACGGCAGATTTGCCCTACTGCGTCGAGACAGACGTCGGCCACGTCGGAAATCTCGCAAGTGATTTCAGGGACATTTCCAGGCCGCGCGAGATCGCGCGCGGCGATGCGGAGCATCTCGCGTTGTTTGAATTCCCGCAGTCGGCCTAGCGCCGTCGCGTAATCCTTGTTTTCCAGCAAGCCCGGCAGCCACCTTTGAACTTCCTGGCGCAGTCCCTGTGCGCGGCGCGGAAAACGCAGGTGCTCGACTTCGAGATCGCTCAGCCAATCGGGATGAGCCGTGAGCGCATTGCCAAGCGCCTGCGAGCCGCTGAATAACGCGGCGAGGAGATTCGCCTGTTCGGGTGTGATTTTTTTTAAGGCTGGGCCGGCGTCCGTTTCGGAAAGCAAATCAAAGAAGTGTCGGGCGCGCTCCGGGTCGGCGGAGGAACGGATTGCTTTGGCAATTGCCGGATTTTTCATCACCACAAAAGTGGCATGGCATCTTGCCCGTGCATTTCACGAGCTGGACTTAGAAACGCACGGGCAAGATGCCCGTGCCACTATTCTTTATTCACAGCGAGATAATCCTTATACCACTGAATTGTCTCACTCATGCCCTGCTCCAAAGTGAACTGCGGCTGCCAATTCAGTACGCGATGTGATTTCTTCGCGTCCAGATATTGTTCGCGAATTTCACCCGAGGCATTGTTTTGCACGTCCGGCTCGAGATGCCGCGCCTTCATCAAATCCTGAATCACCCCCACGAGTTCGAGCACAGTCACCGGCCGTTCAAGGCTGAAATTAAACGCGCCGCCCTGCACGTTTTTATCCGACAAATGTTCCGCTGTCGTCATGTAGGAGCGGCTTACGTCTTTCACGTAAATATAATCGCGCACGAATTTTCCATCGCTGCGAATGACAGGCCGTTTATTTTCCAGAAAGCAACGGATGGCGTAAGGCACGATGCGACTCCAGTTCAAATCGCCGCCGCCGTAAATATTTCCGCAACGTAAAATCGCGACCGGCAAACCGTAGGTATGATGATACGCCTGCGCGATGAGGTCGGCGCAGCTTTTGGAGACTTCGTAGGGATGCTTGCCTTGCAACGCCATGTCTTCCGTGTAAGGCAATTGGTCGTGCGGCCCGTAGGCCTTGTCACTCGATGCAATGACGACGCGTTTCACCAGATTGGAATGAATGCGGCAGGCTTCGAGCAAATTGTAAGTGCCGCGAATGTTCGCCTCGAAGGTCGGCAACGGATTGCGATGCGCCACGCTCACGATTGGCTGCGCGGCCAAATGAAACACCGTGTCTATCTCGTGATCATTGAGCGCACGTTCCATGCTCGAGTAGTCTTCGATGTTGCCTTGCACGAGCGATACCTGGCGGTAATCACCCGAACGGAAAAACCCCGCCTGCGGATCGGGATCGCGCACGAGCGCAATCACGCGCGCGCCGGCGGCGAGCAAATCTTTCACGAGCCAAAAGCCCACCATGCCGGTTGCGCCGGTCACGAAGACGCGGCGATCGTTCCAAAAATTATTCGCAGTTGATTTCATTTCCAAATTTTCCAGGGAGCCTTGCCGGTTTTCCAGGCGGTATTAAGCACATCAAATTCATAGGACGTGTCCATGTGATGCCAATAGCCGTCATGACGGTAAATCATCAACTCATCCTCGACGGCCATGCGCTGCATGGGCTCGCGCTCAAGAATCAGATTCTCCTGGTCGTTGAGGTAACGGTCGAAGACGCTGCTGTTGAATACAAAGAATCCGCCGTTCAAATATCCGCCAAAACTAAAGTCCGGTTTCTCGTTAAATTTAACCACATTGTCGCCTTTGAGAGCCAATTCTCCAAACCGGCCAGGAGGGTGTGCACCCGTGAGCGTGGCGACTTTGCCGTGAGCTTTGTGGAATTTGAGCAGCGCCGGGATATCAATGTTCGCCACACCGTCACCATAAGTGGCCATGAACGTGCCCTCTGGTTCGAGATATTTGCGCGCGCGGTAGATTCGCGCGCCAGTCATGGCGTCTTCGCCCGTGTCCACGCACGTGACGCGCCACGGCTCGGCGGAGTGGCTGTGAAACGTGACCCGATCTGATCCGTACTGGCCCATGTCGATCGTGATATCATTGGTCAACGCGGCGAAATTCAGGAAGAAATTGCGGATGTAATCACCTTTGTAACCCAGCAGCAGCACGAAATCATTGAAGCCATACGAACTGTAAATCTTCATGATGTGCCAGAGAATGGGACGATTGCCAATCGGCGCCATCGGCTTGGGAATGACATCACTGACTTCGCGGAAGCGTGTGCCACGGCCTCCGCATAAAATTGCAACTTTCATCGTATATGCCGGTGAATCCGAATGCTGCTTGTTATTGATTCAGCACGGAAGGGTCAAGCTTGAAGTCGTGCAGAGCGAACGTGACCGATAAAACACAGAGGGCGATTAAATTGGAACTGTTTCCAATCGGATATCCGTCGCGCCACCGGGCTTGACGTGCGCGATCTTGCTGAAGAAACCGCGCAGCACGCCCGCACCGTAAAGAATATTCGTCAGCGCCAGCAACGGAAGTGCCCGCAAACCCCTCATGAAACTCGTCCGCGCCATGACTGCCAGCGTCTGCACCACCACCACGAATAAATACAACGCCAGCGGCACCAATGCTCCGATCGCCACCCACGCAGGCAGCACGCGAATCGGCACCAAAATCAAAACTGCCAGCAGATACAAACAAAATGCCGGCGGCACAAAATTGATGAATGACCCGGCCGTGGGATGCAGTCGAAATTGTTGCGCGCGGCCGCCGCCGTAAGAAAAAAGCATCTTCGCGAACGATTTGAAATTCGAGCGCGGACGGCGATGCACAATCATCTCCGGGTCGTACAGGAGCTTGCCACGTTTCAGCACGGCATCCATCAAAGCATTTTCCTCGTTGGGATAAAGGGATTCATCGAAGCCGCCGGACTCCAGGAGCACGTCGCGACGCGACACCAGGTTGCAAGAAATCAATTCCTTCTCGCTCGACTCGCGCAATTTCCCCACCGAGCGATACCGCGCGCAACTTGGCCCGAACGCGAGCCAGCTTCCCATTACGTCCGCAAACGTCCGCTCAATCGTTGGCGCGTCCGGCGGGCAGATATTTGGGCCGCCCACCATCTGGACTTTCGGGTCAGCAAAATGAGCGACGGCGCGGCGCAAATTTCCCGGCAGCGGCACCGAATCATCATCGAGGAAATAAATCAACTCTCCCTTTGCAGCGCGAATGGCCGCATTGCGTTTCATCGAGGGGAACGTGGCCAAATCCGTGCTGCGCACCACGATGATTTCGAGTTTCTCGCGTGGATAATCCAAATGCCGGCTGGCGGCGGCCGAACGCGCTTCCGTTTTGGCCGGATGCACCGGGATAATGACACTCACCAAGGGACACTCATTCGCCATGTAAACAGTTTAAACAGGCCGGTTTTGCGTTCCAAGCGGAAAACAATCTGCAGATTTCGCCCCGGTTTCCCGATCATCTGCGTCAATCTGCGAAATCTGCGGAGTCTTTTTCCCCATTTCCCCCGTGCAAATCGGCAAAAATAGTGGCAGGTTTTACTTATGCAAAACGTCACATCAGTCGAGTTGATCCGCGATTGCGAAGCAGTGCGGATTCCAGCAGGCGATTCGGTCATCCTGCCGGCCGGTACGCCTGTGGACATTACTCAAAGTCTGGGCGGCGCATATACCGTGCACGCTCAAGGTGGACTGTTTCGCATCGCGACCAAAGACGCCGATGCGCTTGGCCTCCAACCAGCCTCTGATCCCTCGCCCGAAAGCGCTGTTCTGGCCGGTGACCTCAATGAGGAACTGATTTGGTCCGCGTTGCGCACCTGCTTCGACCCCGAAATCCCAGTCAACATCGTCGACCTCGGACTCGTTTATGACATGCATGTGGACCGGTTGCCGAACGGCCGCAATACCATCTCGG
>DATAZE010000008.1:0-24554 GCA_036272195.1 Verrucomicrobiia bacterium | reverse complement strand
TTCGCTCACAATTTGCCGGCGAGACGCCGGCGCTCCCAGGGGCCGATAAAATTTCCAACCCTCACGAAAGCCCGTGAGTTTGGCGCGGCGCTGATGCCAGCGGATGCGCGCCGCGTGCGGCCATTCACGCAACCGCTTCTGATGTGAGCAATAAATGAAGTCGCGGCGCGCGTCGTTCGCCCAGCCGAGCACGACGGTTTTGGAAAAATTAATTTCCGTTGGCACACCATTCCACACTGCCGCGAGCGCCCTGGCTTCGCCAAAACTTCGTTTATAGGCCTGTTGTGCCGTATAATTATGAGAGTGTATCGCGACCGATTCCGGCACGTAGACGACGCGGTAACCTTGCTCGCGGCACCAGCGGGTGTATTCGTCGTCCTCCGAGTATTGCATTTTTTCCAGGAAGCCGCGCCGGCGCCAGATGTCCTTGCGCAAACCGCTGCTGACCATGCTGAAAAAATGGTCCCATTGCGTCGACTCACGGTCCGGGCCGAAGCATCGCTCGTAATCGTGCGCGAAGACCGCGCGGCAATCCGGGCGGGGAATTTGCCTGCCAAAAACGGCGGCTACTTGCGGGTCCAACAATTCCGTCACCAGCGGACGCAACCAATCCGTTCCCTGCGGCGTGGCATCAGCGTTCAGGAAAATACCAAATTCTGTCTGCGCGAGTTCCATCCCGTGGTTCATGACGCGCGCGGGATTGTAATCTTCGTGTTTGATCTGGATGAAGTGCGCGGGTTTCGCCTGCCGGATCAAGTCCACCGAACCGTCCGTGGAGCCGGAATCGATGACGATCAATTCCCAATTTTTATAATCCTGCGCCTGCAGCGCGGGCAGCGTCTCGCGCAAAGCCCAGCCTTCATTGTACGAGCGCATGATGATGCTGACCAGCGGCTCGTTCGCGCTGAAATCGGATTTTCGCTGGAAGGAGCCCAGACTTTCAACGAACAAGGCTGGGTTGCTCATAGGCCGGACGTTCAGAAGAGGAATTTTTCGCTGCGGCGTGTTCCGCGTCGCGCGTCATCAGCCGGAAAATTTCCGTGATGCCGGTGACGTCGTCGGGAACGTCGGCCTGGTTCGAGCAAAGCATCGCGTAACTGTGCTTCGCTTGCGGGTGATAGCCGTGCATGCCGCGAATCGGGCGTTCGCCCATGTGGCTGGGCACGATCAGGACGCCTTCATCGGCGAGAAAAATCAACTGGCCAAAATAACCATCGGGAAAATGCGCGCGCAGTTCTTTCAACTCGGAATCCGGCAGGATGCGCCCTTGCGGAACTGCCTTGAGCGCCGCAGTGATTTGTTCACGGGCGCGCTCGTTGAAAAACCAGAAGCGCGCCATGGTGGAATCGTAGACCACGGCATAATCCTTGCCGAGCCGCAACGGCAGCGGCTCAATTTTCGATTTCAAGTCCAGCAACACATCGCAATTCGCCATGCCGTGATCGCTGAATATATAAAGCCGGATTTCGGCGTAATGCTTTTCCGCCACGGCCACCAGGTCGCGAATCCATTTTTCGTATTCGCGCAATTTCTGCGGCACCTGCGGCGATTGGTTACCCACGCTGTGCAACAGGCCGTCCAGGGCAGGCCAGTAGAGGAAGGCGAAATTAATGTTCTCCCGCTTGATGTCGCTGATGAGCGCGTTGAGGTTTTGCGTCTCGGTTTTTTGCGGTGCGCTGACGTGATAGGCGATTTTGCGCTCTTCGAGGAAATCGAAAATGTTCGGTCCGCGGTTCATGCCGCCGGGCTGGAGTGGGCTTTTCTTTTCCGTGAAATCGTATTCAGCGATGTGCTTGAACGGGATATTGTAGAGATCGAAATAACCGCGAAAGCTGAGTTGCACCTTCACGAATTTGGAAAGCCATCGGCGGAAAATCCGGCGGCTCGTGATTTTGTTCGGCAACCAGCGCATCCAGCGCAACGATTTGAACGGCGAATGTTTCGGGTCGTAAACGAAGTAACACCAGTTGCGATGTTCATCCGGCCAATTGCCGGAAAGAATCGAGGGCACGCATGCCGAACTGTAGCCGAAGACGGAATCCAGCCGCCGCCGGTTTGGCGCGAAATCGCGCGCGAAGGGATCGTCCTTGATGATTTCCCATCCGCAGGCGTCGACAAAAATAAATAAGGGCAAAACTGCTTTCATTCCGCGGAGTCATTTCAGCATTTTGGTCAGGGGAGGGTAATCAGGTGAAGTGCCCAATGCGGGGAGGGCTCGAAGCCAGAGAAATTCCAAAAGACGCTGGCGGATATGGGTTTGAGATAAGCCCGGGGCTTGTCTCGACTGCCTTTGAGACGCACGGGCGGGGACGCCCGTGCCACTATTCTGTGGGCGGCACGATTCGGCGGATCTCGTTGAGGAGTTGCGTGGGGCTGAAAGGTTTGTTCAGGAACATGGCCGCGCCGCAGACTTCGGCTTCCTTGCGCATCATGACGTGACTGCTGGCCGTGATGATGATGACCGGAATGGATTTGGTGGAATCGTTTTTCCTCAATTCGCGCAGCACCGCCAGACCGTCGGTTTCCGGCATCATGATGTCCATGACGATTAAGTGCGGAGGCTGCCGCATGGCCATCTCGACGGCTTCCCGCCCGTTCATCGCAGAAACCATCTGGTAACCCGCCCGTTCCAGGTGGTGCTGAAACAGCCGGTGCATCAATTGGTCGTCGTCCACCACCAGGATTTGCTTCATCATGTCTTAAGCCCTACCCGGTCATGATTAAGAAAGTTTGGTCGTCATTCAAGCGGGTTTTCACCTGAAATTGCGCGAGGCGACCGGCCAATTCCTCCTGGAGTTCGCCCGCCGAGCGCGCCCGGCCGCGGTTTTCATTGAACCAATCCGCCAGGCGCTCCTGGCCAAAGCGCTCGCCGCCGGCGCCCATGGCTTCGGTCAATCCGTCCGTGTAAAGCAACACGCGGCAGTTGGGCGGCAAATCCACCGTTTCGCTCGTGAAGACCGCGTCCGGCAAAATGCCCAGCGGCATGCCCTCGGGCGAAAGGCTTTTCACGCCGGAATCGTCCGCCACCAGCAGCGGGCAATGTCCCGCGTTGCCGACCACGAGCCTGCGTGCCTTGACGTCGACAAAGGCCAGTTGCGCGGTGATGAACATATCCACGCCGGACAATTCATCGAAAAGAATCTGGTTCACGCGCGCCAGGAGTGCGGCCGGCTCGCGGTTTAATTCCGGGGTGGCGCGCAGCACAGCCCGCAAAATCGCTGCGAACATCGCCGCGAGCACGCCTTTGCCCATTACATCCGCGATGACGAGCAACGCGGTGTCATCGGTGAGCTTGAGCACGTCGTAAAAATCGCCGCCGACCTGCTGTGCGCTCTGGCACAGTGCGGCGATTTCGAAGCCGGGCAGTTGCGGCAGCTCCTTCAGCATCAGCGAGCGCTGGATGCTGCCGGCGATTTCCAGTTCGCGCGCGATGATGCGGCTGGTGACTTGTTCTTCCTGGATGCGGGCGTTGACGATTTGGATGGCGAGGAATTGCGCGAAGGTGCCGATGATATTTGTCTGGCTGCTGGTGAAAGCCAGTTCGCCGGCTGGAGTTGAAGCGCCACGCTTCAGGTTTTTACCGAGGGTCAGTGTGCCGGTTAAATTCTCTCCGACGAAAACCGGATAAACAATCCCATGCGAACGCGGTTTCAGACGCAAGGGATCGGCGTCCGCCAGTTCGCGGGTCTCATCAAACCAAAGCGGCTGCTGCGATGCCGCCACTTGAGCTTCCAGAAATTCCGCATCGCTGTTTTCCCCGCGGAAAACTATCGAGCCCATATCCAGCGCGGATTCTGATGCGGCGAGGACATCGAGGCGCGACTGGTTCTGGACGGTGCGAAATACAAACCACTCGGCGCCGACCACGCCGGAGAGATCGCCCAATACGCCGCGCGCAAATTTTATCAAATCGCCGGCTTTGTTTTGACCAGCGCTGTAGCGAAGGATTGCCGAGAGGCTTTCGTAAGAGAAACTGAGTTCTTCCAGCAGGCCGGTGATGAGCCAGTCGTTATCCATTGCGGCGCGAGGCTTGGTTTTCACGCCGGGGGAGGGGCGTGATTTGCGCATGATCAAAATATTTTCGCCGGTGCCGCGTAGATAACGCGCGCTGTCCATCAAAGATTGGATCAGGAAAATTCCGCGTCCGCTCTCGCTTTCGGGCGGCGGCAATTCCACCTTCTCCGGCCAGTCGAACCCGCGCGTATGATCGGCCACCCGCAATTCCAGGTCGCCGTTGTGGCACAGGATTTCCACGCTCACCGTCTGCGTTCGCGCGTTTTCCGGCGCGTATTTGATGGCGTTGTTGCAGGCCTCGACAAAGGCGAGGTCGCAAGCGGTGAGGATTTCCTCGTTGCATCCTTGCTCCATCAAAAAACGATGCGCGGTCTGGGCCGCCTGGTGAACCTGGCTGAGTTCGCACGGCAGCGCAAATCGCAGCGTCGCGGGGCGGGATGCGCCGAAAGTGTCGGGCATGTTATTGGTTGATGACCTCGAAGATACGGTGCATGCGGGTCAGTTCAAGAATTTGTTGCACGGGCGGCGTGGGATTGAGCAGGCGCAAAACGCCTCCGCGGCTGGACGTGGTTTTGTGCAGCGCCACGAGCGCGCCGAGGCCGCAACTGTCCACCGCCGTCGTCTGCGAGAGGTCCACTTCGATGTTTCGCTGTTCCTGGCCGAACGCGTGGCGCGTCTCATCGCGAAATGAATTTGCATTCGCCGCGCTCAATTCCGCCACGGCGGAAACGCGGAGGGTTGCTCCATCATTTTGTAGTTTCATTTCCGTTTCCATTTCCGTTTCCATTTCCGTGGGTTGACCGTAACACGTTCAATCTTTCCCGCAACTGCTCCGCCAGCAGGCGCACGTCGCGCGGGCCGAAATTATGGCGCAGGACCACGTCCGCCCATTTCTGTTGCGGGGCCACGAAACGGGCGTGCATTGGCTCAACCGTATTTTGCAATTGTTCCAAAATTGAAGCCCGCGTGCGGCCCCGTGAGCGGAGATCGCGCAGCAACCTCCGGCCGCGTCGCGTACGGACGGGACAGTCCACAAAAATTTTCAGGGCAAAAAGACGGCGCAACGACCGGCGATGCAACAGCCATAATCCGTCCACCAACACCACGGGCTTGCAGGCGAGGGTATTTTTTTGATCCAGCCGGCAATGCGTTTTGAAATCGTAACAGGGCAGCCGCGCGGCGCGGCCGGCGCGCAGGTCATTCAAAACCTTTTCCATGGCCGACCAATCGATGGAGCGTGGATTATCGAAATTGATTTTGGTTCGTCTTTCAGGGCGAATGCGTGAGCAATCGCGATAAAAATCGTCGAGCGAAATCCGCGCGGCATCGGGATTCAGCGCGGTTTGAAGCTTTTTCGCGAGCCAGGTTTTGCCCGCGCCGCTGCCACCCACGATGGCGATGAAGATCGGCTCAGAGGGCGAATGGGAAAAGGATTTAAGCGCGCGTTTGTCCATGTTCCATTCCCGCCGAAGCGTGTTCCGAACGTTGGTTGATGATTCGCGAAAACATTTCTTCCAAGCCAGAAATGTATTGGTCGAAATTGAATTTGTCGCGCAAAAGCTGCCGCCCGCGTTGACCCATTTCCCGCGCGATGGTTTTGTTCTCCAACAATTCGTCGATGCGCGAGGCGAATTGCTTGCGATCCATCCACGGGATCAAAAATCCGTTTTCGCCATTGAATAGCCACTCGCCGATTCCGCCGGCGTCAAAGGCGACGACCGGCAGTCCGTGGCGCATGGCTTCCAGGCCGGCGGCTCCGAAAGGTTCCGGCCAGACCGAACTCATCACGGCGAGGCTCGCTTGCGCATAAAAAGTTTCCAGTTCGGCGGGCGGAACATAACCTTTGAATTGAACGCGTCCGCCAAGACCGAGGCGGCGGGCCAGATCTTCGCAATAAGCGCGATGATGGCCCTCGCCGAAAATCAGGCACTCGAACGGCGCGCGAACCTTTGCCAGTGATTCGAGCAGCACATCCACTCCTTTTCCGCGAATGACCTGGCCGGAGTAGATGATCAGGTTGCGTCCACTGAACGATGCGCAGGCCGCCAGTTCCTCACCGCGCGGCACCGGCGCGTGGATTTCGATACGCTGCGCGTCGAATCCGTTGCGGAGCAATTCGCGTTTCATGTAGTCCGTTGCCACCACCATGCGGTCGAACCGGCGATTGAGCGCGATTTCTTTTTTTCGCGCGAGATAACTTATCCATTTTAACGAGAATCCGCCGGCGCGGTTTCGCGCAATCGTCGCGCCGCAGGGAAAAATGCAACGCACTCCCGCGCCGCGCGTGCAGATGCTGCGCGTGAGCGGAAAATATTTGTAACTCCTCATGCAATACAGGTCGTGATCGTGGACCATGCGCACCACGGGCACGCCCGACTCAGCGAGAGTTTTCAATACGGCGGCATCGGACATTTTATGGATGTAAACTGCGTGGGGTTGAAAAGTCTCGATCGCCGCCCGCGTGGTTTGGGAATTATTTCCACCCGTCATGGGGAATCGTTCGAGGAATAAATCGCTCCACGCTTTTTCGCCTTTGCCCGTGGGCGGGCCATGCAGCAACCCGGCCTGGTGGCCGCGGTTTTTCAATTCGGCGGCGGTGAGTTGCAAATTGATCTCCGCGCCGGCCATCGCTCCGAAACGGTCATGGACAAAGAGCAGTCGCATCGCGCGGCGTTATTTTGAGCAAACGTGCTGCGGATGCAATTGGGGTCTGTGACTACCGTGTAGCTATGACATTGCAAAAATACTCATTGAAATCATCCCTTATGCCGAACTCGCCAGAAAGGGCAATTCCTACAGTACCGGATCAGGCCGAGCACCGGTCGGTTCTTCAAAATCATTGAGAGATCGCCCTTTTTATACTTTCGACTCGGCATAGCTGAGGGCTCGCAGGAAAGCCATCAGGTGCTCGGCGCCCGATATCGACCGGGTTGACATCAGGATGGCTCCATTTTGGCGAGTGCTTTTTCTCTTAGTTCGAGGTTCGTCTGAAGATAAATCTCCGTTCTGTCTATGCGTTTGTGTGCCCGAGTCCCAAAGTGATTAGTACCGCCCAATCACATACATTTTCTTTACAAAAGATTTACAGGATTTTGACGAAATCTGATTGAGCCTATGCCAGATTTAGTCATATGAAAATTGCGAAAAGAAAGGAGTGGGATAGTTATGAATAATTTTGCCACCATACTGGCTGCGGTCGCCTGCTGCACCGCTTACGGCTACGCACAAAATTCACTGTTCGCCGCGGCTCCGGCGACAGTTGGCGAACCAGGGTCGGGTGATATTTTTCTGGTGGATCTTAATCACGACGGCCACCTCGATTTGATCACCAAACATTTGATGCAGAAAAAACTGGCCATATGGTCCGGCGACGGCAAAGGTCATTTTGTTCCCACCGCCCAGGGTTCGATGGACTTTGATGCCATGCCGGGGGCCGTGGCGCTCGGGGACGTAAACAACGACGGGAATCTCGATTTAGCAGTGTCGAGCAAAGTGCACGACAAAGAGAGCGTCCGCATCTTTCTGGGAGATCATAAGGGCGGCTTCAATTTGATTCCTGATTCGTCGCTGGCCGTGGGCGTATCAACTGAAGGTCGCGATTACAAACCGAATCTGCTCTTCGCGGACCTTAATGAGGATGGCAATCTTGATCTCATCTCGGCGAATGGCCAACGAAATTCCACCGAGATTCTTATTGGGGATGGACACGGTAATTTCTCGCCTGGGCCAATTGTGAAACGAGCCAAAGCGAAAGATTTTTCCTTCGCCCTCGGCGACGTCGATGGGGATGGACATCTCGATTTGGCAAACTCGATCCCGGGGCAGCCTGCCGATTTCGGTCTTGGTCATATAGAGACGCGGCGTGGCGACGGCAAAGGCGGCTTCGCTCTCACCGCTGACCAGACGTTGTCTGCGGGGCCGGATCCTCGAGTCGCAGCGATTGTCGATGTGGACGATGACGGGCATCCCGATATCGCGGTCAGTCATGGGCACACCAGTATGTTGAGCATCCTGTTGAACGATGGGCACGGCAAATTCAAGGAGCAGCAAGGTCCGCCCATCGATGTCGGATGGCCGGCAGCCCAGTTAGTCGCGGTAGATTTCAACGCGGATAAGAACGTTGATCTCGTCGCTACCACGGTCGATCTTAAAGCGCCGTTCGCATCGAAGGTCGTGGTCCTTTTGGGGGATGGGCACGGCGAATTCACGCCCGCGCCCGGCTCGCCCTTTCCTGTCGGGGCGGGCACTTACCGGCTTACTGTTGCCGACGTCAACGAGGACGGCAAACTCGACATCGCAACATCGAGCTTTGGAACAGATGGCGTGGCTTTGTTGCTGGGGCGATGATGTTCGTTCTGGACGGCAGAAGTTTCGATTCGGACGCCCATAAACCCAACTCAGGCGATCGTTCTCTTGGCCAATTGCCAAAACCTCAGATTATGCCGGGTCGAAAAATGAAAAAGGAGTGATCTCTCAATGATTTGAGGGATCGCCCTGGTTACCCGGCATAATCCGGCGCTACAGAAAATGCCCAAGCCATTGCCGGTAATTTCCAATGTGAAATACCAAATGAACGACATGAATTGCCTCAGCCCCGGTAGCGCCGTCTTTTTGGAAATTTCGAGCGAAAAATTTAATCGCCGAAAACACCGTTGACCATTCGTCCCCATCCGCGCCAGCGGCTCAGGTCGTCTGGATTGAGCAGGTGGTTCTTCTTAGCACGGCCCAGATCAAATTGCATCAGGATGCCGACGCTGTGAGCGCCACGCCCGCCCGTGCGGATTGCGTCGATGCCGTAGGCGTAACCGAGCATGACTTTGAGTGAATGGGTTTTATAAAGCACCCCGCCTCCGACGCCGCTGAGCCAATCGCCGGGTTGTTCCAAGCCCGGAACATATTCCACGCCCGCCGTGGCGGCATTGAGGTTGACGTTCCAATGGTCCTTCTTGTCGAGTGGTATGATGTAATTGCCGCCCAGCAATATGAACTGTCGCGCGCTGATTTCCTGGTAGTAATAGCCGGGCAGCGAGAGCGGAAATTCCGAGACCATGGGCAATAACGCCCCCAGGCGATAGGCGCTGAACCGGTCCGCGTTCACGCTCGTTCCCGCCGTGAGATTGACGAAAAAGCTTTGGCCCGAATTCGTCATGGTGTAGGCCAGCAATGCGGTGGCCCAAAACAAATGGGAATTGGCATTCAGGCGGCGATCGCCGGACGAGTTGCCAAAGGGGGCGTTGGTCGCGAATCCATAGGTGTCCGGAGCCATGCGGAACTGGCCTTCGTACCAAACGGACAGTTCCATGGCGAGCGACGGAAACAAAAGCGGCTCTTTGCCGCCCCAGCGCAATCCCGTGCGGACGGAAAAGCTCGTTTTGTCGGTGGGAATTTCGAACGTGCGGGCGGTATCATCGGACCGACCGTAAGTGGCGTAATGCACCACGCCGCGAAGGACCCCGTTGAGGGGGATTTGCTGGTCCGGATTGAAGCAATGATAGAGGCTTATCGAACCTTCCCCGCCGTCGCCATCGAAGGATTCTTTGGGATGATAAACGCCCGCGCGAATTTCCGAATAACTGTCCGCAAACCCGCCGCCGGCAATGCCGATGCCGAGATCGGTGTTCTGTCCCAGCAGATGGCTGAATCCAACCTCGGAATCAAGATAGGTGGGCGCCACGGCCAGCCGCAAGGTGACATTCGTGTGCAGGAAATTTGGCTCATTGCGAAAATAAAACGCATAGCCCGCCAGCGGCGCATGGCCCTCGAAGGAGGCGTTGTAGCCGAGTTGGATGAGTTCCCGGGGAAAGGGGTCCACTTGCGAATAGGCAAGGAATGGACTGAGGCAGCCCAACAACAAAACAGGTAATAACCAACGTCTGATTTGACGCACGGGCTTTGTTGTAAAACGAAACGGTATCGTTCGGCAAGAGGTTTGATACCGTAATGCCCATGGGGTGAATCTGGGCGGGTGTGCGGGGAACGTTCCAAATTCCAAATTCCAAGCTTCAGTCCGAGGTCATCAATTCCCTCTCTGCCCTTTTGGGGTTGGGGAATTCTCTGGAACTTGGGATTGGGAGTTTTCGTTTGATGCGGTCACGAAATCAAGGTCGCGATGAATTTTGGATGCATTGCGTTCAACAACCAATCTCATCACTCGACACATGACGCGCGGGGACTTATTTTGCGGGCATGAGCATTGCGAAAAAACTTTTGCACACGCGCTATCGCGTCAACGATCTGGAACGCACGGTCAAGTTTTACAAAGAGGTCCTCGGGCTCGAAGAAGTCCGTCGCAACAAATCGCCGCGCGGTTCGGAACTGGCTTTTCTGAAGGCGCCTGGCAGTGAGGAATTGATCGAGATCACTTATTTTCTGGGCAGCGGCCCGGTGCAGGTGCAGCCCGACCTCACGCATCTGGCGTTCGAAGTGGATAGCCTTGAGGAATTCGGCAGGCGCTTGGAAAAGCTCGGCCTGAAATTCTCCGACGGCCCCACGAAAAGCTCCTCCGGGTCGGTCTTTGCTTTTATCGACGCGCCGGAAGGCTACGAGATTGAATTGATTCAGCCGGCGAATGCGAGCACTTGAGATCAATGAGAGAATGAATCGTGTTTGATGGAGCTCTATAGCATTTGCGAAACAGGTGATCACTAACTCGTTGGCGACTACGTCGCCAACGGAATATGGGGCGGCGCGGCGGCGCCGCCCTACCAATCCGGGTAGGGCCGAGCTGCTGCTCAGCCGCATATTCGATCACACGCGTATAGCGTGGGATCCTAGCCCGGTCTACGCGGAAATTTAATTCGAGAACGATTTAATCCAATGCTCTTCCGCGCCCGCCAATTTGAATTCATCTTCCCGCGACCGGCGCTGGTCATGGGCGTGGTGAACGTGACGCCGGATTCGTTTTCCGATGGCGGAAAGTTTTTCGATGTCAGCGCAGCCGTCGAGCATGGCTTGAAGTTGGCCGCGGAGGGCGCCGAAATTCTCGATATCGGCGGCGAATCCACCCGTCCGCGCGCGACGCCGGTGAGCGAAGCCGAGGAATTGCGCCGGGTCATTCCGGTCATCGAACAACTCGCTGCGCGTGTCAAAATCCCCATCTCGATCGACACCATGAAACCCGCCGTGGCCCGCGCCGCAATTGGCGCCGGCGCGAGCATCGTTAACGACATCGCGGCCAGCCGCGAGGACGACGCCATGGCGCGCGTGATCGCTGATTCGGGCGCGGGTTACGTGCTGATGCACATGCAGGGCACGCCGCAAACGATGCACGTGAATCCGGTTTATGCCGACGTGACGCGCGAGGTCGGCGAATTTTTTTCGCGCAAAATCCAGCGACTGAGCGATTGCGGAATCGCACGGGAGCAAGTAATAGTGGATGTGGGAATCGGTTTCGGGAAAACGCTGGAACATAATTTGCTGTTGCTTGGAGCGCTGCGAAGTTTTACAAAGTTAGAACGGCCATTAGTGCTGGGAGTTTCGCGGAAATCCTTCATCGGGAAGTTATTGGGGGCGGAAACTCCCGATCGGTTGCCGGCGGCGCTTGCGTGCGCTGCTCTTGCAGTGGAGACGGGGGTGCAAATTGTTCGCACGCACGATGTTGCGGAGACGTTGCAAGCCATCCGCATGACGGAAGCAATCCTGGCCCATTCGAAGTGACGCGTGGAAATCATCGAACATCTTGAAACTGCCTGGCGGCCCGTGCTGGAAATTCTGATCCTCACGGTCGGCATTTACTATGTGTTCCGTTTCCTGCGCGGCACGCGCGGTGCACCGGTCGTGACCGGCTTTCTGGTCGTTTTTTTGACATCACTCATCGTCACGCGTCTGCTGCACCTGGAAGTTTTGCAATGGATTTTGGGGGCCTTCTCCGCCTTTCTCGCCGTGGCCGTGGTCATCATTTTTCAACCGGAACTGCGCCGCATGCTGGCCGAGTTGGGCAACCTTCCGCTGTTCGCTACCGCCGGCGAACAGCGCGAGAATATCGAGGTCATCATTCAAACGTGCGAGCGTCTGGCGGATGTAAAGATCGGCGCGCTTATTGCCATCGAACAATCTATTCAGCTCCAGGAAGCTGTCGAATCTGGCATTCACGTGGATTGCGAAGCGACTCCGGAAATGCTGGAAACGATTTTTTTTCCGAACAACGCCATCCATGATGGCGGCGTCATCATCAAAGGCGACCGGATCGCTTACGCCGCGTGTATTTTTCCGCTCACGCAACGGCAGGATTTGAATAAATCGCTCGGCACCCGCCATCGCGCAGCGATTGGATTGAGCGAGGAGACAGACGCCATCGTCGTGGCCGTGTCCGAAGAAAGCGGCGCGATTTCCTACGCTTACAAGGGCCAGTTTGTGCGCGGCGTCACGCTCGAGGCGCTGCGGGCCTTTCTGACTTCCGTGCTGGTGAGTCACGGCAAGCGGAATTGGCTGGGCTGGTTTCGCACGGTTGCAAAAATCCGGGTCAGTCCGGCGCCCGCCGAGATGACCAAAACACAATCCACCCAGGCCACTTCCACCCAGCCCGCCAAATGATTGTTTTTGTTCGCAATCTCGTGGTTAAGGATTTCTGGCTGAAATTATTTTCTCTCGCGCTTGGGATTTTGATTTGGCTCACCGTCCATTTCAGCATCGACAAGGAAGTCTCGCCCTGGTCCGCGCTCATCGGACACGCCGTTGATGAGAAAGTATTGACGGTGCGCGTGGACGTGCCCACGGCAGACGCGCGCGCGGTCACGGCGGATCCCGCCCAGGTCCAGGTGACTTTGCGCGGAGACCCGAAGCAGCTTAAAGGGCTCGGGACGGGGGACATTCGGGCAATGGTGGATTTGGCCGGGGTCGAAACGGCCGATGGCCTGAGCCGCCACGTCCAGTTGATTTTGCCGCCGGGAATCTCGTACACCCAGATCACGCCGGACGTGGTGGAAGTGCGCGTTTCCCCTAAGAATTGAAATGAATCCTCCCAAAAAAATCTTCGGCACGGACGGTGTCCGTGGCGTTGCGAACATTGAACCCGTCACAGCTGAAACCGCCTTGCGCCTCGGTCGCGCGGCGGGGCACGTTTTCAAAAATCTCGAATCGCAGGCGCGCGGTCGTGGACGTCACAAAATTGTTCTCGGCAAGGACACGCGGCTTTCCGGTTACATGCTCGAAAATGCCATTTCCTCGGGCATTCTTTCCATGGGTGTGGACGTGCTGTTTATCGGCCCGTTGCCGACGCCAGGCGTGGCCTACGTCACGCGCAGCTTGCGCGCGGACGCGGGGATTGTCATCACCGCCTCGCATAATCCTTACGCGGACAATGGCATTAAATTTTTCCGCGCGGACGGTTACAAGCTGGATGACAAAGTGGAAGACCAGATTGAAAACCTGGTTTTCAGTGGCGAAATCGAAACCATTCGCCCCACCGCCGAAGCCATCGGCAAAGCCGTGCGTATCGATGACGCGCTGGGTCGTTATATTGAGTATGCGAAATCGTCATTCCCTCGCGGCATGAATCTGGAAGGGATGCGCGTGGTTGTGGATTGCGCGCATGGCGCGGCGTATAAATCCACGCCCTGCGTCCTGCGCGAACTGGGAGCGGACGTGGTGGTTTACGGCAATCAACCCGACGGCATGAACATCAACAAGGATTGCGGCTCCATGCATCCCGAGCAGATGTGCCAGAAAGTCCGCGAACACCAGGCCTGCCTGGGCATTGCGCACGATGGCGATGCCGACCGTGTTTTGCTGTGCGACGAAACCGGCGCTTTGATCGACGGCGACGACATCATGGCGATTGCGGGTTTGGAAATGCTGGCGCAGGGAACGCTCGGTGAAAAAACCGTGGTCAGCACCGTCATGAGCAATGCCGGCCTCGAAGCGGTCATCACCCAGGCGGGCGGCAAAATCATCCGCACCTCGGTCGGTGACAAGAACGTGATCGATGAAATGCTGCGCAACGGTTTCAACCTTGGCGGCGAGCAGAGCGGGCACATGATTTTCCGCGATTATGGCACGACCGGCGACGGGTTGGTGGCCGCGTTGCAAATGCTGCGCATTATGAAATCGCGGGACATGGCGCTTTCAAGATTGGCGAAGTGCTGGACGCGTTTCCCGCAGCTCGTCACCAACATTCGCGTGCGCGAGAAAAGACCGTTCGAAGAGTTGGACGGCGTCATAAAGCTGGTGGCTGATGCCGAAACGGAATTGAAAGGGCAGGGCGGCCGGTTGCTCTTGCGCTATTCCGGCACTGAACCGAAAGCGCGCCTGTTGCTGGAAGGCCGCGACAAAGCCGCGCTCGAAAAGTGGAGCGCGAAAATTCTGGAAGCAATCAAGAAACAGGTCGGCGCGTAAAAGGAAGAGAGCCTGGCGCGGGAAAAGTCGGACGGATAAATTCGAATCAAAACGGGACTGACGTATCAATGTCAGTCCTGTCGTTTTATTCAGCCTGGGCGATGGCGAGCAGGCTTTGGCCGAAGGGCGGACGGAACAGGTTTCTCTCCGCGGCGTTTACGACCGGAAAAATAAAACGATCGAAAATGCGCACGGCTTTGACATCAAATTGGCGCTTCTTCAATAGGCAGAAATTCAGCCACCAGGCGAAGTATCCGATGGAGTTGAAATAATTGAGGCGGCGAATGGTGAACCCGGCGGCGGAGATTTTTTGCCGCAACTCTGGCCGGGTGTAACGGCGGAAGTGGCCGAAGTCCTTGTCGATGGGCGCGTAAATCTCGGGCCGCGCGGGCACGAAGAGGCAGAAGTGGCCTTGCTGGGCGTGGAGGCGCTGATGGAATTTGCGAAGTTCCGCGAGGTCGTCTTCGATGTGTTCGAGGACGTTAACGCAAACGATGGCGTCGGGCTGGAATGCAGCGGGGAGATTATCGATGGTGCCTTGAATGATTTCGCGGCCGGGAAGGCGCTGACGAAACTGTTCGCAGAATTTGGCTTCTGGTTCGATGGAGACGATGTCTGAGACGGTGGGCAAGGTCGTGATTTCACGGGTGAATTGGCCGATGCCGGCGCCGACTTCCACGACGCGGCCTTTCAGGACGGGTGCGAATTCGCGCAACAGTGCGGCGCGGTAATTTGTGACCTCCGCCAGGGCGTCGAACTCGAAAGATTCGGAGCTGGCGGTGGCGTTCGGGGTGGTCATTGCGGCACTTGGAAATTATTAGGTGGAGCGGGGAACGGAAAGTAAAAATGACCGGATGGATGTTGTGGAAGGTAATGGTTGCATGCGGGCGCAAAGAAAAGCGCCAGGGGGCTGGCGCAGTCCAAGACGCTAACGCGAGTTACGGGGCGAAAGAAATTCCGTCAGGTTTTGGAGTGCGGCGGCCCTCCGCCGCTTTGTGAGATGGGAACACTTGACAATATACCCCACTGGCGTAGTTAGGTATCCGAGGCCATCGAGATTTGGTATGAAGAAAGAACTTTTTAACGAACTGCTGCAAAGTGTGAGGGAAGCCTCTGCTATTGAACGCGGCGTGATGAAGCCTTCGCACAAATTTGAGGTCAGGACCGCCAATGATGTGGTGCGGGTGCGGACGAAGCTGGGTCTGCCGCAAACCAAGTTCGCGAAGCTGCTCGGCATCAGCGAGGATACGCTTCAGAATTGGGAACAGGGGCGTCGCAAACCGGCAGGGCCGGCCAAAGTGCTCCTGAAAATTGCGGCGAAGCATCCGAAGATTGTTTTGGAAACGGCGGCGTGAATTTCAAATCCGAAAGATTTGTGGCTGCGGATAGAAATTTCGCTTAGCTCGTTCGGAGTGAAGTTGGTTTTTAGAGCACTTCGATGCTGACTATCGCAATTTCGTTGCGCCGCGCTCCTTTGAGCTATCGGCGTTTTTTCTATTCGAATTTTTGACTCGCAGTAATTAAAACTTTCTTAGCGATAAATTCGATCAGCTCAATATCGAAATATAGCTGTTCAGCTTCACGTGAAAACGGCAATAACGGCTCAGTTTCGAGATCTTCAGCCAAATCTTTTGTGTGAACAATCCTGCAACGAATCTCGTATATCCTTTGCGCGGTTTCAAGAAACAGGTCCGAGGCTGTATTTTTCAAAGGGATCTGTTGCTTGGTAACATTTTTGTAATCCAATTCGTAAAAAATCTTACGATGTTCGTCGCCGCTGAGAAAAGCCCGAAGTTCTTTTGGGTCGACGCAAGCCCGAATGGTCGCTTGAAGTTGTTGCAGTTCGCTGCCGAATCCACGGGGCGATGGTTTGATTGTCCGAAGCACTTTGCTGACGTCGCTATCGCTGTGAAGATCAAAACGAGGATCTTTAAGAATATTTTTTAATCGATGAATTGCATCCTTTTCGGAAAACATTGGATAATAGAATTCAACCACTTGATAAAAAGCCAGAAATTGAAGCAGTGGCATTCCCCGGGAAGTGCGCGCATACCAGTACAGGGACATTGGTCTCGGATCATATTTAGTAGTAGGAAATAATAGTTGCTTCCCAGTTGCAGAGCCGCTTTTAGTTCTTGAACCTCTGAAGCCGCGTTCTTTTTCCAGAACAAGGGGAATGTTAAGGACTAGATCGATCTCGAAAAACAGGGCGTGGGCGATCTTTTCGAGCATTTCTAACGCCTCAGAGTTTTTGGATAATTTTGCGCCAAAAATTTGGAGAGTGAATGGCACGTTTTTCCATACACAAACGGTAGCAAAAGCTTGGAAGTTTTTAGACATTATCCCCAACCGAGCTTCAAGGGCTGATTTGTCTTTCCCATTTTTGAATACAAGGGTGTCAGCATTTTGAAGCTCTAATTCATCTTCAGGTATGCTTGGTGAATTCTTTTTTCCAAAAAGTCTGCGATGCACGACGTGCATCGAAAGCGCGGTTGGCAATCGAACGGCTGCCTCAACGTAACCATTGCTGTAATCGACCAGTGCGTTGTATCCCTCAACGAGCCGGAATGTTTCAAAGGGTGTGGAAAGGAAAGCCTGAACGTCGGCTTCAGTGGCAACGGAAAGGTTACGAGTCCTCGATCCAGCCGGAAAATCAATTTCGAGGATAGTTTCTTCCATGAATCCCTGTTGCTCTTCCAAGGTAATTTTTGCTTTGGCACATCTTTCTTTAATTTGAAAAATGCCCTTCTCGTAATCCTCTTTACTTAATTCCGAGTCAGAAGAATTCATAATCTCAAACTAACAATTGATCGCCGCCAACTCCTCCTCAAAATCCACAATCTCTTTTATCTGCACGAGGAACCAGCGGTCAATCTTCGTGAGGTTGAAGATTTCGTCGACGGTGAAGCCGGCCCTCAAGGCGTGGCGGATGAAGAAGATGCGTTCGGCGTTGGGGACGCTTAGCTTTCTGGTAATGACGTCTTTGGGGAGGATGTCGCGGTCGCCGTAAATGTCGGTGCCGATGCGCCAGGGTTTGCCGTCGCCGCCGAGGCCGCTGCGGCCGATCTCGAGCGAGCGGAGGCATTTTTGCAGGCTTTCCTTAAACGTGCGGCCGATGGCCATGGCTTCGCCGACGCTCTTCATTTGCGTGGTCAAAGTGGGGTCGGCTTGCGGGAATTTCTCGAAAGCGAAGCGCGGGATTTTGGTGACGACGTAATCGATGGTCGGCTCGAAGCTCGCTGGGGTTTCGCGCGTGATGTCGTTTTTGATTTCGTCGAGGAGGTAGCCGACGGCGAGTTTGGCGGCGATTTTTGCGATGGGAAATCCGGTGGCTTTGGACGCGAGCGCGGAGCTGCGGCTGACGCGCGGGTTCATCTCGATGATGACCATGCGGCCGTTCTCAGGGCTGACGCCGAATTGGATGTTGGAGCCGCCGGTCTCCACGCCGACGGCGCGGATGACGGCGAAGCTCTGGTCGCGCATGATTTGATATTCCTTGTCCGTGAGGGTCTGGATGGGCGCGACGGTAATGCTGTCGCCGGTGTGGATGCCCATGGGATCGAAGTTTTCGATGGAGCAAATGATGACGCAGTTGTCGGCTTTGTCGCGCATCACTTCCATTTCGTATTCCTTCCAGCCGAGCAAGGATTCCTCGACGAGCACTTCGGAGACGGGCGAGAGTTCGATGCCGCGTTTGGCGATTTCCTCGAATTCGTCGCGGTTGTAAGCGATGCCGCCGCCGGTGCCGCCGAGGGTGTAGGCGGGACGGATGATGAGGGGCAGTCGGCCGATTTTGTCGGCGACTGCGCGGGCTTCTTCTATGTTATGCGCGGTGCCGGAAATGGGGACGTCGAGGCCGATGCTCAACATGAGGTCTTTGAAGACCTGGCGGTCTTCGCCTTTCTCGATGGCTTCGGCTTTGGCGCCGATCATTTCAACGCCGTATTTCTCAAGCACTCCGCTCTCGTGGAGTTTCATGGCGGTGTTGAGTGCGGTCTGGCCGCCGAGCGTGGGGAGCAAAACGAGTTTGCCCTGCGCGCCGATTTTTTTCATTTCGTCGAGTTCGCGGAGGATGATTTTTTCGACGGCTTCGGGCGTGATAGGTTCGATGTAGGTGCGGTCGGCGAACTCCGGGTCGGTCATGATGGTGGCCGGGTTGGAGTTGACGAGGACGACGCGATAGCCTTCTTCGCGAAGGGCTTTGCACGCCTGGGTGCCGGAATAATCGAACTCGCACGCCTGGCCGATGATGATGGGCCCGGCGCCGATGATGAGGACCGAATGAATGTCAGTGCGTTTCGGCATAGTTAAACCGCGCAGATTGAACACGGATTGGAATTGGAGCGAAAGGAAAAAGCGGAAGGGATGAAAAGTGCCAAATCCCAAGTTTCAAGCTCCAGAGAAATTCGAAGCTCCAAAGGCATTCGGCGATATGATTTAACGATGATTCCGTGCATTCGTGACAGATGCCGGGAAAGGCATCTCGCTACAACATTTAAATGTAGTTGCCCCTGGTGGAAAAATTATTTGCATTCCACGGGGCTGCGCGCATGTTCTGCGCTGGTCGGAAACGCGCCGACTTTTCAAAATACATGCAGCCGGAAGATGTTTCAAAGTCATTGGACGCCACGCCGGCGGGTCTTTCCGACCCGGAGCGGTGGATGGAGTTGTACGGCGATTATTTGTTCAAGTATGCCTTGATGCGCTTGCGGGACGCCACGAAAGCGGAGGACGCGGTGCAGGAAACTTTCCTGGCAGCGATCAAGGGCGGAAGGAATTTTGCCGGGCGGTCGGCGGAGAAGAGCTGGCTGGTGGGGATTTTGAAAAACAAGATTTGCGATTATTTCCGCAAAGCAAGCCGGGAGACGTCGTTTACTGATTTGGAATTTTATGCGGATGAGGAAAGCGATCGGTTTGTGGCGGATGGCCTAAGCAAGGGCGGCTGGATTCACGAGCTTGGCCCGCAGGATTGGCCGGAGCCGGGTGCGAACCTGGATAACGAGGTGTTTTGGAAGATGTATCGTGATTGCTCGGGCAAGCTGCCGAAAAATGTGGCAGCGGTTTTTAATTTGCGGGAAGTGGACGGCATGGGGAGCAAGGAGGTTTGCGCCTTGCTGAATATTTCGGAAAGTAATTTGTGGGTGATGCTGCATCGCGCCCGGATGGCGCTGCGGCGTTGCCTGGAAACGAATTGGTTTGGCAAAAAATCGTGAAGAAAAGTGTAAGGTTTGCCCGATTGAAGCGACGAAGCTACTAACGCATCCAAGATGACGCTGTGAAAAAGATAATTGATGCCATCAAATCCGGTTTGGCGACCTTGTCGCCGAACTGTCGGGAGGCGTCGCGGTTGCAATCCGAGGCGCTGGACAAGAAACTGTCATTTTCCAAGCGAGTGGGGCTGCGGCTGCATCTGGCGATTTGCAAGTGGTGCCGGCGTTACGGCAAACAAATCCGTTTTCTTCGGTCGGCGGCGGGGCAGTGCCCGGATCATCTGACCGGGGCGGTTCCGCAGAAGCTTTCAGCGGAAGCGCGGGAGCGGATCAGACAGCGATTGCAGTCGGAAAAGTAGCAGTATTCGGACCCGAGGTTTGTAGTTCCGCGTTTACGCGGTCGGGTGCGGAAAATGTGCCGACCCGCCTGAAGGCGGAACTACAGACTGGGGCTGTGTCGAACTGCGCCTCCAGGATTTCTACAAGTTATTTTTCCGATAGAAATTCCGTCGCGGGCCGGATAATATGAGGCATGAATTCCCGTGCTTCTTCATTTATACCAGCGCTCGCTTTTGCGGTGTGGACCGCTTCTGCGGCAAGCTCGCGCGGCGTTGATCTCCCCATGACTCCCAAGCATCCGGTCACTAATACGTACTTCGGCACGAGTGTGGTGGATAATTATCAATGGCTGGAAAATTTTGACGATCCAGCGGTCCAGGCGTGGAGCGCGACGGAAAATCGCGCCTCCCGCGAGTATTTGGATAAATTGCCGGCGCGCGAACCGATCGCGGAGCAGCTCAAAAAACTTTATTCGGCGGCTTCAGCGAATTACTCCGGGTTGCAATCACGTCCTGGAATCATTTTTGCGATGAAATTCAAGCCCCCGGCACAACAGCCGGTTTTGATTACTCTTAAGTCGCTCGATGACATAAATTCAGAACACGTCGTGCTCGACTTAAACAAGTTGAACCCCAAGGGCACGACGGCGATGGATTTTTATGTGCCGTCGCACGATGGGAAACGTGTGGCAATGTCGTTGTCGGAGAATGGCAGCGAAGACGGCACGGTGTTCATTTACGACGTGGAAACCGGGAAGGCGTTACCGGACAAAATCCCACGCGTGCAATATCCCACCGGCGGCGGAAGTGTGGCTTGGAACGCCGATAACACCGGGATTTATTACACGCGCTATCCGCACGCGGGTGAGCGCGCGGCGGAGGACTTGAATTTTTATCAGCAGGTTTATTTTCATCGGCTTGGCGATTCGGTGGAAAAGGACCGCTATGAATTAGGGAAGGATTTTCCGCGCATTGCGGAGATTGTGTTGGATTCCAGCCGGGACGGACGTTGTTTGCTGGCCACGGTGGCGAACGGGGACGGCGGCGAGTACGCGCATTATTTGCGGGGACCAGACAATCAATGGCGTCAACTCACGCGCTTTAGCGACCAGATCAAGGACGCCGTATTTGGGCCGGACAACGCACTTTATTTTCTTTCACGCAAGGATGCGCCGCATGGGAAGATTCTTCTAATGCCGTCGGAGGGAGTGGAAGCGCCCAAAGGCGCGAATTTCATCGTCACCGCTTCCGGGTCCGGGCCTTTGACGTATCAGTGGAATTTCAACGGATCGAACAATTTCGGCGGGGTGACTAATTCATCGAGCGTGGTTGTTCCCGAGAGCGAGGCTGTCATTGAAGCAATTTGTCCTTCGACGAACGGGTTGTATGTGCAGGACCTGGTCGGTGGGCCATCGCAAATTCGATTTTTTAATTTGAAGAATCCGGACGCCAAGCCGGTCCTCGTGCCGCTGATGCCCGTTTCGGCGGTGCAGGGGATGCTTTGCCCGGAAGGAGATCAGCTTTTCTTTCGCAACGTGAGTTATATCGAGCCGTATGTGTGGGTGGCTTACGATCCGGCTTCCGGGAAGGCACGCGCCACGGCGCTGGTCGGAACTTCGCCGGCGGATTTCAGCGATATGGAAGTGGTGCGGGAGTTTGCCACTTCGAAGGACGGCACGAAAATTCCATTGAACATCATTCGTAAGAAGGGGACGGCGCAGGCCGGTATTAATCCCACGCTGCTGTATGGCTATGGTGGTTATTCCATCAGTCTGTCGCCGAGTTTCAATGCGGGGCGGCGGGTGTGGTTTGATCAGGGGGGCGTTTATGTGGTGGCCAATATCCGAGGCGGCGGGGAGTTCGGCGAGGATTGGCACAAGGGGGGAAATCTGACGCGGAAGCAAAACGTGTTCGATGATTTTGCGGCCGCGGCGGAATATCTCATCAGTATTCAATATACCTGGCGCGACAAACTGGCAGTGGAAGGCGCGAGCAACGGCGGACTTTTGATGGGCGCATTTTTGACGCAGCGTCCGGACCTCGCGCGAGCAGTGGTGTCCCACGTGGGGATTTACGATTCGCTTCGGACGGAACTGGAACCGAATGGGGCTTTCAATGTTACTGAGTTCGGCACGGTCAAAGTCCCGGAGCAATTCAAGGCCCTGTATGCCTACTCGCCGTATCATCACGTGGTGGACGGGGCGCATTATCCGGCAGCGCTGTTTCTGACGGGCGACCACGATGGGCGCGTGAATCCTTACAACTCACGCAAGATGACGGCGCGGTTGCAGGCGGCAAATAAATCCAAGTATCCGATTCTTTTACGCACGACTGCAAATGCCGGTCACGGCATGGGCACGGGTCTGGATGAACGCATTGCGGAGGAGGCGGATGTGTATGCGTTTCTGTTTGATCAACTGGGGATCCAGTACAAGCCGTGATTGAGAAGCAGGTTGTTACGATATTTATCGGAACAACCTGACGATTGCTATTTGGATTTGGGAACCCGTTTGCGTTGGCCCTGCTCTTGCACGGGAGGGGTCTGCTCGCTGCCGGGCAGAACGGGTGCGGGGAGATTTCCCGCTTCGTATTTCGCGCGGCTGTAAGCATTGGAAGCATCGGGCAGTTGGGGCGGCGCGGCTTTGTCATCGTCAAAACGGAAGGCGGACTGAAGATCGCCAAAAGTGGAACGCCGCCAGTCGGTGATGTTTGGTTCCTTCACGCCGGTGAATTTTTCCAAAAATTGCAAAATGGATGTGTGGTCAAACAGTTCACTGCAAACCCATCCGCCCGCTGTCCACGGGGAAGCGATGATGCAAGGAACCCGGAAGCCCGCGCCAATCGGCACTCCTTTCACGAACTCGCCGGGCGTGCCGGGTGGCGGCACAGGCGGGGCGACGTGATCAAATAGACCATCGTTTTCGTCGTAGTTCAGAATGAAAGCCGTCTTGGCCCAGACTTCGGGATTGGCCGCGATCGCGTCAATCTTGCTGGCCACGAAGGCTGCGCCGGCGGCCGGCATGTAGTCCGGGTGTTCCGACTGATAGCTGGTGGGAATGATCCAGGAAACAGCGGGTAATTTGTCGTTGATGGCATCGTATTCAAATTTACCTTCCGGGCCTCGCGTTATTCCCTTGAGCCGCAAGGGAGAACGATCTCCCGCTTCGCGATACTGCTGGAATTGCTCAAGCACATCGCAGTCGTAATTGTCATCCTGCTGATAAACCTTCCAGCTAATGCCGGCTTCCTCCAAACGTTCGGCGTAAGTTTTCCAGCGATAACCTTCGTCGGGCACCACGTTGCGCGTAATCGGGCCGCCGCCTTTTGCGTCCGGGTCAATCGTTCCGGTCATCCAATACATGCGGTTGGGCCAGGTGGGGCCCATGACTGAGCAGTGGTAGGCGTCGCAAATGGTGAAGGATTCCGCGAGGGCAAATTGGAAGGGGATGTCGGCCCGGGTATGGTAACCCATCACGTAAGGTGCTTTGGCTCCCTCCACTTTCCGATGGGCAGCCAGCCAGTTGTCCATTTTGCCCTTGTTCCACGAATCATGCTGACAGCCCCACGAATGGCTGGTGGAAGGAATTTTCTGCGCGCTGGTTGCGCGTGTGTCCAAATGGAAGGGCAACAGATAGCCGTTCGGGTTTTCTGCGTCCGGCTGGTAAAAGACAGATTTTCCGTTGGGCAATTTCATGGCGTGCGGATCATCGAATCCGCGCACACCCGCAAGAGTTCCAAAGTAATGATCAAATGACCGATTCTCCTGCATCAACAACACCACATGTTTGATGTCGCGCAACGACCCGGCGCGGGGTGGCTCCTGCGCCAGCACGCGACGTAGATTCGGCGGCAGAATGGACGAAGCAGCCGCCAGCGCGGAAAACCGGGCGAGATTGCCGAGCAATCGGCGGCGGGTCATTTTGGTTCCCATCAAGCCACCGACATTTTCAGGGTCCTGTTTGTTCGTTTTCATAGTGCGAACTGGATATTATGATTCACATATAGGCGTCGCAACTCAAAGAGTGGAAAGGGTGCGAACTTCAGCGCGTGTGGTCCAAATCCGGCAAGCAAAGTTCAGGGATCCTATTCGTTCTCGTCCTCTTCCTCGAAATTCCCAACAAATCGAGGACGAGGACGAGAACGAGGACGAAGAACAAACGCTCCGCTGTATTCAAGCTGTTTTGGGCAATACGCCCGTCAGGCCGCGTTTTTTGTTGGCAGATTAGCAATACGCGAACTGAAGTCCGCGCTTCGTCCCTCAAGGTTTCTACAAAGCCGATTAAATCCCACCTCCGGCTAGTGGGTTGGATTCGCACGGGCGAGACGCCCGTGCCACTAATTACATCCGGCTTTCGGCGAGTTGCACGATGGCGCGTTCTTCCGGTAGGAGCTTACCCGCTTTTGCCCGTTTCAAAGCATCGCGGGCAACTTCCGTGCGGCCGGATTGGGCCTGCACCACACCGTAATAGAGGGCGACCGAGGGGATCTTGAGGTATTCGGGTTTCAAACCGTTGACCACGTTCAAGGCGTCGTTTTTCTTGTCCTGCAGAAGCAATGAATAGGCGTAGGTGGAAGCGAAAAACGGATTGTTAGTCGAGGTGTCGTAAGCTTCCTTGGCCATTTCGTAGGCGCGGGACAATTCTGTTTTTCGCAGCAAGTA
>DATAZE010000007.1:0-112682 GCA_036272195.1 Verrucomicrobiia bacterium | reverse complement strand
CGAGATCGAACGGCTCTTCCGACGCATCAAAAGCTACCGCCGTGTTTTTTCCCGCTTCGATAAACTCGACTCCCTCTTCGCCGGATTCGTTGTCTTCGCCTTAATTATCGAAGCTTTACGTAATAGTGTTAACAGGCCCTAGGGCTTGGGGGGGAAAGATTATTTGGCAGCCCATGAGCTGACGCGCTGACGAGCTTCGTCGATTGACACGCCCTTGCCGGAATCAACATCACGGGTCGCTTCATCCAGGGAAAGGAGAAGCCGTTGCTCATCTTCGGGGCTGATACCAGGCTCTTCGAGCGCCTCCAGCTTAATCATGAATTGCATCAGTTCACGCCGTTTTTCTAGCGGCAAGGCGCTGATCTCGGCCGTGAGCGTTTCAAAACTCATAGTTTAATTGTAGGGCAGGGATGGACCAAAATCCACGCCAAATTCAGTAACAGGCTGGAAGTGCTATCCTACGGCTAATCCTCCACCGGCACAACCAGGTTCTCCATAATGTAGTCTTTGCGCTCCGGCGTGTTCTTGCCCATGTAGAAAGTCAGGATGCCGCTGACTTCGGCTTTTTGCGCGTATTCAACTTTGCTCACCCGCATTTCCTTGCTGATGAACTGCTTGAATTCCGCGGGTGAAATTTCACCCAGGCCTTTGAACCGCGTAATCTCCGGTTTGCCGCCTAATTCCGTAATCGCCTTGTCGCGCTCGGCTTCGCTGTAGCAGTAAATCGTTTTCTCCTTGTTCCGCACACGGAACAGCGGCGTCTCCAGCACATACAAATGGCCATCGTGCACAAGCTGATCGAAGAAGCGGTAGAAATACGTGATCATCAGGTTGCGGATGTGCAACCCGTCCACGTCCGCGTCGGTGGCGAGGATGACCTTGTCGTAGCGCAACCCTTCCAGATTGTCCTCGATGTTCAGCGCCTGCATCAGGTTGTACATTTCGTCGTTCTTATAAACGACGTCGCGCTTGAGGTCCCACACATTGAGCGGCTTGCCCTTCAACACGAACACCGCCTGGTTGTTCACGTCACGGCAACTCGTGATGGATCCCGCTGCCGACTGGCCCTCGCAAATAAAAACCTGCGTGCCCTGGCCTTTGTCGCGTTTCTTGTCCAAATGATTTTTGCAATCCTTGAGCTGGGGGATGCGAATCGTGATGGCCTTGGCGCGTTCACGTGCGAGTTTCTTGACCTCCTGCAATTCCTTGCGCAACTGCCGCGTGTCCTCGGCTTTCGACATGATTTTCTCGGCGATGTCCTTGTTGCGATTGAAAAAGTGCAAAAGCTCTTCGCGCACGCTGTTGACCAGTTCGCCGCGGATTTCCGTATTGCCGAGCTTGTTTTTCGTTTGCGATTCGAACACCGGATCCTTCAGGCGAATCGCCACCGCGCCGACCATCGCCTCACGCACATCGTCGCCTTCGTACTTGGCGTTGCCGTATTCGTTGACCGCTTTGAGCAAACCTTCGCGAAACGCGCTCAAGTGCGTGCCGCCGTCACTGGTATACTGGCCGTTGACGAATGAATAAAACGTCTCGCCGTAACGGCTGTTGCTGTGGGTAAAACAAAATTCCAGCGTCTTGCTCGTGTAATGGAGCGGCGGATAAAGCGGCTCCGCGCCGTCCGCTTCCAAATCCTCCATCACCAGGTCCATGAGCCCGAGGCGCGATTGAAAAACCTTCGGCTCCGGCTGCCCGGCAACATTCAAAATCAACTTCAGCCCGCTGTTCAGGTAACTGTAATGGCGCAGCCGGCGCTCGATGTGTTCCAGGCGGAATTCGCTGTCCTTGAAAATCTCCGGGTCCTGCTCGAACTCGATGAACGTGCCGTTCGGTTCCTTGGTCTTGCCCTTATCTTCTTTCTTCAGCCTACCCTGCTTGAACGAGGCCTCGGCGAATTCGCCATCGCGATGGCTGCGGACGAAAAATACTTTCGAGAGCGCGTTCACTGCCTTCGTGCCGACGCCATTCAAGCCCACACTGAATTGAAACACCTCATCGTTGTATTTCGCGCCCGTGTTGATCTTCGACACGCAATCCACGATTTTGCCGAGCGGAATGCCGCGCCCGAAATCCCGCACCGCGACGCGATTGCCCTCGAGGTGAATCTGCACTTCCTTCCCGTGGCCCATGATGAATTCGTCCACCGCGTTATCGAGGACTTCCTTCATGAGGACATAGCAGCCGTCATCGGGATTGGAGCCGTTGCCGATGCGACCGATATACATGCCTGTGCGCAGGCGGATATGCTCCAGCGAAGACAGGGTTTTGATCTTGCTCTCGTCGTAATTGTGCTTTGCGTTTTCAGCCATAGTTCAACGCCTTTCAACTTTCAGGAAAATGCGATGAGATGCAAACAGGAAATGAAGGGAGCCGATTTTAACAGGAGGTAGCAGAGGAAGCGGAGAATTTGTGGTTTTCGGTTTCGCAGGAACTCGGCTTCATCTTGGATTGTATCACCGGCCTGCCCCGGGAAGAACAAGCCGGCTGATGCCGTCGGTCACTTTCATTTCATGAAAATTGATGAGCAAGCCGAGCGGAATGTTGAGCAATTTCATGTAGCTCAAGAGTTGCGCCTTATGAATGGGCATAATTTTTTCCACGGCCTTGGCTTCGACCAAAACACATCCTTCGATACAAAGGTCAAAACGCAATGGCACTTCGCGCGTGAAGCCTTTGTAGTTGATTTCAACAGACTGCTGACAGATACAATTTATGCGTCGAAATTCAAATTCCTTGAGCATGCACCATTCATAGATGGATTCAATCAATCCTGGGCCTTTATCGCGATGCACTTCGATAGCGGCGGCGATAATTGTTTCCGTCAAACCTGAGGCTTTCAGGAATAAGGGGTGCATTCCAAATTCTACAAAGGGGAACGATGACAACAAACCAAATTTTTTGAAATGAAATTGAACTGGGTTCTTCAGGTTCTCTGCTATCTCTGCTTCCTCCTGTTAAAATTAGATTCATCTGAGCCTTTAATTCCTGAGGAAATTGTCGCATTCTGTGCCGCGTGAATGGAGCGGCCAATACATCTGTGAAAAAGAACCAGTTCGCCAGTGACAATACCGCGGGCATGTGCCCGGAAGTTTTAGACACAGTCTTAAAGGCGAATCGCGGCGATCTTCCATCCTACGGAAATGACGCATGGACGGAACGTGCGGCGAATTTGTTGCGGGAGCTTTTCGAGACGGATTGCGAGGTGTTTTTTGTGTTCAACGGCACGGCGGCGAATTCGCTCGCGCTCGCGTCGTGTTGCCAATCTTATCACAGCGTCCTTTGCTTCGAGCACGCTCATATTTGCGAGGATGAATGCGGCGCGCCGGAATTTTTCTCCAACGGCGCAAAATTATTTGGCGCGGAGGGAAAGCATGGCAAAATTTCCCCGGCAGCCATCGAAGAATTTGCGCTCAAACGCTCGGATTTGCATTTCCAAAAACCGAGGATGGTGAGCCTCACGCAATCCACTGAGTTCGGAACGGTTTACCAACCGGACGAACTTGCCGCCATTCGTGACGTGACAGAAAGGTTCAAGCTGGCGACGCACATGGACGGAGCGCGATTTGCCTATGCCGTGGCATCGCTGGGCGTCGCGCCGAAACGCGTGATTTCGGAAGCGGGCGTTGACGTGCTTTGTTTCGGCGGCACGAAACTCGGCATGGCGAGTAGCGAGGCGGTCATTTTCTTCAATCGCGAACTGGCGAAGGATTTCGAATATCGCTCCAAACAGGCGGGGCAGTTGGCGTCCAAGATGCGCTTTCTGGCGGCGGGTTGGGTGGGAATGTTGGAGAGCGGCGCGTGGTTGAAGCACGCGCAGCACGCGAATCGTTGCGCCAAACTGCTTGAAAAACGGCTGCTATCCGAAGCGAACCTAAAGCCCGCACATCCGGTGGACGCAAATGCAGTCTTCGTGCCGTTGCCGGAAAATCTGGCCAAAGGCCTGCGAGAGCGCGGGTGGGAGTTTCACGATTTTGTGGGCGGCGGTTCGCGCTTGATGTGCTCATGGCAGACGAGCGAAGCGGATATTGACGCGATCATCGCGGATGTCTTAACGATTCAAAAAATTTAACAGGAGCAAACAGAGAAAACGGAGAGGCAAGCTGATCGCGGGTATCCAAATCTTCTCTGTTTCCTCTGTTATCTCCTGTAAAATTGGTTTTAATTCGGCACCAACCGATAGAACCGCGCCGGCACTGCCGACGGAGGCAAGCGTCCATTTTGGCCGGTGTCCACGATGGAAATCGGACCGGTGGAAGTGTTCGTGATCACCTCCATGAGTTGCCACGGCCCGGCGAGCGATTCGGCGGATTCCACGCGCCAGACCGTATTCAGCGGAACGGAAATATTCAGGTTGATTTGCGGCGCGGGAGATGTGCCTCCGCCGTTGATGCCGCCGGCTTGGGTCGCTTGTGTGGAGATATTCAAATTAGGTTCGGCGGTTGCGACGCCTATAACCGCCTTCAAATCCATGTCGAAAGCAATATCATCGTAATCGACTGCCCACACATTGTGGAGCGCCACGGCGATGGTATTGCCGCCCGCATGAAGCAGACCCGCGAAGGGCGTGAGATCGTAATAACGAACTTCGTTCCCGGGATTACTGACCACATCGATGCCGGACGTGACGAGTTTCGTTCCATTCAGATAAATGTCCGGTGGATTTCCCGCATCGGTGCAGGTGGCCGACAATAGCAATTCCTCACACGACTGTGACGGCACAGCAAATTCGCGCCGGAAATAATAGACCGGCAGACGTTGGGGCAAGAGTGTCGTTAGGTTCGCCGGTCCGCTGCCCGCGCCGAATTTAGCGATGCCAATTGGCCAGAGCACGTCGTTGAAATCCTCCGCGAACCAATTCGCCGGCGGCGTTAAAAATGCATAACGCCACGTCGATCTGAATGGGATCAGTTCCGCCCAGTTAGTCGCGCCCGCGGCGGGCAGTGCGCGGAAGAAAAGGTTGTCCAGATAAAGAGAGCCGCTCGCCGCCGCATTGACGGAATACCAGTGCGAGAGTTCGACGTTGGGAAATCCGGCGGGCATTACGAAAGTGCGATTGGCGTAAGTCCAATCCGTGTTCGTGGTGCCGATGCTGAAATAGGGTGTGTAATAATTGGGATAGGGCAGGGTCGGGCGATCGTTGGTGTTCGCGGCCGTCTTCGTGGAAGTCCATTGCAGCCAATGTTGCGATGGTTGCGAAATGCCGCCGCTTTTAAAGAACCCGCCGAAACTATAGAGCGTGCCCGGCGTGACCGGCAGCGTGGAGTAAGGCGTGCCGTATTGATTGTATTGGGAGATGGACGCGCCGCTGCTTTGATTGAGCAACGTAATCTGCATCGATTGCTTTCCCTGATACGCCACATTGGTCGAGGCAATCATGTTGGTCCAACTGATGTCACCCCACCATTTGTCCCAATGACTATTATCATCCTCCTCGAAGCCTTCGTTCGCCACCAGATTGCTATTGAGGCTGGAAAGAATCGGAAAAGGCGCGGACAAAACCGTATTCGTGTGATACACCGCCGCCACCTCATATATATACTGGCACCCGGGCTTGAGCGAAGCATCGGAGTAGAAGGTGGCGTTCGCGATCAAAGTCACGATATGTGTGAACGGGCCTTCGGGTTGTTCGGCGCGATAAATCTGCCAGCCTTGCGGCGAGTTCCCGAGCGGAACATTCCACGAAAAACTCGCGCGACGATAGCCCGAGACCTTGCTGGTGATCACCGGCGTGCCCGGCGGAAACAGTGAGACGCCAAGGTTGCCGTCGCGATGTTTATTGCCGCGATGCGTGGACCAGGAAACCGGCCCGTCGCTGGTCGAACCGAAATTCTGAATATAAACCGTCCCTGCGAGTGAACGATAAACGACATCGTTGCCGTTGCCATAAACATTCGCGATGGACGGAATGTGTTTGAGGCCGCCGGGAACGGGCACGGTGTATTTCAGCGTGCCATCAAGCGCGAAGACGTAAAGATTTCCGTCCGAGGGATTCGCCGCCGGATTGTAGGTGCCAATGATAATTTCCTCCCGGCCATCGCCGTCCACATCTCCGACGACGGGTGGTGTGGGCAGGTAGGGATAAAAATTCTTCGGCCAGCCCGCGTGGTTCACCAGTTCCACGCCGTTCCAATAACGGAAATTAATTTCGTAAGAATGCGTGAAGCTGAGGACGTCGACGTGATTGTCATGATCGGGATTGACGGGAATCATGCAGGCATTGTTCTGCCATCGATTCAGCGGAAAATTGACTTGCTGCTTCCATTGCCGCCAGAGGACCGCGCCGTTGTCATCGAGAATGGTTTCATTCGGCTGCCAGGGCGAAGTGTATTGCGTGGTGGGCACGAGCACTTCGCTGAGGCCGTCGCCGTCGATATCGGCAGTAAAGACATCCACGCCGATTTGGTAAGAGCCGCTGATGACTTGCGAATTCTTGCCGAATTGCCCGTGCAAATTGCCGCTGCCATAGAGGCCATGCGGCTTGGTTTTATCGAACGCCACCACGCTACCGCTGTCATTGAGCACGTAGGTTTCGAGCGGGCGATTTGTGTCCGCGTGGCCCAGCGCCAGGCCGGCTTCGACCAGTTGATGAATATGATAGACGTATTGCTTCGCGCCCGTGGCGGCGTCGAAAAAAACCACGCCGCCGGACCACGTTTCACCAACCGTTCCCCATTCGCCGCCGCCCCATATTTGGTTGATGAAAGGGTTAAAATCCTGGTCATCGCTCGTGCTGTCCGGATCGATTTTCCACGCGGTGACAACTTCCTTTTTCCCATCACCGTTAACATCCGCAATCATCGGGCTGGAAACCTCTGATGAGAAAACCGCATTGGTCGGCAGATGCGAAATGAAGCCACCGCCATTGGACCAATAGAACCCATTCGTTACCGTCATGTAACCGCTGTCGGGAACATAATTCAGCCGATTGATCTGGTTGGACCAAACTAAAGAGCCATTTCCGCGCAAAGCAATGATACTCGTGCCACAGGTGAAAATAATCTCGTCACGGCCGTCGCCATCCAGATCGTAAAGCGTGGGTGAAACATTGATTTCGTTATCACCGCCAACGTAAGGAAAACCGGGCAGCCGCGTGCCGTTAGGCTTGAAGGCATCGAGCATCCACTGGCCTGAGGAATTGCGATACGGCACCACGACGTCCAACTGACCGGAGTTGTCCAGATTGCCAACCGCAAGCGTGCCAAGCTGCCAACCGCCATCTCCTGCCTGAAAAGACGAGACCACGCCGGCGTGACCAGCGGTTAATCCGAGCCAGGACATTGCGGCGACAACGCGCGCTGCCCCTGTGAGCCTTCTGTGCATTCAGGCTCTATTGTAGCATGTATGCCAAGGGCAGGAGTAGGGTAAGGTCCGAGTTTGTTGTCGGCGCATGTCTTACAAGACGCCGGGACGGTGATTTTATTTTGAAGAGAGAGGCGAACAACCGGCGAGGAAAAAATCAGCCGGACATTTTCGTTTTAAGCAAGGGCTTCAAAGTGCCGTTGCTGGCGAGAATCCGGTAGGCATCGGCGGCAAAATTGCTGAGGCTCGTGAGCAGACTGCGATGTTCGCTGTCAAACTTGCGGTCTTTGTCGTGAATAACAGCCCAGATGGTGCCGACCGGTTTACGATCCATGTAGAAAGGGATCAACAAAACTTCCTCGAGCGGAGGGGAGATGGACGCGAGGTAGGTGAAGTGCCTTTCCGGGTGCAAAAATAATATGGCGGACTGGCGGTCCAGGACCGTGCCGCAGGGGCCGAAATCGCGAGGGGTGCCGGAGCCGATGTAGGATTTTAGTGTTCCCGAGACCGCCGGCCAGACGAAGCGTTTCGTTTCCTCATCGAGAAGGCTGATGCCGGTGGAGTCCGCGCCGGACAGTTGGCGCGCGGCCTCGATCAGTTTGGCGAAAAAGTTTCCCGGTGTCCGTGCCAACTCACGGACGAGGGTGAGCAGGGCCTGGGTTTCCACATCTGAATCTGAAATGCGAATGGGCCGAAGGTCCAATTGCTCCGTGGCGATGACGTCCTCCAAACCGCAGGCGGTTTGTGCAGCAGAGGACGTTGAATGGCTCATCAGGACGTGGAACTCGCGGATCCTTGATGACTCGCAAAGTCGACATCGGCACTATCGTGCGGCCATCGGGAAATTACAAGTTCATATATCGACGCCCGCGATTTAACCGTGGCTGAGGGCAGGTCTTGTAAATGTTTGGCTTACCGCAAATTTATTTCTCCCGATAAATCGCTTCAATATTATTGCCGTCCGGGTCGAGGAGATAGGCCCCGTAAACTCCGTCTCCACAAATTCCTGGCGCGCCGTTGTCCTTGCCGCCGTTTTCGAGGCCGAGGCGATAAAATTCCTCCACCGCCGATTTTGACGGCGCCTTGAATGCCAGATGCATGGGCCGTCGCTCCGAAATTTTGACTTCGGTGCCGTAATAGGCGCCGCCCGCGGGACCAATCCAGAGGAACGGCGGCCATTCGTCCGAACTCATCACGATCGCTCCCCATTTTCGCTGCCGCTCCCTGACGAGAATTCCCAAAGGCGCGAGTGATTTTTCAAAAAAACGAAAGCTGCGTTCGGTGTCGGTGACGAAGATGCCGATGTGGTCAAACATTTTAAGCCTCTGGGTTGAGTCCTGTGTCTTTCCCGTTTTGCATTTCCGGATTTAAATTCCGCTCGCGGACTCGCGCAATTGATTTCATGGTCGTTTCGGCATGGATTATTTCTGATAGCGCGAACGCAAATTCTCCGCGATATTGTCTCAGCGACCATCAACGAAAGGTAACATCATGGCCCAGGCAATCATGGATCCTGAGAAAGTCCGGCGCTTCGCGGACGAATTGCAGCGATTCAATACCGACCTCGAAAACCGCCTCACCCTCTTGCACGCGCGCTTCGCCGCCCTTGGCGATACCTGGCAGGACCAGGAACACTCGAAATTTGCCGATGAATTCAAAACCGCAATGAAGGCGCTGAAAAAGTTCATCGAGCTTTCCAAGGAGCACACCCCGTATCTGTTGCGGAAAGCGCAACGCATCGAGGAATATTTGAACCAAAAATGATCCAACCATCGTCCCCGTAATCGAGAACGATCGCGGAGAACGACGACGATGACGATTGATTAAGCATGGCTGATCGCGCTCAAGTCACATCTATTGAAGCCATCGAGGCTTTTCGCTCGGCTTTGATCGTCTATTTGAGCAAGGCCCGGCCGGCGTTGGAGGAAATTGCGAACGAAGTCGTGCGCGCCCGGCAATGGCTGCAAAACGACCAGCGACGTCTTTGGGAAGGTGAGATGAAGGCGCGCACGAAGAAATTGGAGCGCGCCCGGGCGGAACTATTCAGCGTCTCGATGTCCAAACTGCAGGCGGTTTCCTCTGCGCAACAATTGTTGGTGCATCGCGCAGAAGAGGCCTTTGATCAAGCGCAGAAAAAAATCGTGCTGTTGAAAAAATGGGACCGCGAACTGGACAACCGTTCCGAGCCGCTGGTCAAATTGGTCGATCAGTTCCAAAGTTTCGTCACCAGCGAAATGCCCCGCGCGATTGCTTACCTGAGCCAGGTCATCCAGTCGCTCGAAGCCTATGCGGACGTCAAGATGGGCGGAGGCGTGGATACCGGCGCGCCGGCAAAAACCGAAGAGCCGCCGGCGGAAGGCCTCCCACCGGAAAACATTGAGGGAAAAAATTCATGAGCATGACGGGCAGCAAAGCGCGGTTGGTCGGCTTGACCAAGGAGCTTTCCTTGAAATGGGACGAAACCAAAAATTATTGGCGCGACGCCAAGGCGCAGGAATTCGAGCGCAAATATTTGGTGGAGCTTTTTGTGGGCGTGGACAAGACGGTGAGCGTCGTGGAAAAATTGGATGAACTTCTAAAAAAGGTACAAAAGGATTGTGAGTAACAATTTTGGCGCCAAAGACATGCTCGCGTTGCTTGACACGTTGAAGAACGCGATGCGTGATTTCGCCGCGCGGGACGATAAATTGAACGCGGATTTTCGGGCGCGTTCCGGCGTGGAGACCAGGGCGTTTAACATCGCCAAGGAAAAACAGACCACGGACGCGGCGGAAATAATCGCCAAAGCCGAGGCGGATTTTCAGACGGCAAAGGAGAATGCCAGGACTCGCTTCGAGCAGCGGAAGGCCAAATTGAACCAGGCCCATATCCGCTTACGCAAACACGTGCTGGATCAAATCAGCCAGCAGGAAGCAGACATCAAGTATAACGTCCAGACCGGGTCGCTGGAAGCCGAGCGGGTGCGCGACGAAAAATTAACCGCGGCCGCCAATGCGCTGGAGGATTTCAATCGCCGTACCGCCGAGACCTCCGAGCGATTTGCGGGGTTGGAGGAATCCGCCCGCAAAGCCTTAGGCGGTGGTTTTCGAAAACTGCTTGCTCCCGAACGCGAATGGCCGCAGCCCGATTTATCGCCGGACGAAAATCAATTGCTCGACGAGCTTCTTCGCCTCGAGAAAAAAATCGGCGATGACCTCGAGCGTTTTCGTGGGCTTTTCCCGGTGGGGCTTTTCCGGCTTTTTGGCTCGGAGCAGAGCAAGGCGCTCGCGAATGAGATCGCCGGAAACCTGGCCAAATCACGCTGGCTGCTCAATGCGTGTTCGGAAAAAGCGAAGATCCACAACCAGCAGGAACAACTGCGACTCCGGAATGAGACCGCCGACGCCATCCAGGCCATGAATCAGCGGTGGAAACAGTCGGTAAAGGATGCGATTGGGTTGCGCGGCACGCGCCCGGCGAAGGTCGATGAAAAAGCGCAGCGCGCTTTTCAGATGAACGAGCAGCTCAACGAGGCAAAACTGCGCCGGCTTGTTCGCGGCCAAACGCAAACCATGACGCGGTTGCAAGGGGAATCCGCCGCGCAGACCAAAGAGCTTACCGACACGCACCAGGCCAAAATCGCCCGGCTCGAAACCGAGTTTCAAGGATTGTGGAGCGCACTCGAGGCGGAATGGAAGGCAATCGTTCAGCCGATTTATCAAGCCATCGGCGCGGCGAACGAATTCGCGGCCAAACTTTTTCCGCCGTGGGAAATTCCACTCTGGAAAGATTGGGAACCACCGCTGGAATTCAAAAACGCGGCCAAATTCGGCACCCTCAATGTCGACATGACCAAAGCCGCGGAAGCTGTGCCGAAGGATTCACGTCTCGCGCTGCCGGGTTCGCCGACGTTTTCAGTTCCGTTGCTGCTGACCTATCCGTTGCAAGGCTCGATTCTTTTTGAAGCGCAAAAAACCGGCCACGACGAAGCCGTCGCTGCCATCAACAATATCATTTTCCGCCTCTTGTCCACGAACCCGGCGGGCAAGTTGAGCTTTACGATTTTTGACCCGGTCGGTTTGGGCCAGAATTTCGCGGGATTGATGCACCTCGCGGATTTCGAGGAGAGCCACATCAACAGCCGCATCTGGACGCAGCCCGCGCAATTCGAGGAGAAGCTCGCTGAGTTGAACGAGCACATGGAAAAAGTCATCCAAATGTATTTGCGCAATGAGTATGAGACCATTGCGGAATACAACGCGCAGGCCGGTACCATCGCGGAAAAATATCACATCCTCGTCATCGCGTCGTTTCCGGCCAATTTCACCGACACCGCCGGGAAGCGCCTGCGGAACATCGCGACGAGTGGCGCGCGTTGCGGCGTTTACACCCTTATCCATTGGGACCAGCGCAACGCCTTGCCGCAGGATTTCGTTCCCGATGAACTGCGCAAAAACAGCGTGGCACTGGCGCGGCGTGAAAACGATTTTGTGCTGGCGAACTGGCGCGTGGCTGGCTCGCAGGTGCAATTGGATTCGCCGCCTTCAGCCGAATTCGCGACGCATTTCCTGCGCGAAGTCGGCAAGAAAGGCAAGGACTCGAACCGCGTGGAAGTCCCGTTTTCTCAAATCGCGCCGAAAGACGGCGAAATCTGGAGCGAGGAAACGAGCGAGGAATTGCGCGTGCCCATCGGCCGCTCGGGCGCGACGAAATTGCAGTATCTCGAAATCGGCAAGGCCACTCGCCAACATGCTTTGATCGCGGGAAAGACCGGTTCCGGCAAGTCCACGCTGTTTCACGTGATGATTACCAACCTCGCGCTTTGGTGCAGCCCCGAGCAGGTGGAATTCTATCTCGTCGACTTCAAGAAAGGCGTCGAATTTAAGTGCTATGCCACCCGCCATTTGCCGCACGCGAAAGTCGTGGCCATCGAGAGCGACCGGCAATTCGGCCTGAGCGTGCTCGAGCGGATGGATGCCGAATTGCGCCGTCGCGGCGATTTGTTCCGCCAACTCGGTGTGCAGGACGTGGCCGGTTACAAACGCGCCGGTGGCGCCGAGCCGATGCCGCGCTCGCTTTTGATGATTGACGAATTTCAGGAATTTTTCGTCGAGGAAGACCATGTCTCGCAACAGGCGGCGGTGTTGCTCGATCGCATTGTTCGGCAGGGCCGCGCCTTCGGCATCCATGTGCTACTCGGTTCGCAAACGCTCGGCGGCGCTTACACGCTCGCCCGTGCGACGCTCGGCCAGATGGTGATCCGCATCGCGCTCCAAACCAACGAAGCCGATGCGTATTTAATCATGGATCAGGACAATCCCGCGCCGCGCCTCCTCTCGCGTCCCGGGGAAGGCATCTACAACGACTCAGCCGGCGCCATTGAGGGCAACAGTCCCTTCCAGGCCGTCTGGCTGTCGGAGGACGTGCGCGATCGTTACCTCGCCGAAGTTCGCGATCGCGCGGACCGCAGCGGAAAAGTTTTTCCGGGCCCGTTCGTGTTCGAAGGCAACGCGCCGGCCGACGTGAACGAAAACATTACATTGCGCGGCTTGCTCCAAACAAGACCCGCCAAACCGCCCGTCCAGGCGCGCGTCTGGCTGGGCGCGCCCAATTCCATCAAGGGGCCGACGGAAGCGGTTTTCCAGAAGCAAAGCGGAAACAATCTTTTGGTCGTCGGCCAGAATGGAGAAGCGTCTTTGTCCATCCTGGGTATCGCGCTGATTTCGTTGAGTGCGCAGTATCCGCGCGGCGCGGTGCGCTTTGTGTTGCTCGACAGCACGGCTCCGGATTCGCCCGAGCGCGAATTTCTCGATCGCATCGTCCAGGCCGTGCCGCAGGAAATCGTCCGGGTCAAAGGCGGCGACGTCGCGGACGCCATGAACAGCCTGGGGGTGGAATTGAAACGCCGTGGCGAAGACGAATCAGCGCCTGGTCCGGAGACATTCGTGCTGATTCAGGATTTGCAGAATTACAAGAAACTACGGCAGGAGGATGAGTTCAGTTTTTCCTCCACCGATGTCGCCTCGCCGGCCTCCGTGCTGCTCAGTTTGATCAGCGACGGCCCCGCGCACGGGATTCACGTCATCGCCACGTGCGATAGTTTCAACAACGTGAACCGTTTCCTGGGCCGGAAAAATTTGAGCGAGTTTGAAATGCGCGTGCTGTTCCAGATGAGCGCGAGCGACTCGGCGAGCCTGATCGATTCGCCGGACGCCGCCACGCTGGGGATGCATCGTTCGCTCTACTATAACGACCGTGAAGGCTACACCGAAATGTTCCGCCCCTACGCCCGGCCGGGGAACGAGTGGATTGAGGGCATGGATAAGCAGTTGAAGGGTCCAGTTTGATCCAAACACCTCGGGTTTATGGGGCGAATTGGTTTTGACCCGGGTGTGAAACATGTTATGCTTACCCCGTGAAAACAATAACCATTCGCGATCTGCGCCAACGCTGGCCGGAGGCGGAGGCGGCCTTGGAAGTGGAGAATGAAATCCTGATTACGCGTGATTCCAAACCCGTGGCCAAACTCGTGCGAGTGGTGGCGGAGATTGACAGTCGCCCGCACTGGGACCCGGAGGCGCACGCGCGCTGGCAGAAAAAGGTCGCTGGCGGAAAAATTTCACGCAGTGACGAGGCGCTTTCCCATGCCCGTGCAGATCGCATCCTTATCGGCAAGAGGAAATGATTTACCTCGATACCAGTTGTCTTCTTAAACTATTGCGGGATGAGGTGGAGACGGCCGCAGTGCGAGACGCGGTTCTTGTTGAGGAGGCGGTCATCGTCTCTTCCCTGGCCGAACTTGAAGCCGAGGTGCAATTGAAAGCCGCAGCCATGGGCGGCGAAATTCGATCCAGCCAATGGCGGCAGTATCAGGCGCAGCTTATCGGCATGCGCAACTTTCAACCCTTTCATTTTCGTTTTTTGCCGGCGGCGGTTTTTTCGACCGCCTTGAAACAACATCGTAATCCGCGCGCGGGTTATTGCCGCACTTTGGACCGTATGCATCTGGCCGCGATGGAGGAATTGAGAATTCGACGTCTGATGACGCTTGACCAAGGGCAGGCGAGAGCCGCTGTCGGCTTAAACTTTGACGTAGTTCAGCCTGGACGGGACGGATGATTCAAATCTCCCTGATGGCCGGAGAAACCGTTCCCGGCAAATTCCCCATCATTCGGTAGCAACTCACCTAATTGGCCAAAAGCAACTGGGGCGTAAGTTATAGGCATGAAAACGCCTATTAAATTATACCTGGTAACGCTAATGACCGCCGCAGGATTGGCGGCGGGTTGCAATCAGAGTGTTGAAACTGCGTCGCAGGACTTCAATTCCCTGCCGCCTACAGTGCAGAAAGCCGTCCGTTCTGAATCGCCGAATGGTGAAATCACCAGTATTTCCAAAACTACAGAGAACGGCATGGATGCCTACAAAGTCCAGATCCGCAACACGGACAACAACAATAACAATACCATGGTCGTGAACGCAGATGGCCGCGTCCTGAGCAGCGATATGCCGACCACGCAGAACGGCATTGTCAGTGACGTGAAAAAAGCCCTGACGCCGACCGGCGCGGTGGGAACGCAATTCAGCGCGTTGCCGGAAAAGGTGCAGGCCACCATCAAGGCGCATGCTCCTGAAAGCGAAATCGCGAACATCTCGCGCAGTACCGACAACGGCCGGACCATTTATGAAGTGTCGTTCCAGGATACTGGCAAGAATCCGAACATCAAAGTCGCGGACGACGGTACCTTGGTCCAGGGTCTTCAGAAATAACTGTTAACCGGGAGGGGGCGCCGCTTCGGCGTCTCATTCTTCTCCCCAACCGGGGCGCATGCCAATGCGCCCCTTTTTTATTTTGGTGGTGGTATTTTCGCGGGTGCAGCGGACCTGCGGTCGTAACGTCGGGTGATGGCAGTTGATTCGGCAGTGAAAGGGCTGCGGCGATAATCATCGGATAAAAATGCGATCCGATAGGTGAAGGCGGTGTCGGTTCTCAGACGTACGTCATGCCACTCCGTGGCGGGGGATGGGACGATGCCGACCACGTCCCAGGAGTTGGAGGCAGTGCTTTTGCGCTCGATGAGAGTGCTCATAATTTGATGGGCATTTGCGGGAACAGCCCACCGAAGGAGAGCGTCGTCCGAGGCTTCAACGGTAAGTTTAGAAGGTGTTGAGAGGTCGGTGCGTTCGAGGCATTCCACTTCGCAGGTAAATTCAAAGCGAGTTACCATCAAGTCGTCATCGATTGCTGCCACGCTGCAAAGATAGCGACCGGGTGGAAGCGGGGCTTGGTGCACATCCAGTACGGCTTTGTTAGTGCTGAACGTTTGAAAAGCATCTTCGTTGTAAATACTAATGTTTGCGAGTTCACCATCAGTATTTGTGGCTGCCAGTCGCAGTTCGAATTTATCGGTGGGGAGCAAATGTGTGGGTGGGCCTTCGAGCCAGTTTAACACCGGGTGCTTCAGGGGGAGAACGTTTATCAGGACGGGAGAGGAAGCGATGATTTGTCCGTTGGTGCACACTACTTTGGCCACCAGCGAATTGGTTCCAGTTTGGGTGGGAATCCAATTAAAGCGCCCGTGAGTATTTACAAAACGCGGGCCATTTTCGGGGTATTTTTCTCCATCCACCCAAAGCTCGTAATGGCCATAGAGCCCCTTGAAGTTTCCTCTAAATTCCAGAGAGAGATCGGTTGATTCACCGAGTGGCGCGCGGTGGCGAGGCGTTTTGAGTTCCAGTTGGGGTGGGGTGTTCGTCGATTCCGATGCTGAATGGCCCGGGTTGAAAAAATCTTCCAGGGGTAGTGAATTCGTATCGGCGAGGCATCTGCTCATCGTCACAATGAGACCGGCGCAGAATGAAAGCAGTTTGTACCCCTGGAGCCATTTGATCCTCATGGGAATTAGACTAACCAGATGCTTCCCCATGACGCAAAGTTTAAAGTGCAAAGACCGCAGACCGACGCAGCATGGATTTGAATTGGCCTTTGGGACGTTTCACTGGCATAACTTCAACCCTGTTCAATTTTGTGAGAAAATTAATCCTGTCAGTCTTTACACTAATCGCGGTTCTCATGGCCGGCATCGTTGTGGCATCCGCCGCGGCAGACCAATCGCTCGAAGCCATTCGCAAAAAACATGATTTGCCGGCGCTGGCTGTGGTGGTGGCGAAAAACGGGCGAATTTGCGACCGCGCGGCCGTGGGCGTTCGCAAGCTGGGCGACCCCGCGCCCGTGACCACGAACGACGTTTTTCACATCGGCTCCTGCACCAAGTCCATGACGGCCACGCTCGCGGCCATGTTCATCGAGCAAGGCAAATTGCATTGGGATACGACGATCGCTGAAGTATTTCCGGAATTGAAGGGCACAATGAACAAACAATACCAAGGCGTGACTGTGGAGCAATTGTTGCATCATCGCGGCGGCGTTCCCGGCGAACCGCCGCCCACCGCGTGGAAACGCGCCTGGGAGAAAAAAGGCACACCCACGCAGCAGCGCCGCGAATTCATTGAAGCCGTCCTCGCTCAACCGCCCGCCGCAGCGCCTGGAACGAAAATGATTTATTCGAACCAGGGTTATGCAATCGTCGGCGCGATGCTGGAGAAAATTACCAGCCGCGATTACGAGTCACTGATAACCGAAAAACTGTTTAAGCCGCTGCATATGGACAGCGCGGGATTCGGGCCGCCGGGCACGCCGAACGAAGTGGATCAGCCATGGGGCCACCAGCATAAGCTTCTCGGCACAGTTGCTGTGCAGTCGGACAATCCACCGGCCATCGCTCCCGCCGGGCGCGTCCATTGTTCGCTCGACGATCTGGCCCGCTTCGCGATGTTGCATTTGGGGCATGGAACCAACGGCCTGTTGAAACCGGAAACACTGGCGCGGCTTCACGCGTCGCCTTCGGGGGTGAAATCCACCAATGAATGGGAAAATTATGCGTGCGGCTGGATCGTGCTGGATCGTGATTGGGCGGGAGGAACCGCGCTGATGCACAATGGCTCGAACACGATGTGGTATATCGTGATGTGGCTCGCGCCGGAAAAGAATTTTGTGGTCATCGCCGCGACGAATGTCGCCGGTAACGATGCGGAGACGGGATGCGATGACGCCTGCGTGCTGATGATTGATAAATGGCTGGGGAAATAAGGGCAGTGATGATGTAGCGCAGGCTTTCAGCCTGCGGGTTTACCGGACTTTCGAGTCCGGTGTTTCGACGGGCGACTGGAAAGCCTGCGCCACAAAAATTTTCTGCGCGCCATTGTCGCGGGATTTGGTTTACTTTGAGGTCATGGCGAAACGGCTTTTTCTTCTCGACGGCATGGCGCTGGTTTATCGCGCGCACTTCGCGCTCATAGCCCGGCCTATTTTTACGTCCAAAGGCGTGAACACTTCGGCTCTTTACGGCTTCACGCAAACGCTCCTGGAAATTTTGAGCAAGCAGCAGCCGACGCACATTGCCGTCGCATTCGACACGGACGCGCCGACGCCGCGCCACACCATTTTTCCTGAATACAAAGCCACACGACAAGCCATGCCAGAAGATTTGTCCGCTGCGCTGCCCCACGTGCGGCGGATGCTGGAAGCGTTTCGCGTCCCGCTTCTTGAGTGCGACGGTTACGAGGCGGATGACATCATTGGTACGCTGGCGCGGCGCGCGGAGAAGGACGGTTTTCAAACTTACATGGTCACGCCGGATAAGGATTTCGGGCAACTCGTGGATGAAAACACATTTCTTTACCGGCCTTCACGCCAGGGCGACGGCGTCGAAATCATGGGCGTGCCGGAAATCCAAAAGCGCTGGGGAATCCAGCGCACCGAGCAGGTCATCGACGTGCTGGCATTGATGGGTGATGCGGTCGACAACGTTCCCGGCGTGCCCGGCATTGGCGAGAAAACGGCGACAAAACTGGTGGCGGAATTTGGCAGCGTGGAAAACCTGCTCGCGCGCACCGGCGAACTGAAGGGCCGCGTGAAGGAAAATCTGGAGAATCATCGCGACGCCGCGTTGCTGTCAAAAAAATTGGTTACGCTGATGTGCGACGCACCTTGTAAATACGAATTGGAATCGTTGAAGCTGCGTCCGCCGGACGAAGAAAAGGTGAAGGAATTGCTGGTTGAGTTTGAGTTTAATTCAATTGGGAAACGATTGTTTGGCGAGGATTTCAAAGCGGGCAGGGGATTTCAGCAGCCGGCAGCGGTCCTCGCGCCGGAACAGTCGGAGCGCGTCAAAAAGGATCCAGCGCCGGAAATGCTTCCCCTTCTTGCTGAGGGAAAGGGCCGGGACGAGGAGGAAGCAAGCAAGCAACCGGCAGCGAATCTCAAGTCAATCGCCGATGTGCCACACGATTACCAAATTGTTTCCACCGCCACTCAGCGATCGAAACTAATCAAAACACTGAGCGCGTTGCCATCGTTTTGTTTCAAGGCGGAAACGACTGGCGAAGAGGCCAAAGATGCGCGGCTCGCCGGCTTGGCGTTTTCGATTAAGCCGCACGCGGGGTTTTATGTGCCGTTGTCTGAGGACGCGAAAGGAGCTGCGGAAATTCTGGAGGAATTTCGCGCGTTGCTGGAGTCCGAGTCCATCGAGAAGGTCGGCCACCATTTAAAGTTCGCTGCCAGCGTGCTGAAATGGCGCGGCATAACGCTGCGTGGGAAAATTTTTGACATGATGGTGGCGCACAGCCTCATCGAGCCGGACATGCGGCACACGCTGGATTTTTTATCTGAAGCCTATCTTGGTTACAGCCTGAGCGCGGCGGCGGGGGAGAAAAAAGAGGAGCAATTGAGCCTGGGCGACGTGGCTTCAGAAAAAATCGCCGAGCGCGCGACGGAAGCTGCGGATGTGGCGCTGCAATTGCGTAGCGTGCTCGAGCCGCTGCTGAAGGAAAAAAGTCAGGAACGGGTTTTTTATGAAATTGAATCGCCGCTGATTCCTGTTCTCGTCGACATGGAGTTCGAAGGCATCAAGGTGGATTCCGCCGCGCTTTCGGAATTTGCGGCGCAGCTTTCGCGTGAGATGGAGCAATTGCAAAAATCCATCTGCCAATCCGCGGGGCGCGAATTTAATCTCAATTCGCCGCGGCAGCTCGGCGAAATTCTTTTTGAGGTGATGAAAATTTGCGAGGCGCCGAAGAAAACAAAAACCGGCCAATATTCCACGGACGAGCAGACCCTTCTCACGCTCGCGCCGGATCATGAAGTTGTGCGGCAATTGCTGGATTTTCGCGCCGCGTCCAAGTTGAAATCGACCTACGCGGATGCGTTGCCGACGGCGATCTGGGCGAAAACAAACCGCGTTCACACCACATATAATCAAGTGGCGACCGCGACGGGCCGTTTGAACTCGCAAAATCCGAATCTCCAGAACATTCCGATTCGCAGCGAGCGCGGGCAGGAAATTCGCAAGGCGTTCGTTCCCCGGAATGAAAAGCATCGGCTGCTCTCCGCGGATTATTCGCAGATAGAATTGCGCATCATCGCTGGCCTGAGCCGCGAGGCGGGGTTGCTGGAAGCGTTCCGCACGGGCGTGGACGTGCACACGGCCACAGCCGCGAAAGTTTACGGCGTCGCGCTCGACGCCGTGACGCCGGAAATGCGGAGTAAGGCGAAGATGGTTAACTACGGCATCGCGTACGGCATTTCGGCGTTTGGCCTGGCGCAACGGCTCCGCATTCCGCGACGTGAAGGAGCGGAAATCATCGATCAATATTTCAAGCAGTTCTCCGGCATCCGCAAATACATGGACGACACTATGGAGTTCGCGCGAAAAAATGGTTACGTCGAAACGGTGACCGGTCGGCGGCGTTACATCCGCGACATTCGTTCCTCGAATGCCACAGTGCGCGGCAGCGCCGAACGCAACGCCATCAATGCGCCCGTCCAGGGCACCGCCGCGGATATGATCAAAATCGCCATGATCAATATTCACGCGGAACTCGGCAAACAGGGTTTCAAAACCAAAATGCTATTGCAGGTGCATGATGAACTCGTCTTCGACCTGGTGAAAAGTGAGGAAAAGGAAGTGCTGCCCCTAGTGGAGGAAAAGATGAAGACGGCGATTGCGCTGGATGTGCCGATTGAGGTGGAGATGGGCGTGGGGAAGACGTGGCTGGAGGCGCATTGAACGAGACCGAATTTCGCAAAGCTCTCAAATAAGGGTTGTTTACCACCCTGACTTTCCGAGAGAAATCAAAAATTTCGCGGCACAGTATCGGGAAATTTCCGAACGACTCGAAACGCGATTTCGATCTGAGGTGGAGGACGCCACCGATCGGATTAAATCTCAGCCAAGTTCTGTCGGCCACTTCCTGAATACCGGCTCCAAAATTGTGAAGGAAGTTCCAGGCGAAATTTGATTTCCTTTTCGTCTTTCGTCTTGTATGCCGCGCATGGCGATTTGCTCATATTCCGTCCGATGATTCCGAGTTCTTCTGATCCGCTCACTTGACCCGGCTCTACCTGCAGAACGGAGCGCGGAGCAGTGCTCCGTGCGAGGTGCCCGAAATGCTGGCGGAGCAATGCTCCGCGCTCCGCCAGTCGGCGGGTTTCCATAGGTTGAAATTCAGCCTTCTTCAGCCGACACCGCAGAACAATAATCGTATGCCATTAAAATGCGAACGCCGCCGGTGGAGACCGGCGGCGTTCGTGTGTGAATCTTTTTACGGCGTGACATGCACGCGGAAGAACTGCTGCGTTGGCGGCAAGGTCGCGCTGTTGGTATAGGGCGAGGTCGCCCCCAGAATGTCATTATAAGGTCCCGCCACATTGGTGGACCACTGAAGCACACCATTGGTCGGAGCCCACGAGATGACTGATTTGCCTGCGGACATCAGGATCGACATGGTCGGATGAACGGCCGCAATGGTGGTCAAAATGACCTGCACGCCATCGAGGGGCGCTTCACCCGTGAGCAGGAGCGGATCCCGACCGTTGTAAACGTAATTTATCGTAATGGCGCCGGTGGCATCAGCTACGACGTTGGTGAAGAACACAAAGGTTTGTCCTTCGACAAAGCTAGTGCTGTCGCTGGTGCTGTACCCGGCTTGCGACGACGGATCGGTGGCGTCCATCCCCTGGTCCGCGACTCCGCCATTGGCGGGGGCGAAGCTGAAGATGGTACCTCTGGTGGCATCATAGTTCTGGCCATAGAGATATACCGTATAGGTGCCTTGCGGCAGGTTGTTGATCGTCAATTGTCCCTCCGGCGAGCCGGAAGTGCCGATGCCCGGCGAGCCGCCGTTCACGGCATATTCCGTGGAGAGAAGCCACGACGGATCTCCATTAGCCTGAGCCGCACCCGCCTGGCCGATGCCAGTGTTACTGAACCCGTAGATCGCGGTCGCGGTGACGAGTGTCTGATTGGAGGCCGAACTGAACGCCAGGCCGCTCGCCGCCCCGGAAGCGCCGATGGGATTCCAGTTGTTGTTGGCGGTATCGCTGTAGGCGCCCTGACCGACGAAATTGTCAGCCGCGACTCCGTCATAAGCGTCGAAGTTGACTACGAATCCTCCCGGCGGCAGGACGAAGTTCTGCGCGATGACCGTTGCCACGGTGCTGGTGGTCGCACCATAAATGTTGGTCACGATGCAATAATAAGCATTGGTGCCGGCAATGGCGGTGAGCGTCAGATTGGTGGAAGTCGCTCCGCCGATGGCTGATGTCCCCTGGTACCATCGATAAGAGAGTGGAGTGGCGCCGATGGCAGCCAGATTGAGAGCAACCTGATTGCCGGCATACACCACTGTATTGGACCGCGGCTGTTTAACGATGTCAGGCGAAGGCGTGATTGTGACCAGGGCAACTGCGCTGGTGCTGGAACCGTAGCTGTTGTTGGCTACGAAGGTGTAGTTGCCGGCGTTGGAGAGTTGCGCGTTCGTAATTGTCAGCGAGTTCGAGGTGGACCCGGAAATATTTCCCGGGACGTCACTCAATTGCGTCGTTCCCTGGTACCAGTGATAAGTAAGCGTTGGATTGCCGGTGGCTGCGGCACTCAGCGTTGTCGCGCCGCCGAGGCCAATCGCAACACTTTGCGGCTTGCGAGTAATCGTGGGAGACAGTTCTCCGGCATAATAGAGCGTTTGAATCTGGTCTGCGCTGAGAGCGGTCGAGAAGACGGCCACCTGGGCAACGCTGCCATTAAACAGGCGGCTGGGTATGTAATCGCCCACGCCGCCGATGAGCATGCGGGCGGCAGGGTCGCCGCCAACTCCGCCGGCGGTATTTGTTCCGTCCGGCGCGCCGTCAATATAGACAAACGTGTTGGCCGATCCGTCATAGACTCCGGCAAAGAAATGCCAGTTGCCATCGTTAATAAATGTTTGTCCGACGCAATCCGGATTGCCGCCATCGGCCCAACGCGCCGTACCGTCGGGTGCGACGCCGGGCGTGCCAAAAGCAGCGCGCCATGAACTGTCGCTTCGGCCGAGGAACGCCTGGAATCGCGCGCCGGTATCGGCGGGAGCGCCTTTGACCCACGCCACCACGGTAATAGGGCCGGTGATGTCCAGGCTGGGATCCGTTGTGCAATCCACATATCCGCCGGCGGTTGCATTGAAGCTACAGGCGTAGCTGGCACGTCCAAATCCGATTCCATTTGGGCCCGCAGCCGCCGGTTTTGAGCCGGGTTGATAAGTGCCGTTGACAGTTGCGCCTATGCTCCCGTAATTGGTGGCTATCGCCGTCGAAGCGGGAACGGTTCCATCCAGGCGATAATAGAATTGCGGTTTGGCGGCAAGAACCAGGGAGCTGTAGGATTGGGAGGGGGTGGCGCTGGTGCCGTTTTGGTAGTGTGCCAGAATATCTGATGCCGAAAGCGCATTTGAATATATTGCCACTTCATCGATGCTGCCGTTGTAAAGGAAGCCGCCATCACTTCGACCGCCAATGGTCAGGGGGGCATCGACGTTCGGAACATAATTCGTTGCAATTGGCCCAGCTGCCAACACACCGTCGATGTAAAGGGAACCGCTCGTTCCGTCGTAAACGCCCACGATGTGATGCCAGTTGGCATCGGCAACGCCGCCGCTGATGCTCAAGGACGTGTTTGCGGCATTTTGGTTGTAGAGCCTGAAGGTCCAAACTCCAGCTACGTTGTTGTAAATGATCCAACCCGACCGTGGGGTGCCGAACTCACCGTCAGACACGACGGCAGCCCCGGTGGGATTACTTCCGGCTTGAGCCCATACTTCCACCGAAAATGGCGCATTATTGCTCACGGCCGAACCGAAGGGAACAACCACATCGGCGCCGCCATTAAAAGAGGCGGCGGCGTCACTGTCTCCCACCAATGCCCCAGTGATACCCAAGGTCACTCCGCTGCCGTAAAAACCGTTATAGGGGGAACCCACCGTGCCAAGATTGGTGGCCAGGTTGCTGGGTGGCTGATTGGTTTCCTCCAGTGGCCAGTAGGCCACCGGGTTAAGCGCCACGACAGCGTTGGAATAGGAGTAGTCCGCGCGGGCCATGATGCTGCCAAAGAGAATCATCAGCGAGGACATCAGGATTTTGTAGGAATTTATCTTCATAAGGTTGACTGACTTCGGATTTCTGGTTCTGGTTTCTGGTGCCAAACGGCTCCCTGAGCGGGTTCGCGTGGCAAAAAATTTACGTTTCACAGGAGATCAAACCGGTGATTGATGGTTTCATTTCGCAGTATATCCGGAGGTTTCAAACCACTGCCAATCGGGGTCGGTGTTATAACTGCTGGCAGGCCAGCCAGCACCAGTCGTGGAACTGCCAAATTTGGCAATGGCCCCCCGCCAATGATGGAATTCTGTATGACCATCGGCAAAATTAACCCCCGCGGAATTGCCGTGATAAGCGCCGGCACAATCACTCCATCCGCCAGCGGTGGGATTATTTCCTCCAAAGAAACAAAAGAACCCGTCATTGATGCTGAAAGGCGCTTCCTCGGTGAGGATGAACACATCCGTTGGGTGCGCCATATCGGTCGTTTTGCGAAAAGCCTTGCCGGAGGTGCTTTCCAGCTGATCCGGCTCAGGCGTGCCCACATAACAATTCATCGAATAGCTTCTCACAGCGGGTTGCGATGCGCCGGTGGCATCCGGGATTTGCCTCATATCAGCCGGGCATTTGTAGATTTTATAGGTCTTTGCCACGTAAGGTCCCAACAAAGGCGGGACGTTAGGCGGGTCCGTGATCAGAAGCGCCGTATTGATTTCCTGGCTGGGAGTGCCCTGATTGCCATTGACCCAACTCCCGGTCAAACTGCCTGCGGATAGCGCTCCAGCGCTTGCGCGAAGGTTCCAGGCGACGTTGTCCCGGTTATCGGCCGCGTACATGATCCAGGCCAAAGCGCACTGCTTGAGGTTATTGACGCAATAGATGCCCTGCGCCTTTTTCTTGGCCGAGGCTAAAGTTGGCAGGAGTATCGCCGCCAAAATGGCGATAATCGCGATGACTACCAACAGCTCAATAAGAGTAAAGCCGTGGTGAGCCCGCGCCTGGTTTGGTTTCGTGGAAGATGATTCCCGCTTTTCGTTATAGAAATAACGAGGCCTCGCTCCGCTGATTTTCACGTACATCATAGTGATACTTCAGGGGAGTGATTATGTTTTTACTGCCTCTAAGGTTCAGGGTAAAGAACTATTCAATGGATTTATGTACCAGTAAAGGACTTATGTAACATCAGTTTACCTGCTACACACTGGGGTTAAAAACAGAGAAAATGTTGAGTGCGGGGAACAGAATGCAAGAGCTTTCGTTCGTCTTGTTGTCTTGAAAAGAATATTATCGGGGGTATGGTACTATTGTTGACGAAAGTCCCGAATACGAAACCAATTTGGGACGTCAAATGTATATGAAAAGTCGCATTCTTTCTTTCTTGGCCGTCGGTGCCCTTGCAAGTTCCGGCCTCATGGCCCAGGGCCTGGAGACGGCCCCCGCTCAAGCGAGCGCCACCGTAAGCATTCCCAATAGCGCCGCCCCGGAGTTTTCCGGTCGCATTAACGACGTTGTCGCCCTGGCTCGTTCGGGTGTCGATCAATCGGTTGTATTGGCCTATATCAAAACTTCAACCGGGCCCTACCAGCCCAGCGCAAACGAGATTATAAAGCTGCGCGATTCGGGAATCTCCTCTGACGAGATTACTGCCATGCTGCAACGTGGCGCGGAACTGCGTGACCAGGCCCAAGTGGCCGCTCAAAATTACGCTCAGTCTTCGGCCGCCTACGCGCAGCAGGCACCTGCATCGGTCGTGACCCCGCCTGCAACCTACGTGGATCCGACTTATAATCCTTATTACACGCAACCGGCTTCCTCGGTGGCGTATATCGGCGGCAGTTACGGCTATCCGTCCCTGGATTACGGCTACGGCTATCCTTACTATTATTCCTCTTACCCCTATTGTTATCCAAGAGTTGGCTTCGGTTTCCGTTTCGGTAACCCTGGCTTTGGACATTTTGGCGGAGGGTTCCATGCCATCGGCGGAGGATTTCATGGTGGCTTCGGTGGTGGATTTCATGGCGGCGGAGGGTTCCATGGCGGAGGCGGGTCTCACGGCGGTCATCGATAATCTGTTGTAAAAAACTGCTTTAAGAAAAAATCAGGCGGGAATGCGGACGCGTTCCCGCCTGTTTATTTCGTTTGATCCGGTCTATTCTGCCTGCGCCCGTTCGTTCGCGATGTTTTCCGCAACTTCGGTCAGCTTTTCATCGGCGGCGACTTCTTCCTCCTCCGTCTGGCGAAGCAGTTTCAGCGCGTCGTCATGGCCCATTTGCTCGGCCCAGGCGCAAAGCGTGCCGTAAGTGGCGATTTCGTAATGCTCCACCTTCTGGCAGGCAGCAATAATTCCGGCATCGAGCGCGTTGGAATTTTTTTGCTCCTTCACAATGTCATCGCCCTCCGCGATCAACCCCTGCATGGCCTTGCAGGTTTTGCGTTTGAGAGTTTCATCGAGAGATTCGGCCACTTGTTCGAGGCGCGAAATGTGTTCCTCGGTTTCCTCGAGATGCTCTTCGAGGGCTTCGCGCAGTTCATCGGACTGGGCGGCCTTGGCCAGTTTGGGCAGGGCCTTGGTGAGCTGTTGTTCGGCGCTGTAAACATCCGCCAGTTCGTCCAGAAAAAGTTTGTGCAGATCGTTATCCATTTTTTGATTGGATTCGGATTCCATGTTTCCACGCGCCGGCGCGCGGCCGGATTGTTTGTTGTCTCTTGGCATAATATTATTTTTGGTTAAGGATTTTTGCGTTGTGTGATTACAACTTTTCGCAAAGAACTTCGATGCATCCGCAATCGCGGCAACTGGGGTGAAGGCCGCAGATTTTTTTTCATCGCGATAAAATTCTGTTTTGTTTTTATTTTTTTTGGTTCGACTTGGCCCGATTTAGCCAGATTTGGTCAGGGGCAGAGTGTTAGCCGCGATTTCTGGTTGGTTAAGTTCTCCGGTTGCGAGCGCTCCTGGTTGCGCTGCCGCTCGGTTTCGTTTTCCAGGCGCTGTTCGGCCAGACGAAGGCGCTGGTTGTTGCAGTTTTCGCGCCGGAACCGGGTCAGTTCCCGGGAAATTTCCCGAAGCCGAAACCAACGATCGTTCATATCACTGATGCCCTCGAGCAGGTTGAGGGCTTTGGCCAATTCCGCGGCGACGATGGCGCCGAGTCGTTCGGCGACCTGGCTGCCATCGCCGATGGCGTCCAGCTTGGCGATGTGTTCGAACGCGGATCCGAGGCGATCGCGCCGGTCTTCGTGCCAGAGCCATTCTTCATAGCCGCCGTGCCGCCATTCGTAGAGATTGTTTTCATCAATGGGGCGCGCGCCGAATTTCTGGGCGAGCATTTGGCGGCATGGGGGCAACTCGTTGACCCATTGAAGAATTTCGGGTCCGGACTGGCCGTCCAGGAGGCGGCGGTTCAATTGTTCGCGGATGTCGTGGGGCAGGCGGGCTATTTTTCCTATGCGGCTCATAGTTTTCCTTTCTCCTTGGCACCAGAGTAATACAGGGGGTGGGACAAAGGCTGTCCAATCCGCCTTCGCTAAAGCTATGGTGCGACGGCTGGGGTGGGGAGGAAGCTCCAAAATCCAAGTTCCAAAGAAGCTCCAAGTGCCAAATCGCAATCAGCGCGGAGCGGTTTTGTAGTCGAAAGGAACAAAAGAGCGGATTTAACCGCAGATAACGCAGATTTTTAACAGGAGGGAACGGAGACAACGGAGAAAAGCTCCAAGCGTCCAAGCTCCAGAGAAATTTCAAATTCCAATCTTTCAACCACGAATGGACATGGATGAAAATTCTGAGGACGAAATCTGGACTTTAATCAGGGGAATATTGGAGAGGGGAATGGGATTCAATGTGCCAAAGGTTTTTCTCAAAACCGAAAAAATCCATGGACCAAAATATTACGATAGTCAGATCTGATCCGTTCATTGACCTAGTAATTCGCGGTAAACTCCATAGTGGACAACCTTAAACCAGCTTTGTTAATCTTGTAACCAGATGAAGGTTTAAACCCAAAAAAAGGCCAGCTTTTTTACCCCTCACTCAAATCCCTCTTGACGTATGAAAGCTTTAAAGTCCCTCTGTCATTTCACATTTATCTTAGCGGTACTTGGTTCAACGCTGACAGGACGGATGATGGCGCAAACTTTCAAGGTGTTGCATACCTTTACCAATAGCCCGGACGGAGCCGCTATGAGTGGTGGCTTGCTTTTATCCGGAAATGTAGTTTATGGAACGACGGCACAGGGTGGTACTTTTGGTTTTGGCACAGTTTTCAGGATTAATTCAGACGGAACCAGTCTAACCAATCTACACAGTTTTACTGCATTTAGTAATTTTATTAATACCGACGGAGCTTTTCCTGTTGCCGCTTTGGCTTTGTCCGGGAATGTTCTTTATGGGACTACGATTTATGGTGGAACCGGCGGCAATGGCACCGTGTTTCAGATTAACACAGACGGCACAGGTTTTACAAATTTGCATTATTTTACGGCGATGGTCTCCAACACCAACAGCGACGGATCACAACCGAACACGGCTTTGATTATTTCAGGCAACACTCTTTTTGGAACCGCTTCCAAGGGCGGTAGTTTGGGCAAGGGTACCGTATTTGCAGTGAATACTGACGGCACCGGTTTTACGAATTTGTATAATTTTGGCGTAACCCCATCTGACGGGTCCTCGCCGGAGAGCAGTTTAGTTGTATCAAGCAACATTTTATATGGGACCGCGGCTCAAGGAGGTTCTCATTCATCAGGTATAATATTCAGCATTAATACCAACGGCACGGGTTATAAAATTCTTTATAATTTCCTTAGCGTTGACTTCCCAACTTCTTTAATCTTATCGGGCAATACCCTGTATGGAACGGCTGAGGGCGGCCAGTTCACAGGTCAGGATGGTTCAGTATACAGCTTCAATCTCACCAATTTGGTCTATACCAGCTTGCATGACTTCTCTGGCCCCGATGGGGACCAACCATATTCACTGATCCTGGCGGGTAATACTTTGTATGGGACGACGGTAACGGGCTACAATACGAATAGGGGTATCGTTTTCAGTATCAGTACCGACGGCACGGGCCTTAAAACCTTGTATGCTTTTACGGCAACTTCCGGCACAAAGTCCACGAACAGCGACGGAGCTTTTCCATTTACTCCATTGGTATATTCGGGCAACACCTTGTACGGGATGGGCAATAAAGGCGGCCTTTACGGGGCTGGAACGATTTTTAGTCTTTCGCTGCCGATTGTGCTGCCGCAATTAACGATCATCACATCGGACACAAAGGTTCTCTTGACCTGGCCGACGAATGCCACTGGTTTTACTTTGGAATTTGCGACCAATCTTGCTTCGCCGATAGTCTGGAACACGGATTCGACGGCGCCGGTCATCATCAACCAACAGAATGTCGTAACCAATTCCATTTCCGGCGCAAAGATATTTTACCGATTGAGTCAACCATTACCCTGAAAGGCGTCAAAGCTAACTTGCTCCCCATTACGGGCAGCATGATGGAAAGGGAGTCAACCCTGGCAGTTTTTCCACGTTGAAAACCGTTAGAACGGTTTTGATTGAGCGAGATCTCGGCTGACACCCAGCTAGAGTAGGGTATTAATGAGATGCCGATGAGCAAAGAGATTTTGCTTCCGTGGAGCCGCGGTTGCATTCCTCCTTTTTTCATCATTCACCTTTTACGTGGGCGAATGATGAAAAAACGTGGGTTTGGTTGGAATTGTTATATAAGCGAAGCGGTGATGGATTGATTAGTCGCCGAGATACTCGCTTCGCTTCCGCCGCCGCTCAGAAGCTATGGCGGGACAGGCGCCGCGCTGCGCGCGAAAGTGATGGGTTAAATGGCTCGGGATCCCCGGGTGGCGAATCCCGACAGTCGGGATTCTTACCCGGGGCTGCTATCTGTCGTCCTTTCAGGACTTTGAGTTTGGCGCTGGCGCGAAGGTTTGGATTTCCCAGAAGGCGCGAGGGGAATCTGATATTTGAGATTTCAGATTTCAAAGGGAACGGATGAGCGGCGAGGGGTGGGGAAATGAGTCGAATGAAGTTTGGAAGTGGTGTCCTCATTTGAAGGAGCGCGGACTTTAGTCCGCTTCAGCGTGGAATTCCGAACACGCCGAAAAAGGCCATGTTGTTTGAGATTACTACATTGATGCGACCTAAAGGTCGCGCTCCTAAACGCAGATTTTTGAACAGAAGAAAACGAGAAAACGGAGGACGGCGAAGACGGGGCTTTTTACGCGAATTATGCTAATTAACACGAATTCTTGAACTGTGGATATTGCTTTCGCGGCGCGACGGCACGACAAGCGGACGCAGATTTTTGAACAGAGAGGGAACGGAGGACGGCGAAGACGGGGGCTTTTTACACGAATTACGCTAATTAACACGAATTCTTGAACCGTGGATATTGCCTTCGCGGCGCGACGGCGCGACAAGTGGACGCAGATTTTTTAATAGAAGGGAACGGAGGGAACGGGGACTGATGCAGGTTTTACGCGAATTGCGCGAATTGACACGAATTTTTACTACGAATGGACACGGATGAAGAAATTCAACGGGAGGAAATGAAGGGAATGGAGGGTAGGGGAGGATGAATGGATGTGGAATCACTGGGGCGGCGTATATGTGTTCACTTTTTCCCACGCTTCAAAATTCCCGTCATGGGATAGCGCGGTTTGCACGCTGCCGTCAGCGAAGGCGTAGATACGCTCCCAGGTTCCATCGACAGCCTGTTTGGCGAGGCGTTCACGAAGCACCACTGTGTTGGGATGATCGCGCCATTCTGTGCCGGGATTGACGTATTCAAAGGGACCTACTCCTTCTCCTCCAATGTTGGACGAACCGCTTTCGCGCAGCTCTCGCTGAAACTGCAGGAACTGCTGAGGGGTGGGGAACTGATTATTGTTAGTCTCGGCGAAGATGCGAAGAGCCATGCTGATCTGCTTTTCCGCATTGATGGTGGCGGCTTCATCTCCTTTGAAAACGGATGCGCTGGAGAGTGTGTCTGACAGCTTCTGCTCGGCGGCTTTGGCTCTTTGATCGGCATCGCTCGCTTCGCTACGCAGCGTTCCGACCGCACCGCGCAATTTCAAAAGCTCGGTTTGATTCGACTTCAATTGCTCGTTTTCCTGGCGCAGGCTGGCGAGGCCGTTTGAGGATTCATCGGGTGTGGTTTGTGAATGCGGGAGCTGATCAGCGGCTGGTCGTTGTTCAAGCGCCTGGTTTTGCTGGCGCAGGAGCGAGGCCTGGCGGACTTCGTAAATGCCCGCGCCTGCGAGAATCGCGATCGTGGCGGTGACAAGGGTTTTTTGGAGCGTGGTCATGGCAATGGCTTTGGTGGCGGTGATTACGGTGGAGGCAGGAGCTGCCGCGCCGGCGAGTGCGGTCGTGGAAATATTCGCGGCGAGCGTGATGGGCGCGGCTTCCACCGCATGGGCGCCAATGATTACGGCGAGTCCGCCGGCGCCGGCGGTGACGCCGCGGCGAGCGAAGAGTTGACGCAACCGTTCCACAGCGCGGGTCACGCGCTTTTGAGCGGCGGCATCGCTGATGCCAATGAGAGCGGCTATTTCCGGGGCGGATTTTTTCTCAAAGTAACGGAGCATGAGCGCGTCCCGTTCGTCATCATTCAATTCCCCGAGCGCGGTATCGAGGTGCGGTGCGATGTCGTCCCAGAGGGGTTCATTTTCAGTGGAGGAATATGGGTTCATGGCGGCGGCCTCTTGTTCGCGCAGTTGGCGGCGGACCGTGGCGCGAACGGTTTTGACGGCAAGATTTCGGGCCGTGGTATGCAGCCAGCCGGAAAGCACGGGATGCCGGCTGAGGCGGGCAGCGTTTTGCGCCAGCGCCATGAATACTGCCTGGGTGACGTCCTCGGCAGAATGCGCGTCGCCCGTCATGCGCTTCGCGGCCGAATGGACCAGGTCAACGTGACGTCGCACGAGTTCGGAAAAAGCGGCTTCGGAATGGCGTTCCGCGTACTCGCGCAAAAGCTGCTGGTCGGTCCAAGTGTTCACTCATGAGATAATACCCGCCGAAATTAATCCGGGACAAGAAAAGCCGAAGGGTTTGACCTGGGGAAGGAATTTAATATTTGAGATTTCAGATTTCAAAGCGAACGGATGAGGTGTGGAAAAGTTCCAAGTTCCAGAGAAGCTCCAAACTTCAATATCGAATCACAGCCGTCAGTTTTTGGGAGATTGGAATTTGAAATTTCTTTGGATTTGGAACTTGAGAGTTGGAACTTCTAAATGGGAAAAGCGCAAAGGACTCAAAGATGGCTATCGGTGTGTTTGGAAAAGGATCACCCGGCAGGCGGCTTTATGCCTTTTCCAATTGGATCAATACGATCTCTGATTTCGTGCCGACGCGCAGGGGCGGGCCCCAGGTGCCCGCGCCGCTGCTGGTGTAAACCCACATCGTTTTAAGCCGATGGAGCCCGTACGCAAATGGCCCGTAGATACGGCGCACCAACAGATTCCAGGGCCACATTTGCCCGTGATGGGTGTGGCCGGAAAGCTGCAGCGAGATGCCCGCCTCTTCCGCCACCGCGAGATTGACCGGCCGATGCGCCAGCAAAATGCTCGGCAGCGCCGTGTTCAGCCGGGCGCGTCCCAAAATCTCCCGCAATTCCTTCGGGTCTTCCGCTTCCGAGTCGTGGACGCCGACGATTTGCAGGCCATCGACGGATACCTTTTCATTGTTCAGGACTTTCACACCCGTGCGGCTGACGGCATCCAGAAAAATTCTGCGGTCGACAAATTCATCGTGATTGCCGGCGATGTAATAAACTCCCCGGGCGGGAGAAAATCCCTGCCAGCCCGCGACCAGTTCGTTCACGCAGACCGGGCTGCCATCGAACATATCGCCACTCACAAAAACCGCTTCCGGCTGCACTGAGCGAAGTCGCGCAACGACGCGGCGGAGAAATCGCGGCCGCGAAATGTGGCCCAGATGCAAATCGGTGACGAGCGCAACGGTGCGTCCGCGCCATGCTTCCGGTAAATTGGGCAATGCGACCGTGATACGAGTGACGCGGAGCCAGGCGGCGTTGATCAGTCCGTACGCTGCCGCCAAAAACGCGACCCCAAACAGCACGGCCGCAATATGAAAGGGCGGCAAGGGCGAGCCGATCACCCACGCGGCGGAATCAACCACCCAACAGCCAACGGCGGCGAAAAAGGCAAAGTTCAATACGCCGAGCCACGAAGCTGACACAGTGTAAATGACGGGAATTAACGGATTGGCCGAACGAAAGCCGGCAATGGTACTCAGGATGAAAGCCATTGCCAGCGAGCCGGGAATGAATTGCCACCAGAGCCAACCGGGCATTCCGAAAAAGTGACTCCACGTGGCGCAAACGAAGGCGTTGGCGCTCAGCAGTATCGTCAATACGATGGCCACGAAAACGCCAATGCGTCGGGACTCCACACGCGGGCTGGCCGGGGTGGACTCGGTCGGTTCAGCCGGAAAATCCGATGTCGCACTATCCATGGCGCCCAATCTACATCAAATTCGCCAGAGCGGTTTAAAAAATACTGTAGCCATTCGGAAGGAAACAGCCGGGAAGCGGTCTTTTTGGTGTTTTGACGTCGTTTCGGCTCAGTCACAGGGTTTTTCAAACCTGCTCCTTCGCCGAAGCCTTGCCAAAAACCAAAAATCCTCGCTCCGAATGGCTACAGTATTTTTTAAACCGCTCTAAGCGAAAGAAAAATGTGCGGAAACGGGATTTCAGGGTGCGGATTTCGGATTTGCATGAAGGGAGGGCGGGTTGAAAAAGTTCCAAATCCAAGTTCCTGAGAAGTTCCAAACTTCAAATTTCAATTTTGAGTCGTATTCGCCAGTTTTTTTGGAGCCTGGAATTTGAAATTTATTTGGAGTTTGGAACTTGGGGGTTGGAACTTTTAAACCGAAAGTGCGCGGAACCGCTTAAAATAAAGGAATTACGGGATAATTCTCAATTTTCCGCGCACGGTGAAAATTTCTGAAGAAACCTATTGCACAGCTGCGTGCGTTTGCCTATATTCCGGCTCCCGTTTCCCAAAAGGCGACGGGCAGCATAACTTGCGGGACCGATAACTGACCACCCATCCGGGTGCAGGATTGATGGCTCCGCTCTCCAAGCTGATGGAAGTGTTTGATGGTTGTAGCGTCGGCTGATTTTGTCGACAAGCGGCGAGGTTCGCGCTCTCTACAGCAAATAAACGCAACTGACTTGGTTGGTTGGTAACTGATTTGATTTTATGCCAGTTAAGACATTTAGACCGCTGACGCCGTCGACACGATACATCTCGTTCGCCGATAACAGCGATATAACAAAGTCCAAGCCCGAGAAGAGCCTGGTTGAAATTCGCAAGAAAACCGGCGGGCGCAATCATTACGGTCGCGCCACGGCCCGCGGCATTGGCGGCGGCCATAAGCAAAAAATCCGCATCGTCGATTTCAAGCGGCAGAAACACGGCGTCGAAGCGACGGTTCTGGCGATTGAATATGATCCCATCCGCACCGCCCGCCTGGCGTTGCTCCAGTATAAAGATGGCGAGAAGGCCTACATGGTGGCTCCGGCAAATCTTCAGGTTGGTGCGAAGTTAATGAGTGGCCCGACCGCTCCTCCGGAAATCGGCAATTGTCTTCCGCTCAAGGCGATTCCGCTGGCCAGCAATATTCATAATATTGAAATTGAACCCGGTCGCGGCGGCCAGATGGTGCGCACCGCCGGTGGCGCGGCGAGCCTGATGTCCCGTGACGAAGGCTATGCGCAGGTGCGTCTGCCCTCCGGTGAAATTCGCCGCTTCAATGAAAATTGCTACGCGACCATCGGCCAGGTCGGCAACGCGGAACACGAAAACGTGATTCTCGGCAAAGCGGGCCGGTCGCGGCATCGCGGCATCCGCCCGATTAGCCGCGGTGTTGCACGTAACCCGGTTGACCATCCGAACGGCGGCGGCGCCGGTAAATCCAAGTCCGGCGGCGGCTGGCAGCAATTGACCTCGCCCTGGGGTTTGATTGCCAAGGGTTATCGCACACGCGACAAGAAGAAATTTTCCAACCGGTTTATTTTGGTCCGCCGTGATGGCCGGCCGATGAAACACAAATAATTTATGGGACGCTCGATTAAAAAAGGTCCGTTTGTCGATTTGCACCTTCAGGAGAAGATCCAGAAGGCCAAGAGCATAAACCAGAAGACGCCGATCAAGACCTGGTCGCGCCGCTCGATGATCACGCCGGATTTCGTCGGCCTGACGTTCAACGTCCACAACGGGAAGGTTTTCAACCCGGTGTTTGTGACGGAAAACATGGTGGGCCATCGGCTCGGGGAATTTTCACTGACGCGCACATTCAAGAAACACGGCGCGCACACGGCGAAAGCGGAGGCTAAATAGTAATATGCAAGTTCACGCGATTACCAAAAACATCCGCATGTCCGCGCAGAAGATGCGCGAAGTGGTGCGCCAGATCCAGGGATTGCCCGCCGTACAGGCGCAGGCCATCCTGGCCGTGGTGCCCCGCAAAGGCGCGCGGTTCGTGGCCAAGACGTTGAAGTCGGCCATTGCCAATGCCGAAAACAATAAGAACGCCAGGATCGAAACCTTGATCATCAAGGAAGCGGTCGCTCAGACGGCGACGACCTTGAAGCGGTTCACGCCCAAGGCGCGCGGTTCAGCCGGCCCCATTTTGAAACGTAATTGCCACGTAAAAATTGTCCTGACTGACGAGACTAAGTCTAAGTAATTGTATGGGTCAAAAAACTAATCCAATCGGATTCCGCCTCGCCGTCAACAAAGACTGGCGCTCGAAGTGGTATGCCGGCAAAAAAGAATTCGGCAAACTGCTCACCGAAGACCGCCACATTCGCGATTTGCTGAAGAAGAAGCTCGAGACGGCGTCGGTCCCCAAAATCCAGATCGAGCGCGCCGCCAACCGCTGCCGCATCACGATCCATACTGCCCGCCCGGGTGTTGTCATCGGCCGCAAAGGCGCCGAAATTGACAAGATCAAAGAAGAGTTGAGCAAGATGACGGGCAAGGAAATTTACGTCGACATCATCGAAATCAAGCAGCCGGAAATCGATGCCCAGCTCGTAGCAGAAAATGTGGCGCTCCAATTGGAACGCCGCGTTTCTTTTAGGCGCGCGATGAAGAAGGCGTTGCAGACCGCGAAGGATTTCGGCGCCGAAGGCATCAAGATCCGTTGCGCCGGCCGTTTGGGTGGCGCGGAACTGGCCCGCGTGGAGCAATATCATTGGGGCCGCGTCCCGCTGCACACACTGCGCGCGAACATCGATTACGGATTTGCGGAAGCGCTCACGGTTTACGGCAAGCTCGGCATCAAGTGCTGGATTTGCAAAGGTGAAAACAAGCCGCAGAAGGCGGAGCAACCGCAGCCGGCACAGCCCCAGGCTGAGCCGATGCCGGTGAAGTAACAATTTAAGATTAACAGAGAGTTATGCCTTTACAGCCCGCAAGAGTAAAATTTCGGAAGATGCACCGCGGTAACCGCGCCGGCCTGGCCTATCGCGGCAACACGGTTGCATTCGGCGAGTATGGTTTGATGGCGACGGAACGTTGCTGGCTCGATACGAAGCAGATTGAAGCCGCGCGCGTGGCCATCGCCCGCAACATGAAGCGCCACGGAAAATTGTGGATTCGCATTTTCCCACAGAAATCCTTTACCAAAAAGCCGTTGGAAACCCGAATGGGCAAGGGCAAGGGCCCGCTCGAATCGTGGGTGGCCGTGATTCGTCCCGCGAACGTGCTGTTCGAGGTGGACGGCGTGACTGAGGCGATCGCGCGTGAATCGATGCGCCTGGCGGCGACGAAGCTCCCGATCAAGACCAAGTTTATCTCGCGGCATCGCCTGGCCGCTGCCTGAGTGGAATGAATTTATGAAGATGTCCGATCCGAAAATTAAAGACGCAACGCTGGTGGAGCTGTCCGTGCTGGGCCGCGATTTGCGTCAGGAAATGTTTAACCTGCGTTTGCAGCAGGCGAGCGCGCAGCTCGAAAAATCGGCGCGCCTGCGCACGTTGCGCAAGGACATTGCGCGCGTGGAAACCCGCATTTCACAGTTGCGAAACAAAGCGGCTTAACTTGTATGGCTGAAGAAACGAAAAATTTGGAAACGATCGAGTCGCGCGGCAACCGCAAGGAGCGCCTTGGCAAAGTCATCTCGAACAAGATGACCAAGACCATTGTGGTGCAGGTGGAACGCCGGTTCCCGCACCCGAAGTTCAAAAAAGTGGTGACCGGCTACAGCAAATTTTACGCGCACGACGAAAAGGCCGAGGCAAAAGTCGGCGATGTCGTGCTGATTGAAGAAACGCGCCCGCTGTCCAAACTGAAGCGCTGGCGCCTGACCAAAGTGCTGGAACGCAGCAGCGGCGTGACGCCGGTCGCGGTTTAAGGATATTTATGTTGCAAGTTCGTTCTCATTTGGATGTCGCTGACAACACCGGCGCAAAGGTGGCCTGGGCCATCGGCGTGCTCGGCAAGAACCAGCGTTATGCCGGCATCGGCGATGTTATCAAGGCCCACATCAAGGAAGCCGCGCCTGATGGCACGGTGAAAAAGGGCGAAGTGGTGGATGCCGTGATCGTGCGCACCCGGCAGATCATCCGGCGCAGTGACGGCTCGTATTTGCGGTTCGACCGCAATGCGTGCGTGATCATTGACAAGGAACAGAATCCGCGCGGCACGCGCATTTTCGGGCCGGTGGCCCGCGAGTTGCGCGAGAAAAAGTTCATGAAGATTATTTCGCTCGCGCCGGAAGTGATTTGAAGAATGGCGCCGCTCACAGAGCGCCGCTACCAAAGAAATTTGTATGAAATTGCATTTGAAAAAGGGTGACGAAGTGGTGGTTCTGGCGGGAGCCGAGAAAGGCAAGCGCGGCAAAATTATTTCGGTCAGTCCCCGGAGCAGCCGGGCGATTGTGGAAGGCGTGAAGATGATCAAACGCCACACGCGCAAGAGCCAGGAAAACCCGCAGGGTGCCATCGTTGAGCGGGAAGGCACCGTCCATATCTCGAATTTGATGAAGGCCGAGTCGTTTGACGCGCGCGCCTCGAAACGCGGGACCACCCCGGCCGCAGCAGAATAAAAATTTAAGCCACGGCAAAATCCGCGGCGCAAAAAAATGAAAGCCAGACTTTACGAAAAATACAAAAGCGAAGTGTTGCCTGCGCTGAAGGAAAAGCACAAGTACACCAACGTCCACCAGATTCCGAAGCTCGAAAAAATCGTGGTCAACATGGGCGTGAGCGCCTCGTTGGAAAAGAGCGCGATTGACGATGCGGCGAAGGACCTGCAGCAGATCACCGGCCGCAAGGCGGCCATCAGCAAGTCCACCCACAGCATCGCGAATTTCAAATTGCGCGAAAACCAGCCGATTGGCTGCCGCGTGACGCTTCGCTCGGATGCGATGTACGAGTTTTTTGACCGGTTGGTCGCGGCCGCGCTGCCGCGTATTCGTGACTTCCGTGGGTTGTCCCCGCGCAAGTTCGATGGCCGGGGCAATTACACTTTCGGCATCTCGGACCAGACGATTTTTCCGGAGATCGAAATGGACAAGATCAAGCGCACGCAGGGCATGGACGTCACCATCGTGACGAGCGCCCCCACGGACGCGGAAGCGCTGGATTTGTTGAAGCTGATGGGTTTTCCGCTGGCGGAGGCGAAAGAGGCGCCGAAGGCCGCAGTGGAAACGAAATGACGAATCTCGAATTGACGAATTGATTTATGGCTAAGAAATCATGGAAAGAGCGCAACAAGCGCAAGCAGGAGACGGTGAAGAAGTATGCCGCGCTCCGTGCCGAATTGAAGGCGAAACGCGACTACGCCGGGCTGTCCCAGCTGCCGCGTGATGCCAGCCCAACCCGCGTGGTCAACCGCTGCTCGTTCAGCGGACGCCGCCGTGGTTATTGGCGCAAGTTCGGTTGCTCGCGTTTGACGTTCCGTGAAGCGGCGTTGAACGGACTCATCCCCGGTGTGACGAAGGCGAGCTGGTAATTTTATGATAGACCCGATTTCTGACATGTTGACCCGGATCCGCAATGCGCAGCGCGCGTTGCTGCCGGCCGTGGAAATTCCGCACTCCAAAATGAAGGAGAGCATCGCGCACATCCTGAAGAAGGAAGGATATGTCGCGGAAATTACCGTGGCGGGCAAGCCGTTCAAGACCATCAAGCTCCAGCTTAAATATCAGGGCAAGAAGAGCGTGATTGAAGGCATCAAGCGCGTGAGCCGGCCCGGCCTGCGCCATTACGTCGGCTCCACGGACATCCCGCGCGTGCGCGGTGGCCTGGGCGTTTCCCTGGTTTCCACGCCGGAAGGCGTGATGACCGGCGAATCAGCCCGCAAAAAGAATCTCGGCGGAGAAGTGCTCTGCTACGTCTGGTAAGGAATTTGTTATGTCAAGAATTGGAAAACAACCGATAGCCCTTCCGCCGAAGGTCAAGGTGGAAGTGAAAGGCCAGAAAGTCCTGGTCGAAGGCCCGAAAGGCAAATTGAATTTTGACCTCCCGCGCCAAACGAGCCTCAAGGTGGAAGGCAGCAATGTGCTCGTCAGCCGCCAGGGCGATGACGCGAAAGCGAAAGCGTTGCACGGCCTCAGCCGCGCTTTGGTCAACAACATGGTCAAGGGCGTGAGCGAAGGTTTCGTGAAGAAGCTCGAAATCCAGGGCGTCGGTTTCAAAGCCGCCGTCCAGGGCAAGATCGTAAATATGACCTTGGGCTTTTCGCACCCCATCAATTATCCCATTCCGGACCAGATCAAGGTGACCGTGGAAGAAAACACGAAGCTGACCATCGAAGGGCCGGACAAACAGGTCGTTGGCCAGGTGGCTGCCGAGCTGCGCTCGTTCTATCCGCCGGAACCTTACAAGGGCAAGGGCGTGCGTTACGTGGGCGAACACGTCCAGCGCAAGGAAGGCAAGACCGTCCAATAACAATTGATTTGCCACGGCCAAATCCGTGGCGAAATAAAAATGAAATCCAAACGACAACTCGCACAACTGCGCCACTGGCGCGTGCGCAAAAAACTCAGCGGCACCAACGAGCGTCCGCGCATGAGCGTTTTCTTTTCGAATGAAAACATTCATGTCCAGTTCATCGATGACAGAGCCGGCAAAACGCTGGCCGCGGCATCTACGTTGAGCAAGGCGACTCCCGACCGGGAAAAGCTGGCCGCCAACGTGAAAAGCGCCAAAACCATCGGCACCCTGGCCGCGAAGACGGCCATGGACAAAGGCATCAAGCAGGTTGTGTTTGACCGTGGCGGCGCGCGTTATCATGGCAAGGTCAAGGCCTTGGCCGATGCCGCCCGCGAAGCCGGATTGCAATTTTAACAACGAAGAAGAGAGAAGATATTGTGGCTGACGAAAATAATATTGTAGCAGCAGGCGGCGCTGAAGAGCAGCCCGCTCCCGGGCAGCAGCAAGTGCAACCGCCGCAACCTCCGCAGCCGCAGCACCAGCGCGGTGGTGGCGATCGCGGACGCGGTGGTCCGGGCCGTGGACGCCGCCGTCCGGAAGCGGAAGTCAATTTCGATGCGCAGAGCGGTGAAGAGCTGGTCGAGAAGGTTGTCTTCATCAACCGCTCCGCCAAGGTCGTGAAAGGCGGACGCCGGTTCAATTTCAGCGCGCTCGTTGTGGTGGGCGACAAAAAAGGCCGCGTCGGCGTGGGCATGGGCAAAGCTGGCGAAGTCGCGGACGCGATCCGCAAAGGTGGCGAATCCGCCCGTGGCAACATGGTCGGCGTTTCCTTGAAAGGCCCGACGATTCCCCACGAAGTCTTTTATCATTATGGCGGCGCGAGAGTGCTGCTCCGCCCGGCCTCGCCCGGAACGGGCATCATCGCCGGTAAAACCGTCCGCGCGGTGCTCGAATCCGCCGGCGTGAAGGACATCCTGAGCAAATCGCTCGGTTCCAAGAATGCCGCGAACGTGGTGAAAGCCACGTTGAATGCGCTCTTGAGCCTGCGTCTGCGTGAGGACATTTACAAGGCTCGCGGCTTGCAGATTAAAAAAGTGGAGACGCCCAAGGCTCCCGAAGCAGTTCCGGCAAAATAAAGATTTTCCGGCGGTCACAGACCGCCGCTACATAAAATTATGCGTTTACATGATTTAAAACCTCGTCCGGGCGCCAAGCACCGTCGCAAGCGGCTGGGCCAGGGTGAGTCGAGCGGTCACGGCAAAACGGCGGGACGCGGTGGCAAGGGCCAGACGGCCCGGTCCGGCAGTTCCATCCGCATCGGTTTTGAAGGCGGCCAGATGCCGCTCATCCGCCGCATCCCCAAGCGCGGTTTCAACAATGCGCGCCACACCACGATTTACATTCCGGTGAATCTCGATTCGTTGAATGTTTTTGAAGACGGCGCGAAAGTGGATTTTGCGGCGTTGAAAAGCATCGGCTTGGCCAACGGCAAGGGCCATGGCGTCAAGATTCTCGGCGGTGGCGAAGTGACCAAAAAGCTTTCTGTCAGCGCGCACGCGTTCAGTGCTTCCGCCAAGGCCAAGATCGAGGCCAAGGGTGGCAGCTGCGAAGTGGTCGGTGGGAAAAAGGCTGAAACTGCGAAGGCTTAAGTCGCGCCATGTTTCGCTCCATCGCTAACACCTTCAGCAACTGCTTCAAAATCCCGGAGTTAAAATCCCGGATTATTTTTACAGTCGTTGTCCTGGCCATCTGCCGGTTGACGGCCTATATCCACATCCCGGGATTGGATGCGACGGCCTTGAACCAGGCTTTCGACGATGCGCAACGCAATGGCGGCGGCGGGCCTCTGGGTCTGCTCAGCGCGTTTTCCGGCGGCGCGATCCAGAACTGCGCCATTGGTGCGTTGACCATCATTCCGTATATCAGCGCAACGATCATTATTCAGTTGTTGACCGCAGTGGTGCCGCAACTGAGCAAGATGGCCCGGGAAGAAGGCGGGCGCGCGAAAATCATCCAATATGGCCGTTACCTGACGGTCCTGCTCTGTTTGGGGCAAGGTTTGCTGACAGCGATCGGCTACGAGCATCCGGAATCCGTGCTGCAAATCAAGCTGGCCAATCCGCTGGTGCTTTATCCGGAACATTGGATCTGGTGGTACCGGATTCAGACGATGTTTGTTTTGACGACCGGCACGATGCTGCTGATGTGGCTGGGTGAGCAAATAACTGATCGAGGCATTGGCAACGGTGTCTCGCTCATCATCACGATTAACATTTTGTCGCGGTTGCCGCAGGCCGTGCTCGGCGTTCGCGATATGTTTGCAGGCGCGGGACCGGAAACGAGAGGCAACATCGGCCATGCGATTGCCCTGCTGCTTTTGCTCGCCGGCGTGATTGCGGGAATCATTGCAGTGACCCAGGCGGAGAGAAAGATACCGGTGACGTATGCCCAGCGGGCGGTGGGGCGCAAGGTTTATGCGGGCGGCACGAATTACATGCCGTTGCGGGTGAACTACGCGGGCGTGATGCCGGTCATTTTCGCGCAATCGATCCTGATGTTTCCGCAAAAGGCGGCGTTGTTCATGGGCAAGAGTTTTAACATTAAATTTTTCATCGACATCGCCAATTACCTCAACGAAGGCGGGTTCCTTTACATTTTCCTCTATTCGTTGCTGATCCTGTTTTTCTCGTATTTCTGGGTGGCGACACAGTTCAATGAATTGCAAATCGCCGATGATCTGAAGAAAAATGGCGGTTATATTCCCGGCGTGCGGCCGGGTCAGGCAACCAGTGATTACCTGCACAATACGATGAGCCGCATCACGCTCGCGGGCGCGATCTTCCTGGTCATCATTTCGGTGATACCGATTATCCTCGGTCGCATCATGCACGTGCCGTGGACAGTTTCGCAGTTTTTTGGCGGCACCAGCATGTTGATCGCCGTGGGCGTCATGCTCGACACGATGCGCCAGATGGAATCACATTTGTTGATGCGGCATTATGATGGGTTTTTGAAGAAGGGGCGCGTAAAGGGCCGTTTTTAAGTTCCTGCTCTTAACCCGGGCGGGTCGGCGCAACGGCCATTTTCGGGTTAAGATATTACGGTGAAAAAGAAGATCATTTTGAAGAGTGAGCAGGAGTTGGAAGCGATGCGGCCGGCATGCGCGATAGCGGGTGCGGTGTTGAATGAAGTGGCGGCGTTCATCGAGCCTGGCGTAACGACGAAGCAGGTGGATGAATACGCGGCGCAGCGGATGAAGAGTTACGGCGCTAAAAGCGCGTTTCTCGGTTACCGCAAATACCCGTGTCAGGCGTGTATTTCAGTGAATGAACAAGTCGTTCACGGGCTGGCTGGCCCCCGGGTTTTGAAATTTGGCGATATCGTAAGCCTGGACGTGGGCGTGGTTTATAATGGATATATCGGCGATACGGCTAAGACCGTGGCGGTGGGCGGTTGCGGTGTGCTGGCGCAGAGGCTGATGGATGTAACGGAAAAAGCTCTGTATGAAGGGATTGCGCAGGCGCTGGCGGGCAACCGGGTGACGGATATATCGCGCGCGGTCCAGACCTACGTGGAAACTAACGGTTTCAGTGTGGTTCGCGAGTTTGTGGGGCATGGCGTCGGAAAATCGATGCATGAAGAGCCGCAAATCCCGAATTTTGTGGATTCGCGAAGCAACGATAAACTGGAAGCCGGCATGACTTTAGCGATAGAGCCGATGGTGAACGCCGGCGGGCCACGCGTAAAAATTTTGAATGACGACTGGACAGTGGTCACTCAAGATGGTTCATTATCCGCTCATTTTGAGCATACGGTGCTGGTCACCGAGGGTGAACCGGAGATTTTGACATGGCCGGAGAAAGTGCCTTCAAAGTTGAAGGTGTAGTGGTCGAGACATTGCCGCACCGATTGTATCGGGTGGAATTGTCCAACGGCCACAAAGTCCTGGCCTATGCGACCGGCAGGGCGAAGGAAACCTTCGCCGCGAAGGCCGGCGATAAAGTGAAATTGCAGATGTCGCCCTACGATTTATCGGAAGGGCGAATCATCGTCGAAAAGTAATGCAGCGGCGGTCGGTGACCGCCGCCATTTAGAAAAAAAAAGCGCGACGCTCACAGAGCGCCGCTACAAAGAAACAAATGAAAGTTCGCGCATCAGTCAAAAAGCTTTGCGAAAATTGCAAGATCATCCGGCGCAAGGGCGTCATTCGGGTCATTTGCAGCAACAAACGGCACAAGCAACGGCAAGGATAATTTATGGCACGTATTATTGGTGTAGAAGTTCCGCCGAATAAGCGCATTGATATTGCGCTGCGGTATATTTATGGCATCGGCCCGACTAACGCGATCGAGATTTTGGCCAAGGCCAACATCGACCCGAAGATCCGGGCCAAGGACCTCAGCGAAGCGCAGCTCTCGCAGATCGTCCACGCCATCCAGGATGGGAAGTATGTCATTGAAGGTGATCTCCGCCGCGAAATCGGCATGAACCTCAAGCGTCTGCAGGGCATCAAGTGCTATCGCGGCGTCCGCCACATGCGCGGTCTCCCGGTGCGCGGCCAGCGCACGCAAACCAACGCCCGCACGCGCAAAGGTCCGCGCAAGACGGTCGGCGTGCAACGCAACCCAAATGCCAAGACCGGCATCCATTAAGCCTTTCAACTCTCAAAATTTAACTCCGAACTGATCCAATGGCTGACGAAAAGAAAAAACCCGCGCCGAAAAAAGAGGGCAAACCCGAAGGCGCTCCCGCCGCTGAAAAGCCGGCGAAGGCCGCTGACGAAACCAAGGCGAAGAAAGCCCCGGCTGCCGGTGGCGCTCCTGCCGCCGCGGCCGAAGCCCCCAAACCCGCTGAAGGCGCCGTTGCCGTCGCCGGTTCGGCTCCCACCGCCGCGGAATTGCTGGCCGATGATTTGGCCGGCAAGAAAATCGTCAAAGCCAAGGGCGCGAAAAACATTTCCGTGGGCATCGCGAACATTCTCGCGACGTTCAACAACACGCAGGTCACGATTACCGACATGCAGGGAAACCTGCTGGGTTGGTCGAGCGCCGGTCGCGTGGGTTTCAAAGGCTCGCGCAAGAGCACGGCTTACGCCGCGCAACAGGTGGCGCAGGACGCCGCCCGCCAGGCGATGTCCCATGGCATGAAGGAAGTGGAAATCCGGGTCAAAGGCCCCGGCTCGGGCCGTGAATCGGCGATTCGCGCGTTGCAGGCGATTGGCCTGGAAATCACGACCATCAAAGACGTGACGCCCGTCCCGCACAATGGCTGCCGCCCGCGCAAAAAGCGCCGCGTGTAAAAATTCGTAAATCGTTTATAGTAAACCGTAAATTTTATGGCTCGTTATACAGGTCCCCGCGTTCGCATCAGCCGCCGGTTCGGAATTCCGATCTTCGGCCCTTCAAAATATTTGGAACGCCGCAACTACGGCCCGGGCGTTCACGGCCCGAAGTCCCGCCGCAAGCACACCGATTACGGCCTCGGCCTCATCGAGAAGCAGAAGCTCCGTTATTATTACGGCCTGCTCGAACGCCAGTTTCGCGGCGTTTACGAGAAGGCGCTGCGCCGCCGCGGTGTTACCGGCGAGCAGATGCTGCAGATTTTGGAGACGCGCCTCGACAACGTGGTTTTTCATCTCGGCCTGGCCAGCACGCGCGCCGCGGCGCGCCAGATGGTCTCGCACGGTCACATTCAAGTGAATGGCCGCAAGGTCAACGTGCCGTCATTCAGCCTCAAGGTGAATGACATCATCACGGTCAAGAACACGAACGTGTCGCGCCAGTTGGCCACCAAGAACCTTGAAATGTCCACCAGCCGCGCCGTGCCGGATTGGATGTCGCTGAACAAGGAAGAATTCAAGGGTGTCGTGATGCGCATTCCGACGCGCGACGAGATTAATCCGATCGCCAACGAACAGGCCGTCGTCGAATTTTATTCCCGCTAAGTAAACAAACCGCTCTGAATTGTAGCGGCGCTCTGTGAGCGCCGGAAAAATTGGCGACGGTCACAGACCGCCGCTACGGTGAAGAGCAAAAACAATTATACGGGTTGCGCCGGTCGCGGGAATAAATAGACCGGAGCAACCAGATTAAAATTGTTGAAAGGAAAATATGCCAGTACGTCTAGGACGTTTTGAAATGCCCAAACGGTTGACCAAGGATGAGTCGACCAGCACCGATACCTACGCGAAATTCATCGCCGAACCGTTTGAAACCGGCTACGGCCACACCGTTGGTAACTCCCTTCGCCGCGTGCTCCTCAGCTCGCTCGAAGGCGCGGCCATCACCTCCATCAAGATTGACGGCGCGATGCACGAATTCGCCACCGTTGAAGGCGTCGTGGAGGACGTGACCGATATCGTTTTGAATCTCAAGAAAGTGTTGTTCAAGGCGCACACGCGCGATCCGCAAACGCTGTTGCTTTCCGCCAACAAAGAAGGCGAAGTGACCGCGGCGGACATCCAGCTCAACCAGAACGTTGAACTGGTGAACCCCACCCAGCACATTTGCACGCTCGACAAGAAAAAGAAGTTCGAGATGGAGCTGGAAGTAAAGGTCGGCCGCGGATTCATGCCGGGCGACGAAAACAAGAAGCCCAACCAGGCCATCGGCGTGGTGGCGATTGATTCGTTGTTCTCCCCGGTGACGCGCGTTCGCTATTTCGTGGAAAGCGCCCGCGTCGGCCAGCGCACGGATTATGACCGTTTGGTCCTGGAAGTCTGGACCGACGGGCGCATTTCTCCGGATGACGCCTTGACTCAGGCCTCAGCCATCCTCGCGCACCACCTCGACGTATTTGTCGGCTACGACAAGAGCGCCGTGGAATTCGAGGAAGTCGTGGACAAGCAGGACGAGGAAAAGTCCAAGCTCAAGAAACTGCTCAACATGAGCGTGAACGAAATCGAGCTGAGCGTCCGCGCGGCGAACTGCCTGAACAACGCGAACATCACGACCGTCGGCCAGTTGGCGATGAAGACCGAGAGCGAAATGCTCAAGTATCGCAATTTCGGCAAGAAGTCATTGAACGAAATCAAAGACAAGCTGACCGCTTTGGGTCTGTCCCTCGGCATGAGCTTCGAGCCCGATTTGCTCGACGCGCCGAAGGAAGAGAACAACACTTTGGTCAATCGATAACCAATTCGTCTTCAATCCTCCTCGTCCTCGGCTCCTCCCCGCAATCGGGAAAGGGTTCGAGGACGAGGAGGAGAACGAGGACGAGGATGAAAGAATTTAGTTATGCGACATTTAAAACGCACCGCCAAGTTGGGCCGCACCGGTGAACACCGGAATGCGATGCTTGCCAACCTGGTTTGCAGCCTCATCAAACACAAGCGCGTGACCACCACGCTCGCGAAGGCGAAAGCCGCGCGTTCCGTGGCCGAAAAGCTCGTCACGCTTGGCAAGAAAGACACGATTCACACCCGCCGCCTGGTTGCCGCCCGCCTGCACCAGGAAGACGCGACCAAAATCCTGTTCGCCGAAATCGCACCGGCTCAAAAAGACCGCAATGGCGGCTATACACGCATCGTGAAGCTCGGCGGCACCGTCGGCAAATATGCCGGACGCCGCCAGGGCGACGCCGCCAACATGGCCATACTTGAATGGGTGGACTTGTCGAGCGTAGCGCCGGCTGCGGTTGAAGAAAAACCAACGGCAGAAGCGAAGTCGGAAGAGAAGGCTGAAAAGAAGGGCAAAGGCCGCAAGAAAAAAGCTGAAGGCGAAGAAGCCAAGGCCTGATCAGGCTTGAAACAAATTATAAAGCCCGTTCGCAAGAACGGGCTTTTTTGTTGTGAGATGTTTTTAAACGCAAAGACGCAAAGGGGCAGAGACGCAAAGTTTTGAGTTGCTGTTGATAGCGGTTTCCGCTCCCACTTTGCGTCTTCGTTTCTTTGCGCCTTTGCGTTGAATTCCCTGATTCGTTTAAGCCAATCCGCCGTTCACACGGATATTCTGGCCGCTGATCCAGCCCGCGGCGTCGCTCGCCAGGAACGTGACTGTCTCTGCGATTTCCATCGGTTTCCCCAGCCGGCCAAAGGCGGATTGTTTGGAGAAAAATTCAATCTGTTCGCGGGTCTTGCCGGTCAGGAACAATTCCGTTTCCGTGGGGCCGGGTGAAATGGCATTGACCGTGATGCCGCGCGCACCCAATTCCTTGGCCAGCGAACGCGTGATTTGCTCCACGGCGCCCTTCGTCCCCACGTACGCAGAGTAATCGGCCAGCAGCCGCGCAGTGGTGGAACTGGACAAATTGATGATTCGCCCGCCGTCTGCAAGCCGTGTCGCAGCCTGTTGGCAGGCGAAGAAAGTGCCTTTTACGTTCACGGCGAAGATCCGGTCAAAATCCGCTTCCGTCGTGGTGGCGAGAGACTTGAGGAACATGATGCCGGCGTTATTAACCAAGATATCCAGTTTCCCGAAGTGCCCGATGGTTTCATCAAACATCCGGATGATTTCCGGCACGCGGCCCACGTCCGCCTGAATCGCGAACGCGTTTCCTCCCGCAGCCTTGATGTCCGCGACGGTTTTTTGCGCCTCGTCCGAATTTTTGGCGTAGTTGACCGCGACGGCCGTGCCGGATTTTGCCAGCCGTTCCGCAATGGCGCGCCCAATGCCGCGTGATGCGCCGGTGACCAGCGCGACTTTTCCTTTTAAAGTATCGTCCATAAAGTTTTCCTCGTCCTGTTAAGGCAATGATTGTTGATGCCTTGAAAGCTATAACGCCATTTTAGGATTCTTCAAGGTGACATGATTTTCAGGCGCTTGCAGTGGAAACAATTTGAGACTCGTCGCCTCGTCTCCTACAGTCCAATTCATGAACGACTCGCGAGAACGTTGCTTCGGGGATGGTGACGAGCTTTACATGGCTTATCACGACCAGGAATGGGGCGTGCCGGTGCATGACGACCGGCACCTGTTCGAGCTGCTCATCCTGGAAGGCGCGCAAGCTGGGTTGAGCTGGATCACGATTTTGAAAAAGCGGGAGAATTATCGGCGCGCCTTTGATCATTTCGATGCTCGAAAAATTGCCCGTTACGACGCGCGCAAAATCCAGAAGCTGCTGGCCGACCCGGGCATTGTGCGAAATCGATTGAAAATCAATGCCACGGTGCAGAATGCGAAGGCGTTTTTGGCGGTGCAAAAAGAATTTGGCAGTTTCGACAAATACATCTGGCAATTCGTCGGTGGGAAACCGATTCGGAATTCATGGAAGCGGGGCCAGATTCCGGCGAAGACGAAAGAGTCGGATGCGATGAGCAAGGATTTGCTCAAACGCGGATTTAAATTTGTGGGTTCAACCATCTGCTACGCGTTCATGCAAGCCGTGGGGTTGGTGAATGATCACGTGGTGGATTGTCCGTCGCACAAGAAAATCGCCTAATGCCGGAGTAAGGCCCAAAGGGAAGCTGCTATGATAAGCACAGCCACGCCCCACCAAAACCAATGAAGGCCACGCGGCACCAGGCTTTTGCCTCCACCGAATTCGCGTTTCACGAATTCTCCGTAGTTGAAATTTTCCTCCGGTAAATCGAGACCCTGCGTGCCGGCATCCTCCGACCAGCCGGTTTTCTCATCCGCGCCGCATTCGGGACAAGCCTTCGCGTTCGGCGGCACATCAGCGCCGCAAACGGGACAAACCTCGGGAGTCATTTTCAACAAGGCAGAAGTAAGAATGTAGAATGTAGAAACGGCCGAGCGTGGAATTTTTGTTTCTTCATTCTACATTCTTCCTTCTGCATTCAGCCCCCGACTCCCGCGTAGTCTTCATCCACTTTGAGATCCACGCCCATCAGGACGTAGTCGTGCGAGATGGCCTGCATGTCTTTCACGTAATTTTCCAGGCGAAGCAGATTACTGAAGCCGAGCATGGCGAACATTTTGATGGCCGCTTCCTGTTCACCGATGAATTCCGCCTCCACGCGTTCGAGGCTGAGACTGCGCGCGATCTGGACAATTTCAGTGACCATCGCGCGTGCCAGTCCGCGCCCGCGGTATTGCGGCAGCACCAGCACGCTCACACGGCCAATATGCCGTTTCCAGCCGCCGAGTTGCTGATGCAACGTGGCGTCGCCGACAATTTTCCCATCGGCGACAGCGAGCAGGGGAAGATTGCGGCCCAGATCGATGTTCTGGCACCACTCGCGAATCACGTCCGGTTGGGTGACGCGATGTTTGATGAACATGCGTTCCTCCTCGGGCACCGCGAGGAAGAAATCGTGGAATTTTTTTTCGTCATCCTTCTTAAGCGGACGCAGGGAGCATTGGAACTTGTCCTTCAAGAGAATTTTTTTAGGGAACTTTTGGAGCTCGAGTTCAAGAGACATGAGGTTCCTTTCGGTTGATGGTAGTTTTTGCAGGAGAACCGAGGGATGTCAACTCTGACGGGAAAGGAAAGTTTCAAACTCCAAATTCCAAATTCCCAGGGGGCAATGGTTAACCGTTCGGACTTTGGAACTTGGAGTTTGGAGTTTGGAACTTAAAACAGCCTCGGCGGTTCGCCCGCAATCCCGTAAACGTGCTCGAACAGATGTTCATCGACCGTCCCCGGATCCAGGCTCCAGCGGGCGGCGAGCGAGGAAACTTTTTCCACGTTGGCAGCGATCAGGTCCGATTGCTCGAACGATTCATCCGGCGACTCGAAATATTGAAAACATTTCATTCCAAATTCCAACTCGGGACGCGTTTGAACCCCTTGGTTCCACAACGTCTTGCCCGCCCAGGCATAGCCGCGCACGACGCGACCGCTCTCCACGCGCACCCAGGCGTGATGGCCGAGCGCGCGGTTCGCCTGAAAGAATTGCACATGGCCGAGCTTTTGACTGAGACTGGTAAGGAACCGGAAGCAGACATCGGTGTCATCCACCGGATCGGGCAAACCGGTGCCGATAATCAACACCCAGCCTTTAACGGGAGGTGCGATAAAAAGTTTCTCGTCGCCCGCGAGGCCCTCCAACCAGGTGCAAGGCTGGGCGTTATTGAGTCCGAGAGCCATCTGGACGGCGTGGACATTCCGGCTGCGCACCGCGAGCCACAGGTTGGGGCGCTTGAGCACGGCGGGCGCGAGCGAAAAGGAAAGATCTTTGAAACTTTGGGAAAATGTTCGTTGCGCTTCGAGTTGTTTGCGCTTCCAACTCAAAACCATGACCGTGATGGCCGTGCCCCCCAAAACAGCCACCATAAACAGCACCAGGAGCAGCGCTGGAATGAGTGTTCCGAGATTGGCCATGTCTGAACCTACTCTTACGGGCGAGTTGTTCAAATGGAAACTAACCCTAATCCGCCCCCGGGCGGCAACTGGTGGTTATCCAATCCAAATAACGACCGTTCCCGCCCGCCAGCGGTATCACCAGGAATTCGGGCGTGTCGTAAGGATGTTTGGCGACAATCAATTTTTCGAGCTTGGGCAAATGGCGGGTCATGGTTTTCAGGATCAACAGGACCTCGTTGCCGCGCTCGATTTTTCCCTGCCACCAATAGTGTGATTCAATTCGCGGGACCAGATTGGCGCAGGCGATGAGCCGCGCTTCCAGGGCCGCCCGGGCGAGGCGGCGGGCGGTTTTCAAGTCCGGCGCGGTGACGAGCGCGAGTCGGAAATTCGTGGCTTTCATGAGATTGAATTACACCGTGGCAAAAATTTTGGCGACGCCAAAGTGAGGAGGTTTGTAGTTCCGCCTTTAGGCGGCCCCGGGTCGCATCGACCGCCTAAAGGCGGAACGACGAACAAGCGTGCAAACAGTTCTTTTGCATTGGCCGGGCACTCATTAGACTGCGCGCGAGAGATGAGAATCCTGATTGCAACCATTACGGCCGGAGGCGGACATTTGGCAGCGGCCGCGGCTTTGGAGGAGGCGTGGCGCGCCGAGCGACCGAAGGATGTCCTGGAGCGCATTGACCTGCTTAAATTCTTTTCGCCGCTGCACCGGAAAATTCATTCGGATGGTTACCTGACGCTCGTGGAGCGCGCGCCGGAATTGTGGGGCATGGTATTCGCCAAAACCGACAATCCCAAGGTCGCGCGCACCCTGAATAAATTGAAGCGGGCGTTTCCCAGCAATTCACGCCAGAAATTTGAGCGTCACGTAAAACAATTCAAGCCGGACGTCGTCCTCTGTACCCACTATCTGCCGCTTGAGTTGTTGGGCCACCGGCAGAAGCAAAAGGATTGTCCCGCTCCGATGACGGTCAGCGTCATCACGGATTTCGAGGCGCATGCGCTCTGGATGGACGCGTGCGTGGATCTTTATTGCGTCGCGGCGGAGGAAACCAAAGCCCGCCTTGTGGCGCGCGGAGCATCCGCCGAAAATATTGTTGCGACCGGTATTCCCATCGCCGCGAAATTCTCCTCGAAAGTAGACGCCAAGGCGGTGCGGAAGAATTACGGCTTGCGCGATGACCAGCGCGTGTTGCTGGTCTTGAGCGGTGGTTTCGGGATGGGGCCGGTCGGAGAAATTCTCGAAGAGCTGGACAAGGTGCCCGCTGAATTTCAAACCGTGGTCGTCACCGGACGCAACGAGGAAATGCGCCGCGACCTGGCCGCGCAGGATCGAAAACATCCCACGCACGTTCTCGGCTTCGCTTCCAACATGCACGAGCTGATGGCGGTGGCGGATTTGGTGATTACCAAACCCGGCGGGCTGACCTCGTCGGAAGCGCTGGCCATGGGCAAGCCCTTGTTTATTTTGAACCCCATCCCCGGGCAGGAAGCGGCGAACAGCGATTTCCTGCTGGAACGCGGCGCCGCGGCGAAGGTGAATCGAGTGGAGGATTTGCCGTATCGCATTGAGCAATTGCTCGGTTCGAAAAAGCTCGCGCAAATGGCGGCTACCGCAAAGGCGCTGGGACGCCCGCAGGCAGCGAGGGCGGTTTGTGAGGAAGTGATGAAGCGAGTGGGTTAGTGGCACGGGCGTCTCGCCCGTGCGTTTCGATTCTCACGGGCGAGACGCCCGTGCCACTAGCTTAGAACAAACCATCCGTCATCGGATGTTCAAGCACTTGCAAGAGATTCATACACCACTTTACTGCGTGATGCGCCGCCTCATCGGGCTGGCGCTGGGATTTTATTTTCGGCGCATTGAGCGGTTTCATATCGAGCGCGTGCCGGCGAGTGGCCCGGTATTATTTGTCTCCAATCACCCCAATTCGCTGACGGATTCGTTCGTGATTGGCGCATCGGTTCCGCGCAAAGTGAACTTCATCGGCACGGTGCAACTATTTTCGTTCAAGCCGGTGAAATGGCTGCTCACGCAGTGCGGCGTGATTCCCATCAATCGCCTTAAAGATAATCCGAAAGCGATGCGCAGCGTCGCGGATACGTTTGAGGCGGTTTATGCCGTGCTGGAACGCGGAGAAGCCGTGGGCATTTTTCCCGAGGGCGTGACTTATGACGATTCCGCATTGAAGGAAGTGAAATCCGGCGCGGCGCGCATGGCCCTGGAATTGGAGCATCGTCATGGCGGAAAACTCGGCTTGCGCCTGGTCCCGGTGGGCCTCACGTATTCAGCCAAGGAGATTTATCGCAGCGATGCCCTCGCGAATTTTGGCGAGCCAATTGTGGCGGCGGATTTCATCGAAGACTATGCGGAGCGGCGCAAGGAATGCATTGTCCGATTGACGGAAGAAATCGAGCGGCGGATTCAATCATTGATTCTGCATCTTCCAAAATTGGAGGAGGCGCGGGTGGTCGAAGGCGTGAAGCGGCTTTATTTCGATCGGCTCCTGTTGGGAAATCAAATTGCTTTTGAAGCCGGGGCAATGCAGGCGAACGAGTTGATGTTGTCGCAAAAAATTGCCGAAACGGTCGACCGCGTCTATCGCACCGAACCGGAACGCGCCGCGGCGTTTGCGGTGAAGTTGGATTTCTATGAGCGCTGGCTGGCGCGGCTGAAAATTTCCGATGAAGCGCTCAAGTTATTTCCCCAACGAAAAGAGCTGGCGCCGCAAGCCGCGGAATGGACGTTCATCGCCGTCGTCGGCGCGCCGATTGCCTTTTACGGCTGGGTGCATCGGCTGATTCCTTACGCGCTGATAAAATGGTCGACGCGGAAATTTACGATGGAAGGCAAACGCAAAGCGCAGGCGTCCACGACGGCGATTGCGGCGGGAGTGGTGGGCTTCGGCGTTTGTTATGCCGTCTACATCGCGCTCGTCCAATGGCTATTCGGCTGGCCGGCAAGTCTTTGGTATGGGTTGTCCCTGGCACCGACCGGATTGCTGGCGCATTATTACCTCCGCGAAATACGACGCCTTTGGGCGAGCGTCCAAGCCACGCTAGTCTTGTTGCGCACGCCGTTTGCAGCGCGGCGCCTGCTCACGATCCGGGCCGAACTGATTAGCGAGATCGAATCCGTGCGAACTTAGGGATTTACGATTTGCGATCTACGATTTACGAGGTTCAGGCAGTTCGGATGCGCTCTTCGGATTGAAAGCCTCGCGTGCCAATTTGAAACCGCTTGGAATTGCGGTTTACGATCAACCATTCATTCCCATACGCTCGTATATCGTATATCGTAAATCGTAATTTCCGTTGTGCGTAAATCGTAAATTGAAAACCAATTCCATAGAACTGCCGACCGGCGAGAAAATCCCGATCCTTTATGAGGACCGCTCCGTGCTGGCCATCGACAAACCGCGCGGATGGATGCTGGTGCCGGCTTCGTGGCAAAAGACGAACCGCAATTTGCAGATGGCGCTGACCTCCTCGATTGCCGCCAAGGATTTCTGGGCGCGCTCGCGGAATTTAAAATTTCTCCGGTTCGTCCATCGCCTCGATGCGGACACGACCGGCATTTTGCTGTTCGCCAAAAGCCTCGGCGCGGTGAACACATTTGGCGATTTGTTCGAGGGCCGGAAAATGGAGAAAACCTACCTTGCCGTCGCGCATGGCGTGCCGAAGGAAACCGAGTGGACGTGCCACCTGAAACTGGGGCCCGATTTGGATCAGCGCGGCAAAATGCGAGTCGACCCCCACGGCGGCAAAGAGTCGGAGACCGTGTTTCGCGTGCTGCAAACGGTGGGCGGCGCGTCGCTGATTGAGGCGCGGCCGTACACGGGGCGGACGCATCAGATTCGTGTTCATCTGGCCGCGGCAGGACACTCGATTGTGGGCGATGAGATGTATGGCTCGCCGGCACGAAAGGAACTGGGCCTGCGTGCCATCGGGCTGGCTTACCTGGATCCATTTTCGAAACGCCCGGTGCAGATTCGCGCGCCCATTGAAGAGTTTTGCAGGCGGTATGGATTTCAATCACCGAAGCTGTGAGATCTCTCCAATGAAAACTAATTGGAAATGGCCGTTAACTTGGGAATGGATTTCTCTTTTATTGATTGTCTGTATAGCGGTTGTCGCCAGGCTTGGAATATGGCTCTTCAATCATTTTTTTGGTCGGTAATTCGAGTCAAACGGCATGACGACATTCCATGATCGTGATTGAAACGGAATTCATCGTTTTCAAATCCTCGCCAATTCACGGCACCGGCGGCTTTGCGCGAAAGGAAATCGCCGCAGGTACTCGCGTCATCGAATACGTCGGCGAAAAAATTTCAAAACAGGAATCGCTCGCACGCTGTGAGCAGAACAACGAATACATTTTCGCGCTCAGTGATGAATGTGATTTGGATGGCAACGTCAGTTGGAACCCCGCGCGATTTTTGAATCACAGTTGCGAGCCGAATTGCGAAGTGCGATTGGAAGAGGAGCGGATTTGGGTGGTGACAATTCGCGACCTCAGGGCGGGGGAGGAGTTGACCTTTAACTATGGTTTTGATCTCGAATCTTATCGCGATTACCCATGTCGCTGCGGCGCATTGGGATGCGTTGGATATATTGTGGCGGAGGAATTTTTTGACCAAATTCGCCGGCGAAACGAGCCCAAAAGTCTCCGCAAAAACACGGACTGAAACAGTATTGACGCGCGGCATGACTTTGTTACAAATAGCGCATTCAGTTGAAAGAAACAGTGTTGGTGTCAGAAGACAGATTGTCAGTGAACCCTAAACGACATTCAGTGATCCTGCCGGTGCAGTCCTCCACGCGGTTTTTTTAACAACTCATATCGTATTATGAATCCCACCCGGCTCTTCGTAGGCAACTTGTCCTATCAGACCATGGAAAATGATCTTCAGGATTATTTTACCCAGATTGGCGCAGTCAATTCCGTCAATCTCATGATGGACAAAATGACGGGCAAATCCCGCGGCTTCGCATTCGTCGAATTCGCCAACTCTGACGATGCCAACAAGGCCATCGAGCAGTGTCACAACAAAGATTTTCAGGGCCGCGCGCTCACGGTGAATATCGCGCGCCCGCGTGAGGAACGCGCGCCGCAGCAACGCTGGAGCGGCGGCGGTGGCGGCGGTCAGCGCGAGGGTGGTTACGAGCGCCGCGAGCGCCTTTAATCAACGCGGTGCGGCGTTTTTTGTAGCAGCCGAGGTGGCGAGACTTCGATGTCCGACGGCGTTGGTTTGATCGGAGTCTCCCTGCGTCGGCTGCTACTTTTTCAGGCCGGACTTTCGTCTGCGAGTCCGGCATTTGTTTTGTTGAATAAGAGTTTGACAGTGAAAGCCTTCAAACTAAATTGAACCGTAGATATGGCCGATATTCCCTCCAATATTCCTGGCGCACCTCAAGGTGCGGAACCGATGAAGAAATCCACGGGCAAGGTGCAACCGAAAAAAGAAACGGTGCGCATCAACTTGCCCCCGAAGCCATCGGCCGCTCCTACAATTAAATTGCCGACACTTCCGCCCGGCGGTGGTGGAACCGGCGTGCCGTCCATGGCGCCTTCGGCAGCTCCGGCAGCACCCGCCGCCGCGCCCCGCGCATCTGCCGCGGCGCCGAGCATTCAACGCCAGGCCACCGCGCCTCAAGCCGCTCCCCGGCCCACCGCGCCCGTCGCGACTGCTCCCGCAAGGGCGGCAGTCATGAGCCCCCTAGATAAGGGACTCGCCATTGCCGCTGGCATCTGTGGACTTATTGGCGTTGGCACCACAGTTTACCTCGCTTTCTTATTCAAAGATAACGTCTAAGGAAATCGTTTAAGAATCAGTTTTATGGCATCTCCGAATATCGCGGTATTGACTCAGGATAATTTTGCCGAGGAAGTCCTTCAATCCACCACGCCAGTACTCGTGGATTTTTGGGCCGAATGGTGCGGGCCGTGCAAAATGCTCAACCCCATTTTGGGCGAGCTGGCCGATGAATACGAAGGCAAGGTCAAGATCGTGAAAGTGAACATTGACGAGCAACAAGGTCTCGCCGCCGAATACGGCGTCCGCGCGATTCCCACGCTGCTGCTCTTCGATAAAGGCCAGGTGGCCGACCAGATTGTCGGCCTGCGCAGCAAGCGCGACCTCAAAGCCAGCTTCGATCGAGTGACGGTTTAATGCCCGTGCGGGCGTTATGCCACTCATCGTCACGCCCAGCGAACTCCGTCGCCGGGCTGACTTCTACCATCAGCTTCAGCAACTGACCTCCGCGGGGTTGGGGATTATCCGCTCCCTCGATCAAATCAAACGCAACGCACCCTCGCGCACCTATCGCGCCAGGACGCAGGAACTAGCCGCTCTCGTTGAGCGCGGCCAGCCGTTGGGCGAATCTCTACGCGCGATTCCTCACTGGCTGCCGGAACTCGATGTGACCCTGATTGAGTCGGGCGAAAAAAGCGGCCGGCTCGATCGCTGTTTCCGCATGCTCGGCGATTATTATGCGGAGCGCGCCAAAACCGCGAAGCGCGTCATCGGCGCGCTGGCTTACCCGGCCTTTTTGCTGCACCTCATGGCCGCGGTGATGACGCTCGTTTTTTTCTTTTGGAAACCGGCACTGTGCCTGGCGCCGATTGCGGGCTTGTTCGCGCTTTACGTGCTCACATTTCTCGTGATCTACGCCACGCAAAACAAACACAGCGAGGGCTGGCGCGCCAAAGTGGAATTCGTTTTCAATCTCGTGCCCGTTCTCGGAAAAGCGCGCCGGCACCTGGCGATCGGCCGGCTGGCGGCGGCGCTCGAGGCGCTCATCAGCGCGGGTGTGAGCATCATCGAGGCGTGGGAATTAGCGGCCAGAGCGAGCGGTTCAGTGGCGCTGCAACGAACGGTGGAATCATGGAACCCGATGTTGCGCGCGGGCAAGACGCCGGCAGAAATGATCGAGAGTTCGCATGGATTTCCCGAAATTTTCGCCAGCCAATATGCCGCCGGCGAAGTCAGCGGAAAATTGGACGAAACCCTCGAGCGATTGCGAGATTATTACCAGGAGGACGGCGGCCAGAAAGTCCAGTTGCTTGCCCAATGGATCCCCATCGGCATTTACCTGTTGGTGCTGATTGGCGGTGGAGCTTTCGTGATCTGGTTCTGGACCACTTATTTCGCCAAGATCCAGGAAGCCGTCGGGTTCTAGGGAAACAATTCGTAGCAGCCGACGTAAGGAGGCTCTCATTTTATTTTTCAAAAAAGTATGAGCTTCCTTACGTCGGCTGCTACAATTCCAGACTTGCACTTGTGACGCAGGCCAATAGTTTCCTCACATGACATTGCAAGAAATTTTGTCCGATGAGAGCCTGCGGCGGCGCGAATTCCCGGTCGTCGAAAAGAAAATTTTCCTCGCGCACGCGGCCGTTTGCCCGCTGCCGCGCCGCGTGGCGGATGCGGTCTCCGATTATGTTCGCGAAGCGACGACCGGCGACCAGGAGCGGTTTGTTTATCCCGAAATTTTGACCGAAGGGCGCAAACTCGTGAGCGGATTCCTGAATTGCCAGCCGGATGAGGTGGCGTTTGTCGGGCCCACGTCGCTCGCGTTGAGTTATGTCGCCAGCGGCTTGAAGTTCCGGCGCGGCGATAACGTCCTCATTTATTTCGATGACTATCCCTCGAATGTTTATCCGTGGATGGCGCTGGCGGAGCAGGGGGTCCAGGTGCGCCTGATAAATTTAAAGGGTTTGGGCACGATCCGCGCAATCGATGTCATGGGGCAAGTGGACGAAAACACGCGCCTGGTGGCATTGGCCTCGAACCATTTTATCAGTGGCTGGCGGATTGATATTTCGAAGATTGGAAAATATTTGCGCGAACGCGGAATTTTGTTTTGCGTGGACGCGATTCAAACATTGGGCGCTTTTCCCACACCGATTGAATACGTGGATTTCATGGCCGGTGACGCGCACAAATGGCTGCTCGGCCCCTGCGGCGCGGGCTTGATGTATGTCCGGCGCGAAGTGCAGGAAAAATTGAACCCGCCCATTTACGGCTGGCACAACGTGAACAATCCGAACTTCGTGGCGCAGGAACGAATCGAATTTCGCAACGACTCGCGGAAGTACGAGGCCGGCACGCACAACCTGCTGGGTTTGGTCGGAATATTGACTTCTTTGAAATTGATCCTCGAAATCGGCGTGGAAAATATTGGCCGCGAACTGTTGCGGAAGCGGGCGTTGCTGGTGCCCGCCTTACAAGCGAAGGGTTACATCGTGCTCGGCGCCGATGCGCCGGTCGAGAGTGCGAGCGGCATCGTCACCTTTTACAATCCCGGCAAGGACTTCTCGGCGCTTTACCAGAAGTTCACCGACGCAAACATTGTGGCGTCTCTGCGTGTCGATCGTTCCGGACAAAATTACATCCGCCTCTCGCCGCATTTTTACAATACGGATGAGGAACTGAACCGGGTGCTGGCACTGGTTTAAGACAGCGGGACGGATATTCGAAGCGCATTGATTTGTTCCGGTGCGATCAACACCGGTGATTCACGCTTACGGCGCGGACGGCGCAGCGCGCTGTCCCTACGAAAATCATGCCCCCTTTTGTGCAAAGCTTCCTTAGGGAGTGGGCCAGAGTGAGAGACCGGCAGGTGAACCAGTATTTCTACAGGCGCGCATAGCCCAAAAGAGTGGTGCCCGAAAGCTATTTCGCCCTAAGCAGCAACACCGGCACGCTGATATTGTGCTGGACGCGGCTCGCCGTGGTGCCAAAAAATAAATCGGCGAAAAACCGATGCCCGTGGGTGCTCATGGCCACGAGGTCGCAACCTTTTTGTTTGACCCACTTGATGATTTCCGTCGCCGGATCGCCAAAAGCGAGATCGGCGTCGGTGGTGATTCCCGCTGAGCGAAATTCCGAGCGGATTTTTTCCAGGTAGGCGGTGTCTTCGTTGATTTCACGGCTGACCGCGTCGCGTCCGTAAGTGCGCGCCGCCCAGCCATCGGCTACATGCAGCAACACCACTCGGCTCGCGCCGAGTTTGGCGAGCGGCTTGACGTGCTCGATGATCGCCCGGTCCGTGGGCGTCCCATCCAGCGTCAGCAATATGGTTTTGTACATGCTATGGGCCGACAATCACTTGCCAGGCGGATTTAAGCGATTCGGGCAGGCCGTAAAGATCCAGCCCAGTGATTAAAATCGCGCTGCCCCAGCCGGCAATCAATAGAATCCAGCCAAGTTCCCACGCACCCATTCTTTTGCGCGAACTGGTGAAATGCAACAGTGGAAACATGGCGAACGGCAGCTGTAGCGCGAGTATCACCTGGCTCAGCGTCAGGAGATCGTTCACGCTGCCGTCGCCGCGCAAGCCAATGACGAATATCGCAGGCAGAATCGCCAACCCGCGCGTGATGACCCGCCGCAGCCACGGGCGCATTCGCCAATGCATGAAGCCTTCCATCACGACCTGTCCCGCCAATGTGCCGGTGATCGTGCTGCTTTGCCCGCTGGCGAGCAGCGCGATGACGAACAACGCGCTGCCGGCCGCCGTTCCCAACAGTGGCGCGAGCGTGAGATAGGCGATGCGAATCCAGTCGCTGTCCGGGCTGAAAGTGACCACGCTGCCATCCGCGACTGTAACGCTGGTTTTGCCGTAAAAGACGAGCGCCGCCAAAACCATGATCGCCGCGTTGACAAAGAACGCGATGGTGAGCGCGACAACGGAATCGATCGTGTTGAAGCGAATGGCCCCGCGCACCGAGGCCTCGTCCTTTTGCAACTTGCGGCTTTGGACCAGCGCCGAATGCAGATAGAGATTATGCGGCATCACCGTTGCGCCGATGATTCCGATGGCCACAAAGATCATTCCCGGCTTGCTCAATGTCGGAGTAATCAGCGCGTGCCCCATCTCGAGCAAATCCGGGCGCGTTTGCGGCAGGACGAAAATCTCGATGAGATAGCAAGCGGATATCGTCGTGACCAGCAGCAGCACCACGGCCTCAATGGTTCGCATCCCAAAACGTTGCAACGCGAGCAGCAAAAAGACGTCGAGTGCGGTGATGATGACGGCCCAAAGCAGGGGAATGTGGAACATCAGATTGAGAGCCACGGCACTGCCGAGCACCTCCGCCAAATCGCACGCGCCAATGGCGAGTTCGCACAGCAGCCAATTCGGCCAGCGCGTCCATCGCGGGTACCAGTCACGGCAGCATTGGGCGAGGTCTTTTCCGGCCACCACACCCAATCGCGCGGCAATGACTTGCATGAAAATGGCCATGATGCTCGCCAGGGCCACGACCCAGAGCAAACCGTATTTGAACTGCGCTCCCGCGGCCAGGTCCGTGCCCCAGTTGCCCGGGTCCATGTAGCCCACGCTCACGAGAATCGCCGGACCGACAAACGCGCGCCATTGCTTCCAAAAGCCGGCCTGATGATGCGGCACCTCCACACTGCCGTGCATGCCTTCGAGGGAAAAGTTATTGGAATGCGCCTCCGTCAGCGGCGCCGGGGTCGCGGGCTCAGCGGTCTCTTTCGTACGCGGGTTCAATTCTTCCACGTCATTTTCTCCAGCATGAATTCAGAGTTTGTCATGGCCGCGGCAACCACGGACAAGCTTGCCATGTTTTAAGTTTAGGTCAACTATTAAAGTTAGATGAGTCTAACTTTGTGCTAGGCCCTGAAGGTTAACCATCTGCAATGAATTGTGCGGTGAGCCAGGGAGGGCTAGACTGCCTCCATGCGACCAACGGATATTCAGCAGATTGGCGGAGAGCTCGCCGTGAAATGGGATGACGGGACGGAGACATTTGTTTTACTGGAGGAATTGCGCCGGCATTGCCCGTGCGCGGGATGCAAGGGCGAGGTGGACATCATGGGCAACCTCTACAAAAACCCGTCGCGGCCGCTGTCGCCGGAGGCGTTTCGTTTGGTGAAGATTGTGAACGTGGGCGGGTATGCGGTGCAACCGGTGTGGGGAGATGGACACGGCACCGGGATTTATTCATTTGATTACCTGAAGCGGGTAGGGGAGCTGCCGAGGAACTAGTCTCCTGAGTCATTGATTTCTTACAAAAGTGTCCCGCCCTTTCAGGGCTCGGGGTCTTGGTTCAACATTACCCAGGGCGTTGCCCTGGGCTATCATATTTCGGGCTTTCAGCCCACACGCAGACGAAGTTTTATTCCGGGAACGAGGTCGAACAATTATACAAGTTATTTGCGACTCGGGAGACTGGGGCATTTCAAAATATTGTAGCCGTAGACGTGAGTCTGCGCTGACCGGTTCTTTCGCTTACGGGGCTGAAAAAGACGGCGCCGATTAACGTCGGCGGCTACTTCATTAGTTGAATAGCAGAGCGGTGGAAGAAAACGGGGGGCCATTCGCGAATGCCTGCCGCTTTTCTGAAAACGATCCGACCAAAAAAAAGCACCACCCGCCGAAGCGGGTGGTGTTGTTTGAACGACAGGTAAAATCAGGGAGTCGGGAACGTGCTTAAGTAAGCATTGAAATGGATGATGTTCGGATCGGCTGTGCTCTCGCCGGTCGTGTTGGCTCCAATTTTTGATGCATGATTGACCAACTTTCCAATCGTGGCGCGAGTTTCCAAAAGGGGCGGAGCCGTTCCGAAAGGAATCTCCTGCACAAAAAAGGCGATTCTTTTTTGGGAAGAAATCAGGCAGAAAGTTCCGTCATTGCTCGTTCCGTAAATGTAGGAAGGGCCTTGTCCGATCATTGCATAGAGATTGGGAATGACCGTGCTGGCGTTGGTAAGCCCGCCGCCCGCGCCCGCGAGCTGGAACTCTTCCACGGACTTAAAGCCATTCTGCACTTTGGACGCCGTCCAGGTGAATCCATCGACCGGCAGCAGAGTGTGCAACGGCTGCAGTGGCACGCCGCGAATGGTGAATTTGCCGAAAGCGGAGGTGCCGACCATGGTCAGCCGCTTGCCGGGAACGACTTTTCCAACGAAGCTGATGCCGTTGGTCTGGCCGACGGTGCCAATCGTAAAGTTCACATTGGTAAAGGTCAGGTTCGTGAAACCGACTTCGCCATCCGGGGCCGACCAGGGAAAATTCGTGGCCAGGACCGCGTTGGTGAAGCAGAAATCCACGTGGATGTTGAACGAGCCATTGTTAGTGAGGTGAATGGGCAGGATTTCATCGATGCAGGTGTCGAAGAAATTGGTGACATTGGCAGTTCCGTTCAAAACGGTATAGAACTGCCCAACCGTCCGGCCTTTGTTGTCATAAGCCCAGTAACCGCGATAGCCGCGGCTGTCGTTGAACCAATCTCCCTCTCCCACGTTGGTGGCCACGCCGCTGGCGGAGCCATTAATAAATCCACCGCCGAAGAGGTTGGTGATGATGCCGCCGCTGCCGCTGCGGGTGCTTCCGGTGGAACCGGCATCTCTGCCGGCGCCGCTCACCTTGAGCTGGCCCGCCTGGATGAAGACGCCTTCAAACACGGGCAAGTGGTTGCCGAGGTCGGACTGTGGCAGGAAGTTCAGGAACAGAATGCCGTTTTGGCCGTGGCCGCTCATGACACAATCCCACATACCGACCGGAGGATTCGCCTGGCTGAGAGCGTTCAAGGCCGGAGCCAGGAGTGCGATGAGCGCGCCGGTCGCCAGGCTCGCAAGCCGGCGCCGATTTGTAACTAGTGTTTTCATATCAATAGGCAATGACGATTTCCCTTATTTAACCGTTTCGTAGCCGCCATGCATCACGCTGTGCCAATCCAACGGTTTTCCGCTGTCCCAGGCCGACCAGTCTTTGTCTTCCACCGAACCCATCGGGCTCTGAAGGAAATGGCTCTGGGTGGGTTGGAAATCCGAATCCTGCACGATGGTCGGAGTGATGAAAATGAGCAGATTGCTTTTCTGGCGTGATTTGCTGTCGCTGCGGAAAGCGCGGCCAATGCCGGGGATGTCACCGAGCAACGGGACCTTGGTGTTGGCGCTGCGGGTGTCATCCTGGACCAAACCGCCGAGCACCAGCGTGTTGCCGCTGGGAACCATCACTTTGGTTTGCATTTTGCGAATATCGTATTCATCCGCCTGCGAGGTTGAACCATTGATGACCTTGGTAACGGTGTCGAAGACACGCGAAACTTCCGGTTCAACTTCAAGATTCACGAAATTGTTCGCGGAGATGCGGGGAGTAACGTGGAGGATGATACCCAGGTTCGTATAAGTAATCTGCGAACCACCGGTCGTATTCGCCGTGCCCGCGGTCACGTTGATGATCGGGGTGGCGCGCGTGACTTCAAGCATCGCTGTCTCGTTGTCCAGCGTCACGGTGCGGGGAGCCGAGATGACGCGGGCGTCGGAATTCTGGTTGATGAAGGAGAACACCGCGTTGACGCCGTCCGCATCGAGGAACGCCGTGGCCGGGTTAAAGCCGCGGGCGGTATCCAACATCATTTTCGGCCAGCTGGTCGCCAGCGGTTGATTGACGCTTTCGCCTGAGGCAACTGGGTTTTGCTGCAAATTATTTCCAAAGGCCAGATGCTGCGCCTGCAGTGTGCCGGTCCAATCCAGACCTTTCACCGAGCTGGGATTCATCGAAGTTTCCAACAGACGCGCTTCGATCAGCACTTGCTTGGTGGGCGTGTCGAGGTTGGCGATCATTTTATTGATCGATTCAGTTTCCTTTTCGGTGGCAAGAAGGACCAATTGGCTGGTACGAATGTCGCCCATGACCTTGCTGCGTTTATCCGTCAACGCAGTTTGCACGGCCACGAGCATGTTGCTCGGGCTGGCGTACTTGAGCTGGATGATGGTGTTGACGAGCGGATCCGGAGCCGCCGGGTCGCGGACGGTTATGCGGGCAATCTGAGTCTTGGGATCTTGAATGAGCTGGAGACCGTAGGTCGTGAGCAGGGTGGTGAGCGCCTGTTCGGCTGTCACATTTTCCCAACGGATAGAAATATTCGGGACAGCAACTTTGCCGTCAGCTCCGGGAGGCCCGAAGGTCACCTTCGGATCAAGGATGTAATTCAATCCGGCTTGGCGCGCGAGATTCTTGATCGCGTCCGTCAACGGGACTTCGTCCATCACGATGGTCGGAATAATGACGGCCGAGGGCGCTACGGGTTCGGGAGCGGCCACGGGCGCGGCAGTAACTGCCGGAGCGGCAGCTTCCGCGGGCGCGGCGGCAACCGCCGGAGTGGCGGGCGCTACGGGCGCTGCGGGCGCGGCCTCTACGACCGGCGTTGCGGGCGTCACGGGCGCGGCGGTATCCGCGGCGGCAGGCGTCGCGGCGGGCGCCGCAGTGTCAGTTGCCGGGGCGGTGTTGGTCGCTGCCGGAGGATTTGTGGACAAATCAAGCGGAGCGTAGACAGCGCCATTCGGGGCGGGAGTGTCCTGGGCGCGGACGTTGGCAAGTCCGAGGACGATCAAACACAATGCCGCGAGTGCATAGGTTGAAACTGTTTTAAGGTGACTAGTTTTCATTCTTTTTAATTTGTCTGAGTTAGACCGACATTTTCGTTAACGGTGAATTAGCAGCCGCAGTGCCAACCGATAAAATGAAGACTGCCTCAACTTCGGCGTTTTGTTTTTCAGGCACTTCTTGTCCAGCAATAAGACGAGTTGCCGGTAGTTCCGCTCGGAGAATGGCACGCAAGTGGGCATGGCGGTGGCAGATTTCAGATTCAGGGTCTTGGCGGGGAGCACGGCGTGGGGACGTTGCATCAGGGAGAGACTCACGCCGGAAGTTGTGTTGTTAAATCAGGACACTTTCAGGCCAGGGGCGGCGGATTTTTCCGCCTTGCCGCGCTCAAAGGTCCGAACGCAACTTCAATTCCCGGCGTTCACCGGAAACTTCGATGACGGCAGAATTGGAAGTGATGTCCACACAATGGACTAAAATGCGCCCACAATCCGTGGTTACTTCCGCGTCTTCTCCGCGAGCCATGGTGCGGCCGTTAATCATAGCGAGCCGGTTGCTCTCGGCGCCGGAAAGGCCCTTGAGAACGAGACAATCCAGGCCTGCGGGCTTGTTTTGTTTTGCGGACGCCGTCTGCACGATGGCTGGCCCGCCCCAAAGCCGCGTCGAGGTGGGAAAAAATGGATCAGAACCCTCCGTTTTGCTGGTCGGGATCGTGAACTCGGATTTCGGGACGGCGTTGGTCGCCGCCGCCGTGGCGTTGGTCGTGTTCGGCGCCGCCTGGCCGGAAAGCAGGGTGAGCTGGAAGCTCAGGGCCGCGCTGGCGGTGAGAAAAAAGGATGAGATTTTCATGGGTTGCTGGCGGAACGTGTTCCAATGCTGGCGACCAGTGACACAATATCCATCTTGAAGGACAATTTCTCCTTGTCTTCAGCTGCGGTCACCGAGGCGGGTGTGAGTTCCAGGTTCAAGACGCGCGAGGTGGGAAATTCATTTTCAAAATCGGCCACAAATTTTCCGATGTCGTGGTAGTGCGCCATTCCGGAAATGGACACGGTCACCTGGCGATAGGGGAATCGGGACAACAGATTGACGGCGGCATCGCCGCTGGTCGGATTGAATTGAGATATCTGGAGGTTGTAATCGTGGTTGAACTTGCGAATCGTGTTCACCAGCGAGAGATAGAGGTCACCGGAGGGCATGTCGCGTTCGGCAAAAGCCAGTTCATTGCTCACCGTGACCAATTCCTTTTTGGCCTTGTCGCTGTTTTTAATCGTGTCGGCAGTTTGCCCCAATTTATTCAGGTCCTCGGTTTTTTTGGAGGCCAGCGAGCGTAAATCTTCCTGTTGGGAACGAATCACACCAAACCAAAGGCCGGCAATGATCCCCACGACGACAAGTGTGACCAGGATGAGTTGGCTGCGTTTTTCTTTAGAGAGTCGGTTCATCGCGATTTATCGGGTAGGCGGGCTTCAAGCGTGAAAGCCACAAATATCCGGCCCTCGGGGTCGGATTGAGGCGTCAAAGAGGTTGTCAGGCGGAAATCATTCGTCCGGTTCGTAATCAAGGCGTGGAAAAACGGATTGTGCGACAGGGCAGCCTGGAATCGGCCGATGGAATCACCCGGAAGCGAGCTCACGTCCCTGGCATTGATCATAAGGGTGATTCGTTCTATCGCCGACGCGGGCTTGCCGGCGGACACGATGCCGGTATCCGCGTTGGTCGTGGACTTCGTGGCGTCGGACACCGCGTAGGACTGGTCGATTTTAAAGCGGGTCAATTGCACGTTATCCACCGTGCTCTTTTGCAGGGCCTCGAGCACGTTGCCCAGGAGAAACCGGTTGGTGGATAATTGATGCAGCGAGGTGATCTTTTGCTTGCCTTCCACCAGGGCTTTTTGGTTGTCCAATACCTGGCGATACTCCTTGGAGCCGGATTCGATTTGCTGATCGAGGTTGGTGATTTCGCTCTTGGCGCTGATGCGGGTGACCACCAGCGACGTGATCCAAAAGAAGATCAACGCGACCAGTCCCACGCCGACGAGAATGGCGCGCTTGACGGGATCGCGCCGGCGAATCTCTTCGTTTGCCTGGATTTCAGCCAGAAGATTGATTCTGATGGGCATAATCAAATAGCGGTAAGTGCGGCGCCGATGGCAACGGAAAGTTGCGGCGCAACTTGTTCAATTTCGGAAGTCTGGGCCGGCGGAAGGGCCAATTGGAGGCCAGCCACCGGATTCCACGTTTTGCATTCCACGGCGATCTCGCGGCGGAGGGTTTGGACGATGAACTCCGAGCGCGCCGATCCGCCAGACACGTAAACCATCGGCAAGGTCCGTTCCTGCTGATGTTCGAAAAAGTCAATTGAAGCCCGCAGCTCACGGGCGAGAGGGGAGATCAGCATATCCAGTTGAGGCTCCACTTCCGCGGGCATTCCCACCTTGATGCCTTCGGCTTCGGCATAGCCAATACCCATGGATTCGGCCAGGCCGGCCGTGAGGCGGTCGCCCCCGATGTTGACGACACGGTTGAGGACCAGTTCCCCTTCCTGTAAAATGCAAATGGAGGACGAACGGAAGCCAATGTCCACCAGGGCCACGGTTTGTCCCGCAAAAACTTCGGGCATGGCCAGCTCGAAGGCGTTCACCGGCCCAAGAAGACTGGGCACGATGTGGTCCGGAATCAGCCCGGCGTTTTTTGCCGCCGTGACATAATTCGTGACGATCTGGTTCTTGGCGCCCGCAATGAGCACCTTGGCTTTTTGGCTGTCTTTCGGCGCTGCGCCATTTTGCGCAGGGTTCCCGGCGTAGGAATCGAAAACATAACCCGTCAACTCCTGTTGAAGGTAAACCCGGGAATTGTTCTTGAGGATCATCCGGATATCCTCGGGCGGCATGGGCGGCATTTCCACATGGCGTACCACGGCGTCCTCGACGCCAATCGTAAGTGTCAGCGGCTTGCCTTTGGCCTGCAGGGTCTGGGAGATCGCCCGCAAGTGTTCGGTCAGCAGCTCCTCCGAAATGATTTTGTCAAAAATGGGGGTATCCAGAATGGCGTAACTCGCCAGCGCAAATTTATTGCCCCGCCGTTGCAGGAGGACAGCTTTCGTACTGCGGGCGCCCAAATCCACGGCCAGCATCTGGTCACGTTTCTTCCGCGAGTCTCTCTTCATGAATGGCAAGGCCATGTGTTTGTCTTATCAAAACCGAGTTTCTCTCTAACATCTGTCCGAATCGCGGACATTCCGCGAACGACTACGAAAACGTTATTGTGAATAGCAAACAGCGTTCCACGCTGCCCAACGAATGGAAAATCCCCGTAACAAGCCGATTAACTGAAGTCCGGAAGGGGAACGATGACGAGCTTCCCTGTCTCATTACTGCGAACACTCGTCATAAGACCAGTCAGAAATGATTGCACGTCCCTGAAATTATCGGTCCGGGCCAGGGCGCTGAATTCCAGCACGCCGGCCGCACAGGGGATGAATGCCACCCGTGCGGACTGGTCCGTCCCGCTGGAACTGGTCCAGCGCAGATTGAAGGCCCATCCCAGGTGGCCGTCGGCAAAATCGGAAGACTCCTCGGAAATTTTTGCCCCGGGAAAGCGGTTTAAGGCCTCGCCCTTGAAAAACTGGTTCTGAAAATCCGCTTCAGGAACCAGCGTCTGGCTGACTCGCACGGTAATGAAGTAACCACTATCGTTGTCGGTCAGAACGATTTTATGCGGGTTGGAGGCGTCCATGCAAAACCCCTCCGGGACTATGAACGCGATTTCGTTCGTACCGACGTGAAGAAAGACCCGCTGGACCTGATGGTTGCCCACTGTTTCTCCGCTCCGCAGTGAAGCGCCAAATGCCGGGTGGTTGGTCGCCGGCATGGTGGATGCCCCCGGCGCGTCATTCGCGGCGGCACGCGCTGCAAAAAACAGCACCGAAACCGCGAAGGCGGCAAGAAAATGATTACGGTACGACATTATAGGTGACAGAGTTCACGGGAGGCGTGCACCAATTATATCGCAAGGCTACCAACGCATCCGGAATGCCCGGCGGAACCTTGTTGGGATCCATGAAATTATAGTCATAGGAGAAAGCCCGGTTGGGCGGTTGGTAGTACGTGCCGGGGTTCACGAACTTATTGGTCGCCTCCTGGCTGTTGTAAAGATTGATGATGGAGGTGTTGAGTGTGAGGGTGTAGCCGCCCCAGTCCTCCAGGAGACGCGGAAGATTGTGAACTCCACCGCTGAACGTTGAGGATGTCGAGCCGGTGGAAGGCACGATTCCGGTCAAAATGGCGGCATTGACCGTGGTGTCATCGGCGTCCCACGAGCCCGAGCCAAAGGCAGTGGTCAGGCTGCGCGAATCACTCCAGTTGTCGGAAAGGATGGTAAGGGCGTCGCTCATGAACGCGCAGGGCACGGTCCCGGTGGCAGTGTTGGTGGAGCCCAGGAGCAGGCTGTTGGTCTGGTTGTAATCTCCCTTAACATAGAGCGGGTCGGGCGTGGCCACGCTGAAGCCCGCGCCTCCATTTCTCGGCGGAGCCGTGCCGTTGACAAGACGGACAGCCGTGAGTTTATGTCCGCCGGCGGTGGTGGTGTTCCGATTTTCGTTTACGTAAAGAATAGTGGGATATCCGGCTGTTCCATTTACCGGAAATTTTGTGGTGACGTTGGCATTATTGGTGAGCCACTTTTGATATTTGGCGACGTCAATTTGACTTGTGACATTGGTTTTGCTTTCGCGGCGGTCATAAAAAATGTTCGTCAATGACAGGAACGGAAGATTGGTCAGCAAAGCAGCCGGCGAAGCATTGGAACCGCTGTAAGTCGTGATCAGCGGCGTCGTGTCGCCTCCCGGGACGGAGTTGGCGTCCGGCGCCTTTTGCACCTGCACGGAAACGACCACGTTGGAGGTATAGGGATCCGACGCATTAAGGTTGCTCACGGTAAGAACGACCTGCGCCTCGTTGTATAGCCGCGCCTGTCCCGCTATCGAGGTTGAATCGTTCGTAACCGGCAGGCTGATCATGGTGTAAGTGTTGGTCATCGGAATGGAGAGCTGGACCGTGGCCAATCCCGCGGTGAAATTGCTGACGCCGTTGAAGGTAGTTCTCCAGTTGCTCGAGTTGTAATTGGTTGGGCCGATCCAGCTTGAGCCGTTGTTGGCGGGTGCCGATACGCTGCCCGAGGCCGTCACGGTGGTGTTAAAGACCAAAGTCGCACCGCCCCCCGCGCCGACATAAATGTTGGTGTTGCTGTGCACTGCGCCCTTCACCGTCATGGGCGCACAGGTGCTGAATTCCAGGAGGCCGTTGTAGAAAATGGCATAGGCCGTCAGCGGAATCAACGCCAGCACGACATCTTCCTGCGCTGTCCCCACGGCCCCGGAAGAACCGTGCAGCGGTTTGGCATTGGCGACTAATCGGTAAATCGGTGATAGCCCCGAAGCGATGCGGTTGGAATAGGCAATGGGCAACGGTTGGTTGCTCAGCGTGCCAATGAGGCCGACGTAAGTCTTGTTGTTATTATGTTGGCCGTCGGAGAACTGAAAGTTTCCCCAATACGAATCTTCGCCGGCTTCAGCACCGGGATACATGTCATGGTAGGAGCCGAGATGGTTGCTGACCGCGGACAATCCGCCGAGAGTTTGGAAATCATACTGCATGCGGGAGAAGACTTTTTCCAGGGCGGCCTCGGCGGCGTTTTGTGCGGTCATCAGGTCTACCGCACGACTGTTCATCCGGGCCACTCCATAGGTGCGGTTGAGGGAACCTCCCAAAATGGCCGCGGCAATGAAGGTCATGCCCATTACGATGACCAATGCGTAACCGGAATTAGAACGGGAATTTATCTTGATTTTCATCTGCCTCCTGGAACGTGTGGGGTTGCTCGGAAATCCATGATGTAGCGATCGTAATAACAACCAGCTCCCACCTTGGTCTTGGGATACTGATACTCGCAAAAATCCAAGGTGAAATGAATGACATACTTGTCCAGCATGTTTTGTTGCACAATTCCGGAAAAGTCTTCGGCGGTAAACGTAAGCGAGTTCTGCAGGTTGGAGGCGATGCAAGTCCCCTGCGTATCGCCCGTATGAATCCGGAAAAGTTTGCAGTTCTGCGGGTCGCTGTTCGTCGCGAAATAATAGATGATGTTGTTGCTGTTCGTCGCGCTGAGATAAATCCGGATCGCATTGCCGACCAGATTGGTGCCGTTGATCAGCGGTGTGAAGGAGCCGCTATAATAGTTGCCGATCGCATCGGAATTGGCGCAACGGATTTCCCGGGCCACACGTTCGAAACTCCGCCGTGATTCATCGCTCGCCCCGAGCTTGCTCTGGACCAATTGATCCTGTTTCAGGCCGAAAATGAAGGCGTATATGAACGCCATCATCGCCAGGCTGAAGATCGTCATGCTGGTCATCATTTCCACGATGGTGAACCCGTGGATGACGCGGCGGAATTTTCGTGATGGCTTGACGTTGTGTGACATGGTTTCCTGGCGAAGGCTTAAAGGTCCTCCGGTTGCTTGTTGTCCGGCGCGAGATAAGTGCAAATCGTGTTCGTAAAAAGCTTGGTTTGCGCTCGCCATTGAAAACTCCAGACCGTGTCCACCCGGATCATGATATTGCTGCCGGGAGTTGAGAGAGTGACGGGTTTGACCGTCACGTAGTTCGTCGCGCGCACGAAATTCGTGCCCGTGGTGGGCAGGTCGAGGTTGGTCCACGTGTATCCCTTGAGCACGCCGGCCGAATAGTTCGACCCCTGCATACTGAGCGAGTAAATATCGTTTTTATACTGAATATTGGCCGGGTCCCAACGCGCGGAACGCGCCTGCTCAATTTGTTTCATCGCCAGGGATTCTGCCGCCAGCGAATAACCCGTCCACTCCGCGCGATAGGTCGCCTGGGTATAGGCCAGGATGATCCCGCTGAAAACCGTTGCAATGATGGCCAGGGAAATCCCGACCTCCGCCAGAGTAAAGCCGTGGCTTTGCTCCCTTCCGGTCGTCGCTTTTGATAGCTTTATGCGCATACAGTAGAACTTTCAACGTGGTGAAAAAGCAATTCCTCTGCCATGAACCGCCCGTAATCAAATAACCATTGTTTAACGATTACGCCTGATTTTGAAGATTCCCGCCCAAGGCTGGCGTTGGGGGGTAAAGGGTGTCTTGAAATCAGGGTTCAACGCTCAAAATGAGGCAGCCCGGCGGACCAGCCTTAAGCTCCAAATCCCAAACTCCAAGCTCCAAAGAAGCTCCCATTCAACTCCCATTCGCCAGCGCCAAACTCCCCTGGCATTCTTGGGGCTTGGAGTTTGGAGCTTTTCAGATCACACAACTCCGTTGTTCGTTGTGGAATTGAACGCGTTTTGCCTGCCTCAGGCTAAACCAATTGCCGCGCCCGCGCCTGGAACTCGTTCAGGAAGACTTGCAGCAATTGCGTGGTGCGTCCGCGCCACATGGCCCCAATGACCGCCGGGGGAAAATCTGGAAGCGGCAGCGCTTTGACGTTTTCCGGCAATGGCTTTTTGGGAATGGCCACCGAAACGCCGATGCCGAGACCGTTCGCGACGTAAGTCTCCACCAGGTCAGCCGAACTGGCTTCAATGCTCGGAAACCAATCCACGCCCAGTTCCACCAGCCTATGCTGGAATTGTTTGCAGAGTAATTCGCCCGGGGGCAGGCAGATCAGCGGTTCGTCAATTTTATCGAGTTTCCACAGTTCATCCGCCGACTTGATCCCGCTGCTCTTCTCCACCAGCAGCACCATCGGCAACTCAAGCAACTCCCGCGTATGAATGCCCGCCACCGCTTTCTTTTCAATGAGCGTCACGGCCAGGTCAATTTCCTCGTTCATCAGCAGGGTTTCCAGGTGCGCCGGGTAGCCTTCGCGCAGGGAAATTTTGAGCGTCGGGAATTTTTTCCGCAACCCGCGCAGCAGGCTCGGCAAATGATCCCGCAGGATGATGGATGAAGCCCCGATGCGAATGTGCCGCGTCTCGCCGCCCTGCAATTCCGTGGTGATCTTTTCGATGTTCGAAAAAAATGGCAGGATGAACTTGTAAAGTTTTTCACCTTCCGGCGTCAGCGCGAATGGCCGGCGATGAAACAGCGTCACCCCCAGATGTTCCTCGAGTTGGGCCACCTGTCCGCTGATGGCCGGTTGCTGGATGCCGTAGGGAATGTTCCGCACAGCTTCCATAATCCCGCCGTGCCGCGCCACATAATAGAACAATTCCAAATGGTGGATGTTCATTGATTCAATAGCGTCCCTTGTAACAAACGAGCGGCGCGCGGGAAAGAATCAATTCACAAATCAATTGGTAGCAGCCGACGTAAGGAGGCTCATTATTTTTCTGGTGCTCCCAAAGATGCCGTCAAAAAAAATTCAAAACCTTTGCGTCTTCGCATCTTTGCGCCTTTGCGTTAAAACCTGCACGGCATCTCCACCGCCACCGCCAGCCGCTTTAAATAGTCACCGCGGGAAATGGTCGTGCCGCCCATTTGCCGCGTCACCGGCGTCAGCATCTGGATATCCAGCAAGGCGAACTCGCGTTTCCGCAAATGCTCGACGAGATGGCAAAGCGCGACTTTCGAGGCGTTGCTGACGCGATGAAACATTGATTCCCCGGCGAAAAACCCGCCAATGGCCACGCCGTAAATCCCTCCGGCCAGTTCGCCGTCCTGCCAGCACTCCAGGCTATGGGCATGACCCTGCTCATGTAGTTGAGTGTAGGCCTCAATGAATTCGGGAGTGATCCATGTGTCCGACCGGCCCGCCACGCGCGCGGCGCAATTCTCAATCACCTGGGCGAAGGCCCGGTCCATGGTGATTTTGAAAACTCCCTTGCGCAGAATTTTCTTGAGACTGTCAGGGATGTGCAACTGGTCATGCTCCAAAACAGCCCTCGGATCGGGAGACCACCAGGAAATGGGGGCGATGGTCCATGGGAAAATCCCGCTGCGATACGCCAGGAGCAGCCGTTCCACGGACAGATCACCGCCAATCGCCACCAATCCCTGCGGATTCGCCTCGCGCGGATCAGGAAACTGCAGCGTGCGGTTGAGAACGGCGATGGACACGTTCGCGAAAGTTGAGAGTTAAGGAATTATTCGGCTCACGGCTTTTGATTCAACGCCGCCAGCAAGTCCAATTGAAACCAGCGGGCCAACTCCATCGCGCCGATGTGCCGGGCATTTTTTTCGCTGGGGATCAGGCCGGGCGAATCTTCGTCGGGCTCGCCGGCCAGGATCCAACTGCCCACATGGATATCGTTCAAGACCTGCAACAGCCATTCGATCTCCGCCGGAGCCATCGTCATCCGGGTGGAACTCTCGGTCTCTTGAAATCGCCTGGCGTCCGCCAGGAAAGACGCGGCCAGTTTTTTGTTTTCGCTCCGTTGTTCGGCGAGCGCTTCGTCGAGGAGATGCTGGTTGGTTTTGTTCGCGATCGCCGTCGATTTGCTGATCGGCTGGTGCGCCGGCGGAATCACGGGATAAAGCCCGAGGACGACTGCCAGCAATTCCCTTTCCCCCTTGCCGAGGCGAAAGATATAGTGGCCATTTTCAACGCGAAGAAGTCTCACTCGTCCCGCTCCATGGTGGCGTGCAGGCTGTATTTTTGGAGTTGATGCACGTAGTGTTCGGCTTTTTCCAGGCTTTCACGGGTCAGCACGCTTTTGCCCTGCTTATGAACCTGGAGCATGTGGAATTCGGCCTTGGGTTTTTGCCAGCCGAAAACTGTCCGGAAAACGTGCGTCACATAATCCATGAGATTCACCGGGTCATCCCAGCAAATCACCAGGTAACCGGGCTCCCGCTCGGACTGCGACTTCGATTTTTCCTCGCGCTCGAGGTCGGGCATCACTTCGGGTATTGCCGTATTGGCCATGCGGGAAAGTAAGATAAATTCCGATATTCGCCAAGAGGCTTGAGCCGAGCCGCATATTACCAACCAGGTAGCAGCCGACGTTAGGAGGCTCACAACTTACGATTTACAATTTAGGAATGGCAATCAGAGCTTGCACGCTCGTAAATCGAAAATTGCCAATCGTAAATTCTGAACGGTTCTTGGTGCAATCCGTCCAAGATATGGTATTATTTTTAAAATTTGAACGCTATGATTTGCAAGTTTGGCAGGGCCATCCTGCTGCTCGCCTTGGTTTTTAACCTGTCACTCCCGCTTTTCGCCGCGGATACCCAGGTCGCCGGGCTCACCAAAGTTACCGCCCCATCCACCAATGCAACGCCATCGGCGGACCTCAAACCAGGCCCTGACGCGGGCAAAGTCGCGTTTATCACCGCCTACATGCTCGAAAAACTCGAGTATTTGCAGCACCCATTCGACGCCACCATTTCAACCCGGCTTTTCGATTCCTACCTGACCTCACTCGATCCCCAGCACTTGCATTTTTTGCAATCCGATGTCACCGAGTTTTCCGCTTACCGCACCAATCTCAACCGGATGACGCTCAAGCGCAGCGGTGTGGCGGACACGCGGCCGGCTTATGAGATTTTTTATCGCTACATGGATCGCCTGCGCCAACACGTGGCCTATGTGGACGAATTACTGAAGACCGAAAAATTCGATTTTAATACCGACGAACGAATCACGCTCAATCGCAAGGACGCGCCGTATCCCAAGGATTTGGACGAAGCCAAAAAGATTTGGCGCGACCGGCTGGGTTACGAGTTTTTGATGGAAAAAATCAATCGCGAGACTCAAAAGACGAACACGACCGCCACCGCGACCACGGACAAATCCGCTCCCGCGAAATCACCGCACGATGAAATCGTGGAAACGCTGAGCAAAAGCTATCATCGCACGGTCAAGGTATTCGACGATTGGGACAGCAACGATGTGTTGAACGATTATTTGGAATGGCTCGCGCGTTCCTATGATCCGCATTCGGATTACCAGGGTCCAATGGAGTATGAGGATTTCGCGATGCAGATGAACCTGGCGTTTTTCGGCATTGGCGCAGAACTGCGTTCGGAGGACGGCTATTGCAAAATCGAGGTGCTGTTGAACGGCCCGGCCAAAGCGAGCAAGAAGATCAAGGTTGGTGACCGCATCGTATCGGTCGCGCAAAGCAACCAGCCGCCGGTGGATATCTTTGAAATGCCCATCACCAAGGCTGTGCGTCTGATTCGCGGGCCCAAGGGGACGGAAGTAAGGCTCACGGTTATTCCCGCCGGCGCGCCGGACTCCTCACGCCAGGAAGTGACGCTGGTTCGCGACGAAATCAAAATGGAAAACGGCGAAGCGAAGGGGAAAATTTTTGAAGTGCCCGATTCCCATGGAAGCATGACGCGGCTGGGAGTCATCGATTTGCCGTCATTTTACGCGACGATCGATGAGAAGGGCACCACTAAGAAAAGCACTACGGATGACGTAGATCAGTTGCTGAAGAAATTCCGCGCGGAAAAAGTGCAGGGAGTCATCCTGGACTTGCGCCGCAACGGTGGCGGCTCCCTCGAAGAAGCGATTCGTCTGGCCGGGCTATTTATCAAAGAAGGCCCGGTCGTGCAAATCAAACGTGCCAACGGAGACATCGAGGTCCGGGAAGACACCGACCCGTCCATTGCTTACGACGGCCCCCTGATCCTGCTGACGAGCCGGTTCAGCGCGTCAGCGTCGGAAATTGTTGCCGGAGCATTGCAGGATTATGGCCGTGCCCTGATCGTGGGTGACGTTTCGACGTTCGGTAAAGGCACCGCGCAGCAACTGTTTCCGCTCTCGAAGATCACCGCGCTGGCGGACTTGGCGCACGATCCCGGAACCTTGAAATTGACCAACAGCAAATTTTATCGCGCCAGCGGCGCGTCCACCGAATTGAGAGGCGTGGCCGCGGACATCGTCCTGCCGTCATTGTGGAATAACTCAACCGAAGTCGGCGAGAACACGCTGGAGAACCACCTGCCCTGGGATACCATTGAAAGTTCCCGTTTTGAAAAAGTGAACATGGTCCAGGCGCAATTGGCGGAACTGGCCAAGCGTTCAAGCGGGCGCATTGCGACCAACAAGGAATTCGCGTATTTGCGCGACGACATCGAGCGGATCCAGAAACAGCGCGAGGACAAAACGGTTTCGCTGAGTGAAAAACAGCAATTGGCCGACCGCGCGCGGATCATTTCCGAACACAAATCGCGCGAGCAGGAACGTGCCCAGCACAAGAAGCCTGATCCGAAAGAATACGATTTGACCGTTGCGCAAGCCGGCCAGCCCGGATTGCCGCCCATGACCCGCTTCACGAACGGTGTGTCGACTGCTGAGGGCGACGTGGATCTGGACGCGGAGCCGATCTCGGGCCGGGACGACACGACCGAAGCCGTGACCTCGGAGACCGAGCACTCGGAATCCGCGCGGCTGGAGGAGGCGAAAAACATCCTCCTGGATTACATTTCGCTGATGAAGAACGGCAAACAACCAGCCCCCATGCTGGCGAAGTAGAGAAGTAGTGGTAGTGGCACGGGCGTCTCGCCCGTGCGTTTCCATTCCCTAATACATTCCTTTGAATCGCAGGGGAGAAGTCTGATGTGCATCTGCATGCTGCCCTCATTTGTAGTTCCGCCTTCAGGCGGTGGAATGCGCCGAACCGCCTGAAGGCGGAACTACAAACACTGCCAGGAAGCAGGATTGACAATATCCGCGTGCCAATGCAGGTTTCAAAACCAGCCGAATTATGAAACAGCTCATCATCGTTCTCGCGGCCCTGGCGTCCCTTACCGCCAGCGCACAAATCGGTGTCGACGCCATCGCGAAACAACGCGCGCGCGACGCCGCGAATCAGCCCAACGCCCGCAACATGCAACCCTCGGGCGGCGCGCCCGCACCGGCAACCGGCACGCCGGCCGTCACTCCCGCCCCGCTCAGTCCCGGGCAGCAGGCCTATGCCGGTTTTCAGTCCCAATTCTTTGCCATGAACACCAATTCCTCGCCGGCAGACAAACAGGATTTGGCCCAGTCGCTTGGAAAAGTTGCGCAAGGTGCGAACAAGCCTTCGGCGGCGACCCTTTCGAAATTGAGCGATAATCTTACTACGGCCGCGGGAGAGGCTAAATTGACCACTCCGAAAAAAACCCGGGTGGCCCAGGACGTCGCCGTTTTGCTGAACAGTGCCAATGCTCCCATCGCCCAGAAACAGGCAATGATTAAGGATGTGCAAACAATTCTGGAATCCGGTGGCGCCTCCAGCGAAAACTCGGCCGCCGTGGCCACAGACTTGCAAACCGTCGTGGACGAAGTGAAGCCGAAATAATAGTGGCACGGGCGTGCCACCCGTGCGTTTCCAACGTCCGAATCGGATTGCTCCGAATAGTGTGATTGGCCTCCGCGCACAAACGATGTTACGTTCGGTTGGTATGGAAAAAGGCCTGAAAGTCAAATGTCCAACCTGCCGGAAAGTGGGCGATTGGTTCGCAGACATTCACGGGCCATTTTGTTCGCGCCGTTGCAAATTAGTTGACCTCGGCAAGTGGTTCAGCGAGGAGCATGCGATTTCCGACCCGTTGCGGCCCGAGCATCTCGAGAAATTCGCCGAATTGCCACCGGGCGAACACCTGGATCAGCGGGATTGAGCGGCCACCGCGAAAGGTTGTAAGTATTTGCCTCTTTTCACGACGTAATATCATGGACAAAAAGAAAATTCGAAACCAAATAGATCGGTTGTTGCTGGCGATTGCCCTGATTGTAACGGGAGCAGGAACCGGTTTCTCTCAAAGCATGAATACAAATCATACTGAAGTTGCGACATTTGGCGGCGGCTGTTTCTGGTGCATGGAAGCCGAATTCCAACGCATTCCCGGCGTCAAATCCGTCTCCAGCGGTTTCGCGGGCGGACGCACCGCGAACCCCACTTACGAGGACGTTTGCACTGGCGATACCGGCCACGCCGAGGTCACGCAAATCGAGTTCGATCCGCAAAAAGTTTCCTACGAGAAATTGCTGGAATTCTTTTGGGACGCTCACGATCCCACCACGTTGAACCGGCAGGGAGCGGACGTGGGCACGCAATACCGCTCGGTCATCCTCTATGGCAGCCCGGCGCAAAAAGCGGCGGCGGAAAAATCAAAGGCCGAGGCGCAGAAAAACTTCAAGGATCCGATCGTGACACAGATCGTGCCGCTCGATCACTTTTACAAGGCCGAGGATTATCACCAGAATTATTACAATAATAATACGCACGCCCCTTACTGCCAGGTGGTCATCAAGCCCAAGCTGAAGAAGTTCGAAAATAAACTGAAAGAGGAGCAGCACTGATTTCTGGCCACAGATGAAACACAGATAAGCACAGATTCATCAATCGGGGTTCTCCTCCGTCCGGAGACAAAAATTTTGGTGGTCTTCGCTCGTGGAAAAGCCGGCTTTTATCTGTGATGGATTGAGCGAAATACCTAAACGGGTGATTTGATTACCGCGAAGGTAGGGCGCGTCACTCCCCTCATTTCTGTTTTTTATCTGTGTTTATCTGTGCCCATCTGTGGCCTAAAACAAAACGGCGGCTTGTTTCCAAGCCGCCGTTTTCGCTTCAGGGGGTGAGACTAAATTCCCTTGGTGATCATGAACTTCAACAGGTCGGCAACGCGGCAGCTATAGCCCCATTCGTTGTCATACCAGCTCACCAGCTTGAAAAAGCGCTTGTTCAATTCAATGCCCGAACTGGAGTCGAAAATCGACGACGACTGGCAATGAATGAAATCGCTGCTCACCACTTCATCCGCCGTGTAATCCAGGATGCCTTTGAGATACGTCTCGCTGGCTTTCTTCATCGCCGCGCTAATCTCAGCGTAGCTCGTGTCCCTCACCGTGCGAACGGTAAGGTCGACGACGGACACCGTCGGCGTCGGCACGCGGAACGACATGCCGGTGAGTTTGCCCTTCACTTCGGGGCAAACCAATCCGACGGCCTTGGCCGCGCCGGTGGTTGAAGGAATCAGATTGATGGCTGCGCTGCGGCCGCCTTTCCAGTCTTTTTTGCTGGGGCCGTCCACGGTTTTCTGCGTGGCGGTGTAGCTGTGCACGGTCGTCATCAGGCCTTCCTCGATGCCAAAACCTTCCTTGAGCAACACATGAACGAGCGGCGCGAGGCAATTCGTCGTGCAGGAAGCGTTGGAAATCACACTGTGCTTGGCCGGATCGTATTTGTCGTTGTTGACGCCCATCACGACGGTGATGTCTTCATTCTTGGCGGGTGCGGAAATGATGACCTTCTTCGCACCGGCAGTAATGTGGCCGTAACATGATTTCGGATTGTTCTTGTCGGCGTCGGTGAACAGGCCGGTGGACTCGATCACGACTTGCACGCCGAGTTGCTTCCACGGCAATTCCGCCGGCGTCCGGGCGCTCACGACCAAAATTTCCTTCCCGTTCACGATGAGCACATCATCTTCCGCCTTGTCGGGCGCGGATTTCTTGGAGCCGACTTCACCTTTAAAACGGCCCTGCGTGGAATCATATTTCAACAGATACGCAAGGTTGTCGGCGGGGACGATATCGCCGACGGCGACGACGTCCACATCTTTCCCGAGAAGTCCTTGTTCGGCGATGGCGCGAAACACCAGGCGGCCAATGCGTCCGAACCCGTTAATTGCAACTTTTACTGCCATAGTTCGATTTCGTTCTAGTTTGGTTCAAAACAGACCGCGCGCATGTTACCGGCGGACGGCCCGCGGTCAACGAAGAATCTACGCTAGTTTTGAGAAACGTCCGGCTAAATATTTGGAAAAACTGAACGTTTTTTGCATTGAAAACTTTTAGGTATACATTAAGCGGGCTGATTCCGAGCTAACCTCCGCAGGCGGAACTCAATTCGCGGCATCTACCTGGCCTCATTTTGCAATGGTATAGACACCAATCGGCGCGCCCGGCATACTTGGCGGAACCCGAAAATCAGTTGGACCTTTATGCTGCAAACTTTTGCCCGGCGACTCGTTGGAAATCCTTTCTTTAAAACCCGCGTTTTCTTCGTTGTGGGATTTTATCTTGCGTTTTCAACTGTTTCGGCGCTCGCGCAAACCACCCAGGCTCTGCATTGGATCAACGACTCGAGTCAAAACGGTTTCACGACGCTCAACAGCACGTCGAATTTCATCACCAGTTTCAAAGGCACCAACGACGTGCAGATCACGCTCATCAGCGGCAAGGTGAATTCGATCTTTCAGGAGGCCTTCGCGGGATTGGCGAACAATAACAATCCCGGTTTCCTCACCAACTTCATTGGTCTCGCCGCCAACGGCACCGGCGACGGCACCTACGGCCACATTAACTTTCTGGAATCAACCTTGAACGGAGAAATGGTTTGCGGTTCACTTTTTCCATCCCCTTGACGCCGAACGACCGCTTCCTCCTCACCGATGTGGACAACGGCGAGCGATACAACATCCAGGCTTTCGCCGGCAATCAGGCGGTTGATCTCTCGGGCTGGACTTACACGCCTTACTCCGGTGAGGAATCGCAATTGCCGAATGCCAACTGGCCGACCTGGACGGTGGATACTACGAACGGTTCATTGATCTCGAACTCGGCCGGCAATCTCACGGAGCCGCTTTCGGTTTTAACACCTGACCGTTCGATCGACAGCGTGGTGGTCACGCATGTGGCGCAAGGCAGCGGGTCCAGCGCTATCCAATTTGTAAATCTCACCGCTCCCGTCGGATTGCCCACCCTTCAAATTCTGCCAGCAAACGGGAATATCGTGCTCGCGTGGCCGGGTGCCTTCAATAATTACGCGCTTTACACCGCTACCAACCTCGCGCCCCCGGTTTCGTGGAGCGTGATTGGCACCGCGCCTTCCCTCAACCAGACGACATTGGTGATAACGAATTCAACCTCGGGCCGCGCGCGTTTTTATCGTCTGCAAACCAAGTGAGCGAAATCATCCCTTCACATCCCACGCATCGCGCAGTCCATCCCCCAGAAAATTCAGCGCCAATAACGTCGAAACCAGCACGCCTCCGGGAAACACAATCATCCACCAATAAATGCGGATGGGATTGATCTGGTCCACCCCCTCGGAAATGAGCGAGCCCCAACTCGCCATCGGCGGTTGCACGCCGAGGCCAAGATAGCTCAGGAAAGATTCGTAAAGCACGATCGCTGGCACCGTCAATGTCACGTAAACAATCACTACGCTGAAAACATTCGGAATGATATGCCGCATCAGGATGCGCCACGGAGTCGCGCCGAGCGCCCGGCTGGCGTCCACGAATGGCCGCGTTCGCAATGACAATACCTGCCCGCGCACAATCCGCGCCATGGTCAGCCACGAAATCGCGCCGAGGCCGACAAACAAAATCAGCAGGCGCATTTCTTTTTCCAGCGCGGGCGAATTTCTGACCAACGGCATCTGCTTCAGTTTTTCCCCCAGAGTGGTCAGCAACACAATCACGAAAATAATCGACGGCAGCGAATACAGCACGTCCACGATCCGCATCATCATGCTGTCCACCCGTCCGCCCGCCAGGCCGGCAATGGCTCCCCAAAGCACGCCGATCACCAGGCTGACCGCGGCCCCCACGAAGCCGACCAGCAGCGATATTTGCGCACCGTACAAAACACGCGAGAGCACGTCGCGTCCGTGTTCGTCGGTGCCGAACCAATGTTGCGAACCTGGCGGTTGAAATTGCGCGTCCGACAACTGCTCCGGCGCGTACGCCTTCGCCCACGTTGCGCCGCCCGGCCGGGCGATTGCGGCGACTCTCAGCGCCACCGGCCACGCGATAATCACAACCAGTAACGCGATGACATACCCGCCGCTGAACAGGGCAGGGCGATTTTTTCGGAAACGCTGCCACGCGCGCCTCGCTGGGCTGGCATGCTCCGGCGAGTTGGAAATTGAAAGAGGCGCCGCGCCGGAAGCGTTGTCGCTCTCAACATTCACCTTCGAACTCTCAACTCGTTCATCACTCATATTTCACGCGCGGATCGAGAAGCATATAGGCCAGGTCCACGGCCAGGTTGAGCACAATCAACAACGCCGCATATAGCACCGCCAGGCCGACGGTCAGGGTGTAATCCCGGTTGAGCGCGCTGTTGATGAAAAAAACACCGAGGCCGGGAATCTGAAAAATGTTTTCGATGACAAACGATCCCGTCAATAAATCCGCCAGCATCGGTCCCGCATAAGAGACTACCGGCAGGACTGCCAGCCGCATCGCATGGCGAAAAAGCAACCGGTATTCCCCCAGCCCTTTGGCCCGCGCGGCGGTCACAAACTCCATCTGCATCGTGTTCAGCATCCCTTCACGAAACAGCCGTGCGACCTTGCCGGAAAAATACAGTCCCAGCGCAATCGTGGGCAATACCGCGTGCGCCGGCGACTCCCACAACGCGACTGGAAGCAATCGCCATTTGATCGTGAACACCAGCACCAACAGCGGCGCGATGACAAAGCCGGGAATGCAAACGGCCAGCAGCGCCAGAAAACTTCCCACATGATCCTGCCATCGCCCGCGTCGCACGGCGGCGATGAATCCCGCTGGCAGCCCCACACCCAGGGCAAAACCAAACGCCAGCCAGCCCAGGAGCATCGACACCGGCAAACCCTGCCGGACAATGTCCGTGACCGAATGATCGCGATATTTCAGCGAAGGCCCGAAATCACCATGCGCCAGGCCGCCCACGTAGCGCGCGTATTGCTTCCAGACCGGCTCGTCCAGGTGATATCTCGCTTCGAGATTGCGTTTGATTTGCGGTGATGCCGGCGCGCGTTCCTTGTCGAACGGCCCGCCCGGCGCCAGGTGCACCAGCCAGAAGGAAACCGCGCTGATCACCAGCAGCAGCGGTATCATGTAGGCGAGGCGCTTGAGGAAATACATGGTCAGTGTTCCGTGATTTTCACCACGGCGGGTTCGCTGGCGCTCGTTTTTCCGGTAGCATGAATTTTGCGAATGCTCTGGAGCGGATGCAAATCCACAACATTCGTGTAAATCCCCTGAATTTTGTTTGTGTCGAAATAATTGATGCCCGCGTAAAAAAACAGGGGAATGATCGGCAGTTCATCGCGCACGAGAATCGTCTCCGCTTCCTGAAATAATTTTTCGCGGGCCTGCGCGTCGATCGTTTCATTGGCCTGTTGGATAAGTTTGTCGTAACGCGGATTGCTCCAGCCGGTGCGATTATTTCCATCGTCAGTCACGAACATATTGAGGAAAGTGTTCGCGTCGTTGTAATCGCCAATCCAACTCGAGCGCGACAGATCGTAATGCATCTGGTCCTGTTCAGTGAGATAGACCTGCATCTCAAGCTGGCGCAATTCGATGTCCACACCGAGTGTGTCGCGCCACATTTGTTGCAGCTCGATAGCAATCTTTTCATGAATTTTGCCACCGCCGGCAGGCGCATTGAACATGTATTCCATCCGGGGAAAATTTTTGCCGCCCGGAAAGCCCGCCTCCGCCAGTAATTTTCGCGCGAGAACCGGATCGTAACCCAGACCGTCAGGCGAAACGTAATGTGCGGTGCCGTTCGGAACCAGATGCGATGACGGCTGCTCGCCGCCGCGCGTGATGCGTTGAACGATGCGTTCCTTGTCAACTGCCAGCGCCAGCGCCCGGCGGACGCGCGGGTCATTAAAAGGCTTTCGCGTCACATTGAACCGTATGAAATAACTGCCCAGATAATTGAACGTGTGAAAGTCCGGACGTTTTAGCAGCACATCGAGCAGTTCCGTCGGCACCAGTTCCTTGTCCCACACAATGTCCACCTGTCCCCGCACGTACAGGTTCAGCGCGCCGCTCGCCGAGCCGATAGGCAGCAGATCGATGATTTCTGATTGGGTATTGGCTGCGTCCCAGTAATGTGGGTTTTTTCGGAGACGAACCTTGTCGTTGAGCCGCCAGAAATCGAGTTCATAGGGACCGCTGACCGGTAGCGGCTTCGCCGTGATCCACGTGTCGCCAAGTTTCGCAATCGTTTGTCGCGGCACAACGCTCGCCAGTGGCATCGCGCAAACATCCAGAAAGAACACTGTCGGATGGTTTAATTCGACCCGCACCGTGAACGGATCAATCGCCGTCACACCCACCTGCGAGGCGTCTTTTATTTTGCCAGCGTTAAATGCCTCTGCGTTCTTCACATAAAATAACTGGCCGGCATAATCGGAGGCGGTCGCGGGGTCGAGGGTTCGAATCCAGGAATAAACCACGTCCTCGGCGCGAATCGGTTCGCCCGTGGACCACGTTAGATTCGTGCGCAGATGGAAGATATAGGTCCGGCCATCCAGCGAAATTTCCCAGCGCTCGGCGAGCCCGGGAACGGCGCTGCCGGTCTTCGGATCCGGGCGGGTCAATCCCTCGAACATCCCGGACACAATCCGCATATCCGGCTGTGCCGTGATGATGGCGGGGTCCAGGGATTGCGGCTCGGAAAAATTGATGATCGTGACAGTCGCCGGCGGGTCACGCCGCATACACCCGCAGAGCAGCGCGCAGAATAAAAGGGTGAAAACCCCTCGCAGTCCCGAATTGAACCGATATCGGCCCCGCCGGGCTTGCCGCGCCGTAGCGGAGCGAAGGCGGGTCGGCCAATTCATTACCGGTTATTTTTGTGCCGGAGCCACTGGAGCTGGAGCGGCATTCGTAGCGGGCACAGGTGACAGCAGGAAATTCGTGGCCGGTGCCGCGATTGGCGGAGGCTCAGAAGCGGCCGCTGGTGCAGTCGTGGGAGCAGGCAGTGGAGCGATGGCCGGTTGCTCATTTTGATGTTGCTTCACCCGTTCCAGGAAGTCGGAGCCCGGCTGATGCGCGCGATGGCTTTGCATGACGCCCAGCAGGACCGCCAGCACGAAGAATATTCCCGCAGTGTATTTCGTGGCCTTGGTCAGGAAATTTCCCGAACCCGCGCCGAACAACGCATCCGTGGCCCCGGCGCCAAACGCCAGGCCCGCGCCGGCTTCCTTCTTCGGCAATTGCATCAGCACCAGAAAAACCAGGATGATACAATCAATTACCATCGCAACCGTGCACAAAATGATCAAAAACAGCATATTAAATTGAATTCTTAATTATATCCGCAAAGCTCCGGGCCTCGAGCGACGCCCCACCCACCAACGCGCCATCCACATCGAGCTGGCTCATCAGCTCCCGCGCATTGGACGGTTTGACGCTTCCACCATATTGAATACGCACCTTCTTGGCAACGTTATCATCGAACATTTTCGCCAGCACACCGCGGATAAAGGCATGCGCATCCTGCGCCTGCTGCGTGGTGGCCGTCTTGCCGGTGCCAATGGCCCAAACCGGTTCGTAGGCAACCACGGTTTCGGCCATCTGCTCTTTCGTCAGCCCGGCCAGGCTCCCGCGAACCTGCGTATCGAGAACTTTTTCCATCTCATTCGCCTCACGTTCGGTCAAAGTTTCGCCCACGCAAACAATCGGCTTGAGCGACGCTGCATGAACCGCCGCCGCCTTCTTCGCAATCAATGCGTCCGTTTCTTTTTGATACATCCGGCGCTCACTGTGCCCGAGAATCACGTAGCGCACGGAAAATTCCTTCAGCATCACCGCCGCAATTTCGCCGGTGAAGGCGCCCACGTTATTTTCGCTCATGTTTTGCGCGCCCAACCGGATATTCTTGGTTTCGAGGATGGCTTTGGAAACCTCGCTCAACGCCGTGTAAGGCGGGCACACCACGATGTCCACTTCCTTCACGCTCGCGAGTTCGATTTTCAAACCGCGGACGAGGTCCAGCGCCTCCGCCACGGTTTTATTCATCTTCCAATTTCCCGCGATGATCAATTTTCGTTCTTTATTCATTTTCAAATTTTATTTAACGCAAAGGCGCAAAGAGACAAAGGCGCAAAGTTTTTACAATCCGTTCACGACTCGATGGATCCCGTTTTTCACGTACTGCTCACCGAAATTTATTACTAAACCCAGTTTCAACCCGGTCAATCTCAAATATGTCAACATCGTGCTTCAAAAATCAGATTCCACTGCATCACCGCTTTGTTATCGATCAGAACCAAACCATTCACTTTCAAATCCAACTTAAGCGGAACGCTGAGCGTTTTGCCTTTGTAAACTATCGGAACCGGGAGCTGCCGCTCCACGTTCATTCCTCGCCGAACCAACTCTTCCACCATCGACTCTTCATAGAGACACTCAAGTAGTCCTGGCCCGCCCAATTCTCGATGGACCTCAATCGCACTATCAACGATCACCTTGCTAATCTCGTTTTCAGTCACAAAGTTTTGACGCAAAGTTGTCAAAGCCCAGGGACGCGGCGGAAAAATTCATTCCTTTGCGTCTTTGCCTCTTTGCGCCTTTGCGTTAAATTCACTTGTCCGAAAGAGCCGCCACGCCCGGCAGCTCCACCCCTTCCAAAAACTCAAGGCTCGCCCCGCCGCCCGTGCTCATAAACGTCACTTTATCGCCCAGCTTCGCCTTGTTCAACGCTTTCACGCTGTCACCACCGCCGATGATGCTCTTGGCGCCGTTTTTCTGCGTCGCGTCTGCCACTGCTTGGGCAACGGCATTCGTGCCGGCGGCAAAACGAGCATCCTCAAACATGCCCATGGGGCCGTTCCACAAAATCGTCTTCGCACTGGAAATAATTTTCGCGTAACGCGCCGCGGCCTGTTCACCGATGCTGAAGCCTTCCGAATCGTCAGGAATCACGTCCGTAACCGTATGGATGTTCACGAAATCCATGACCGGTTTGCCCTTTTTGTTCACCTTGCCCGTGTCCACCGGCTTGCCAACGACCACGTCCGTGGGCAATTCAAACGTCACGCCCAGCTTCTTCGCCTTTTCCTCAGCGGCGAGGGCCGTGCCCTTGTGATCAGGTTCGACGAGCGATTTGCCCACCGGCTTGCCGTGCGCGAGCCGGAACGTGTAAGCCATCGCACCGCCGATCAAAATCGTGTCCGCCTTTTCCAGCAGGCGATCGATCACTTTGATTTTGTCCGAAACCTTCGCGCCGCCGAGAATGACCACAAACGGCCGCGCCGGGTTTTCCAGTTCATCACCTAAAAATTTCAACTCGCGCTCCATGAGCAACCCGGCCGCGCATTTCCCGCCGCGCTTCGCCACGATACGCGCCACGCCCTCGGTGGAAGCATGCGCGCGATGCGCCGCGCCGAACGCGTCGTTCACATACACATCCGCCACCTTCGCGAGCTTTTCCGCAAAGACCGGATCATTCTTTTCCTCTTCGTTGTAATAACGGACGTTTTCCAGCAGCAACACATCGCCTTCTTTCAATGCGCCCGCTGTCTTCTCGACTTTTTCGCCGATGCAATCGTCCACGAACGCCACCGGGCGACCCAGCAAATCCGCCAACCGCGCCGCCACCGGACGCAACGACATGGAGGGTTCGCGCTGGCCCTTGGGGCGGCCGAGGTGCGCGGTCAAAATCAATTTGCCGCCCTGCTCGATGAGATGCTTGAGCGTGGGCAAAGTTTCCTTGATGCGGGTATCATCGGTGATGACCATCTGCCCGTCTTTTTCTTCCAGCGGCACATTATAATCCACGCGCAAAAAAACGCGTTTCCCGCGAACGTTCAGGTCTCGAATTGTCAGTTTGGCCATAAAATCAAAATCGTTTCGTGTAGGGACGCTGCGCTGCGGCGTCCCCGCGCCGTTCAGTCGCGGAAATTGTTATATCCGATTTGCGTAATGTCCATCGGTTGCGCCGCTGAACGCGGCGCAGACAGCGCAGCGCGCCGTCTCTATCGATTCAAAACAAGGCCGCAGAGCATATCCCACCGGCCAAGTGAGTCAAAACGATTTCGCAGGGGATGGATTTCGAAAAATTGCGAATGAGTGGACGTTTTTTGCCTCGCAACAGCTTCCTCCTCGTTCTCCTTCTCGTCCTCGTCTATCGAATGGGACGCGTCTGGACACTGCCCCCGCTTGTAGTTCCGCCTTCAGGCGGTTCGGCGCAATCTCCACGCCACGCAAACGCAGGACTACACTCCGGGCCGAATATATTAGGGGCAGTGTCCAGATGCGTCCCGTCGAATGTCGAACATTCCTTTCTGATTGACCGTTTCAAGCAGCTTCACCGCACACATCAGAGCAAATTAGGATGGTGACGAACTGGAAAAAGGGGGGCTAAATCATTTTTACGACCGCAAAATCACACTCACGGTGAACAGTAGCATCATCACCGCGCTGACGGCGCATTTGGCGAATACCCCCGCAAAGACACCCAGTGTTGCACCCAGCCCGGCGCGGGAAGCTTTGTTGAATTCGTAACCACCCAACAGTTCAAACACCAGCGCGCCAAGGAATGGCCCGATGATGATTCCCGGGAGGCTGAAGAAAATGCCCACCAATCCGCCGACGAACGCTCCGAGCAATCCGCGCCAGGTGGCGCCGAAACGTTTCGCACCGTAAACACTCGCGAAATAGTCCAGCAACAACGCGGCGAGCGTGAGCGCCGTGAGGCAAAATAATACCAATCCGCTGGCGCTGTGTTGGCCGAACCACAACCGGTGCCCCAGTGCCGCAATCAGCACCAGCGGCGGACCCGGCAATACCGGCACGATGCTACCGGCAAAGCCGATCAGCATCACCAGCAAGGTGATCGTTAGGCCGATGATTTCTCCTGCTGTCATCAGCGCCAAGATAGCCGACGGGCGGGAATTTATCGAACTTTTAGTGGTAGGAGTCGACGTGAGGAGGCTCAAATTCTTTGGCGCAAAAGAATCCGTTTGTCGCGGAGCGACACCGGAAATTAGCCGGCACATCGTGCCGGGTAAAATCAGCTAACAACCATGCGTCCTGAAAGGACGCCGGAATTGTTGTTAACTTTCCAGCGTCCATTCAGGACGCAAAACGTGGGGGGCTGCGGACCGGGGACGTTGTCCCCGGCTAATTTCCAATTTCGCTCCGCGACACGCTCACTTGCCGGAGTCATTTCTCCTTCGCTTCCTTCGCCGTCTCCATATGGAACTTGTGCAGGAATCGGTGAAATATCGGCGCGAAGACCACACCGATGCTTGTGAGAAATGCCACGCCGCTGAACAGCGCGTAACAGCCGGCGAAAATTTTTCCGCCGTTCGTCTTCAGTTCTCCCATTGGCCCCATGCCAGAAAGAATCATGGCCGCGTTCGAAAAGGCGTCGATCCAGCCCATACTCTCAAAAACATGATACCCCACCATGCCGATGAGCAATCCGAAAACCAGGACTGACACCCCCAGCGCAGCGCTACGCGCCAGACGGTGGTAAAACTTTTTGCGGGCCAGGAGCGGCTTGGATCGTTGTTCGTACATAAAATGAAGGCCCGGCGTCGATCGCTATCTTATCTTGGCTGCCGTGAAAAGAATAAACAGGGTCCAGCCGAAAAGAAGGAATATCGCCACGGCGCGACTTAAACCCTGGAATCTCAGAAAGGGAAGCAAAATGAAAAAATTAATTGCCGCAGGTAAGAGCATCTCCAACCAGGCTTGGGCGTCATTAAAAAGATCGCGACCCCAAAACACCGTGAAGCGATTGGTGAAACCCGGCTGTAGTAAGATCGCCAGCACGGGTATTGAATAGGCAATCAGAGCGGTGATGAGGTAATCAGAACCTTTAAGGGGCGGGCGCACCGGAACCGCCGGTTCTCGTGAAACATTCGAGCATTTCCAGCAGGAATCGAACTGGCCTTCAATGGCTTCACCGCATTTTGGACACGTCCACATGGCGAAGTTCGCTTTCCGGCAGGGTATGCAAACACCGGATTTTGTCGAGATTTCCCCAAAAATCCGGGCAGCGTCTTAATTTGAGGAGTGCGGCTCTGTGAGCCGCAGGAACGGTGAAAATCCTAACGTCACCGGCTATGCCTGTGGTCTCTGACTGGTGGCCCGCTGCGGGTCGCAGACCCGCGCTCCGTGCTTTCTGCCAAATTAAGGGGTGTGATTATAAATGGGTGAGGTGGGATCTTCATAGGCTAGAATCCTCTGCCGCTCTGACGGACGTCGCCAATACCCACGGTGCTTTTCCAACAGCAATGTCACCCACTTATAACCATACCCCAAATTCAGACACTACCAAATCCGCGCTTGCTTTCATCCTGCCCTCCGGTATTTTACTCGGCCCCCGTCCCGGAAAGGCCCGGCCGGGCAAAAACATCAATTTTACAGTCTAGATTATGGCAACAGCAAACGACCTTCGCCGTGGAATGGCGATCAATTACAACGGCGACATCTGCGTCGTCCTCGACAGCCAGCACCGCACGCCCGGCAACCTCCGCGCGTTTGTGCAAGCCACCATCCGCAGCATCCGCACCGGAAAATCCTCCGATGTGCGTTTCAGCTCGACCGAAAAAATCGAGCCGGTCCCGATGATCACCAAGAAAATGGAATTCAGCTACAAGGACGGCGAGGATTTCGTTTTCACCGACCCGGAAAATTACGAGACCGTCACGCTCAATGCCGACCTCGTCGGCGACGCCAAGGATTACCTCGTGGAGAACGGCCAGATTACCGTGACTTTCGTCGAGGAAAAAGCGGTGTCCATTGAATTGCCCTCCTCGGTCATCCTCACTGTTACCGACGCGCCGGAAGGCATTCGCGGCGATTCCGCCAACAACGTGCAGAAGCCCATCACCGTGGAAACCGGCATCACCGTCCAGGCGCCGCTGTTCATCAAGACCGGCGAAAAGATCAAAGTAGACACCCGCACTGGTAAATACATGGAACGGGCTTAATTAGTCCGGGGTCTAAAGTTTCAAGCCCGCCATATGGCGGGCTTTTTTTATAGTGGCACGGGCGTCCTCGCCCGTGTGTTTCGGTTTGGAATCCGATTTTGGGAACGCGCGGGCGGACGCCCGTGCCACTATTATTCCTTTCCAACCTACGTTCTTTCCGCTTAATTGTGCGGCAGTGCCAGAACCGTTGCACAAAGGTGAAAAAGTTTTTCGGGGCATTCCCGTTTCCAATGGCGTCTGCCGCGCCAAAATTCTCGTGCTCGGGCAGGCCCCGCACACCATCCATCGCCAGGCCATTGCCGAAGCCAAATTGCACGAGGAAGTCACCCGCCTCGAACGCGCGCTGGTGCAAACTCGCCACGAAATCCTCGACGTCCAACGCAAGGTCAGTTCCGCCATGGGCGCCAAGGAGGGAAGCATCTTCGACGCCCACCTGCTCGTGCTCGAAGACCGCACCCTGATCGATGAAGTCGTGCGCAGCATCAACGAAGAAAAGGCCAATGCCGAATACGCGTTCCACAAAGTAGCCGAGCGTTACGCCGCGACCCTCGCCGCCATTGAAGACGATTATCTCCGTGAACGCGCCGGCGACATGCGCGATGTCACCACGCGCGTGTTGAACAATTTGCTCGGCAAACGGGACGAGATCGACCTGCGCCAATTGGACGAGCCGTGCATCATTATCAGCCATGATTTGACGCCGTCGAACACCGCGCAAATGGACCGTACCAAAGTGCTCGGTTTCGCCACGGACATCGGCAGCAAGACCTCGCATACCGCCATCATGGCCCGCTCCATGCGCATCCCCGCCGTGGTCGGCCTGAAAACCGCGAGTGAAGAATTACAGACCGGACAATACGCGCTGCTCGATGGCTTCAACGGCGTGGTCATTCTTAACCCGACCGACCAAACGCTTTTTGAATACGGCCAGCTCATCCGCAAGCAGGTCACCTTGCAGGAAAAACTGCGGGACATCCTGCTTAAACCCGCGATCACGCTGGATGGTCACCGCGTTTTTCTCACCGCGAACGTCGAACAGGCCGCGGATGGAGAAGCCGTCACCGCCAGTGGCGCGGAAGGCGTGGGGCTGTTCCGCACCGAATATCTTTTCATCAATCGCGACTCGTCCCCGACCGAAGACGAGCAATACAAAGCCTACCGCCAGATTGCCGAGACGCTGAAACCGCATCCGGTCACCATCCGCACCTTTGATTTGGGCGGCGATAAATTCCTTTCCCATCTCCAGGTGCCGACCGAGATGAATCCGTTTTTAGGCTGGCGCGCGATTCGTTTTTGCCTGCAGGAGGTGGAGGTGTTTCGCAGCCAGCTTCGCGCCATTTTGCGCGCCAGCGCTCATGGGAACATCCGCATGATGTATCCCATGATATCCGGTTTGGATGAACTCAATCAGGCCAACGCTCTCGTCGAAGAATACAAAGGCGAGTTGCGCAAGGAAGGCCTTGCCTACGATGAAAAGCTGGAAATCGGCGCGATGATTGAAATTCCCTCTGCCGCGCTGATTGCCGACTCGATGGGGCGGCGCGTGAAATTTTTCAGCATCGGCACGAACGATTTGATCCAATACGCGCTGGCCGTGGACCGGATGAATGAAAAAATCGCCCATCTGTACGAGCCCACGCATCCGGCCATCATCCGTTTGATCAAAGCCACCGTGGACGCGGCGCGCAAAAATAAAATTACCGTGAGCGTTTGCGGCGAGATGGCGGGTGAACCGATCATGACCGCGCTCCTGATTGGACTGGGCGTGGATGAATTAAGCGCTGCGCCGCCGCTCGTGCCGCAGATCAAATACATGGTGCGCCGTTTGAAGATTGCCGAAGCGCAAGCGCTTGCGGAGTTCGCCTTGAATTCCGAATCCGGCTCCGAAATTCTTTCCAAATGCCAGCAACTCGCCTGGCAATCCGCGCCCAGCCTCTTCGAGAGCAAAGCCTGAGTTGCACCGCAGCAACCCCGACGATTACTGGCTTAGCCGATAAAATTGTTGCCGGCCGACTGCGGGATTGGTGACCGTGTTCCTGCCATTGATAATCACTGGCGCAGGCAACACCGGATTCCACGTGGCCGAATTGACCAGTTGTGTTGCTGATTGCAGGCCATAACCAACCGCATCCGTTCCCCACGTCAAAATCACGTTCGTGCCGGCGGGCGCAATCGCAAGCAAAGGTGACGTCCCCTGTGAAGTGGAGGGCAGCGTGAAGCTGAACACAGTTCCGCTCCCCGATCCACCGCTGCCGGCAGTGCCATACAAAACATTGCCCGACAGAATCAAATCCCCATTCGGACTGGAGCCGTCGCTTCCGCCCGTGAAACTATACAGGTTGGTGAAACCCGTGCCGTCCGTGTGAATGGAAAACAAGGTTCCGTTTGTAAATGCGCCGCCGCTGGGCGTGCTGCCGTAAAGCGTATTGCCGGATAAAAGCAAACCTCCACGCGGGCTTGAGCCGTCGTTCGTGCCCGTGAAATTATACAGGTTTGTGAAGCCGGTTCCGTCCGTGGTAATGGCGTAAATGGCGCCATTTCCCATCGTGCCGCCAAACGCCGCGGTCCCAAACAGCGTGTTCCCGGAGATAATCACATTGGCAAACGGCGAAGCGCCGTCGGCGTTGGTTTGCGTGCCCGAATCGACAGCGGTGAAATGATGCAGGACGCGGAAACTATTTGGATTGGCAGGTTCCACCGCGAACACTGTGCCGCGCGCAAAATTTCCACCCCCCTCCGCCGTTCCGTACAACGTGCCGTCCGCGAGAACTAATTTAGTCATCGGAAAAAGCCCGTCATAGTTCAGGTTAAAATTTTGTCCCGACGGCGTGCTGAAACTGTGAATGTCCGTGATGTTCGCTCCATTGGTCTTCACGGAATAAAGCGCCCCATGATCCACTGCTCCGCCAAATTCAGTCATGCCATAAAAAGTGTCTCCCGATAAAACCACTCCGTCCAACGGCTCCTCACCGGTGCTCGGCACATTTAAAAAGAAATTAAACACATTCGAATAACTGGAGCCGTTCGTGTTCAACGCGAACAGCACGCCCCCGCCATTGTCACCGCCAAACGCGGCAATGCCGTACAAAGTGGGGCCGACGTTGATCAAACTTCCCACCCCCCGCCCGCCGTGATTGAGATCAAAACTGTGCAGGCTGGAAAATTCCGAACCATCTGTGTTCACCGAAAAAACCGTGCCGAAATCATGGCTGCCGCCCCCGGAGCTCGTCCCATAAAGCGTATTTCCCAATAGCAACAATCCCGGGCTCGGGGTCGTCCCAAAAGTCGTGGAAAAACTATAAAGAGTTTTGAAAGCCGGATTCGGCGCGATGTTCACCGTGATCCCACTCAGGCCGGACGCGGAAAGTGGTGTGTTCGCGAACGTGCTGATGGCAGTCAGCGTCGGGGAAAAATTTCCCGGCGTCATGTAAGCGTGCGAAGGATTTTGTGCCGTGCTGCTCGCGCCATCGCCAAAATTCCAACTCCAATTGGTCACCGCATTGCCACCGCTATCCGTGCTCGGGCCGGTGAATTGCACCGTCAAAGGCGCCGGTCCAAACGTCGGGTTGTCGCTGGCGGTCACGGCATCGCCCGTGACCGTGACAGTGCCCGGGCCGATCACGATCAGCTCCGTATCACCGGCAAAAGCGGTCAGACTCGGCGAAAAAGTTCCTTCGCTGGTATAGGTATGCGTCGGACTTTGCTCCGTGCTCGTGGCGCCATCGCCGAAATCCCAATTCCAGGACGTGACGTCATCGCCGGCGCTGTCCCGGTCCGGACTGGTGAATTGGACGTCTAACGCCACCGGTCCGGTGGCAGGCGAGGCCGTGACCGAAAGGCTGGGTGTTCCCGATCCCGATCCGAATCTTTGCACCGCGCCGATGGGCGGACCGTTGAATGGTTGTTCACTGCCACCTACTACCAGCACGTCACCATTTGCGAGCAGGGTCGCCGTTTGTTGGTAACCTGGCACCGGCAGCTGATCCGCAAAATCCCAACCATTATCATCGTCGCTATAAATCTCCACGTCCGGGTTGTAATCGCCCAGGACCATGACGTCACCGTTACTGAGTAGGACCGCCTGAGCATGGTAGCGCCCGTCCTGCATGCCCGGAAAAGGTTCCCAGGAATTCGCCACTGGATCGTATAACTCAGTCGTGCTCCCGCCGTTGCCGCCTTCGATGAGCACTTTTCCATTCTGCATCACGGTAGCGGTGTGGCCCGCGCGCGCTTCACTCAGCGGAGGAGCGTCCGTCCACGTTCCACTGTCCGGATCGTAGAGCGCGGCATTCGTTAAAGCTCCGCCCAGGCCATCCGAACCGCCACATACCAAAACCTTGCCGTTGGACAGCAACGCCCCTGCCGGGCTGTCCGTGTTGTAAGGCAACGGCTGCGTGCTCGTCCAATTTCCCGTGGCCGGGTCAAATATCTCTGCACTGGCAAGTTCCTCGCCATTATTGTCATCGTATCCCGCCACCACCAATACCTTGCCATCAGCCAGTCGCACTGTGGCTGGAACAATGCGTTCGTCTGCCATTTGTGCGTAACTTCCCCACGTGCTGGTGCTCGGATCGTAAATTTCCGAGGCAGCATCACCGCCGCCGCCCACGATCAGCACTCTGCCGTCGAGTAATAGTGTCGCGGTGTGAGAATGGCGGTAAGACGACATCGAATCCGTAATGGTGGATGTCCCCGTCGCCGGGTCGTATAGCTCGGCGGAATTGGTGCCCTCCTGATCGCCATTCATGTTGTAAATCAACCCGCCCGCAATGAGCACTTGGCCGTTGTTCAACAACGTGGCCGTATGCGCCCAGCGTGGGACATTCAGTGGACTATTAGTCGCCCACGTCTGCGCCTGGGAGGTGGAAAACCAGGCGAGATTTATCAGCAGAAAGAGCAAAACTGAGGCGGTTTGGAGCAAGGATTTGCAAGAAAAGTTCATGGTTTGGGTTGCGCAGACTTCGCCACATCGCCGTTGTTTTGTCGAGCTTTTACCGCGATAAAACACTGTATTTGCAGGTGTTTCTCCCTTTCGGCTTCAGGGCGCCTCTCGATTCATGAGTACAACGCGATGTTTCAATGCTCCTGTCCCGGAAGGACTTCCGACAATAAGCCCGGCACCTCACTGCCGCACTGGGAACGGATAGGTCAAGTTCGGAAGGTAAGGCTGATTCCATTCAACCCCTCGGGATTGGAGTTTTGGCCGCCGGTTGCTATCTCAAGGGTTCGGGGCGCATATCAAAATTTGAACAGTATTTCAGCCACGGAGTGGCGGTAGATGGTAGCCCATGGCACGATCCGTGGGAATCGGGCGCGGCAATCACCAAGCCCCGGATGGGGCGAAAGAAAAATGCCGTGCCGCGTTCTTTCGCTGGCTCCGCGGCTATTTCCTCGATTTTTCGCGATGTACAATTTTTCGCTATGCGCCCAAGGGTTCGTCCCCATTGAGTTTTTAGTTGCCCTGCACGATTTAATTATCTTGAATTCGCGGTCGTTCGGGCCGTTCACATTTTTAAAATATGAAAGTCATCATCTTAGCCGCCGGTTACGCCACTCGGTTGTATCCACTCACGCTCACGCAGCCCAAACCGCTGCTGCCCGTTGCGGGCAAACCCATGGTGGAATACGTCCTCGATAACCTCGCGCCCATCGGCGATATCGACCGCATTTACGTCGTGACCAACGCCAAGTTTGCCGGCCATTTTCAGAAATGGGCGGACAACTATCATGAGACCAAGGCAAAACTCAATTTCACCATCGTCAACGACAACTCGACCGACGATACCAACAAGCTCGGCGCCATCGGCGATATCCATTACGTCCTCAAAACCCAAAATGTGGATGACGACATCATCGTCGTGGCTGGCGATAATTTGTTCAGCGAGAAGCTGGAGGGTTTCGGGCAATTCGTGCGTGAAAAAAATGCGCCCGTGCTGGCCGTCTACGATGTCGGCAACCTCGAGGAGATAAAAAAATACAATGCGATTTCCGTGGATGGGGCAGGGCGCATCACGTTTTTCGAGGAGAAACCGAAAAATCCGACGAGCACGATCACCGGCATCGCTCTTTATTATTATCCGAAGGCGACGTTGCCTTTAATCCATCAATATATGGCCGAAGGGAACAACCCTGACCAACCCGGGCGTCTGGTGCAATGGCTCTACCCGCGCACACCGTTTTACACCTGGCGCGTCCCCGGCATCTGGTATGACATCGGCTCCAAGGAAACCCTCGAGGAAGCCAATAAAATCTTCGAGAAGCAGTAGGCTGGTAGCGGCACGGGCGTCTCGCCCGTGCGTTTCTAAAAAGCCCTATTGAAGGCGGAACCACACGGGCGGGACGCCCAGGTCACTATTTCTGGTGCAACACTTCATGCACCACCTTTAGCAGCCTGTCCACCGTATAAGGCTTGGGCACAAAGGCACTAATGTTGTCGTTGGCTGTACCGTCGCTTTTGCTCGGAACGCTGCCGCTCGCCATGATGATTTTCAACCGCGGATTGATTTTCTTCAAAGCAATCGAAGTGGCGAGTCCATCCATGAAAGGCATGTCCGAGTCGGTCACCACGAGTTGAATTTCTTTTCGTTTGCCGACGTAGAGCGCCACCGCCTCGGGGCCGCTGTTGGCGACCTGCACCCGGTAGCCGTAATTCTCCAGGGCGGCCTTGGTGATTTCGCAAATCGCAATTTCATCGTCCACGACCAGGATGCCTTCGCCGTTGCCGATGGGAATCCGGGCCAGTTTTGGCTCCTCCTCCGCGTCCGTAACCGAACTAAGCGCTGGAAGATAGATGCTGAAACGAGTGCCTTCTCCCACCCGGCTTTCAACGGTGATGAAGCCGCCATGAGTTTTCACTATGTTCATCGAGGTCGAGAGGCCCAGCCCCGTTCCCTTGCCGTGCTCTTTCGTCGTGAAAAATGGTTGAAAAAGTTTTTCCAATACGTCCGGAGGCATGCCCGTTCCCGTGTCCGAAACCGTCGCCAGCAAATACGGCCCCGGGACCGCGTCCGGATGAATTTTCGGCCCGCTTTTCTCGAGTTGCATGTTCTCCGCGCGGTACGTGATCCGGCCGCCGTTAGGCATTGCGTCGCGCGCGTTGATGGAGAGGTTCATCAGCACCTGGTACAATTGAGTGTGATGCCCGGACACCGGCCAGAGGTCGTCCGCGATCTCCATGCGCACGCGAATTGTTTTCGGGAAAGCGTCGCGCGCGATTTTTTCCATCTCGCGGAGGAGGAGCTTGATCTGCACCGGGCTTTTTTTGCTGTCGACCCCGCGCGCGAACGCAAGCACCTGGCGGAGCATGTCCGCGCCGCGCCGCGCGCTGGTCTCCATCGTGGTTAAAACCTGTTCAAACTCGGGTTTCAGCGGTTCCGAACGCAGGAACCCGCAACCCATGAGGACCGGCACCAGCGCGTTGTTGAGATCGTGCGCTATGCCGCTCACGAGCGAGCCTATGCTTTCCATGCGTTGCATGCGCAGGAAGCGGATCTCCATGTCCTTTTCGCGCTGGGCGCTGCGTTGCAATTCCACCTCGAACTCCTTGCGCCGCTCCCGTTCTTCCGCCTCTTTCAAAATTGCCCTCACCGTCGAGACCAGCCGGGCGGGGCGTCCCTTCAACACATAATCCGTGGCGCCGCGCTTGAGGCATTCAATGGCGGTTTCCTCCCCGATCGTCCCGGAAAAAAGTATGAACGGCATGTCCGCCATTCTGCCGCGCGTCAGCGCCAGTGCCTTCAAACCATCCCATGACGGCAGCGAGAAATCGGAAATGACCAGTGTGTAATCCCCTTTTTCCAGGGCGGCTTCGAAATCCTTTCGCGTCTCGACCCGCTGTATTTCGCAGGGGATGTGCTCGTCCGCCAGCAACGCCGAGACTATTTCCGTGTCGTAAGGGTTGTCCTCCAGGTGCAAAATCCGCGTGGGTTTGGCTGGAGTTTTTTTGCTCGTCATCAATCACCCTTTCCCATTTGCCTCGGCGGGGGCTCGTTGATCAATGCCCAGAAGAAACCGATTTGTTTGATGCACTCGACGAACTTTTGGAAATCCACCGGCTTTACGACATACGCATTCACGCCCAGTTCGTAACTGCGGATCAAATCCTGTTCCTCGCGCGAGGAGGTGATCATTACCACCGGCACGTGTTTGTAACGCGGATCGTTTCTCAGTTGTTTCAGCGCTTCGAGGCCGTCCAATCGCGGCATTTTCAAATCGAGAAGAATCACCGCCGGAATGCCGTTCGCGTGGTTCGCGAATTTCCCGCGCTGGTTCAGGTAATCCATGGCCTCCACGCCATCGCGGACGACCACCACCTCGTTGGCGAGATTATATTCGTCGAGCGCCGCGAGCGTCAGTTCAACGTCGTTTTGATTATCTTCTGCAAGTAGTATTCGTTTCAGGGGACTCATTTGGATTCCTTTATCTTGGGCAGCGTAAAATAAAAAGTTGCGCCCTCGTCCAGCTTGCTTTCGGCCCAGGTACGGCCGCCATGCCGGTGGATGATGCGGCGAACATTCGCGAGGCCGATGCCGGTGCCTTCAAATTCATCCGAGCGATGCAGCCGCTGGAATACACCAAATAACTTTTGCGCGTACTCCATGTCAAAGCCGACGCCGTTGTCGCGCACCGACACCGTGAATTCCTCCGGCGTTTCCGAGCAGCGGATTTCGATCTCGGCCTGCTCGCGCGGCTTCGTGTATTTCACCGCGTTGCCGATCAGGTTCACCAACACTTGCCGCAGCATGGGCGGGTCGCCGCAAACCTCCGGGAGATGCTCGGTTTTGAAAATCACTTTCCGTTGCTCCAATTCCGACGACATGCCCTCGATGACATCCTTGACCAGGTGCTCCAGGTTTAATTTCACGTGCCGCATCTCCGCGCGGCCCATTCTCGAAAAGACGAGCAAATCATCGATAAGGTTTCCCATATGGCGGGCCGATTGGGAAATAATTTGCAGATAACGCCGGCTCTTCTCATCCGCGGCCAGGCCCGCGGTCTTGTTAAGACGGTCCACGAAGCCATCGATGTGCCGCAACGGCGCGCGCAAATCATGCGAGACTGAATACGAAAACGCCTCCAACTCCTGGTTCGCCTCACGGAGTTGTTCGTTGGCGGCCTGTACCTCGCCCGAGCTGCGGAAGATTTCCGCCTCCATCTGCTCCATCCGCGCCTGCATTCCGTTCGGCGATTCAGTGGCCGGCTTCTGCTTTTGCCTGACGAAATCCGTCACGTCCTCCACCCGGTGAACGATATACTCAATTTGGCCGTCGGCGCCGATCACCGGTGAATTCACCGGGCTCCAATAACGTTCCTCGAAAACTCCATCCAGCCGCCTGACGTCGTATTTTTGAATCGCCATCGTGTCGTTCTTTTTTTCCTTGAGCACGCGGTTGAGGGACGCGCGGAGGTTGCTGGCGCCGGTCGCGGCGGAATCTTCCGGGTTATCCGGAAACACTTCGAACAGGCCGCGCCCGAGAATTTTTTCCCGCTGGGTCATCGTGTCCTTGAGATAAGCATCGCTCACCGCCGCGATGGTCAGATCCGGTTTCAGCACGAGATAAGAACCCGGCACCGACTCGAACAATGCGCGAAACTGCAGATGCATTTGTTCGATCCGTTTCCGGTCAGTGATGTCGCGAACCACCGCGATGGATTGCTGGCCTTGCTTCGTCACAATCGGGCTGAGCATGATGTCCACCGGAAATTCCGTCCCATCGCCCCGCAAGGCGAACAATTCCAGGCCCTCACCCATCGCTCGCAGATGCGGGTTGGCGAAGTAACGCGCCAGATGTTCCCAGTGCCGCGTACGATAGCGTTCGGGCATCAATTGTTCGACGCTCTGGCCGATAATCTCCGCGCGCGTTCGCCGAAAGATGGATTCGACCTGCGCATTTGCCCGGACGATTTTGCCCGCGGTATCCACGAGAATGGTCGCATCCGGCGCGCTCACGAATAATCCTTCGAACATCTGCTTGCTGTTGCGCAGTTCCAGGACCGAGCGCTGGTTCAGGAGGAAAAAGCGTCCGCCGCCAAGAACCAATATTAATACCACGCATCCGATCATGACGAATGTCTGGCGTATCGGCGCGAACAAATCCCTCCATTCCGTGCCGGTGATTTCCGAGGCGAGCACCAGGAAATCATCCCCCGTCACCACGAGCGCGCGCTCGTCCCCGGCCGCGTTGCGCGGTGAAAAACGATGCCATGTGAAAAGTCCGCCTGCGTGGTGCACCTGTCCGTCCGGTTCCTTTGAAATTCGCGACCATAACGCCGGATCGGTGCGCGCCAGCGTCTTGTCGGCGCGCTCCGGGATCATAAATCCCCACTCGTCATCTGGATTCGAAGCATGAATCCAAAACCCCTGGGGGTTGAGTATCCGCAGGCGCGGCCTTAATGCCGCCGGAATCATCCGTTGCAGCCGGTTCACGAAGTTCGTGCCGCGATAGTTGATAATATAGATTCCGCGATGCCGTCCGGCCTCGTCGAAAACTGGCATCGCGAACCGTAATGTCGGGTTGTAAGGCGTCTCCACTTTCCCGCCTTCAACATTTAAGTCGTACGCCGAAATGTAGATTTCTCCGGCTTTGCGGGCGTTTGCCTCCTGGAAAAAAGGCCGGCTCCCTTTGTTCTGCAATTGGTCAGGGGCCGTGACGATGCCTCCTTGATTGACCCGCAATATTTCGTTGCCGCGCTCGTCGATGTAACGAACCTGGAAATATTCGGGCGCCTGCCGGCTGAAAAAAACAGCGCGTTTCGTGGCCCGATCCAGATCGGCTGCCTGGCCCGAAGAAAGAAACGCGCGCAATCCGTCGCCGTCGGCCAGCACACGCAGGTCGTCCGTGGCCGCCTTGAAATCCCGGCTCAGAATTTGATCAAAGACACCCAGCTTGGAGATTTCACGCTCACGGATTGGTTTTGCGGTTTGCTCCGCTTCGTGCCAATAAAGTCCCGCGCAAAATGCCGCCGCGAGCACCCCGGTAAGGATGGGGATGAGGATCGCCCAACGCAGTTCCGTCCGATTTTTGTTTTCCACCGTCATTTCATTTCTGAAACACCCGCCATGCCGTCCCACCCATCCGCTTGCCAGGAAATCGGAATCTGGATGGAATGTTTGCATCCAACTTCTCGTGTGACGGCGCGTTCAGGTCCGATCGAATCGGAATACAACACGGTCGCCGAGGCCTTCCAGATTTCTATCTTAAAATACGCAATCGTCCTTCGGAGCGCAACGATTTGCTTGGTAGACTTTGAGTGACGTGGGCTTCTCCGCTGGAGCAGGGCCGGCGCATCTAAATTTTCGGGAATGGCGAAGGGTTCGAATTGATTGTGTCGGTTTGAATTCGCGAAAAGCCAGCTCGACGGCAATCGGGGATCATTGAGGAGATGATTTGGATGGAACCAATGACCCACTAACATGTTTCCATGTCCAATGTGCTATAAATTTCCCGCCGCTCGCGTCCGCGACGCCTCTTTCCCACCGTTCTCCAGCTTTCTAATCGGCTCGGCATATCCTTCACGGAAGGTGGGAAATTTGAAACTGTAGCCGAGGTCCGCTTTTAATTTCCGATTGGAAACGCGCTTGTTGGTGACCCCGCGTTTGCGCGCCTCTGGAGTTGTGGGCGCCCCGGCCGGCATGGGAAGAGAAGTGGCCGCCGCGAGCCATGAAAAGAAATCACGCTGGCTCACCGGCTCGTCATCCACGGCATTGTAGATGTCCCCGGGCCGCCCGCGCTCGAGCACGGCGATCACACCACCGATGACATCGTCCCGATGAATCATGTTCAGAAAGCGTTCGCCGCTGCCGTTGAGACGCGCCTCGCCTTTGAGAAACTGTTTGAACCAATGGCCGCGTTCCGGCCCATAAATTCCCGCCACGCGCAAAATCATCGCCGGAAAATTTCTGTCGCGCGCTCCCTCCAGCAAGACCTTCTCCGCCTCCAACAAGACTCGCGCTGTTTCCATGGCTGGTTCGGCCGGACTTTGTTCATTCACAATGGAGCCGTCATTTTGTCCGTAAACACTCGTGCTGCTGGTGTAAACAAATCTTGGAACGCCGGCCTGCCGGTTTGGTGCGAGCCATTCAATTAAATTCCGCATCCCCTCCAAATAAATCTGTCGATATTCCTCCGCGTCACCCCCGCCCGAAGCGGCGCAATTCACCACCCAATCAAATTCACGCGGCAAACGCGCCAGTTCATCGGCCCTGGTGATGTCCGCGAACAGCGGTTTGATTCCTACAGCATTTAGTTCGCCCTCGGCAGCCCGATTGCGTCGCAGTCCGAAAACCTCGTGCCCTTGGCGCGCCAGTTCCGCGCCCAGCGGCAACCCCACATATCCAGTCCCGACGATTAACACGCGCATAACCAGAGTTAAACGCAAAGCCACCGAGAGGCAAAGCCGCAAAGTTCGTGAGGCAAGCATCTGCTCTGCAGAAAAGATCTGGGAGCGCGCCCGCCTCGGGCGCTGTTCGGCGCGCCTCGCGCCGAACACAGAGATGTACGAGTCATCGAATCACAAAATATATTCAAGCGTCCAAGTGAGCCGCGAGGCGCGGCTCACCGCGCCCGGGGGCGGGCGCGCTCCCTTGCTTAACGGATTGTTCGCTCCCAGCATGATTTCTACAAAGCAGAATGGCGTTATACCTATCTCCAGCTTGAGTATGCGAAGCTCTCGCAAATGAGCAGAACATACGAACATCAAAGGTTCTTTATGCCGACGTAAGTTTGTGGTAAATTTCAATTTCTAGAATGAGCAGCGTCGCGTCATCTGAACCCGCAGCAAATCCGGCCCTGACCGGTCACACCCGGCCCTTGCCGGAATTGCTCGCGCCTGCCGGCGACTGGGAATGCGCGAAGGCCGCCGTGGAAAACGGCGCCGACGCAATTTATTTCGGCCTCGATAAATTCAACGCGCGGATGCGCGCCCACAATTTTACCGAAGCCGACTTGCCCCGGCTCATGCAATTCCTTCACCAGCGTGGAGTCCGCGGCTACGTCACTTTTAACACGTTGATTTTTGAAAACGAACTGGCGGACGCAGAAAGTTATTTGCGCACCATCATCGCCGCCGGCGTGGATGCGGCCATCGTGCAGGACGTCGGCATCGCGCGCCTGATTCGCGCGCTGTCACCCGAGTTTCCGATTCACGCCTCCACCCAGATGACCATCACGAGCGCGGCCGGTGTCGAATTCGCCCGCGAGCTCGGCTGTAATCTCGTGGTGCTCGCCCGTGAGTGCTCGATCAAGGAAATTGAGGCGATGGCAATGAGTCGAGAGTCGAGAGTCGAGAGTCGAGGGCCGGGCCTCCGCGCGCCTCCGCCCTCGACCCTTCCCCTGGAAGTTTTCGTCCATGGCGCGCTCTGCGTTGCCTATTCCGGCCAATGTCTCACGAGCGAAGCCCTCGGCGGCCGTTCGGCCAATCGCGGCGAATGCGCGCAGGCCTGCCGAATGCCTTATGAATTGATCTCCGACGGCAACCCGGTTCCGCTCGGTGACAAAAAATATTTGTTAAGCCCGCAAGACCTGGCCGGCCTGGATGTATTGCCTGAGATCGCCCGCGCCGGGGTGGCATCGCTGAAAATCGAAGGCCGCTTGAAAACGCCCGAGTATGTCGCAAACATCACTCGCACCTATCGCCAGGCGCTGGATGATTTACAGTTCCCCAATGGCAACTTAAGCAATGCAGACGAGGACGCTCGTAAATCGCATATCGTAAATCGTAAATACGACCTGGAGATGGCCTTTTCCCGCGGCCTGCACACCGGTTGGTTCGGCGGGATCAACAACCAGGAACTTGTTCATGCGCGATTTGGAAAAAAGCGCGGCGTTTTGCTCGGCGAAGTCGAAACCGTTCTGCGCGATGGCGTGGTGGTAAATCTCATCAGCCCTTTGAAACCTGGCGACGGAATTGTGTTCGACGCCGGCAAGCCGGAACAAGATGAAGAGGGCGGCCGCGTTTACGAGGTCAAAAAACGGACGGGCGCGGATGCTGGACATAAAACGCAACACGTTCAAATCCACTTCGGCTACGGCGATATCGATTTCAGCCGCGTTCACGTGGGTGACCGGCTTTGGAAAACCAGCGATCCCGAGCTTGACCGCCGGTTGCGTCAAAGCTTCGAAGGCGACACGCCGAAATTTCAGCGCGCCATTGAAATGGAAGTCCACGGTCTGGCGGGCAAGCCGCTCACCTTAATCGCCCGCGACGAATCCGGCCACATCGCGCGCGTTGAATCTGCAATGCCTCTGGCCACCGCCGAGAAACGACCCCTGACAACGGAGCGATTGCGCGAACAGCTTGGTCGCCTCGGCGGCACGCCCTTCAAACTCGGCGAGTTAAAAAACTTCCTCACCGGAGAAATTCTGTTGCCGGTGAGTGAATTAAATCGTCTGCGCCGCGAAGCGGTGACTAGCTTGGACCGTCAAAGAAGCCAACCCAAACGCTGGGCGTTGAGCGAACCCGCAACACGGAACACGCAACCCGCTCGTGGAGAAGCTCGCCACGCTCAGCATCCCAACCGCAGTGAAGCTCCCCGTTTAATCGTGTTAGTCCGCAACCTCGAGCAGCTTGAAACCGCGCTGAAAGCCGGAGTTGAAACGATCTATTGCGAGTTCGAAAACCCAAAAAAATATCGCGACGCCGTTGCCGCCGTTCGCGCGTCCGCCCCCATTAGTGGCACGGGCGTCTCGCCCGTGCGTTTCGATTCTCACGGGCGAGACGCCCGTGCCACTATGCCCTCCACTGAAATTTTCGTCGCCCCTCCGCGCATCTTCAAAACCGGCGAGGAGTGGACGCTGGAACAAGTGCGCTCCTGCGAGGCGAATGGTTACCTGGTCCGCAATTACGACCACCTGAAATTTTTTGCCGACGACCGGCGCGTCGGGGATTTCTCGCTGAACATTGCCAACCATCTTTCCGCCGATTATTTCAAAAATAAATTCAGCCTGGAACGCGTGACCGCATCCTATGATTTGAATTTCCAGCAACTCGAAGCGCTGGTGCAATCCGCGCCGCCCGATTGGTTCGAGGTCACGATCCATCAGCACATGCCCATGTTTCACATGGAGCACTGCGTGTTCTGCGCCTTCCTTTCCAGCGGCACCGATTACACCAACTGCGGCCGCCCGTGCGACAAACACGCTGTGAAATTGCGCGACCGCGTGGGCATGGAACATCCGTTGAAGGCGGACGTCGGCTGTCGCAACACGGTATTCAACGCGCTCGCGCAGACCGGCGCGGAATACGTGGAGCGGATGCAGGCGCTCGGCGTGAGAAATTTTCGTATCGAGTTTTTAAACGAAACGCCGGAGCAGGTGGCCCGGACAATTTCCAAATATCGCCAGCTATTGAGCGGTGAAATTTCAGGCACGGAATTATGGCGCGAGTTGCGGCTGATGAATCAACTGGGGGTCACTCGGGGACAAATGTAGAATGCCGGGACTAGAGCGGTTTAAAAAATACCGTAGCCATTCGGAAGGAAACTGCCGGGAAGCGGTCTTTTTGGTGTTTTGGCATCGTTTCGGCTCAGTCACAGGGTTTTTCAAACCTGCTTCTTCGCCGAAGCCTTGCCAAAAACCAAAAATCCTCGCTCCGAATTGGCTACAGTATTTTTTAAACCGCTCTAAGTCGCCAATTGCTTTGCCAATCGAATCGCCGAAATCATCGACGACGGATCAGCAATGCCTTTTCCCGCAATGTCATAAGCAGTGCCGTGATCGGGCGATGTGCGGACGAACGGCAGGCCGAGCGTCCAATTCACGCCGGTCTCAAAGCCGATTAATTTGAGCGGGCACAACCCCTGGTCGTGATACATGGCCACGACGGCATCGTAGTTGCCGCGATAAGCCTGGTGGAAAAGCGTGTCGGCGCTCAGCGGCCCGACGGCATCAAGCTGCTTCTGTTGCATGGCGATTACCGCCGGGCCAATGGTAGTTTGTTCCTCAGTGCCCATCTTTCCGCCTTCCCCGGCGTGCGGGTTCAGTCCGCAAACGCCCACGCGCGCGCGCGGCAATCGAAGATCGCGGCAGGCCTTGGCGGCAAGTTCGATGGCTCGTTCGATTTTTTCCCGAGTCAATTTCTCCGAAACCAGCTTGAGTGGCACGTGATTGGTGGCCAGCGCCACGCGCAGCCAGCGCCCGCGCTCGTCATGGCCCAGCAACATCATCACCGTTCGATCCGTCCCCGCAATTTGCGAAAGAAATTCCGTCTGGCCCACGAACGCGTGCCCGGCGCGAATGATGTTTTCCTTGCTGACCGGCGCCGTAACCATCGCGTCCAATTCACGCCGCAGGCAGCGTTCCGCCGCTTCCTTCAAATATGCCATCGCCGCATCAGCCGCCGCGGGCGCGCCTTCAGCGAGATTCGCGGGGAGCGGTTGGGGCAGGGGATTGAAGATACAAATGCGCCCGGCGGAGGTTTTATCACGATACTCTTCCAGCGGGAGATTCAACCCAAGCTGCCGGTTGGTTTTCCTCACGTAATCGATGTCGCCGATGATGAGATACTGCGCATTATCCGATTTTATTTCGGACGCAAGCGCTTTCAACGTCACCTCCGGTCCAATGCCGGTCACGTCGCCGAGTGTGATGCCTATCTGCATTTGGAAAATTTCCCTGGCTGCCAATCGAGTCGGAATTTCCGGCCCGCCCGTCGCTTAATATGCAAACTCGCGAATGAACGTTTTCTTTTTGAGCTTGGCAATCCACTGCTGTTGCAAACGCGTGCGCTCTTTCGCGAGGAGAAGTTTTTCAACCTGGTCGCGCACGTCCGCGAGCGGTTTGACGTGCGCTTCTTTTTTGTCCTCGACCAGCATCAGGTAGAACGCGCCGGGAGTTTCGATGACGCCGCTCCGTTGCCCCGGCTTCAGCGTGAACGCTACATCGGCAAGCTCCTTGCGCAGCACGGATTTTTCCACCCAATCCCATTCGCCGCCGCTGCGGGCCTGCGAGCCTTGCGAATAAATGGTCGCCATATCGGCAAAGGACGCGCCGTCATTCAGTTTGCTCAGGATTTCATCCGCCAATTTCCGGGTTTGCGTGGTGTCCGCGTCGGGCGCATTCGTCAACACGATTATCCGCAGCTTCACCTTGTCCTCTTCCTTGAAATCATCCTTATGCTCGTCGTAATACGTTTCGACCTTGTGCGGCGAAATTGTGATGGCGCCGGAAATATTTTTGTAACGCATCTGCTCGACGATGAAAGTGTCCTTGTAATCCCGGCGGGCCTTTTCGTACGTCATGCCTTGCTGTTGCAGCGTCTTGGTGAAGGTGACCCGGTCGTTGTATTTGTTTTTGATATATTGATCGAATTGCTCGTCGATGATGCTTTCCGGGAGGTTGTAGCCGGCGGTTTCGAACTCGTGCAAAATCAACTGGCGTTCCTGCAATTCCTCGAGCGTTTCCTTGTAGGCGTTGGCCAGTTGTTTGCGCATTTCGTCCGGTTGATTGCCATACTGCTCGCGCAACTGGTCCACAATCCGGGCGCTGGCGTCATCCACTTCCTGGAACGTGATGATCGAATCGTGAACGATGGCATCGATGCCGTTCACCAGTTCGGCTTCGGCTCGGAACCCGAAGCACATCGTCAGCGCCCCCGCCAGAATCGCACAAAGAAATTTCATTGGGTAATCGCAGTGTAGCAGTGAGCGCGAGCGGGTCAAGCGATGGTAGAGACGCCGCGCCGCAGTGTCGCCGTCCGCGTTCGGCGGACGGAACTAATTATGCTGCTCCTGCCAAAAGACAATGGCGGCGATCCAGACCGCCGCTAGATTGGCCCTTGCACCTCGGACCAGCGGACGGCGTAACGCACCAGGTCGGTGGCGGTCAACAAGCTGAGTTTCTCTTTGATTTTCGCGCGATGCACTTCCACCGTCTTCACGCTCAGATTGAGGTGCTGCGCAATTTCCTTGGTGCCTTTGCCCTGGCCAATTAATTGGAACACTTCAAACTCACGATCGGAGAGGCGCGCCACCGGCGAAGAGCTCCCCTCGGAGCGGCGGCCGGAAAACGTTTCCAAAATGCGCGCCGACATTTTTTCGCTGACATAAATCTGCCCGGTCAGGATCTGCCGGATGGCTTGGAGTAATTTCTTCCCGCCTTCCTGTTTCATGATGTAGCCCCGCGCGCCCGCGCGCAGGACGCGCTCGGCGTAAAGCGCTTCGTCGTGCATCGACACGATGAGAATCGGCAGTTCCGGCTTCACGGTATGAATGTCCTTGATGAGCTCCAGCCCGTTCTTGTCCGGCAACGAGATGTCGATCAATGCCATATCCAATGTCTGGCTGACCACGATGTCGAGCCCCTGGCCGCCGGTGTCAGCCTCCGCGACCACTTTGAGGTCCGGCTCGTTGTCGATTAATTGCGCCAGGCCCTGTCGCATCATCGGATGATCATCGACGATCAGGATCCGTTTGCCGGCGTTCTTGGATTTAGCGGGCATGGTTCTTTGACGGTTTTCGGAATGGACCGTTTTGCGGGACGGCGCAGGTGACGTTTACGCCGCCGTTGCTATTGCGCTCGATGGCGATCGTGCCGCCGAGCATCCCAGCGCGCGATTGCATAATTCGCAGGCCCATCCCTTTGTTTTTCGACGTTCGCTTCGGGAATCCTTTACCATTGTCGCTCACTTTCAAAACTATCCGCCCGCGCGTATCGCGCAAGCTGATAACGACCCGGCGGGCTTTGCCGTGCTTGATGGCGTTTGAAACTGCTTCTTGAGCGATGCGAAACAAATGCGTGGCCGCGGCGTGGTCTTGCATCGCGACTGGCTCATCGAAATCGTAACGGCATTGGACGCGGAAAATTTTTTCGGTATCGGTCGCCAGTTCGTGCAACGCCGACATCAACCCCTCCGACTCAATGGTGACCGGTGAAAGTCCGCGCGCCAACGAGCTAGTGTGGCTGATGGCATCGCGGACGTGGTTGGCGATTTTGCTGACTTGTTTGGCGTAGGCCTTGGATTTGGGCGCGAGTTTCTGTGCCAAAACCTGGCTCATCAATTCGATGCCCGTGAGGTGCTGGCACAAGCCGTCGTGAAGGTCCTGGCCGATGCGGCGTTGCTCGCGATCGCTGATTTCGAGAATTTCCTTCTCGAGCTGTTTGCGTTCCGTGATGTCGCGGATGAAGCCGGTGAAAATTCGCCGCGTTGCCAGCTTCACTTCGCTCACGGATAAATCCATTGGGAAAACAGTTCCGTCCTTGCGGCGGCCGGCCACTTCCCGGCCGATGCCAATAACTTTTGCGCGGCCGGTATGGAGATAGTTGGCGATGTAATCGTCGTCTGCCTCGCGATGCGGCGAGGCCATCAAAAGACTGACCTTCCGGCCGATGATTTCGCGGGCGCGATATCCAAAGATTCGTTCCGCCGCGGCGTTCACGGACTCGATGATCCCGTGCTCGTCAATGGTGATGATGCCTTCAACCGCCGTTTCGAGAATGGCGCGCAGCCGTTCCTCGCGGTCTTTGACGAGCTCCTGGGCAAGTTCCTGTTGTGTGCTCAATTCTTTTGCATGAGCGGCGCTGACGGCAACGCGCGCTGATTCTGATGCTTTGAGCCGCGCAATTATATCGGCCCGGGACAGTTTCTCGTAGTCGTCCGGATTCACCGAGGCCAACTATCCGAAAAAAGTCCGGCCATTCCAACTCGCAAATTGCGCGGCGGCGTTCATTTTAAATCGTTCCGCCTGCCCATCTTCGCGTTCGCAGCATCACCTCAATCCACGGCGGAAAGAAATTCTTCCCCCTCCCATCCAGGATGGGAGGGGGAGGGTTGGGCTGTGTGGTTGGGGTTCGGGCAAAACCGATAATTCTTTTAATTTGCCAGGAGCTGCGCCCGATATTCTGTGGGCGACTGTCCCAGGATTCTTTTGAACACCCGGTTAAAATGCGTCAATGATTGAAATCCAACCTCGAACGCGATTTCGCTCACGCGCAAATTGGGATTGAGCAGGAGGTTTTTCGATTTCTCAATCCGCACGCGCGACAGGTAATCGGTAAAATTGATGCCGGTGACCTTTTTGAACATTTTGCAGAAATAAAATGTGCTCATGTTCACCGCCTTGGCGACCTGCCCGAGCGAAAGGTCCTCGGTCTGGTGTTGGTGGATGAATTCCTTGGCGCGCATGATGGCGGGCGGTTCGGAATTCTCCTGCTGGACGACGACCTGGTTGCTCAACAGGGAAAGGTGCTGGGCGAAAATGGCCAGCAATTTGACTACACCGTCGTGCTGTTTGCCTTGATTGCCTTCCACGCTTCCGGTTTGGAGGAAACCGATCAGGCGGTCACCCAGCCGGACTGGGACGGCGGTATTACCGGTGTTGGGCAGTAGCCGGGATTCGACCGGGCGCAACTCCACGGGCAGGCCGGTCGCGTCACTGAAAGCTTTCTCGTAATCCTGGTAAATTCGGGAATTAACCATGGCTTCGACCAGCGCGTGATTCTCACTATTGCGGACGCCAATCACAGGAAAGGGCCTGGTCGCATCAGGGTAAGAACTCCGGGGCGCCTCAGCCGGCCGCCATCCTTCATTAAGATTGGTGTCGCCGTATTCTCCGGCCGCATCCGCCCAAGTTTCCGTTTCCCGCCCGACCAATGTTGTTTGCATGGGAGCAAAATAGGATGAAGTCGCAAAACCAACAATTGGGGGCGACCCCGATTCAGAAATGCGGGGGGTGGATTAGGGGGCATAAGGGAAACCCCTATGGCAAAAAAGGGTTAGCCCGCAAGAGGGAATAGGACAAAAAAGGGTGAGTAGTGGCACGGGCGTCTCGCCCGTGTGAATCGAAACGCACGGGCGAGACGCCCGTGCCACTA
>DATAZE010000006.1:0-132206 GCA_036272195.1 Verrucomicrobiia bacterium | reverse complement strand
CGGCCCATTTCGGGCTTGATCAAGTATCCACCCGCGTTCCCAAACCGCAACGTAGGTGAAATCCGACTTCCGCACGCGGTATTCCCGATGAATCTTCCGGTAGTTATCGAACCATGGACGAGCAATTCCCGATATTGATTGCCGAGGATGATGAGAACGATGCCATTATCCTCGAACGTGCGTTGCGCAAAGCTGGATTTAAAAACCCGTTCCACTTTTGCCGCGACGGAGCGGACGTCATTAGTTACCTGCAGGGCGAAGGACAATACCAAAACCGCCGGGCGTTCCCTTTTCCACGTATCATCATAACGGATTTAAAGATGCCGAGAATCGGAGGGCTGGAAGTTTTGAAATGGTTGCATCATCATCCGGAGTGCAACCTCATTCCGAAGGTGGTCCTCACGGCGTCCCGGCAAGCAAGCGATATTCAGGAAGCTTACAAATGGGGCGCCAATTCCTATCTAGTTAAACCCGGAGGCTACGAAAGTCTCACGCGAATGCTTAAACTGTTTTTTGAGTATTGGGAGATGTGTGAGAAACCGCGGTTGTTGGAGAACTGCTGAACCACCATCGGACTTTGTCCCGTACTCATCGGCGTGATGAAGGAAAATAAGGAGGACAAAATCTTTTTTTCATGCATTTCAGCAACAGGAATTTTACAAGCGGCATTCCCCTGCTATCTTCAAGGAATGTCCGCAGGTCGTAGTCCCTGGAGGAATGCGATTTGTTTGTTCGTGATTTTTTTGGCGGCAGGTTTGCGCGCAGCCGAATCTTACGGATTAAACGAGCGAATTCCCATCGGCGCGTTTCTCGACGGGCGCCTTCCACCATCGGTGCTGGTCCAGACCGGCAAATGGGCGGTGGTGGATGCCTTCACAAACTTGACGGTGGATGACCCCACGATGTTGATTCCCGAACCGCCTGGGAACGCCGGCGTCTCGCCAAGAGTGAAACACGTTGCCGGGACGGCGGCGCTCCCAGGCCGGCTTTATGTTTCCACGCGCCAAGGCAGAATTCTCTCGTTCGAAAACCGGCCGGACGCGTCGAGCATGACCGAGTTTTTGAATTTAACTAAGGTGACCCAAGGTTGGGACGATTGCGGGTTGCTGGCGTTTGCCTTTCACCCGGATTTCAACCGGCGAGATTCACCGAAGCGGTATGTTTATGTCTGGTATCATTATTCACCTGCGCCCGTTCCCGGGCCAGCGCGGCCTTCCTCGTTCACACCGGGTTACGATCGTCTCGCGCGCTTCACCGTGCCACCCGGTTCGCTGGCGGCAGACCGGAATTCGGAGCAGGTGCTGATCAATCAATTCGACCACAACCTGTGGCACGACGGCAGTGGAATGGCTTTTGGTCCCGACGGATTTCTTTATCTGAGCATCAGCGATGAAGGCGCTTCTTACGATTATTACCACAATACGCAAACCATCCGCAGCAAAATGTTTTCCGGCGTGCTGCGGATCGACGTGGACCAGGATCCAAAGCGCAGTCACCCGATTCGCCGCCAGCCGTTGCCGGCGCAGGACCTTCCCGCGGGCTGGAAGGAGAACAGCTACACGGCGAATTATTTCATTCCAAATGATAATCCGTTTTTGGATGCGAACGGCGGGGTGTTGGAGGAATTCTGGGCCGTGGGTTTGCGCAATCCGCATCGCATGACGCTGGACGCCGCCACCGGGCGATTTTGGATTGGCGACGTGGGACAGGATACGTGGGAGGAAGTGGACGTGCTGGAACGGTCGGCCAATTACCAATGGAGTTACAGGGAAGGTTCCCACCCGGTTCCGAACACAACCAAACCGAAGGATCTCATCGGCTTTGAGCGGCCACCGGTGTTCGATTACAAGCACGGGCCGGAAGGTAATTGTGTGATCGGCGGGTATGTTTATCGGGGAACGCAATTCGCGAAGGAGTTGGGCGGAAAATATATTTTCGGCGACAACGGCTCGGGGCGGATTTGGGCGATGACGTGGAATGGGAAGGATTCGCCCGTGGTGGATTATCTTTGCAATATGCCGCCGGGGGCCGGTTACATGGGGCTTTCCAGCTTCGGAATCGATGACCAAAACGAACTCTACATGCTGAAGATGGGCCAGCCTTCGAAGATCTACAAACTGGTGAGCGCCGCCGAGCTGGAGCAGGACACGGATCTTCGATCGAGGGTGCCGCAGCGAATTTCGCAGCTTCACGCGTTCAAGGATTTGGCGCATTTGGATCCGGCACCGGGGATCATTCCTTACGGAGTGAATGCGTCGTTTTGGTCCGACGGCGCACTCAAGCAACGATGGATTGCCCTGCCCGGCGATGAACAAATCACATTCTCAGCCACGGAGAACTTTTCATTTCCGGCGGGCACGGTTTTCATCAAGAACTTTGACTTAACGGTCAATGAGACCAACGGCTCAACGCAGCGGTTGGAAACGCGTTTTCTTGTGCGCAGGGCGAACGGGGGCGTGTATGGCGTCACTTACCGATGGCGCAAGGATGGTTCTGACGCGGACCTGGTGTCAGCGCCGGTGACGGAAAACATCGCGATCGCCACCGCCAGCGGAGTGCGGACGCAGGCGTGGTATTATCCCGGCCCGCTCGATTGCGTGGCCTGCCATAATCCGAACGCTGGAAGTGTGCTCGGCGTGAACGCGCGCCAGCTGAATGGTTTGTTCACCTACACGACCACGGGGGTGACCGACAACCAGCTTCGAACCTGGAATCACCTCGGACTTTTCAGCGCGACGCAAGATGAAGCTTCTTTGACGAACGCTCCCCGATTGGTGGCGGTGGATGACACGAATTATTCTCCTACCGATCGCGTGCGTTCGTACCTGGACTCCAATTGCGCCCAATGTCACCGACCAAATGGCGTGGCTGGTTACTTTGATGCGCGGTTCAGCACACCGCTGGCCCAACAACGCCTGCTGGATGGGCCGGTGGCCAACGAGATGGGCGATCCGGCTGCGCGGGTGATCAAGCCCGGCGACGTTTCCAAATCCATTTTATATGCGCGCATCAACCGGGTGGGAAATCTGCAAATGCCGCCTCTCGCCAGAAATCTTGTGAACACAAACGCCGTCAACGCGGTTGCGGAGTGGATCAAGGGCCTTCACGCGGTCGCGGATGGGCGTTAAACCGGCGGGTAAAATAAAATTGTGTCGGCGGGCATCATGATTCCGCCCGCTGGACGCGGGCGGTGACGCCGCAGCGCGGTATTCCTACCCAGAATTCGCTCTTGTCTGTCAACGAACATAATTCCATCACCGGCAGAATCCTTTTGACAATTGGATTCAGCTATTTAAATTGCACGTCCCGGATGGGGTCGTAGCTCAGTTGGTAGAGCACCACAATGGCATTGTGGGGGTCAGGGGTTCGAATCCCCTCGGCTCCACCATCCTTTTTAGGGGGCAAAGCTTGGGCCCGTCAAACCTCAGGTGCGAGATTTTCATTTAAGCTCCGGGACCGTGCCGGCGTAAACGTGTGCGAACCCACTGAACAGATTATCCCGACCTCTCCGCCGATTCTTCAAGGTTGAGCAATCGTTCTTCGCACTTATTAAGCATAAATACCGACGGGAGATTTGCTGAAGATTCGAGAACGGCTAATGCATGGAAGAACGCTTACAGCAAGATACAATTACCATACCGGCTAGCCACGGCCAGCCACGCGACTTTTCATGGGAGAACGCGAACTCGGTAAAAGCGATTGCAAGGAATTAGAATATCCAGTTTGTCGGCGATATTGATAACTGCGATCACGTCCCCTGGCAGGCTATTCCAATTCGAAATTTTCAAGTCCGGATTGAATTCGAGGCGATACCATGCGTCCTCAGTCCATGGAGCGCGGGAAAGAAAGTTTTGGTATTTACAATACCGAGACAAAATGGAGAATGTTTAACAATCATTATTACTCCACCTAACGACTCCTGCCGAAGTCAAACTATGGCCTTCAAGTTTAGATTTGGTTTGTTGCTTTTTGCTTTAGTGATTGCATCGATGGATATTTCGGAAGCTGCCTCGTCGAATGAAGCGACGAACACGGCAGCCCGATTGCTATTGGCTAATCCCTCAGCCGAGGCCATTTCCTCAGCCCGAGTTTTCGAGGAACCGCTGGTGACGGATGGGGGCAATCCCACGCCGGAAGAAAACACGGCGCTTGCTTCCGCATTGTGCGCGTATGGAGCCCGGACAGGTCCGGATGATTTCTCCAGTTTGACGGGCTTTCTGGATGCCCATCCCGGATCCGCGTGGAATGTTGCGCTGCTCACCGACCTCGGACTAGAATATTACAACACGGCCCACTATTCGCTCGCCATCGAGGCTTGGAAGAAGGCTTGGGCACTCGGTCAGGACGCCACGGGGTTCAAGGCCAAAGCCATTGCGGACCGAGCGGCGGGTGAACTGGCGTACATGTATGCCCGCCTCGGACGCATGACAGATTTGGACGCGCTATTGAAATCGGTTCAAGACCGAACTTTTGTTGGTCCGGCGACTGAAAGAATCACTGGAGCGCGCGAAGGTCTCTGGAACATGCAACATCGACCGGGGGTTTCGTTTCGTTGCGGCCCGCTGGCCTTGCAACGCATCAGGGTATCGCTCGATCCGAACTCACCATTGCCCCCGGAAATTCTCAACTCCGCCTCCACGGAAAAAGGCTTCGCGCTTGCGCAGGTGGCCGAACTTTCCAGCAAGGTTGGCCTTAACTACCAGATGGCGTTTCGAAATCGGGATGGGGCTTTTGTGGTTCCGTCCGTCGTTCACTGGAAAGTCGGTCACTACGCCGCGCTGGTGCGTCGCGACGGCAATCGTTATTTGTTACAAGACCCTACATTCGGCAATTCTTCATGGGCTACGAAAGAGGCGCTTGAAGCTGAAACAAGCGGTTATTTTCTTATTCCTCCCGGCCCGTTGCCGGAGGGTTGGAGGGCGGTCGAAATCGCAGAGGGCGGAACTATTTGGGGCAAAGGCCAGACCGGCAATAACGATCCCAAGAATACGACACCGAATGATCCCAGAACGCCCCGACAACCGTGCAGCTTCGATCAGCCGCCCATGGCGGTGCCGAGCATCTTGCTGATGCTGGTGAGCCTGAATTTGATGGATGAGCCGGCGGGTTACTCGCCACCGGTCGGCCCTTCGGTTCGTTTCACGGTTCGCTATAATCATCGGGACGCCTTCCAGCCTGCCAATTTTGCCTACTCAAATTTTGGATCGAAATGGACGTCGGATTGGATTTCCTACATAACTGACAGTCCCGACCACAGTACTAATATTGTGTTTTATTATGCCCGCGGAGGCGGCACGCGGTCGTTCCCAAATGGACCGGGATATGAAAAATACGACCAGACCCTGCTCCGACAATTGACTCCCGATAGTTACGAATTGGTTTCGCGCGATGGATCGAAGCTTGTTTTCAGCAAGCCAGATGGATCCACTGGCAGTTCGCGCAAAGTCTTTCTCACGTACGTGGTGGATCCAGCCGGCAATTATGTTGCGATTGATTACGACTCCAACCTGCGGATCACGACAATCACCGATGCCATTGGGCAAACCACCACTCTGACTTATGGTTTGCCCGGCGACATTTACAAGGTCACGAAAGTGACTGATCCGTTTGGCCGCTTCGCGACTTTTGATTATGACGGCAACGGCCGACTGAGCAAGATCACCGACATTCTTGGGCTGACCTCACAATTTACCTATCTGGGCGCGGGGGATTTCATCACCAAACTCGTCACGCCTTATGGCACCAGTTCTTTCACCAGCGTTGATTCCGGCAACACGCGATCGCTGGAAATTCTTTACCCCGACAACAGTCGGGAACGGGTGGAATACAATCAAGGGGTGACCAATTCCCCGATGAACCTTCCGGCGGCATTGATACCCACCGGGATGGCGACGACTGACGATTATCTTCGTTACCGGACAACTTATTACTGGAGCCGCGCGGCTTGTGCCATCGGTTACGGCGATTACAGCAAGGCCAGAATCTATCACTGGCTCCACACGGAAGATCTGGCGTCTACCGCCGGAGCTTTGGAAAGCACGAAGGAACCGCTCGAAGGACGGGATTGGTACGATTATGGCGGCCAGAGCTCTTCGATCATCATCGGCGCCAACTATCGTCCCACGCACGTTGGACGGGTTCTCGATGACGGCACGAGCCAGGTTTACACTTACAGCTACGACAGCTTCGGTCACGTGATCAGCATGACTGATCCGGTCGGGCGGAAGTTTTCCTACCTTTACTCCACCAACGGGATTGACCTGCTGGAAGCCCGCCAGACGCGGGCCGGGAAAAATGAATTGCTTTCGAGAGCAACCTACAACACTCAGCACCAGGCGCTTACGCGAACCGATGCTGCGGGTGAGACCACGACGTTTACTTATAATTCGCGCGGCCAAATCCTGACGATGATCAATCCAAAGCTCGAAACCATCACCTTCAATTACGATATCAAGGGTTATCTAATCTCCATCGATGGTCCTTTGCCCGGCACGGGCGACACGGTCACTACTACCTATGACAGTTTTGGACGTCCGCGGACCATCAAGGATGTGAATGGCTACACGGTTACCCAGGATTATGACACAGCGGACCGTTCCGTAAAGGTCACTTTCCCCGACGGAACTTTTAATCAATACACCTACGACCGCCTGGACGTCGCGAAAGTTCAGGATCGCGCGGGACGACAAACCTTGATCGAACACGACAGCATGAGGCAGATGACAAAATTAACCGATCCGCTTGGGCGGGTGACGACCCTGGAGTGGTGTAGTTGCGGCGACCCCAAAAGCCTGACGGATCCGATGGGCCGAACAACGCAGTGGACCAAGGACGTGCAAGGGCGGCACACCACCAAGCAGTACGGCGATGGTTCAATCGTCCGGTACACTTATGAGCCTTCCACTAGCCGTCTTCAGCAGATGATTGACGAGAACCATCAAATTACGCAATACATCTTCAATCGTGACAACACTCTGAAATCGGTCAGTTTCCCCAATGCCGCAGTTCCCACCCCGTCGGTCAATTATGCGTATGACGCGGATTATGAACGGTTGATCTCAATGACTGATGTTACCGGAACGACCTTATACTCTTACGTTCCAATTACCGCCGTTGCCGTTTTAGGAGCCGGCAATTTGGCCGCTGTCGACGGTCCACTCCCCAACGACACGATTACTTACGGCTATGATGAACTGGGCCGCGTGAGTCATCGCAGCATTAACGGCGTGGATCTGGGCGTAACCTACGATGCCGCCCGACGGATTCTAAGCGAAACCAACGCACTGGGCACATTCGGATTTGCGTACGAAGGCAGTTCGCGCCGGCTGATTTCTCAAAGTGACCCCAATGGGCAGACGCTGGCCGCCGGCTTTGGCGGCAATCTCCAAGATTTTAGGCTTCAGCAGTTCAATTATACGGCGGGGGCTAATCCAATTTCTCAATTCAGCTACAATTACGATATCCCCAGGAAACGAATAACGAGTTGGTCCCAGAAGGCCGGAGCACAATCGCCTTCTATTTTTACTTTTGGTTATGACGCGGTGGATCAACTGCTCTCCGCGTCCATCACCAACTCTGATCTCACCATCACGGACAACACCTATACCTACGACCCCGCAGGTAATCGATTGACGGAACTCGCCGGAGGCACGAACAGGACTTCCACCTACAATGCCTTGAACCAGATCAATACAACCGAAAACCCCGCGGTACAATCCCGCACCAACGAATGGGATGCGCAAAACCGCCTGACCGCTACGACTACCGGGATCCATCGGACGGAATTTACATACGACGGCCGGAGTCGTCTTGCCTCCATCCGGCAACTTCAAAGCGGTTCGGAAATATCATTCCGGCGGTTGGTGTGGTGCGATAATGAAATTTGCGAAGAACGGGACGCCGCCGGGGCGGTTACGAAGCGTTACTTTTCGCAAGGCATGAAAGTGGAGACGGGCCCCCTGGCGGGCAATTATTTTTACACGCGCGACCATCTTGGCTCGATCCATGAATTAACCGATGCGGCCGGTAATTTGCGCGCGCGTTACGCCTACGATCCATTCGGGCGCAGAATCAAAGTGAGTGGTGATGTGGATGCCGATTTTGGATTCGCCGGCATGTTCTGGAGTGGCGAGGCCTCCTTGAGTCTGACCCGCTTTCGTGCGTATGACCCGGAACTGGGTCGATGGCTTTCGCGCGACCCCCTGAAAAATGCGGAGATGAAAGCTGGCCCCAATCTTTATTCCTATGTGGCGAACAATCCGGTCAACATGACTGATCGCTCCGGGCTATACACCGATGCCCAGCTTGAGATGATAGCCGCAAAAAGGGCAGGCCAAAATGTTTACGGGTCTGGCTGGAAACCCTCGTCTTGGAGGACGGATAGCCCGCCACCTTCAACCCCGGCCTCGACGCCCACGCCGTCACAAACATCGGCCGGCGAAGTCACGGAGGTGACGGGCGGTGAGATGATGGAAGTTCCCGGCGGCGAAATGGTTGAAGCCTCGGGCGGCGAAATGGTCGAAGTGACCGGTGGTGAGATCGTGGATGTCACTGGGGGCGAGATGGTGGAGGTGGCCGGGGGCGAGCTCATGGAAGTTGCGGAGACGGTTGAAGTAGCTCTCGAACGGGCACCGGCACTCGAGGCCACCAGTTTCTCAGGCCTTTCCCGCACCTTCGGTGGATTCATCGGAGCCGGCCTCACAATCCTGACGATGACTGACTGCAACACCGTAAACGGAATCCTTGGCCTGGTACGACAGGGCAACGGCGGGGTCCTCAACATTTACGAGGATCGGCTGCTCAAACAACTCGATAACAATCCATGACCCGCAAGATACAGGCGGCTTGGAAAATGGTTCTCCGCGACCGGAACGCGATCCACAAACTCCGCACGTCGACCGCCACGACGCTGCTGGTTCTATGGTTCGTCGCTTCGGGCCACGCCCAGTCACAGTTTCAATTCGACACGAACGGAAATCTTCTGGTGCAAAAAGCAGCCACTTCCGGCCTGCCCTTAATCCTAGGCCAACCTCAGATGCAGGTAGTGGCCCCTGGCGAATTGGCTTCCTTCTTTGTCACGGTGGCAGATTCGCGCGGGCTTTCATATCAATGGCGGTTCAACGGCACGAATTTGCCCGCCCCTTCAGCCGATGTCCTCGCGTTCTCAAATATCAACGCTACGAACCAGGGCGTCTACGACGTGGTGCTCTCGAACAGTTTCGGCAGCGTAACCAGCGCGCCGGCAATGCTGTGGATCGACACCGACGACGATGGTTTGCCGGACTCCTGGGAAATCTCCGAGTTCGGAAATCTGAGTCAGACCGCCACCGGCGACTTTGACCACGACGGAATTTCCAACCTGCAGGAATTCCTCGATGGGAGCAATCCGGCGGACGGAGTATCAGGATTCTTTCGACTGACTGTGTCGCAAGACGGAGGCACGGTGCAGGTGGTCCCGCTGCAGGACAACTACACCAATGGACAAACCGTCACCCTCACGGCGATCCCCATCGCGCCCGAGACTTTCCATTTGTGGACAGGAGACGTTTCGGCGCAGAGCAATTCCATAACCTTGGTCATGAACATGAACAAGACGGTATTTGCTCACTTTGAGCCTTTTACTTTCACCTGGATAAATGCTGCCGGTGGGGATTGGAATGCGCCGGCGAATTGGCTGCCAGCTTTAGTCCCGGGCCCGGATGACAATGTCACGATTACGAGTCTCGCCACCGTGACTCTGAACAACAACGCCACTTGCAACAACTTTACCTTTGGGGCCAACGGAGTTTCACCAACTCTGACGGGGACCGCAACGTTAGCGGCCCACGGCAACTGCACCTGGACTGCAGGCACCATGGAGGGAACCGGTCGTACCGTGATTGAAACGGGGGGAACCCTGACCATCTCCAATGCTGCCAACGTTTCCCTCAATAGCCGGACGTTAGAAAATGGCGGCACGTTATTATTCACTGGCACAACGGATTTTTATCCCAGTGCGGGAGCGGTAATCACCAACCGGGCCGGGGCATTGTTTGATGTCCAAGGACCGGCTTCGTTCATCGGTTCGCCCGGCACAGTCCCGCGCATTGATAACGCGGGCACGTTCCGCAAATCGGTCGGCTCGGGAACGACCACAGTCGGCCCTCTCTACCCGGTCCTATTTAACAATTATGGCTCGGTGGACATTCAGAGCGGCAGCCTGACCCTCAGTGGTGGCGCGAACTTCGGCGATATTGCCGTGCCGACGAACACGACCTTGAATCTGGCGGGCAACTTTACTTCCGTTCTGGGCTCAACCATCACGGGTGCGGGCAATCTCATCTTCACCGGGGGATTCATAGACCTGGGTGGGTTGGTGAATGTCACTGGCCCAATGGCCATCACCGGCAACAGCCCCACCGTGAATTTCAGCGGCACCGTTTTCTGCACCAACAACACACTGAGCATCGACACGGGCGCTGCGAACTTCAATGGCTCGGGCATAGTCTCACCCGCAGTTGTAAACCTGACCGGTGGCACGCTCGGCGGCAGCATGGTGGTGACTGTGACGAACATTATGAACTGGACCTCGGGCACCATGAATGGCAACGGGCGAACGATCATCTCCTCCAACGCTTTGCTGACCATTAATACCGCAAACGCGGTTTTCCTGGACACTCGCACGCTGGAAAACGCAGGCACGATGGTCTGGTCCGGGGCGGCTGACTTTTACCCAAGCGCCGGGGCAGTGATTACCAATCGCGCGGGGGCATTGTTCGATGTCCAGAGCTCAGCTGCCTTCAGGGGTTCGCCCGGCGCAACCCCCCGCATTGATAACGCGGGCACGTTCCGCAAATCGGGCGGCACGGGAACGACCACGGTCGGCCCTCTCTACCCGGTCCTGTTTAATAATTATGGCTCGGTGGATATTCAGACTGGCGGCCTGGCCTTTAGTGGTGGCGCGAACTTCGGCGATATTGCCGTGCCAACGAACACAACTTTGAATCTGGCGGGCAATTTTACTGCCGTTGTCGGCTCAACTATTACGGGTGCGGGTAATCTCATCTTCACGGGGGGATTCATAGATCTGGGTGGTTTGGTCAATGTCACAGGCCCGATGGTTTTCACCGGCAACAGCCCCACAGTGAATTTCAGCGGCACCGTTTTCTGCACCAACAACACACTGAGCATCGACGCGGGCGCTGCGAATTTCAATGGCTCGGGCATAGTCTCACCCGCAGTAATAAGCCTGACCGGTGGCGCGCTCGGCGGCAATATGGTGGTGACTGTGGGAAACACAATGAACTGGACCTCGGGCACGATAAATGGCAACGGGCGAACGATCATCTCCTCCAACGCTTTGCTGACCATTAATACCGCAAGCCCGGTTTTCCTGGATACTCGCACCCTGGAAAACGCAGGCACGATGGTCTGGTTCGGGGCGGCTGACTTTTACCCAAGCTCCGGGGCAGTGATTACCAATCGCCCGGGGGCATTGTTCGATGTCCAGAGCTCAGCTGCCTTCAGGGGTTCGCCCGGCGCAGCCCCCCGCATTGATAACGCGGGCACCTTTCGAAAATCAGTGAGCACGGGGACCACCGTCATCGGTCCCTTCTATCCGGTCCAGTTTAACAATTATGGCACGGTGGACATCCAAAGCGGTATTTTGCTGGCCAACGGCGGTTATGCCTGCACCTCAAACAGCACTTTGAACTGCGCGCTGTGGGGCACGGCGGCTGGAGCCACTTACGGACAACTTCAAGTTTCCGGGAGCGTCAACTTGAACGGAACTCTCAGCGTCAACGTGACCAACAATTATACTCCCACGACGAACGATGTTTTCGCTCCCTTAGTCGCGACTGCGTGCACGGGCAGTTTTGCCCGCTTCCTCTATCCATCCAATCAGGTCACCATGGTCCTGAGCAATACGGTCACGGCGGAACTCGTTTACGTTTTATCCGTTTCACCCCAACCACCGGTTCCGCTGCCGACGCCAGCCGGCATCATCAGTTGGTGGCGCGCGGAGAATGATGCCCTGGATGCCATTGGCGCCAACCATGGAGTTTTGACTAACGGCGTCGCCTTCGCCAGTGGCAAAGTCGGGCAAAGCTTTCTTTTCGATGGGACTACTAATTATGTGCTTATTCCGGATTCACCCAGCCTGCGGCCTGCGTCGGTGACGGTGGAAGCCTGGGTTAAAATCTTTTCAACCAATGGCACCCAATTGGTTTTTGCAAAACCGATTGGCTCGGGCACTCTGGATTCTTACGGGTTGGCTCTCGTGAATGGCGCACCTTTGGCGGCGATTTGCGACGCGAACGGATTCGGAACTTTTATCTCAACCACGACGCCACTGGCGTTGGGACAATGGTATCACCTCGCCTTTTCCTTTGACGGGAACACCCGACAAGAGGCGCTCTATGTCAACGGTATCGCTGTGGCTGCCGCCAACGCCGCCAAATCCATGGCCTTCGATTCGCATCCTTTGCTTTTGGGTGCTGATATTGAAAACGGAGTGCCGGGCTTGTTTCTCAACGGCCAAATCGACGAGGCTTCCATCTACAACCGGGCCCTGGCAGCAAACGAAATCGCGGCCATCTACAATGTCGCGTCCGCCGGCAAACAGTTGTCTTCCGTCATTCAGCCGGTACTGCAAATCGAGACGATTGCCCCCGCCACGGCCCGCATTTATTGGTCCACCAACTTTCCTGCTTTCCATTTGGAATACAGTACCGGTCTGGGCACAACCAACTGGGCCGCCTCAGCCCTCACTCCGGTAATCACAGGCACTAATTTCGTCATCACCAATTCATTTTTTGGAATCGAGAAGTTCTATCGTCTCAGCCGGCTGCCGTCGGTCTATTTTGCACCGCCACCTGCATTGCTGATTGAAGGTGCTTCAACCAGCGCCGTTCGGCTCGTGTGGCCGGCGGAGGACGATCGAACTTTCAAACTTCAGTCCAACTCCAACTTGATGGACTCCTGGGTAACGGTTTTACCACAACCGACAATCCTAGGCGGAAATAACGTTGTGACCAATGCAATAAACGGCAGGCAGCGATTCTATCGATTGGCTTTTCCATAATCTGGAGGCAAGCCCGCGAACGCCGGGAGCATTGTCGAAAAAAAACGTCAGCAAATTAACTTTCAGGGGCACAGGTATAGTTAAACGTGAGTGAAGTTATAAGAAACTGGGGACTGAATTGACACTCGCGTTCGGCTGGCTATCATGGGGTTTTGCGATAATGAATCTGATTTCTGGCAGCCGCAGTATCCTTTTTACTTTCCTCGTTCTGTTGTTGGGTTACCAGACCAAGGCAGACAATGATACCTTTCCCACTGATTTTGACGGCGCAAATGTCAATATTGGCGAGCGTCTGTTTTTGGAAACACGATTCTCGGAATATTTTTTCGCTCACTCGGGCGGTGATGTGAACGCTACGGTTCCCGGGGATCCAACGGTGGCGACGTTAAAAACGACTTCCAAGCCTGTGCTGGGTCCATTTGCCGGCCAGGCCATGAATTGCCGGCAGTGTCATCTGGTGGACGAAAAGGGTTATGGCGACTTCGGTGATCATACCCTGGGCAACCGCACTTATGCGGATTTTACGCGACGCAGTCCGGTTCCGCCGCGCGACGATGGCCTCACGCAAACAACACGCAATTCGATGCCGCTGGTCGATGCGCTGCTGCCGCGTAATGTGCCATTGTTTCTTCATCACGACGGCCAGTTTGCGTCCGCCCATGATTTGATTATTGGCACGCTGACGGGCCGAACTTACGGCTGGAAGCCCGATGAATACGCGACAGCGGTGCATCATATTGCCAATGTCATCCGCGACGACGACGGCGTGGGTTATCTGGCTCTGATGGCGCGCGACAGCCGTTTTGCGATTGAATTGCCGGGAGAAACCGCCTACGCGAATGTTTTTTCGGGATTCAATAGTTACCAGGGAAATTTTCTATTTGATCCCCGCACGCTGACGTCAGATCTGATTTCGCCGCAATTTTGGCTGGATATGAGACCCGGCGCCGCAACGGACGAACAAATTCTCGATACGGTCGCCACTTTGATCGAGAAGTACTTGAGAAACCTGGCTTTGTCGCAGGCCACGAACGGGGTGGACTTTGTCGGGAACGGAACGCCGATTTTCAACGGCTCGCCTTTTGACGTTTTCCTGATAAAGAACAACCTGCCGCAACTTCCGGATACCAACGAAACCTCGGCGGAATATGCCCAGCGTCTGCTTAAGTTGGTCAGCCAATTGCCGCATCCGCAATATGTAATCGACCCCGCGGATGGCGAATTCACGACGCATAAACAAACCTTTCGGTTTGGCCCGAGGGAATTGCAGGGGTTGGAGATTTTTTTGAGAAACAAGGATTCGGAGAGTAACAAACCTAATTCGAATGTGGGCAATTGTGCCACCTGCCACTCTCTGCCGGCTTTCACGGATTTTGTTTTTCACAACACGGGAGTTGCCCAGGAGGAATACGATGCCATTCATGGAAGTGGTTCGTTCAAGAAGCTGGAGGTGCCTGATTTTGCGACGAGACAGGCCAATTACGACGCGTATTTGCCACCGACGCCACAGCATCCCTTTGCGACGGGAATATTCGAGACGCCACCGGTCAAAACACAACTGGGCGCCACGGACCTGGGTTTATGGAATGTTTACGCGAATCCTGACTTTCCGGCGCCGCAAGCGGGGATTGAACAAATTCTGCCGAGATTGCTGAGGTTGCCAACGCCACAAATCGCGAACGCGCGAGTCAGTGGCGACCAAACGGGAGGGACCGACACTCGATCTTTTACGATTCTCGGCACAAATGGCGCGCCGGGCGGGACGTATTACGTTATGGCGTCGACGGATCCACTGTTGCCGATGACGAATTGGGTCATCATTGCGACCAACACATTTGATCAGCAGGGCCATGGCAGCGTGAGTATTCCCCTCTCCGATATGACGCAGACTTTTTTCCGGCTTTCGATTCAATTACCGGGGCCCGCCGAAGTGTTGCCCCAGATGCTGGCGCGTTTTAAGACTCCAACCGTTCGGGACCTGGGCCATTCAAATCCGTATCTGCATACCGGGCGGATGAATTCCTTCGAAGCTGTGGCTCGATTTTATCAGACCTTTTCCAAGAAGGCCCGGCAAGGAGCGGTCAGGAACGGTGATCCTGAGTTGAGCAATATAGTTTTGAATGATTCCGCCATCGTTCCATTGGCCGCGTTCCTGCGTTCGCTGAACGAAGATTATACGGATTGAACGCGGCAAGGGTGAATAACCTGTGTTGACCCAATAATTCCGTCCGCTGAACGCGGACGGGGACACCGCAGCGCGGCGTCCCTACCCTGCGATTCAAACGCAGCTCGACTTTTGGTGTTGCGCGTACGAGATTTCCAAAACCTAACAACGCTCAATCCAATTCCAATTCGTCCTTGCTGGGCAATTTGGGAAATGGTTTGTGCGGCTCGAGTTGATACCAGAAGGCCACGGAGGCAATGTCATCCTGCAGTTGGAGGTAACGCCCTTCGGATTTCCATCCCAGGGCCTGGATGGTGACCTTCAAGTCTTTTTCAAATCGGATCGGGTCCATGATGTGCCAGCGATACAAGCCAAAGCGCTCCTGCGAGTCGTAGAGGCCGTCGGGACGGATGACTTGCGCGAGGCCGCTGTAGGGTGTTGAAAATTCGGTGTAATGCCCCTTCCCTTCGGAATGGGTTTCAAAATCATAGGAGCCGCAAAAATAATCCTCGGTTCCCGTGCCGCAGATGGTCGGAAATTCCTTGTCACCATCCATGAAGAATTTGATTTCGCCTTCACCCCACCAGCCAGTGTGATGCACTCCCCAGGCAAGGTAAGTGCCGACGTATTGGCCTTTGCCTTCCACACCATCAAGAATCGTGTAAAGGCCTTTCGTTTTTAGCGGATTTTCGCGGCGGAATTGCGCATGAAAATAGGCGGCGTCGGCGGGCACCTGGGTGAGCGCGTAGTTGACCTGGTAATAAATGGTCATGGGGCTGTTATCGATGTTCTCCAAAGTGATTTTGCATTTTTTTCGGAACGGCATTTGCCAATAGCAGTTGAAGGCGCTGCCAGGGTTCACGCAGACCGGCAACGAACTGATCTGGCAATATTTTCCCCAACCGCACGCAAAGAAATCGCCTAGGGGGCATTCGACCGACGGCTCGGTTTCGTCATCCCAATAAAAACGAAGGATGTAAAAACGCGTTTTGTCCAGTGGCGCCGGGGTCATCCAAATCTGTTGGATGACTCCCGAGCCGGAAATCTCCGCGAGAGTGAAAGTGGAATGGGCGGCGACGTGCGCATAAGGAGAAACTTTCCACCCCTGCCCCAATTCGCGAGCGGCTCCTTTGGCCGCCGGGCCGTCGGTGGACATGCCGGCTTTGCCTTTTTCGCCGGTGAAATTTTCGGGGCCGATGGAGCGGGTTTGCGCATCGGAAACACGGCTAAGATTGCCGAGGTTCATATTGAGACCGTCAAACGGAGCGTCCGCAGCGAGGAGCGCGGTGGGAACGGTGAGTGAAAGCAACAGGAGGAGGGAGCGAATGAATGTTTTCATGTGAATTCTTTCGTTGATGAGACGGCCCAGGACAATTTTCACGGTGAGCCGTGATTTTATGGCATCGAAATCAATGAGCAACAAATTTAGTGGTCTTCGCGGAGAATCGGGCGCATATCAAAATTTGTATATGGCAAAAATCACGGAAATAGCTGCGGAGCAGCGTCAGAGGATAGCCCACGGCGTGAGCCTTGGGGAACGAGCGTGAAAATCGCCGATCCCCCGGATGGGGCGAAAGAAAAATGTCGGGGCGCGTTCTTTCGCCGCTCCGCGGCTCATTTCCCCTAACCCTTCAATCCCACGGCTCGCGCCGTGGGCTACCATCTGTCGCCACTCCGTGGCTGAAACACTGCATAAATTTTGAGATGCGTCTGAAGGTCAGATCCTCGCCGGCGGGACGCCGACGCTCCCAGGATTGATTTTTCCAACTTGGAACTGGAAAGCTGGAAGCCTAAACTTCGCGCATGGCAAACACATTCGGGAATCTGTTCCGCATCACCACCTGGGGTGAATCTCACGGGGGCGGTGTGGGCGTGGTCGTGGATGGCTGCCCTCCCCGGCTGGCGCTGACGGAAGCGGATATTCAACCCGACTTGGACCGTCGCCGGCCCGGCCAGTCAAAAATTGTCACGCCGCGCAAGGAAGCGGATCGCGTGGAGATTCTTTCCGGCACGTTCGAAGGCAAGACGCTCGGGACGCCCATCTCCATGTGGGTGCGCAATACGGACGCCCGTCCAGAGGCTTACAGCGAGATGGCCACTAAGTTTCGCCCCTCGCATGCGGATTACACGTACCAGGCGAAATATGGCATTCGCAACTGGCAGGGTGGCGGGCGCACCAGCGCGCGGGAAACCATCGGACGGGTGGCGGCTGGCGCGATTGCCAAAAAACTGTTGCGCGAACGTTACGGGGTCGAAGTGCTGGCGTTTGTGAAGCAGGTCCAGAAAATTTCGGCGGAAGTGGACCCGGAAAAAGTGAAGCTTGCCGATATCGAATCGAATATTGTCCGCTGCCCGAATGCGGCAGCTGCGGAAAAAATGATTCGTCTCATCGAGAAAATGCGGCGCGCGGGTGACTCAGTGGGGGGCATTGTCGAAGGGGTGGCGCGCGGCGTGCCGGCGGGCTGGGGCGAACCGGTGTTCGATCGTCTCGAGGCGGACCTCGGCAAGGCGATGCTGAGCCTGCCTGCTTCGAAGGCGTTTGAAATCGGTTCCGGTTTTTCGAGCATTCTGCTTACGGGCACGCAACACAATGATGCGTTTCGTTCGAAAGGCGGCAAGGTTTTCACCACGACCAATCGCTCGGGCGGAATTCAGGGCGGCATTTCCAACGGGCAGACGATTTATTTTCGAATAGCGTTCAAACCCGTTGCCACGGTCATGCTGGAACAGGATACGGTGGATGTTGATTTCAAAAACACTACGCTGAAGGCCCGAGGCCGGCACGACCCGTGCGTACTGCCGCGCGCGGTGCCGATGGTCGAGGCCATGACCGCACTGGTCCTGATCGACCATGCATTGCGCCATAAAGCGCAGTGCGAGTAACTTACCCATGAAAAAGCCAATCTTGAGTGTGCCCTATCGCAAAAAAAGCAAGGGGCGAAAGCTGGTTTTCTGGGCGATTGGATTGCTGCTGCTCTACACGATTGTTGGATTCTTCATTCTGCCGCCAATCATCCGGTCCGTGGCGGCGAAAAAAATGTCGGAACAACTGGGACGCGAGGTCAGCATTCAGCAGGTCAAACTGAACCCGTTCGATTTCTCCGCGGCGATTCACGGCCTGGTCATCAAGGAAAAGAGCGGCGAGCCGTTTGTTTCGTGGGATGAGGTGTACGTGAATTTTCAGGTGGCATCGTTTTTCGGGCATCCGTGGATATTCAAGGAGATACGGACTTCGCAGCCGTTCGTGCATGTGCAGATGAACGGCGACGGCACATTTAATTTTTCCGATATCCTGACGAAGTTTTCGACTAACGCGCCGCCCAAAACGCCGTCCGGGCCGGCCAAACAACTGGCGGTGCGTATCGATCAAATCGACGTCGCCGGGGCGACTCTGTCTTTGAAGCGCGGTGCGGCGGAAACAAACGCGCTCGTAGCGACGGTTTCGACGCCTGCGCCGAAAGCGCCGGAAACAACCAACACGACCGATGCGATTCTATTACTGCTGCAATCGGTCACGAACGGTTTTGCCGCGTTCTCGCAAATCACCAATTCCTTCGCGGCAACCGTGGGCACACTTAGTTTGAGCAATTGCACGGTGCAACTTGAAGATCTCGGCAATCCGCGTCCGGCGCGCCTCACGCTCGACCAAATTACCGTCAACGCCACGAATCTCTCGAACCTGCCGCTGACCAATTTCACCACGGCGGTCTCGCTGCGCTGGAACACGAACGGCACGCTGCATACCGAAGTCAACGCCTCGCTGGCGCCGCCGTCCGCGGACATTCACCTGGCGTTTGCCAATATTGAATTGCATCCGCTCGACCCGTATCTCGATTCGAGGCTGAGTGTGTTCATCATTGGCAGCAAGCTCGGCATGGATGGGCAGATTCGGTTGCGCGCGCCCAGCGGCTCGTTGCCGGAGGTCACGTTCACCGGCGATACGTGGCTCAATGATTTCAACACGGTCGACGGTGTGCTCGGCGAACCGTTGTTGAAATGGGATTCCGTCCACATCTCCGAAATCAATGCGGGACTGAATCCACCGGAGGTGGCCATCAGGACAATCGGCGTGGATGGTTTTTATGCGCGACTCATCATTGAGACCAATCGCACCATCAATCTTTTGGCGGCATTGCGCATGTCGAGCACGAACAACCCCTCGAATGTCGTGGCCGAAGCATCCGCTCCCGCAGCGGAGACGAAAACGAAAAAATCGTTGCTCGCCGGTGACACCGTTATTTCCACCAATGCATTGGCGCAGTTGCCACTGAAGAAATTTTCCGTGGGCGACATCGTCATCACGAACACGAGCGCGAATTTCACCGATCGCTCCGTCACACCGAACGTCAATATGGCGGTCAATCAGATCAGCGGGACCATTGCGGGAATTTCTTCCGAGGATTTGCAACATGCGGATGTGAATTTGCACGCGAAGGTGGACGATGTCGGCCCGGTGGAAATCACCGGAGCCATCAATCCCTTCAGCAAGGACCAGACGAATGAAATCAAGATTGCGGTGAACGACGTGGATTTGACCGCCGCCAGTCCTTACTCGGGAAAATTCGCGGGCTACCGCATCGCAAAGGGAAAGTTAAGCATGGCCCTGGCGTATCATTTGCATGGACGAAGTCTTAAATCGGAAAATGTCATCACGCTTGACCAGTTTACTTTTGGCGAAAAGGTGAGCAGCCCGGATGCAACACACCTGCCGGTCAAGCTGGGGATTGCCGTGCTGGAAGATCGCAGCGGGAAAATCGTGCTCGACGTGCCGATTGAAGGGAGCCTGGACGACCCGCAATTCAGGCTGCACAAGGTGATTGTACGGGCGGTTTGGAACGTGGTTGAGAAGGCGATTACTTCACCGTTTGCAGTGCTGGGGGCGATGTTCGGCGGGAAGGGCCAGGAAATCAGCTATCAGGATTTTGGGGCGGGCACGGCGGACCTTCCGCCCGCGAGCAAGGAAAAGCTCGATGTGCTGGTCAAGGCGCTTTACGAACGGCCCGGTTTGCAATTGGAAATCTCCGGCAGTGTGGACACAAATGCGGACAAGGGCGGATTGCGCGCGGTGCTTCTCGAAAAACAATTGCGCGCCCAAAAATGGCAACAGTTGCGCAAGACGGATCGCGAGGCGGTGATGCCGGACCAGGTTGTCGTCGCGGCGGAAGAACGTCCGGAGCTTTTGAAAAAGCTCTACGCCGATGCTCTCGCGAAGGGTTTGATTTCAACGGCGTCCAACACCGTTCCAAACGCTCCGACCGTCAGCCAGCCGTCCGTCTTTAAAAAAACTGCCGAGAGAGGGGCATCGCAATTGATGGCCAGAGAACCCGCTCCGACGGCACCGCCGCCAGTGGCCGCGGCGCAGGCTGCATCCACCGCCGCGGATCCAATGGAACTTGCGTTGCTAAACAGCATCCAGGTCGGAGACGACGATTTTCAGATGCTGGCGTCCCAGCGCGCGAAGACGGTTCGCGAATATATCTTGCAGAGCGGCAAAGTTGAGGCCGGGCGCCTTTTTCTCACCGAAAACAAAGCCGCCGGTTTGAAAACCGACGGCTCGCGAGTTTATCTTCAGCTTCAGTAGTAACTGCAATTATTTCGTCGAAGCGACCGTAAGGAATTTGGACCGCATGATAAAAACGCTTGCGAGTCCCATTCCCAGGAGCAACACGGTCGTGCCGCCATCCGGAACATTCGGAATTACGTAATCCTGGCCGGGGCCGGTCACCGCGATCAAATTGGCGGCAATCGCGGTGGGGTTACTATTCACCCACGCCAGCATATCGGCCGCGCCATAATCAGGAGTCGAGTCGAGCTTGAAATTTGCGCCGCCAACCAGGTCCCAGATTGCTATTTGCAATCCGGCCGCATTTTGGCTGCTAATGCCAGTCGAATAGAAGTGAGCCCACAATTGTTCAATTTTCAACGCGGTGCCCGCTCCCATGGGGCCCCCGGGGGATTTTGGTCCAGCTCCGAGCGGTTCGGCATCGTATGCCTGGGGTCCAGGGATGCTCCAATGGAACGGATCAATGCAAAAGCCCTGGGTGGCTTTGCCATTCACGAGAAGGTTAATCGTTCCAGCATAAACCGTTTGGTTACCCAAGGTGGAGCTGGTGATTTGAACAATCTCGTTCGCTCCAATTCCAACTTCCTGAACGGTGACGGGAACTGCGGCAGCCTGCAACAGTGCAAGGCCCGTAAAACTCAGGACAGCCACCCAGAATTTCCCCGGGATTTTTGTCCGTAACTTATTGATATTCATACTTTTACTCATGAAATCTGTTTAGCCATTTCGATGCCAAACGTGTCGCCGTTGAAGGGGTCAGGGTGCCAGCTTATTGTGAATCAAGCGTTTATACCTTTGAGAGCGGCTCGGAGGCGGGCATTGATCGGTAATTGGAGGTCAAAATCCGTAAGCAATTCCGACATTCATAAGGAATTCCGACGTTGGCAGAACTTTTGAAATGAAGATCAAGGGTTGAGCAGAAGTGAATGATGCGCATCCTTCATATAAAGAGCCGCTTTATTTTGGCTCGAATACCAACTCAAAAAGATGTCTTCCGCCGAAAACCCAAATCGCCGCCGCGAGTGCAATGTAGGGACCGTACGGCAGGCGGGAGGACCATTCGCGTTTCCGCATCAGGATCAGCGCAATGCCGACAGCGGAGCCGATGATGGAACTGACCATCAGCGAAAAAATCACCGACTGCCATCCGAGAAAGGCGCCAATCGCGCCCATGAATTTCACGTCGCCGAACCCCATCGCCTCCCGGGGCAAAACGATTTCCACAGTGGCGGCTTCCATGTGCGGCACCTGCTCGGGGTTAAATTCGTCGTCGCCGATTTGCAGTTTTTGCGGCGTGAGCCGGACGCGCACGTCCCGATAACAGCGGTCGGCCAGTTCAAGCGTTTGCGCATGCAACGTGACGACATCGGATCGGCGATAAAATAATTCTTCGTAGGGGATTTCCCTGCCATCGAGATAAACGCCAGTTTCGCTGAAGATGATTTTCGCGTCAGCAGGCACTTCGATTCTCTGGCGTCCAAAAAATAATTTTCCCAGACGCAAAATGCCGTAAATGAGTCCCGCACCAACCGCGATGCCGAGGAGGCTTTCCTTGATGCCGCCGAACAAGGTGTCCTGGTCGTGCAGACGCCATAAAAAAATCGAAATCACAAATCCCACCATCATGCCGCCGATGGTGATTTCATCCGGGATGATGAAATGCTCAAAGTCGATGAACGTGGCCACGATCAATCCGCTGAGGAAGAGGCAATAAACCAGCGTCACGGCCACCGATTGGCGGCCAAAAACGTTCCAGCAAGCGAGGAACGTGATGCCGGTCAATAATTCAACCAGGAAATAGCGAATGGAAATCGGCGCGCCACAGTTCCGGCATTTGCCGCGCAACCACAGCCAGGTCACGAGCGGGACATTCAGATACCAGGGAATGGAATACTTGCAGTGCGGACAATGCGAAGGAGGCGAGACGATGCTTTGACCGAGCGGAAGGCGATGAATGCAAACATTCAAAAAGCTCCCGATGTTGCAACCGAAGACAAAAAAGACGAGTGACCAGAAATGAAACGGCACGCGGGCCCAGAGGCTCGTGTCGAAGATGTTGGCGGCAGCGGAGACGGAACTAAGACAGTCCAGAGTCCAGAGTCCAGAGTCCAGAGTCGCGCGTATGTGCATCATTTGAATTTTCGGCCTTTCAGGTCGGATTGCTTCAAATAAGCCATCAATCCGGACAGGATACGTCCCACCTCGTCAGCCCCGCTATAGAGATTCGTGAATTGCGTGGAAGTGAGATATTGCTGGTCCAATGCGGTATATAGGTGTGATTTAACTTCAGCGCAGGAACCTTTTGCGACTGACAGGAACTGAAGAAATTCCTTGTCCCCACCTCGGTCGAATCCCTCTGCAACATTACCCATGATTGAAACAGAAGCGCGTTGAACCTGGTCTTTCAATCCGAAGTCTTTCGCAAAAGCGCCGATTTTCGTATGAGTATAAATCTGTTTGGTTAATTCCCGCGCCCTTTGCCAGGCCACTACATCTTCAAATTTTTCAATTTTGCTCATGAAAAAGCGCTTCTCTTCAACCGGCAGTATTCGACTCTCCGCCGACGGGCTGCGGACTGCGGACTGTGGACTGTGGACTTTCCCGATACACTTCCCTCACTAACGCTTCGCGCATGATCGCGATCGGCGAGGGCTGGCCGGTCCAGATTTCCAGCGCCTTCGCGCCCTGGTAAAGCAACATGCCGAGGCCGTTGGCCACGCGGCTGCCGCCCGCCTTCGCGGTTTGCAAAAACAATGTCTCCGCCGGGCGATAAATCATATCATAAACCGCGTGCGCCTGGCGCAGGGAAAATTGTTTGTTGTCCACGGGCAGTGGGTCGTTTGGCGACAGCCCCATGGAGGTGGCGTTGATGCACAAATCCACTTCACCACGCGGATAGCCGACTTGAATTTTCACGTTCAAATGGCGGCGGCGGATTTCCGCGGCGATGGCGCTAGCCTTGGAATGGGTGCGATTCACCAAAAATAATTCGCCCACGTTTTCGGCCGCGAGCTTCAGGGCGGCCACCCGCCCTGCCCCGCCTGCGCCCAGCAGCAGCACGCGCGAGCCGGGTAATTCAATGCCCAGATCTTCGCGCAACGAGCGCGTGATCGCCTCGGCATCGGTATTGAAACCTTGCGCGCGGATTTTGTCCGGCTGGACCTCGCCGAATTGATAAATGGGCAGCCAGGTGCCGCTTTTATCGCGGCCTTCGATGCGAATTGTGTTCACCGCGCCCCACATCTTCACGGAATCATCGAACACATCCACAAAATCCACGGCCAGAAGTTTGTGCGGAACGGTGAGGTTCAGCCCCACGAAGCGCATGGCTTTTGCGCCCTCGATGGCAGTGCGCAAGTTTTCGGGCGCGACTTCGCACGCGATATAACGCCAGTTTAAACCCAGGGAAGCAATTCCCGCATTCTGCATCGCGGGAGACGCGGAATGTTTGATCGGGAAGCCATACACCGCACAAATGCGAGTGCTGGCGTTGATTGAACTTACGAACTCGTCAGGCACCCGGAGGTTATAGTTGAGCCGCAGTGAAAGTTCAAAGCCCAAAACAGGACGTCTTGTTCCGACGATGGGAAAAGCCAGGAGGCGCCGAAATATTTATTCACCATTTTCAGCAAAAAAATCAGAGCATCCTCACGTCGGCTGCTACATTTTTTGGGGTGGACAGCGGTTGTCCTAGGCGGCTTTTTAAATTGTCCGTAGTGTTTTCCTTTGCCTGCTTCGCCGTGCGGGGTAGAATTATGAAGACCGACTATGCCCGCGGCAAATATCATCGAGTTGCGAAAGCTCCTGGCGGAACGATTCCCGGGGCTGCGCGTGAGAGCGGACGAATTGTCCGCCGCCAGGCACGCCGTTTGGCCCACGGGGCTACCGCAACTGGATGAACCATTGCGCGGCGGATTTGCCAAGGGGGCGCTGGCGGAAGTGACCGCGGAACAACGCGGCTCGGGCAGCGCGTTGCTCCTGACGGCGCTGATTCATCGGGCGCTGCGTGAAAATAAATTTGTGGCGGTCGTCGATGGCCAGGATTCGCTGGATGTGACGCAGTTGGGTGAAGATTTATCGCGCCTGCTCTGGGTGCGCAGCCGTTCGGCAGATGAAGCGTTGAAGGCCGCTGATTTGCTGTTGCGCGACGGCAATTTGCCCGTGGTATTGCTCGATTTGGTTTCCAATCCTGCGGCGCAGCTTCGCAAAATTCCCGCGACGACCTGGTATCGCTTCCAGCGGCTCATCGAGCAAACCTCCGCCGTGTGCGTTGTTTTCACGCCGCGCGCGATGGTTGCTCCAGCGCAGGCGCGGATTGCGTTGCGTTCGCGATTTTCGCTGAAGGCACTGGAGCGGGAACCGCAGGAACTTTTGCGCGAATTGAAAGTTGAAATTGCCGAAGCGCGACGATTCGGGGAAAGCCGGGAATTGGAATCGAGATTGGCTTAGACTCAAATCATATCACGAAAAATCAGACCCTCCTTACGTCGGCTACTACAATTAAATGTTTGGTGTCATTTTCATTCCAAATTTTTCGCTGCAAGCGGTGCTAAGGCATGAGCCGGAATTGCGCGGTCGCGCGGTCGCGCTGGTTGATCCCAAATTGCCGAAGCCGGTTATCGTTCAATTGACCTCGGTGGCGCGGGCTTGCGGAGTGGGTGAAGGTTTGACGGCCAGCCAGGCGATGGCGCGTTGCGCGGAACTCAGCATCAAGCCTCGTTCACCGGCCCAGGAGGAATCTGCCACTGAAGTTTTGCTGCAAACCGCCTATGCCTTTTCACCAAATATCGAGTCCACGGCGCCCGGCGTTTGCACGATGGAATTGAAGGGGTTGGGTTTTTGCTCTGATGACATTGCCGTGGAGCAATGGGCAGGAAAATTGGTCGAGGTGCTGGGGCAATTTCATATTGAGGCGAAGGTGGGGCTGGCGGCGACGCCGGAACGGGCGTTGCTGGCGGCGCGTGAGGGAAATCCTGTCCTGGTTCTCAATCATCCCTTCACACATTTTGATTCGCACGGGCGAGACGCCCGTGCCACTAGGGCTTTTGAATCATTTTCCATTTCGGCATTGGAACCGTCGGTCGAAATTCTTGAAATTCTCCGGCGCTGGGGTGTTCAGACGATTGGTGAGTTGCTTGCGCTGGGCAAAGACAAGGTCGCGGAGCGACTGGGCCCGGAAATCGTGGAATTATTCAACCGTGTCTCGCCCGATTCTCCGCGTCCGCTGAGGCTTATCGCGCCAGCGGAGGAATTTGCGGAACAAATGGAATTTGAAAACGAGGTGGAAACTGTCGAGCCGCTGCTGTTTGCGTTGCGTCGCTTTGTGGAACAACTCTCGCGCCGGCTGGAATTAATTTACCTGGTGGTGGCGGAATTTCATTTGCAACTCAGCCTGTCCTCGGGCGCGAAATATGAACGCGTGTTCAAAATTCCCGCGCCGACGGGGAATATCGAAATTCTTTTTCGAATGCTCCAGACGCATTTGGAAACGGTGAGGACGGATTCGCCGATCACTGTGCTTCGGCTGTCGGCAAAACCCGCCAAACCTGAGGCGAGGCAATTCGGGCTTTTTGAAAGCACGTTGCGGGATCCGAATCAATTTGCAGAAACGCTGGCGCGCCTGACCGGCTTGTGCGGGGCCGACCGGGTGGGCACGCCGCAATTGGAAACGACTCATCGACCGGATGCATTCAAGGTGGCGCAGGCTTTTGGGATGGAGCGTAACGACTTTTCAGCAGCCCATTGGAACATCGGACTGGAAAGTCCGGTGGACCCGCAGGCTGGAAAGCCTGCGCTACCACTACCTTTGCGGCGGTTTCGGCCTCCCCTGCCCTCGCATATCGAATTTCGCGACGAAAAACCTGTGTTGTTGCGGAGTCATGTTTTCATTGGGCCGATTGTGGAAATGCGCGGGCCGTTTTTCAGTTCTGGCAATTGGTGGGACAGCGGCCGCTGGGCGCGTGAGGAGTGGGACGTTGAAACTTCGGATGGCTCACTGTTTAGAATTTTTCGTTCCTCCGACGGTTGTTTCGTAGAGGGAGTTTATGACTGAGCAATACGTGGAACTCCATTGCCGCAGCGCGTTTAGTTTTTTGCGCGGAGCTTCCAGGCCGAAAGAGCTTGCCCTGCGCGCGGCGCATTTGGGATTGCCCGCGGTGGCGCTTTGCGATCGGGACGGCCTTTACGGCGCGCCGCAATTTTTCTCATACGCCCGCGAAGCCGGCATCCAGCCCATTGTGGGGGCGGAATTGACGATGGAAGACAAAACCATTCTTCCGGTGCTGGTGCAATCACGGGCGGGTTACGAAAATCTTTGCCCGTTGCTCACGCGCGCGCATTTGCGAAGTGAAAAAGGAAAATGCAATGTGCGCTGGGATGAACTGCCGGAATTTGCGGGCGGGTTGGTGGCGCTGGCCGCGTTTCCAACCGCCCATCGGAACATCGGACTGGAAAGTCCGGTGAACCCGCAGACTGGAAAGCCTGCACTACGGGGCGTGGAGCATCTCTGCGAGATTTTTGGGCGCGATAATCTTTTCGTTGAAATTCAACGGCATCGCATTCGCGGGGAGGAACACGCCAACAAAGCCCGCGTTGAACTTGCGCGACATTTTGGCCTGCCGTTGCTGGCAACCAATGGCGTGATTTACGCCTCGGAAACGGAACGTCCGATCCTCGACGTCTTCACCTGCATTCGGAATCACACGCATCTGGATGCCGCCGGGACATTGTTGGAGCAGAATGCCGAGCGCCATTTGAAAAGCGCGGCGCAAATGTGCGAGTTATTTCGTGATTTGCCGGAAGCGATTACCAATACCGTCCGCCTGGCGGAGCGATTGAATTTCACGTTGGAGAATTTGGGTTATGAGTTTCCCGCATATCCGGTCAAAACGGGAGAGACGATGGACAAGGTGTTGCGCGAGAAAGCATTTGCCGGCGCGATAAAACGCTATAATAGAATTCCGCACAAAGTCCGCATGCAACTCGAACAGGAACTTCAGTTGATAGAAAAACTGAAGGTTGCCGGTTATTTTCTCATTGTGTGGGACATCATCGAGTTCTGCCGTGAGAACGACATCATGGCGCAGGGGCGTGGCAGCGCAGCGAACAGCACGGTTTGTTTTTGTCTGGGAATTACCGCGGTCGATCCCCTCCGATTCGAAACTCTCTTTGAACGTTTCCTGACTGAAGGCCGCAAGCAGTGCTGGCCGGACATCGACATTGATTTGCCGAGCGGCGATCGGCGCGAGAAAGTGATTCAGGAAATTTATAAACGTTATGGCCAGCATGGAGCCGCCATGACGGCGAACGTTATCACCTATCGCGGGCGCAGCGCCGCACGCGAAGTGGGCAAGGCGCTGAATCTTTCCAGCGACGTACTCAACCGCTTTTCCAGTCTCTACGCCAACGGCGATTTTCCCCACACCATAGATTTGCCTGCGCAGATGGAAAAATCCGGCCTGCCAAAAACGCATCCGCGCGCGGAAGCGTTTGTCAGGCTTTGCAGCGACATCAAGGGCTTACCCCGGCACCTGGGCCAGCATTCCGGCGGCATGATTATTTGCCAGGACAAACTCAATAGAATTGTACCGCTCGAAAATGCATCGATGCCGGGCCGTGTCGTGGCGCAATGGGACAAGGACGATTGCGAGGCACTGGGCATCATCAAGGTGGATTTTCTCGGTCTCGGCATGATGTCTGTGTTGCAAGACACGGTAAAGTTGACCCATGACTTGGGCCGCCCCATTGATATCGCCAGTCTTCCGAAAGACGATCCTGAATCATACCGGATGATGCAACAGGCGGACACGATCGGGCTTTTTCAAATTGAGAGCCGCGCGCAAATGGCCACGTTGCCCCGGATGAAACCAACGAAGTTTTATGATCTGGTGATTGAAGTTGCCGTCGTGCGCCCCGGCCCGATCCATGGTGATTTGATGCATCCTTATCTCAAGCGGCGAAAGCAGGTGGAACAAGGCGCGGATCCCGATGAAATGCCTTGTTATCACAAAGACTTGAAATCTGTGCTCAGGCGCACGCTGGGAATTCCTTTGTTCCAGGAACAAATGTTAAAGATGGCGATGGTCATGGCGGATTTCACGGGCGCGGAGGCGGAAGAATTACGCAGCGCCTTAAGTTTCCATCGTTCCCAGGAAAAAATGGAGCGGGTGAAAATCAAGTTGTGCGAGGCCATGCAGCGCAAGGGGCATTCGGAAGCATTGATCGAAGAAATCATCAAGACCGTCAGTTCCTTCGCGCTCTACGGTTTTCCGGAATCGCACGCCATCAGTTTTGCGCACCTGGCTTACGCCTCGGCGTATTTGAAGGCGCATCGCGCGCCGGAATTTTATACAAGCCTGCTGAATAATCAGCCGATGGGATTTTATTCTTCGGCCACGTTGATCAAGGACGGGCAAAGGCATGGTGTGAAATTTCTGCCGGTGTGCGTGATGATTTCGGAGTGGGATTGTGTGATTGAGCATCCGCCGAAACACCGGACTGGAACGTCCGGTGGACCCGCAGGCTGGAAAGCCTGCGCTACGGATTATCCCATTCGCCTCGGTTTGCGCGTGGTTAAAACTTTGAGCGGCACGGGGGCGAAGCGGCTGGTTGAGGAGCGAAAGAAAAAGCCCTTCGCTTCACTCATCGATTTCAAGCGGCGCGTCCGATTGAATAAGGATGAATTGCGGACGCTGGCTGAAATCGGAGCGTTGAATTGTTTTGCGGCGCATCGGCGGGAGGCATTGTGGGAAGTGGAAAAACCGTTGCGCCAGGATGATTTGTTTGAGGGCAATACGACGGCGGAAAATACAGCGGCGGTCATAGACCGCCGCTACAATGACGTTAGTCCGCTGGCGGCGATGAGCTATCCGGAGCGGATACAAGCGGATTTTGCGGGAATGCAATTGACCACGGGCGCGCATCCGATGGCGTTGCTGCGCTCGCGACTGGCGGGGATTTTGCGGGCGGCGGATTTGCCGACGGCAAAGCATGGCAGCATGGTGCGCATCGCGGGAAATGTTATTTGCCGGCAGCGGCCGGGGACGGCAAAGGGATTTGTTTTTGTGAGCCTTGAAGATGAGACGGGCATCAGCAATGCCATTGTCACGCCGCCTATGTTTGAAGCGAACCGGTTGGTGATTACGGAAGAGCCATTTTTGACCATTGAGGGGCGGTTACAACACATCAATGGCGTCATTCATATCAAGGCGCAACGCATTGAACGGTTGGAGTATGATCCGGCGGTGGCGAGTCGCTCCTATGATTTTCATTGAACGCCAGGTTACACGGAATTTGAGTTGACCGAGGCATCGCTGGCTTACACTTTTCCACCTATGCCTCTTCCAACCAGAGCGGTGGATTTTTCAAGTCGGGTTTCAAAATGGCTGATTGCCTCGGCGGCGATCCTGTTGATGGTTTTGCCTAGCCGGGCAGCGACTCCGGTTCCCGAAATAACTGTGGCGGCGTATTATTATCCTGGCATGCATCCGGATCCGCGTTGGGACAAGGCCAAATATCCCGGATTCACCGAATGGGATCTGATCAAAAAAGCGAAGCCGCGCTTTCCCGGCCACAAGCAACCTAAAGTTCCAATTTGGGGCTATGGCGATGAATCCGACCCGAAGGTCATGGCGCAAAAAATCGACGCCGCGGCTCATTACGGGGTCAACGCTTTCATCTTCGATTGGTATTATTACAATGACGGTCCTTACCTGGAAGGCGCGTTGGACCGGGGATTTCTTCAGGCCACGAATAATGACCGCATCAAATTCTGCCTGATGTGGGCCAATCACGATTGGCTCGACATCCAAGGCTATAATCCGGCGGATAAAATGAAGCTGCTTTATCCCGGCAAGGTCACGCTGGCGACGTGGGACAAAATCACCGACCTGGTGATTGCGCGCTATTTCAAGCATCCGAGCTATTGGAAGATCGACGGCAAGCCTTACTTCTCGATTTACGAGATGAATTTGTTTCTGGAGAGCTTTGGCTCGGTGGAAGGAGCGCGGGGGGCACTGGACCGCTTTCGTGAGAAGGCGCGCGTGGCCGGCTTTCCCGGTCTGCACATCAATGCCGTGCTGTGGGGCGAACCTCGTTCGCCCGGGAGCGGGACGCCCATTGACTGGGCCAAACTTTCCAGCGACCTCGCGCTCGATAGTTTGACTGGTTATACCTGGGTGCATTATGGCGCGTTGAATTACAGCACGTTTCCCACGTCCGATTATGTTCAAGGGCGCGATGGCTATCTTAAATTTTACGAAAACGCGATTACTCGCTACCCGGTGCCTTATTTTCCCAACGTGACGATCAATTGGGACAATTCTCCGCGGGCGCACCCGGATGCCAAATGGGACAAGCCCGGACCTTATGTCGTCAATCCGGTGATGGTGGGCAATTCCCCAGCCGCGTTTCGCGAGGCTTGCAAAATCATCAAGAAACGTCTGCTGGCGGCGCCGACTACGCCGAAGATTGTGACAATTAATGCCTGGAATGAGTGGCCCGAGGGGAGTGTGCTGGAACCGGAAAAGGAGTATGGGTACGGTTACCTGGAGGCGATTCAGGCGGTGTTTGGTGATAAATGAGTTGAAGAGCCGGTCCTGGAACCTGGCGACGTGGAGTTATACTAGTAAGAACCGAAACGCACGGGCGGGACGCCCGTGCCACTATCCGCGAATCACCTTCGCGACCTTCTTTAAGTCGTCAATGAAACGAGCCATTTCGGCGTGACGGGTTTCATCGTCGGGCGCGCGAAGAATTGACGAAGGGTGGACGGTGGCTACGACGTGGTCGGCCAGAGGCGATTCGACAAATTCTCCGCGTCGTTGGCTGACGCGAAATTCTTTTCCCAACAACGCCTGCGCGGCGGTCGCGCCGAGGCAGACCAGCACTTTCGGTTTCAAAACGTCCAATTCGGCTTCGAGCCACGGGCGGCAGGCGGCGATTTCCTTTCCGCTTGGCTTTTTGTGAAGACGCCGTTTGCCTTTTGGTTCCCATTTGAAGTGTTTGACCGTGTTGGTCACGTAAACTTCGTCGCGCCGGATGCCGGCCTCGATGAGGGCTTTGTCCAAAAGTTTCCCGGCGGGGCCGACGAACGGTTTGCCCGCCAAGTCCTCATCGTTGCCGGGTTGTTCGCCGACGAAAATTACTTTTGCGCGACGCGAGCCTTCGCCAAAAACTGTTTGCGTTCCGGTTTTCCACAAGGGACACGCGCGGCAATCGTGGGCGGCCTTCTGAAGTTTCTTGATGGTGGGCCGGGGTGGAATCAATGGCGCCGCCGTGCCGAAACCGTCGGTTCGCCGATTCGAATGCGTCGTGGTTTTTTCGTGAAAGCGAGGCTTCATACTGAAACGCTGATTCGCCGGGGCGCGAAAGGCAAGTGGGGCGAGTTACTTCCTGGTTCGCACGGGCGAGACGCCCGTGCCACTATCCGCGGGTGAAAATTCGGGATTAATTCTGCGACTGGCGGGGCTTTTGAATTGCGCCTTTCCTCTCTTCGCCTAGCATTCGGCTGATGCGAGAACTTTCACGTGTTTTGAGACCCACCCGGATGATGGTCATGGCAGGTATGCTGTTGCTGTCATGGTGCGCACAAGCGGCGGATGTCACGCCAGAGCCGGAAGGGAAAACGGCGCCACCGATCAAACCGGCGACCGAAACCGCGGTGCCAGCGAGCGCCGACACCAACTTTGATGCGGTGGCGAATTCCGTGGTGAAGATTTTTTCCACGGTTCGTTACCCGGATGTTTTCAAGCCCTGGACGAAGGAAGCACCGAATACAGTCACTGGCAGCGGGGTGGTCATCGAAGGGAAGCGGATTTTATCGAACGCGCACGTGGTTTTGTACGCCAGCCGGGTGGAAATCCAGGCGAACCAGGCCGGGGACAAAATCGGAGCGACAGTGGTGGCGATTGCGCCGGGCATTGATCTCGCGGTGCTAAAACTGGATGATGAGACGTTTTTTGATACGCATCCGCCGCTGGCGCGGGCAAAGGAACTGCCGGAAATCAAGGATGCTTCAATGGTTTACGGGTATCCCGAAGGCGGCACCACCCTTTCGATCACCAAGGGGATCGTTTCGCGAATCGAATTTGCTCCGTACAACTTTCCGGTCCTGGGATTGCGAATCCAACTGGATGCGGCCATTAATCCGGGCAACAGCGGTGGTCCGGCGGTTGTGGGCGACAAAATGATCGGGTTGGCGTTCAGCAAACTGAGCGAGGCGGACAATATCGGCTACATTATTCCGTCCGAAGAGATCGATTTGTTTTTAAATGATTTGAAGGATGGGCATTACGACGGGAAGCCCATGTTGTTTGACGGATTCCAACCGATGGAGAACTCGGCGCTCCGATCCTTTCTCAAGCTCAACAAATCGGTTCAAGGGATTGTGGTCCATGAACCCAATAGCAAGGAAGCCGGCTATCCCTTGAAGGAATGGGACGTGATTACAAAAATTGGCGACACGCCGGTTGATGACGAGGGGATGATCAAGCTCGGGCCGAACTTACGCGTGCATTTTCGTTACCTCGTGCAAAAAATTGCGAAGAACGGCAAAGTCCCTTTGACCGTCATCCGTAATCAAAAGGAGATGGCTGTTGAAGTTCCGGTTTCCCCCAATCTCCCCTTGTTGATGCCCGACCTAGACGGCGAATACCCGTCTTATTTCATTTATGGGCCGATGGTTTTTTCCAAAGCGAGCGCGATGTTCACGCGCAACTTTCTGACGGGCACGCGCGCTGGAAGATTTGTGATGTGGTTCACCACGATGGGCAGTCCGCTGCTCGCGCGCGCCACGGATAAACAAGCCTTTGACGGCGAGGAACTCGTGGTGGTGCCGTCGCCATTCTTCCCGCATAAGCTGTCCACCGGTTACTCCGATCCCTATTACCAAGTGGTGAAAGCGATCAATGGCGTGCACGTCAAGAACCTGGCGCATCTGGTGGAACTCCTGCGCGATGCGAAGGGTGAATTCCTCCGTGTGGAATTTGACAATCGGCTCGGCGAAACGCTGGTCTTCCCGCGCGCGGCGATGGTAGCCGCCACGGACGAAATCCTGACGGATAACGGCATCCGCAGCCAGGGTTCGCCGGACACACTGGCCATCTGGAACGCTAAGAAATAATTCCCGAACTTCGCTCGGCTGCCATATAGCTCGAAGAGCAACAATTTCGTGGAAACAAAAAGCCGTCTCACGCGCCACGCGCTCGCTTTCTGGTTTGGGGTGATTTACATCCTGGCCGGAGTATCCTGCCATCTGCCGGATTACGTTTCACGTCGTGCGGAGCATTTCCATTTAAGCGGAGTGCCGATGTCGAACATGATGTATTTCGGAATGTTCCTGATAATAGCGGGGATTGCGGCGACAGCTTACGGATTATTTCCGGTTCGAGACGAGGCGAAGGATGCGAGCGCTGAATTCCAGCTTCACTCGATGGATGATGCGCGGTTGAGTTGGAAACATTGGGGATTGGTGCTGGTGTTGGGCGTTGCGCTCGTAGTGGATGTCATGAAACCGGCGACGCTGGGATTCGTGCTGCCGGGGATGCGCAAGGAATACGGCATCAGCGTGAAGGAAAGTGCGTTGCTGCCGTTAGTGGCGCTGATTGGAACGACGTTGGGATCGCTCATCTGGGGGATATTGGCGGACCGGCTGGGGCGGCGGGGCTCGATTCTTCTGGCATCGCTGATTTTTATCAGCACAGGAATTTGCGGCTGCATGCCGTCGTTCAAATGGAATTTGCTCATGTGCCTGCTGATGGGAATTTCCGCGGGCGGAATGCTGCCGATCGTCTTTGCGCTGCTGGCAGAAATGGTGCCGGCGCGACATCGAGGCTGGTTGTCGGTGCTGGTGGGCGGGTTGGGGACTTCGGGCGGGTATCTCGCCGCGAGTGGTTCGGCAGCATGGCTGGAACCGATTTTCAGCTGGAGAATTTTATGGCTGCTCAATGTGCCGACCGGGTTCCTGGTGATTCTTTTGAGCCGTTTCATTCCGGAATCGCCACGCTTTCTTTTGCACATGGGGCGGGTCGATGAGGCCAAAAAAACGCTCGCGCGCTTCGGCATCCAACTTGTCCGCGCCACGGACTCTGCGCCGCGAGAAGCGGCGAACCATTCGGTGAAGCAATTATTTCGCAAACCTTACGCGGCGATGACGCTGGCGGTGTGTATCTACGGGGTGGCGTGGGGATTGGTGAACTGGGGGTTTGTGCTGATGCTGCCAACGATCATGCAGGATTTTTTGCAATTGGACGGGAAAATCGCGAATCGGTTGCTGGCCAAATCAGCATTGATCGCGGTGCCGGGTTGCCTGGTGGTTTCGTGGCTGTACGGATTTTGGAGCAGCAAACGGACGCTGGTTTTGTTTGCAATTGGGACGGCCGCGGTGCTGGCGGGTTTTTCCACGATCAAAAGTGGAAGCGATTACAACCCGACTCTTTTGAGTGTGTTGACGGTAATGCTGCTGGTGGGCTTGAGCGGGATGATTTCGATGTTGCCGCCTTATAGCGTGGAACTGTATCCAACGCGGCTGCGCGCGACGGGCGGAGGATTGACGGCGAGCAGCAGCAAATTTGGAGGAGTGATCGGGCCGCGGGCGATTGCGGTCATCCTGACGGTTTTTCCCGGTTTTATTGTGCCGGCGCTCTCACTGGCTGTGCCTCTCTTGCTGGCGGCGGTGGCATTGTGGATCAACGGACGGGAGACTTCGGGGCGCAGACTCGAAGAAATACACGAAGCACCAGTGACGGCGGATGCGGTAAAATAACATCGAGCAACGCTCTCGCCCGTTTCACATTATTTTCCAGCCGCAGGATTCTGGACCGGGCGGAGTTCCAGCCGGCGCAGACGGAACAGTTCACCGCTTTTGATTTCCTTCGCGGTCATGACAATTTCCATGTATTCGCCCCCTGCCCCACAGCGAATGCGGCCCAGCGATTGTGTTTGCTGTCTGCCTGGTTTAATAACGCCCGTTAATGAGTCCGGCTTCGCATCCGAGTTTGCCTCGTCTGGTTGGGTGAAGGTCACTCTGAAAGTGTTTCCCGCGGAGGCTTCATCCGCGTCGTAGTTCACGAAAACTTCGTATTCAACGGGGGAATTAATTCGCGCGGGCCAACTAATAAACTGGCTGGTCTTGTTCCAATCGATCACGACGTCATCCGTTTTTTTGCCCGGGCCAAAACGAAGGCCGCCGTGCAGTTGGCCGTCAAACGCCCGCAATGTGTCGATGGGAAATGTGGGTTGCAGCAAACGGAGAGGGTCGGCCTGAATGTCGCCGTCCCAATTCAACACGATAACCGAGTCGACTTTATCCAGCGCATTCGTCGGAACCTCGATGCTGATATCGAGCGGATTGAGACGGGTTATGTTAAAGGTCTTCTGGGAACCTAATTTTCCTTCTTCCGCCGTCGGCACGGTTTTGGAAGCAACCAGTAATTCAGCCTCTTTGTTCTTCTTCAAGCCGCCGACGACCAGTTGGCCGTTCGTTGGCCAATTGAAAACGTGGAGGTAAAGCGTGTTGCCTTTGCGCGTGGATTCGCCCCAGGTCTGCGGGGCGAGCGGCGTGCGTGTGGTGCTACGGATGGATTGTCCGTTCGCGCTCCACCAGTCGCCAATTCCTTTCAGGATGGCCACATCCTTGGGGTCGATGCGCCCTTCGCCCATCGGGCCGATATTGAGCAACGTGTTACCTCCACGCGCGGCGGCTTTGGCGAGCAACTGGATAAAATGAGGCGGCGGTTTGTGGGAGGTATCGAATTTATTCCAGCCGTAGGATTCATCGGTGGTGGGGATGGCTTCCCAATCGCCGTCGTGCGGCGGGAATTCGGCCGGGCGATCGGTGGTGTCATCGTAGTCGCCCCAACCGCCGACGAGCCGGCCACTGATCACGACGCGCGGACTGGCTTCGCGGACGGCTTTCATGATGCGAAGATTTTCGGAGGGCGGCAATTTGCCCGAGGTATCAAACCACAGGATGTCCGGGTCATACATTTTGATAAGCTCGCGCAATTGTGGGATGGCTTTTTCATCGACGTATTTGCACGCATGGGCCATGAACTCAGGGCGGGTCTCCCACCAATTTTTGCCGCCGAGGAGTTTATCGCCGCCGGGATTGTCGTAGTCCCAATCATTTCCGGCACCGTCCTTTTCGCCCCAATCAAATGCCTGGGAATAATAGAAGCCGAAGCGAATTCCTTGTTTCTGGCAGGCGGCCTTGAGGTCTTTCATGGGGTCGTGCTTCCACGGTGTTGCGTCCATGATGTTGTAATCGTTCACCTTGGTGGGCCACATGGCGAAGCCGTCGTGGTGTTTGGCGGTGATGACGATGTAGCCCATGCCGGCTTGTTTGGCAAGGCTGGCCCATTCGTCGGCGTTGAAATTGGTCGGGCTGAATGTGCCGGCGACTTCTTTGCGATAAACGGGGATGGGAATTTTGAGGACTCGCTGAATATGTTCGGCGTAGCCGCCGCCCGGGCGGCCATGAAACTCATTGCCGAGGCCAGAATACACGCCCCAATGAATGAACATGCCGAACCGCGCCTCGCGCCACCACGCCAACCGCTCATCGAGATTGGTCTGGGAATCGCGCCACCAAGCGACTTCGGGACTGTCCTTGGATGGGAGGGTGAAGTTTTCGGTTGGCGGCAGTGAATTTGTTTCCGCCGAAAACGCAATCGTACCGACGCTGGCGAGAAACGCCGCTATCAACGACAAGAAACGGACCGGGCGACAGGTCGACCGAGAAGATGAATTCATAATTTGAAAGGCCGGGTTTCAATTTTTGCTAAGGGGTCCTGCCCTTCTCCAATTCCAGCAATGCCTGGTGCATTTCGGCAGCGGATTTGTAGCGCTTGGCGCAGTCAGGGTGGCACGCGCGAAGAATGACGCCGTTTAGCGCGAAGAACTCCGCCGGTTCGGGATTCTGGACGAGAGTGGTGGCGAGTTCGGGAAAATAAGTCGGCGCGCGGCCGGTGCTTAAAACGTAAAGCACCATTCCGAGCGCATAAACATCTGCCTGCACAGTCCCGGGCCGTTCCGGCGGCGGTGGCATGTATCCGGGCGTGCCGACAAACGTCCGCTCGGCCTCTTCCGGCCGGATCTCGGCAGTCAATCCGACGTCCGCGAGTTTCGGCTGGCCTTTAACAAAGATGACGTTCTGCGGCTTGATGTCGCGATGGGTCAGGCCTTGTTGATGGAGAAATTCCAGCGCGTCGCTCAAGGCGATGCCGATGCGAATGCATTCGCGCACCGGCAGACGCTGGCCGGGCGATTGCGCGCGCAGGGTCATCAGGTCGCGCGGTTTGTAACTGGAAGGATCTTTTTCCCATCCGGGAAAAAGCGCGTCGCCCAATTCCATCACGTAATAAAAATAGGCCTCGCGTTTCCGCGTTACAAAATCAATGCGCAGCAAGCCGGGATGTTTGTCGGAAATGGGTTTGTAGCGACTGATGCCGCTGAATTCGCGATCGAACGGGTCTTTGTTGTTGTCGAATTTGGAAAGGTAAATGACTTTCAAAGCCTGCCACTGGCCCACGGCGTTGCGGACGATCCAGACTTTTCCGTAAGCGCCTTCGCCGAAGGGCGGATCGAACAATTCATAATCGGGCGTGTCGGGCAATTCCTTGGCGGGAGTTTTCCGCGGTGATTTTGTTGCGGGCCGTGAGGCTTTGGTAAGAGAGGCGACGGTAATCGTCTCCTGCACGCGATGGAAGGCGGGCATGAATATGGCCCAAATCAATGCGCACGGCACCTGGCCACCGGCGATGACGAGCCATGGGAACCAGTCATTGCCGAAATAACTCCAGGAAACTGAAGCCAAAGTCACCGCTACCGCAGCGATTGCACCCACCGATAATGCCGGGATCGGACGCAACTTGCACAAGCCGCCGCCAAGCAGGATTCCGGTGATGATGAGAATAATTGCCTCCGCCCAGGCCGGCGGACGCTGCAGCCAGTCGCTGTTCATCAGATTTAAAAACGCGGTGATGTTGATATCGATGCCGCCGGCGGATTCGCCATTCCAACGCGTGAAGGGCGTGCGGAATTTATCCGGTTCCGGTTTGTCCGGCGCTGTGTATTGGGGCTGGTTGCCGATGAAAACGATCTTGTCGCGAAATCGGCTGGGCGGTTCTTCCTTTAAAGCGTGACGATAGCTGATCCGCGTCCATGCGCCCTCATGATAGTAACGCAGCCATCGTTCACGCGGTTCGGTATTGTCGAGCTTCGCGCCAGAAAGCAAGGCCGCGGCCCAGGGCAAACTGAAGGACTGCGCGGGGGTCGATGGGCCCGGCGAGGGAAACGGCCATTGCTTGCGCACAATCAAATCCAGGTCCGGATCGAGCCAGGCCACGCCCCAATTTGTTTGTGCCGCATCGAGAAACATTTTATCGGGAAGAATCGGTTGTACGCCGTCGAGCCTGGGATTGACCACCTCCGCCTGTTTGGCGGCCAACAGCACGTTTTTCTGGCGACGCAATGCATCGACCAATGCGCTGTCACTGGCCGTATCGAAGGGGCGGCTGAAAAAAATATCCATAACCACGAGGGCCGCGCCGCCTTCCGAAAGTTTTTGCAGCAACTGCGCGTGTAATTTCCGGTCCCATGGCTGGGAACCTTCCTTGTGCGGGTCGTATCTTTCCTGGTGAAGGTCGCCGTAAGACTCGTTGTCCATCTGGATGAGCACGACCTGATTGGTGACGGCGCGTGAACCGAAGCGGTATTGATAATCGTAGCTCGCATCGACCCAGGCATCACCAATCGGTGTGCCCCACAGAATTAAACCGCAAAGCACGGCCAGCACCGCGCCCATGACTGGACGGAAAAGGCTCCACTCGCTAATCGCCTTTAAATTCACTCAGGGGATTTTCGGTGAGACGACGGAGTGAAATCGAGCAAAAAGCGCTGATCGAAAAGCTATTCGAAAGATTTTTAACGCAAAGATGCGAATGTTTTCGCCGGTTTCAAAATGAAAGGGGCGAGTGTCCTGCGATTAAGCTCGCCGACGGCTCGCCCCTCAATCTGCTTTTACTTCTCGATTAATCGTTGTCCTGATCTCTATCGCCGCCACGGTCGTCGTGACCGCCATGATGTTTATGGTTGTTTTCAGCCGGTTGCAGGCTGCCGAATAACCCGTGGCTTTCATGTATCGGTCCGGCGCTGAAATAGAGGACGTTGGTCACGCCGGACTTCGTGCCGTTGCCGAAAGTAAGGGCCCAAAGGCCATCGATGGTCACCGAGCGGCCATGAAGGGCTTCCAGTTCGCCGCGGAAACGGCCGCGCGCGTCGAACGTCATGATGGTGCCACTGCCGAAGTTACCCACGAGCAAGTTTCCGCCCGCCTTCCCGAACGAGTCCGGAGCGAGGGCGACGCCCCAAGGGGAATTTATCTCATCGATCGGATGATCGATGCCCATGTTATGCGAGTGTTTATTAACTGCGTCCGTGCCGGTCGCAAAACGATGAAACGCGCCGGTATTCGGATCGAACACATCAATCAAACCGTGCCCACGGCCGGCGACGTCGTCGTGTTTGAATTTATCCTGTTTGGCAAAGGTGACAAAGACCATGCCGTCGATGGCTTGAATCCCGAACGGCGCGTATCCGCCGGGAGTGTTCACATCGGAGAACTGTCCGAGCAACGCCGCGTTGGTGCCATACATATCCACTGTTCCCTGCTTGAAGTTCGACGCCAGCAACACGGGGCCGTTGTTCGAAGTGGTGACGAGCGTCATTCCTTTGTAAACCGTGTTGCTGCTTCCGGGCACCAAAGTTTCCGCCGCGGTGCCCAACGCCGGGCGCCATCCGGAAACAGTGCCATCTTCGCTGACGAAAAGAAAAACGTCCCCGTTAAAAGCGGCGGAGCCATTGAATGCCTGACCAGTGGGTGTGCCGTCGCCGGGAATGGTGACTTCCAAGGCTACTTTGCTGACTTGCGGCGCACCGGCGGCATTATTTGTAACCTGGTAAAGGGTCGACAATCCGGTTCCGTTATCGCTCACCCAGAAAGGCGTGGCCGGGCCGAAGGAAATTCCCCACGCGTTCACAAGGTTGGTGTCCTGCAACGCGGCCACGTTCGGCAAATCAGAAACCAAATTTACCTGTTGGTATTTGTTATCGTCTGCCCGCGACACAGATGCGAATGAGAACACTGCGCTTACCGTGGCCAAAGTCAGGCAAGCATCCATCAGTTTACCATGAAAACTAGTTTTCATAATTATTTATCGATTGTTTACGTCTAGATCATTTTCCAGTTGGTTACCGAGTGGGCTCCTATTAAGAGTGACTGCCGCGGCGTTTGGTTCCCGAATCATTTTTGTCCTGACGGATTTCCAACCCTGATATCGTGTCGTTTTTAATACTTTTCGTGATTTTTTTGGAGGAACGCGGAAACGACACCCAATCGTAACGTCCGGTGTAATTAGAAAAGAAAAAAGCGCGGAAAAATTCCGCGCTTAGTTTTTTGGGAAAGGAATGGCTGAAATTGTGTCTCTCAGCCATTCCCCGTCAGTTTCAAATACAGTTCACGTCTTAGCGATAACCGCCGGCGACATGGAAGGTCTCGCCGGTGATCCAGCCGGAGTCGGCTGATGCCAGGAAAGTCGCGACGGTGGCGATGTCCTCCGGCTGGCCGATGCGGCCCAGTGGAGTTTGCGACTCAACTTGTTTGCGGAGGTCACCTTCCGAGAAGCCGGCTGACTTGACACCTTCCGTCTCAATCATTCCGGGGCTGATGCTGTTGACGCGAATCTTGCGCGGCCCGAGTTCCTTGGCGAGAGATTGCGTGACGGCATTCACGGCGGCTTTGGTCGCACTGTAAACCGCAGCGTTTGGCAGCGCCGAAGTTCCCACGACCGAACTGATGTTGATGACGCTGCTCGTGTTGGGGAATTGCTTGATAGCTTCCTGAGTTGTTAGAAGCAGGCCGAGCACATTCAAATTGAATTGCTTGTGAAAATGTTCCTCGGAAATTTGTTCCAGGGGAAGGAATTCATAAATTCCCGCGTTGTTCACCAAAACGTCCAGTTTGCCAAACGCCTTCTTCGTTTCAGCAAAGAGCCGTTCAATGTCCGTTTTTTTGGCCATGTCCCCCTGCACGGCGACCGCCTTGCCGCCTTGCGCGGTGATTTCATTCACCACCTTGTCCGCTCCTGCCTTGCTCGAAGCGTAATTAACCACAACCGCCGCGCCTTCGGCGGCAAGATGTTTCGCGATGGATGCTCCGATGCCTTTGGATGCTCCGGTGACAACCGCCACTTTTCCCGCCAGTTTGTCAGTTTTGCTGCTCATATCTATGGTCCTTTTTCTTTCCGTTGTTTTTTGGATCTTTTACCGGGTGTTATTGTTACTAACATAGTAACAATAAACGTCAAATTTTTATTTTCTCCACATGTCGGCAACGATCTGCGCAAGGGTCGTTTCCGCAAGACTGGTCTCCATGGCTTTTTGCGTTTTCTTCAATGCTTTATCCAAAGCGGCTTTGATGTGGCAACTCACCGGGCAATTTCGTTGCTCGGCGTAAGCATGGATCGCAAAAGCAGCGGGCGCATCCACGGCCCGATAGATGTCCAAGAGAGAAATGCGTTTTGGATCGCGGGCAAGCCAGGTCTTGCCAGCCTTGCCGGTGGCCGTTTCCACCAGACCGGCCCGGGATAATTTGGCGAGCACCCGCCGCACAAAGCTCGGACTGGTGTTCACACTCGCTGCAAGATCGGTGGACGTGAGGTCCTTATCGCACCCACAGGCGAGGCCCGCCATGATGTGAATCGCGATTGAGAATTGAGTGTTGGCCGGCATAACTGTTACTAACATAGTAACAATATAAAGAAACGCAAGAGTCTTTTTGTTTTGGCAAGGGGATCGTCAGTATTCCGAAAGAACATTGGAGCTCTGTTTCACACCCGGCAGTGAACTACCGGGCTATTTTCGGAAGTCCCTTCGGGACTGGAGCATTTAACCTGGCTGTGCGCTTTTTCTTTTGGAGCAGCCTTCGTCCGTTTTCAGTACACCCCATCGCCGCCAATGTTAAAAAAACAGCCTGTTTTCGTATTAGATACGGCTGGGACTTCGACTCCTCCGAGGAGAGGCTTTTGGGACGCCACAACCTCGCAAATGGCTCAGCTGATGCTTTTTAGCGCGCTCGATGTTAATGACGTATTCCTCCAAGACGCCGGAAAGGACCGGCAATTTTAGCTTCTGCTTTGGCGCGCTCCAGAAACACGCATCACACAATACGGAAGACCCAATTCCCTGTGCCTTCGATTTGCTCTCCGCCAACCGCCCGGCTTGTCAGCCAGACACTGACAAACATCCGTCCGCCGACTCGGACAAGTTAATTGGCCCGACTCCGATTTTGCGTTTTTCCGCGAGAGGCCAAAGTAGGCGCACTATGCGGAATACATTTTACGCAATTTTAGGTTTGGCAGTGTCACTGGTGGCTCCGTTCGCGGGGCGCGCCGATAGCACAGCCGAATATTCAGTGCAGGTCAGTGCGAACGTGCAGGCGTCTCCGGCGCAAATCACGCTCTCGTGGCCGCAAGATTCAATTTCGCCCCCGAAGGATTACCTGGTTTACCGGCGCGTGCCGGGAGCCCCTTCGTGGGGTAAAGCAACGACCCTCCCGGGCTCGACCACGACTTACGTGGACAAGAACGTTACGACCGGCGTTCCTTACGAATATCAAATCGTTAAACAAACCACGGGTTACACCGGCTACGGATATATTTATTCAGGCGTCGATGTTCCGATCACGGAAAATCGCGGCACGCTCCTGTTGGTAGTGGATAATACTTATACCAGCGAGCTCGCCAAGGAACTGGCGCGGCTTCAGCAGGATCTCGTCGGCGACGGCTGGGCGGTTTCGCGCATCGACGTGAGCCGCACAGACTCGCCGGTGCAGGTGAAGAGCCTGATCAAAGCGAAATACAACCAGGACCCGGCGAACACGAAAGGCGTGTTCCTCTTCGGCCACGTTCCGGTGCCCTACTCCGGCGATATCGTGCCGGACGGCCATTACGCGAATCACCAGGGTGCGTGGCCGTGCGATGGTTATTATGCCGATATGGTCGGAACCTGGACGGACACCACCGTCAATGACACGAGTGCTGAAGATGCGCGCAATCACAATGTCCCCGGCGACGGCAAATTCGATCAATCGACATTTCCCGCACCGCTCAAGCTGATGATTGGACGCGTAGACCTGGCGAACATGCCGGGCCGGATGAGCGCGGGCGGCCCTGCCACCTTCCCGAGCGAATTGGAATTGCTCCGTAATTACCTGAACAAGGACCACAATTTTCGTAATAAAATCATCTCGGCGCCGGAACGGGCGATCGTCGGCGATTATTTCGGTGTGCGCGACGGTGAAGCCTTCGCGGCGAGCGGTTGGAGAAATTTTGCCCCGTTGTTTGGCGCGAACAAAATCACCACTGTGACCCAGGAGGGCGCGTGGCTGCCGACGCTCCGCACCAACGCGTATCTGTTCGCTTATGGTTGCGGCTCGGGCAGCTACACGAGCATCGGCGGCATCGGCAGCGTGGGCCGTTATCGCGATGGTGTCACGACTGAACTCGTGCAGGACGATGTGAAAGCGGTGTTCACCCTGCTTTATGGCAGCTGGCTGGGCGATTGGGATTCTGAGGACAATATCCAACGCGCGGTGCTGGCGACGAAAGACCTCGGTTTGACTTGCTCGTGGTCGGGCCGTCCGCACTGGTTCATGCACCACATGGCGCTGGGCGAACCGATTGGTTTCAGCGCGCGGTTGACGCAAAACGACGGTTTTACGGATCTTTACAAGAACCAGCAGAATAATTGCGAGAGCTGGACGCACATTGCATTGATGGGCGATCCGACGTTGCGCATGCAAACGGTGGCCCCGGCCTCCGAGGTGACGGTCGCCGACAACGGCGAGGGAGCTAATATTACCTGGACCCCTTCCAGCGAGTCGGTGGACGGCTATTATATCTATCGCGCCACGAACCCGAACGGGCCGTTTACGCGCGTGAATTCCTCGCTCGTGAAGGGCGACTCTTTCACGGACGCGAATGCGATGAATGATTCCTTCACCGCCGCGCCCCACAGCGGTCCGGCCCTGGCGATGACTGGCCGGCCTGAGTTCTATTACATGGTGCGCGCGGTGAAATTGGAGAAATCCGCGAGCGGCACTTATTTCAATCCGAGCGAAGGCGCGTTTGCGTCGACGCACGGCGCTTCGGTCAACGTCAATGTGGCGAAAGCGGCTGCTCCCGCGCCCAAGCATCCGGTGGTCGTGAAGCCGCAGGCCAAGGCTGATTTCAGCATGGCGTTGGGTCGCAATTTGCGTCCAACCGGGGCCGCCAGCCAGGATACGATTTGGTTTGATGACGCGCTTCCTTCGGGGGCGGTCAAGGACAACAACAACGATACCTGGAATTGGGTGAGCACGAATCCGACGGCGGAATCGGGCAGTCTGGCGCATCAGTCTTCAATCAAGGCCGGCATGCACCAGCACATGTTCACCAAAGCAAAGCAGACCCTCCCAGTGAACACGGGCGATACCCTCTACACTTACGTCTATATTGATCCGGCGAATGTGCCGGCGGAAGTGTTGGTCCAATGGTATGACGGCAAGACGTGGTATCATCGCGCGTATTGGGGCGCGAATAAACTCTCGTTCAACGCGCCGACCGCGGCGGCGTCGGTCTACATGGGACCGCTGCCGGCGACCGGCCAATGGGTGCGATTGGAAGTGCCGGCGAACAAGGTCGCGTTGGAAGGCGTGACGGTGAGCGGCATGGGATTCTCACTCTACGGCGGACGCGCGGCCTGGGATAATTCCGGAAAATCGACTGCACTGGTGGTAACGACTCCTCCGTCGACCAATTCGGTCCCGAATCCTACGAACTCCGTACCGAATACCACAAATTCAGTTTCGTCCACGAACGACACCAGTTGGGTGGATGACTCTGTGCCCGCGGGTGCTATTGCCGATTACGGCGGCGGTGATACGTGGAACTGGGTGACGGCAAATCCGGCTCCCGAACTCGGCGCGAAAGCCCATCAATCCGGGATCGCGACGGGAATTCATCAGCACTTCTTTAGCGGAGCGACTACACCGCTCCAGATCAATACGGGTGATAAATTGTACAGTTACATTTACGTGGACCCGGCGAATCCGCCGACGGAAATCATGTTGCAATGGAATGACGGGGCTTCCTGGGAACACCGGGCTTATTGGGGCGCCAACAGCGTGGCCTGGGGCATGGTCAATACTCCGGGGCTTTACAAAATGGGCGGCATTCCTACGGCCGGCCAATGGGTGCGTCTCGAAGTACCGGCGAGCAACGTGGGCCTGGAAGGCGCTTCCATCAGCGGCATGGCGTTCACACTTTATGGCGGACGCGTGACCTGGGACAACTCCGGCAAATCGTCGGTGGTCGCAACGAATCCCCCGCCGACAAATTCCGCGCCTGGCAGCAACACCCTGAGCAATCTCAGCGTGTGGTTCGATGACGCGCTGCCGGTGGGCGCGGCTCCCGATTGGAATGTGGACACGTGGAATTGGGTCGGCAGCAGTCCGAGTCCCGCATCCGGCACGCTCGCGCATCAAAGCGCCATTGCGGCCGGTGTTCACCAGCACTTCTTTACGTCTGCTTCACAGACCATGCCGGTGGCGGTGGCCGATGTTCTCTATACTTATGTGTATGTTGATCCGGCGAATATCCCGAGCGAAATGATGCTGCAATGGAACGACGGCACCTGGGAGCATCGCGCGTATTGGGGCGCCAATAATATCGACATGGGAACCGATGGGACGACGGGCCGCCATTACATGGGGCCGGTGCCGGCCGCGGGCCAATGGGTGCAATTGCAAGTGCCCGCCAGCGCGGTCGCTTTGGAAGGCAGCACTGTCAGCGGCATGGCGTTCACTCTCTATGACGGACGCGTCACGTGGGACAATACGGGCAAAGGCACTCTCAGTTCTGGTGGTGCCGGCGGAGGCGGGGGCAACCCGCCGGGAACGAATTCCCCTACCCCGCTTTCGACTGCCTTGACCAGTCCCGCCAACAGCGCCGCCTATGCCGCGCCAGCAAATGTTTCGCTCGGCGCCACCGCGACCGGCGGCAGTGGGACCATCAGTAAAGTGGACTTCTATTCCGGTTCGACCAAAATCGGCACGGCTGCAGGCAGTCCGTATACTTTTACGTGGAGCAATGTCCCGGTCGGAACTTATTCACTGACGGCAGCGGCAACTGACGGCAGCGGGGTCACTGCGCTTTCGTCGCCGGTGCAGATTGTTATCACCAATGCGACGATAACAAACACCAATCCGCCGCCCGGCACCAACCTGCCGCCGATGACGAACGGTTTGACCGGGCCGAACAATTGGTTGCACACCGCCACGGCGGACGATGTGGCCTGTGTCATCCCGCAACCTGGAGAATATACGTTGCACGTGTTGACGCCGCAGTTGCTGGAGTTGAAAGTGATCAACTCGGCTTCGGCTGGTTCGACGACGCCTTCCAGCCTTAACCTGGTGAGCAGCGCTTACAGCTTTGCAGCGCCTGCGCTGGGGACTGTTGCGGTGAAGGCGAATGGACAAACCGTGGCGGTGACGGCGGTCGGATTCAAGCGCCGGCCGCTCTATGCGCCGCTTTACAAGTTCGACTTGCGGGTCGATAACAACATTTACCTGCAACTCGCTTCGCCGATCTCGGATAACCAGGTGATTACGGTGTCCAATCCGAGCGGGGCTTTATGGAACTCGAGCACGGTCTTCACGGCGACGGCGGACCCGCTACGGTTCAACCCGGCAATCCACGTGAACCAGGAAGGCTACATGCCGACTTATTCCAAGATAGCCATGATCGGATATTGGGCCGGCAGCATGGGTGAGATTTCGCTGCCTGCTTCGTCGGGCTTCAAACTCGTGGATGCCAATAGCGGTGCGACGGTTTTCACCGGCACGCTTGGTTCGCGATTGGATTCCGGTTGGAGCTACAATCCGTCGCCCTATCAAAAAGTGTATCAAGCCGATTTCACGAGCTTCACGACGCCCGGCCAATATCGCCTGGTGGTGCCCGGCATGGGCGCGTCCCTGCCGTTCAACATCACCGACGGCATTGCCATGGCATTTGCGCGCACTTATGCGCTAGGGCTTTACAACCAGCGCTGCGGCTCGGCGGTGAGCCTGCCGTGGTCGCGCTATACTCACGATGCCTGCCATACGGCGGCAGCGACCATTCCGTGGCCGCCGCAGAACTTCGCCTGGACATGGCAGACGATCGATAATTACGGAACGATCGTTAACCCGGATAATCCGACGCAAACTGCGCCGAAGATCAGCGAGAACACCCTGTTGTTCCCGTTTGTAAAAACGGGCACCGTCGACGTGTCTGGCGGTCATCATGACGCCGGCGATTACAGTAAATACATGACGGACAGCGCGGCGGTGGTGCATTCGCTGATGTTCGCGGTGGATTCATTGCCGGGCGTAGCGCAACTCGACAATCTCGGCATCCCCGAGAGCGGCGATGGCATCAGCGACGTCTTGCAGGAAGCCAAATGGGAAGCGGATTACATCGCGAAGATGCAGGATACCGACGGTGGATTTTATTTCATCGTCTATCCGACGACTCGCGAATATGAAGCCGATGTGACGCCGGACCACGGTGATCCGCAGATCGTGTGGCCGAAGACTTCGACCGCCACCGGGGCCGCGGTTGCCGCGCTGGCGCAATGCGCGTCCTCACCGGCATTCAAGGCCGCGTATCCGCAGGCGGCGGCCAACTACCTCGCGAAAGCGAAACTGGGCTGGACGTTCCTGACCAATGCGATTGCCCAACACGGCAAGAACGGCATTTACCAGAAAATCACGCATTACGGCGACACGTTCGCCGACCAGGACGAACTCGCATGGGCGGCGTGTGAAATGTTCCTCGCGACGGGCGACCAGGGTATTCACCAAACGCTTATGTCGTGGTTCGATCCCTCCAGCTCGGCCACGTGGCGCTGGGGTTGGTGGCACATGCCGGAATCTTACGGCAATGCCATCCGCAGCTACGCCTTTGCCGCGCGCAGCGGACGTTTGCAGGCGAGCCAGTTGAATTCGGCTTACCTGGCGAAGTGCCAGGCGGAAATCGCGGCGGCGGGTGACATGCAGTTGGGCTTCTCGCAAGCGAGCGCTTACGGCACGAGTTTCCCCACGCAAACGAAGGCCGTCCAGGGTGCGGGCTGGTATTTCTCGCAGGACCAGGCGTTCGATATGACGGTCGCCTACCAGTTGAATCCGAAGCCGGCATACATGACTGCCATCCTCGCGAATATGAACTACGAGGGCGGCTGTAATCCGGCCAATGTGTGTTACCTCACGGGCCTGGGCTGGAAACGCCAGCGCGATGTGGTGAGCCAATACGCGTTGAATGACCGCCGTCTCTCGCCGCCTTCGGGCGAGCCGGTCGGTAATGTGGAGAACGGGTTCTCCTCATTGTGGACCTATCCCAATAATCAGATTGAAGGATTGGTTTATCCGCTCGATAGCGGTGCGACCCAATATCCGTTCTATGATCGCTGGGGTGATAGCTGGAACGTGCAGAACGAGTTTGTGATCCTGAATCAGGCGCGGTCGCTGGGCAACCTGGCATTCCTGGCGGCGCAGACCTCGCTCAAGACGCAGCCGTGGAAATCGGTGCTCGGCCAGGTCACCGTAACACCCGTGGATCCGAGCAGCGGTGCGGTGCAGTTTTCGCTGTCAGCACCCGGAGTCGATTTGAGCAGCGCGAAGATCGTGTGGGAAACCCGCGATGCGGATCCCATCATGGGCCAGACGTTCACCTTCACTCCGAAGGTCAACGACAGCCAATGGGTGGAAGCGGAAGCGACCCTTCCTGACGGCCGGCGCATTTTCGCCACGAATAACTTCGTGGGCACGACCCCGACGGTCACGTGGGTGGATGACGCCGCTCCGGCGGGTTCCGAGGCGGGCTCGGACGGCGGCGATCCGTGGGCCTGGAATTGGGTGAGTAGCAATCCGACTCCGCAGTCAGGACAGTTCGCGTTCCAAACGGCGATTGTGGTGGGCGAACACCAGTACCTCTTCCTCAATGCCACGGCGACAATGAACGTTCCTACGGGAGCAAAGCTAGTTGCTTACATTTACATCGATCCCGCAAATCCGCCGAGCGAAGTGATGTTGCAATGGAACGACGGCACTTCATGGGAACACCGGGCGTATTGGGGGGCGAACAACCTCACCTACGGCACGGCCGGCACAGTGAGCCGCTATAATGCAGGCGCTCTGCCGAGTGGCGGCCAATGGGTGAAAATAGCGGTTCCCGCGAGTGCGGTGGGGCTGGAAGGCAAAACTCTGACCGGAATGGGCTTCACGCTCTACGGCGGACGCGCCACCTGGGACGACGTCGGCGAGACGACGAATTAACCTCGTCACATTACACAACTAAAGCAGATAGCGGCGGTCTTTCGACCGCCGCTATTTTTTCAATTCGTCATTTTCCACCGGCCACCGACATCGTCTTCACTTGCCGCTTTTTCAAGTAGGCAATCAGCGAGCGAGTGATCGGGAAATCGAGGTAGTTGTGCAGCAACCGCCATTGCCAACGGTTGATGAACGCATGAACCAGGAACGCGCACAGCACCACGCGATTTTCCACGCGCTCAAAGAAGGTGTTCTTCGCGACTTTCTCGCCGTGAACGATCGATTTGGCAAAACGGACTTTCCGGAAATGCCGGGATTTGAAAACATCGTCCTTCATGACGCGCAACACGCCCGGCCAGCAGGTCGTGTCGTGAAAAGCCATGTGGCCGTGCTCGACGACTTTCGGGAACCATGAGTCGAAATCGATTTTCACGCCTTCGTATTCGTGGAGGCCGTCGATGAAAATCAATTCCACCGGCTCATCGAATTTCCGCGCGACGGCGTCGGAATAATCCACGTGCGGGATGACCATTTCGGTCATGCCGGCGTTTTCGATGTTGCGGCGGAATTCGTCGAACGTCCAGACGACGCCAAATTGTTTGGAATGCTCCGGCGATCCGGTGTGCGGATCAATGGCGTGGATTTTGGCCTTGCTGCCGGCGAGAGAGCCGCGTGACAGGCAAATCGTGGATTTTCCTTTCCAGGATCCGATTTCCACAATGGCGCCACGGGCCTTGCATTCGCTGGCCAGCCGATATAACAAACCGGCTTCTTTCGGGTGCAGCCACCCATCCACACTGGTCAAAACATCTTCAATAGTTTGCATAAGTATTACCGGAATTCTGAGCGATGCTATCGTTCGGACCGCGGCGCTGAAATGGGGTGATAGACCTAACGGTAGAGATAAACAGAATGGAACAAGGAAGGAAAACCGCAGATGAACGCGGATTAACGCAGATGAAAAGGAATCAGTAAAAAATCCTCGCCGGACTTCTTTTCGTTATCCCCGTTTCAACCGGTACAAAAAAACGCCGGGAAAAATTCCCGGCGTTGACATAATGCAAACTAGAACCGTTAGATCGATTAGAACACGAATCTGACGCCGGCGCGGAACAAAAGTTCGTCGGGCGTATGTTTGACCCACGTATACCGGGCGTCCGCGAAAACGCCGGTCACGGGATTAAAGCGATATTCCATGCCCACGCCCAAATGGCCGCTCCATTCCCAGGACGGGTCGGTTTGGCGTCCGCCACCGCCAAAGATGTACGGCGCTAGGCCCGAATTCCCGAGCGGAAGCCGCGCGATCAAGCTGCCGTTGATGTTATTGACGAAATTTCCGCCATCATCGGGAATGTCGATATCCCCGCCGATGCCCAAATTGCGCGTGAAGAAATAATTCGCGCCCACGCCGCCGCCCCAGACGCCATGGCGGATATTGGTATCGAACAGACTTTCAAGCCTGCGCTGGCCGGCGAGGTAACTGCCGAAGAAATCAAGGCTGAGTTCGTTCGCCGTGTAACGATCGCCGTTGTAATAAACCCAGTGATTGCCCCACCATGCATTGGGATCGTTCCACACATGCGTCGTAGTTGTTTCTGTCACAGTAGTCTGCGCCATACCTGTGCCCGCAGTTAACAAAACGGCTGTCGCCAAGGTAACGAATTTTATTTTCATAGTTTATTTTTGACTGAACAATTTTTTCAGTCGCCATACGCTAGATTTGACCCTCGTGCCGTGCCATAGGGTCTTCCCCGATGTTTACCGTGGGAAAAGGGCGGGTGTTCCACCTATGCGTGGTTTGCGGTTTCCTGCTGATGGCGCCCGTCTGAGGAGTGCCTTACTTGCGCTTCTTCTTCGCGTGCTTTTTCATTACGGTGCGGGCAGCGACTTCTTTTGCGCGCTTGCCGTAACGGCCCGACTTTTGGGCGGATTTTTTGATGTGTTCGTACTGGCGTTGTTCTTTCGAACTCGCCCCGCGGAGGCGTTTTTTACCTGGCATAATCCCAAAGGCGAAGCCGGGGAGGCATCTATTCCGCGTTCTGCCGGGTGGCGTGTTTGGTCAGAATCGCTTCGACCTGTCTCGACTTACACTCAAAGTCTTTTGGACAAATATTCTTCAGCGGCGGTTGGGGCGGTCTCTCTTTTCTTCTGTCCGAATAAGGGCGAAAAGCGCTGGTACGTTTTCCAACCGAGGAATACGAGCGAGCCTATCCGTTTCAGTGAAAATCCACCCTTGCGCTGAAAGAGGCCGCTAACGAGAGGAAGTGATGACATCACGAGCGGGGCGTAGGTTCCGAACGAGCGTAACCGGCGCTTCGTCCGTATTCCATATACTTTAAATGTCTGCAGTTCGAGCTTGAGCAATTGCCGATAGACTTCGCTTTCGGCGGCCAGTAATTTTTTCTTCTCCTCGAATTTGCTCATTTGAACGCGTCCAGAATCTCCGCGTCTTTCTTGATTTGGTTTATCGATTCAGAAAATGGTGATTGCTTCAGGAGACCTTTTACGGCCAACCCCGCTGCCACCGCACCAGCGAGATAAATCACGGCGAATCCCAGCACGGCCCAAACTCGAAATTCCAGGGGCACGAGGAAGATCACCAGCGTGGTGAGAAGCAGGACCGCCATCATGGCGAGGAACAACCCCACTACGCCAAAGGTCACCATCTTCATCAGTCGGTCGTTTTCCTCTTCGAACTCAACGGCGAAAAGTTCGGCGCGATTTTGCGCCGCACCGATGCAGGTGGCGAGCGTCCGGCGGGCCAACCGGCCCAAAGTCGGCAATTGATTGTCGGTGTCGGTCATTTTCTGCGCACGGCGAATAATCCCAGAAGCATTCCCACGCCAAAGGCAACGCCGATGGCCTGGTAGGGATTGCCGCGAATGTAGCTGTCGGCTGCCTTGGCTCCGGCCACCGCCCGCTCCTGCAAGCGGCGCTGGGTTTCTTTGGCGATTTCGAGCGCGGCCTCGAGTTTCTCGCGCGCGGCGCTACCGCGCTCGCCCAATTCCTCCGCGCCAGCGCGCAGCAACTCTTCGCCGTCGCGCACCACTTCTTTCAAATCCTGGAGCAATTTTTCGGTTGATTCTTCAATGTCGGATGCAGATCTAGTTTCCATAAAGTTTGTTTTTTCTTGGATGATATGTTCGAGGCTGTCCAAGTTCGTGAAGAGAGTAATGCCAGATTGAGTGGCGGGTATATGGGGTCTTTCCCCTGAATTCCATTCCTGGATTAATCTTTTTCGGCAGGCTTGCGTTTCACATCCGGCGTGCCGAGGTCGGATTTTCCGCTGCGCAAATCTTTTACGGCCCGCCGGGCGAGCTTCGTGTAGCAATTTTTTATGTCGTCCAGCTCGTTTTCCGAAAGCTCCTCAATTTCCAGCAACGCATTGTGCGCGCCTTGAGTGGAGCGCAATAGCTCGTCGAGCTTCAGTTGCACCGCTTCACTATCGCGGTTCTGGGTGTTTTGAATGAGGAAAACCATCAGGAAGGTCACGATGGTGGTTGCGGTATTAATGACCAACTGCCAGGTGTCGCTAAAATGAAAAATCGGTCCCGTCACAAGCCAGACGACAATGAACAATACCGCGAAAACAAAGGCCGTCGGGCGGCCCGTCCAGCGGGCGCTGGCGCGGGCAAATTTCTGGAAACCGCCCTTCTTTTTCCGGGGTTTCAATCGACCGTTTTTTTGATGACTGGTTAGCTTCATGAAGACACAGGCAACCCCTCTAAAATCGCTTGAATTCGCGGCGGCGGGTATGGGGGATTTTCCCCTGCGAGCATGACGTTCCGAAGGAAATTTTATTCAGGTTTATTCAAAGAAAAATCGTGAAAAAAGTGGCCTGAGCCTCAATACGATCGCGGCTGGCCCGTCTATATTAGTATATGAAAAAACTATTATTTCTATCCGCCGTATTACTTGGGGCTGTAACAGCCTCGCAAGCCGGTGTTCGTTTCAATATTGGGATTGGATTGCCGGTGCCGCCGCCGGTGATAGTTACGCCGCCGGTCTATGCGCCTGCGCCGGAGGTTTACGCGCAACCGCCCGTGGTGGTTGCACCGCCGTCAGTGGTTCTCCGCCCGCCCGTCCTCGATGTCCGGTTCGGCCATCCTAACTATTGGGGCCGTTACTATGCGCCGCGTTACCACTACGACTACCGTCGCGGCTATGATTGGCATCATGGCTATGATCACGGTTGGCACGGGGGCTGGGTCCGCGGTTTCGAACATCACCGGTAAACGGGCTCAAGGGATCCAAACACAACAAGGCAGTGCTCATCCGTTGCCTTGTTTTTTTCGCCCGGGCAAAGAATCCTTCGCCAAACTTTCGCTGAACAGATCGCGATTGATCGTCTGAGCGGCGGTGGCGCCCTGGCCCGCCGCGATAATCATCTGGCAATTGGCCGGCGTCACGCAACCGGCCGCGTATAAGCCTTTCACGGTGGTCCGCATGTCCAATCGAACTACAATTTCCCCATCACGATTCACCGCCGCGCCGAGTTTTTCAGCAAGTTTGCTGAAATAGATGTCGCCGCGCGTGGTGAATAAGGCTTCGATGGGAACCTCTTTGCCGCCATCAAAGACCAGCGCCTGGATTTTTCCGCCGCTATGCCGGACGTCGCGAATGTTGCGGCGAAGAACCGGGATGCCGTGCGAATGAATCCAATTCTGATGACGCCGATTCCAACGCGGCTTGCGTCCGTCCGTCAAAATGGCGACTCGCTTTGAATAGCTCAACATGGCGAGCGCATATTCGACCGTCTCGTTCGTCCAGCCGTAGACGCCGATGCTGCAACGCTGCACGCGATAGCCGTCGCAATCCTTGCAAAAAAACATGCTGTGCCCGAGGCACGGTTTGACCCCCGGAATGTCAGGAGGCACGTGGAAAATTCCGGTGGCCAGAAGCAAGCGGCGACATGAGTAATTGCTTTTTTGTCCCTGGAGAAAAAATTTGTTCGCGCACGCCTTTGCCGAAATGATTTCATCGCGCGCGAATCGGACCTGGTATTGCCGGGCTTGCTGGCGCGCACGACGCAGCAATTCTTCGCCGGAAATGCCGCGGGGAAAGCCAAGATAATTTTGCACGTCAGGCTCCCATCGCGCCATGGATTTGCCCGCATCGATCATCAGTGTTTCGCGTTTTGCGCGCCCGAGGTAAATGGCGGCCGAAAGCCCCGCGATTCCTCCTCCGACGATAATGATTTCTGCCTGTTTACGGGGGCTCATATTTCAAAACCAAAAACAAACGGCAACCGGCCTTTCGGCCGATTGCCGTGTTTGTCAGGAGGATACCGCACCGGGTTGGATGGCCGGAATCAACCTGAAATTATTTTCAGTGCATGGGACTGTCGTTCGTATTGAGATTGCTATCGGGGGTTTGCAACTGGCCATCCTGCTCCGGGGAGGCACTTCCGGCATTTTGATAAAGCCGAGGCAAACTATTACTGCTGGTAGAGGTCGGGTTCAAATTCTGCGGTGGGTTCATTTGATTATCCGGCGAAGAACTCGGATTCAAGGCTTTGGTATTTGCATTGTCGGCACCGTTCCCAGCATTTTGATAAAGCGGGGGCGGATTATCTCTAATCGACGTGGGATTCAGCAATGGATTGCCGGGTTGATTTTGCATGCCGATATCCTGCCGAGAGGGGGTGGAAAGGACCTGCAGCCGGTTATTGATCGCCACAACACCGATGGCCTGCTGCGCAATGGATTCGATCTGCCGTTTTTGTTCGCCACTCTGGACTGAGCCGCTCAAAACGACTGCGCCATTGTTCGCGCTGATTTGAATATTCGGAACGATCGGCGCTATTTCCACGTTCTGGCGCAATAACTCTCGCACGGACGCAACGATGGAATTGTCAGATTGCGTTCCGCTTCGTTCGTCGGAGGCGGCGGCCGCACCGTGGGTGGATGAGGAGGAACTCACCTTGTCACGGGCATGATCATATTCAATCATTCGCCCCGCGGAATAGGTCGGAGAAATATTCTCATCGTATTTGGCATTTTGTTGCTCGCGAGCGCAACCCGCCGCCAACAAAACAGCGTATGCCATCGCCAAGGTTTGTGGAATTCTCATTTTTTTGCTCCTGACTTTGGTTGCGGTTAAAACTGGCATTTCCGAACGCGCGGTCACACGTTGGGATCTATTTCCAATTGGTTGGTGATTTCACTGACGCCGACAATATCGCGGAGGTTGTCCACGATGACCCGGGCGTCCAAGTCCGACTTCACCGTTCCGCGCAGGATGAGGCGGCCGTTTTGAACCAGGATGGTGACGTGCTCGAGAGAGGGCGCCAATCCGCGATCATATTGAATTTGCCGCCGGATGGCGTCGGCCACGCTGAGGTCGGCGCGGGTATTCCCATTGTCGTTAGATTTAACAACGATGTTCGGCTCTTCGGCGGGGTAACTCGCGGGCTCGGGATAGACACGGCTCGTCACCCTGCCGGTTGGCGGCAAAAGGCCTTCGTGCTGCCATTCCGAAATCGTAGTATCCTGTTGCACGGGACCGGCGCATCCGGCGAGGAGCAAAGCGAGCGAGGCCATCCAAAAAAGTTGTCTGATGTCTTTCATAAATTGTTTCTCCTTCAGAAAGCTTAGGCCTCAAATGGAACCGCGCCATGGGGAATTTGCCTCATAAAAAAACGGCCTCGGGCGATCCGAGGCCATTTTTTCCATAATCACTGTGCCCGATTTACTTATCGGTTTTGTCCTGGATGGACTGGCCGGTATTTTCCATATCCTCACCAAATCCGTGAGCGGTGTGACAGCCGGTAAAGACGATCTGTCCCACAAGGGCGAGCAATAGGCAGATGATTGTTCGTTTTAGTGTTTTCATTTTTTGTTTCCTTCCGTTTTCAACCTCGGCGCGCCTTATAATCTCCCCAGCAGCGCGAGAATAATTATAATCACCAATAATAGCCCCACGATTCCACCGGGCCCATAACCCCAACTGTTGCTGTATCCCCAGGTGGGCAGCACCCCGATCAGCGCAAGTATCAATAGGACGATTAGTATTGTTCCAAGGCTCATAACGTCTTCTTTCTTCGGCTCCGATCTCACCCGTTTCACCGTGAAACGAGTCGACCGAATCCGCCATTAGTTTCCTGCGAAAGGACGATGGAGGCCAGTAGGGTCAAGCACCCGAAACCTTGGAAAAATCCACGGAATCGTTGGTAGGAGTTTGAGGAGAGGGTGTCGCGAGCCTCTCTCTTGAGATCGCGCATTTTGAACTAAAAAATTTTGGGACTTGTGCAACTCGTCCCTCCGAGAGGTCCCGGGAAATTTCTCAGAGGGGAATTGATCGCAAACCGGCGCTGCTCTCGATAATCCCTTTGGCAATGGCGTGCCGAGTCAGACCTGCCACATCGTGAATGCCCAGCTTGTTCATTACTTGTTGGCGGTGTTTTTCAACGGTTTTGATGCTGATGCACAATTCGGAGGCGATCTGTTTATTGGCGCGTCCTTCGGCAATCAATTGCAGCACTTCCGCTTCGCGCGCGGTAAGCTGGTCGGTGCGGCGGCGAGCGGGTTGGCCGGTCACAAAGGCTTCGCGACATTGGTCGCGCAAGCGTTTCGCGATGGACGGACTGAAATAAGCGTTCCCTTTGTGCGCCTCGCGAATCGCCTTGATCAACTCGTTCGCCGCGGTTTGTTTGATTAGATAACCCGCTGCGCCGGCTTCCGTGAGCTGTTGCACGTATTCATCGTCGCTGTAGGAAGAAAGGATGAGGACTTTGGTGGAAGGCTGGGTCCGCGTGATCTGCCGGGTCGCTTCCAATCCATTCAACTGCGGCATGGCGATATCGATGACGGCCACGTCCGGTGTGAGCTTGCGCGTGATCTGCACGGCTTGCCGGCCGTTTTCGGCCTCGCCAACGATATCAATGTCATCCTCCGCCGCCAGCAACGCCCGCAGTCCCTGTCGAACCACGGTGTGATCGTCCGCCAAAATCACTCTAATTTTTTGCATAAATTTCGTGCGTGAGGTTTCGCGTCATTGACGAAACTAACGCCATTCGAATTTTTGTGCCACCGATTTCACCATTTTTTTCGGATTATGTTGTTTCTCCAAGAAAGTTTCGAAAAAGCGGCTGCGCCCGGACTCCCCTCTTCGCGACACACCCGCATCGGCGGGGTGAAACCCTACCACGAAACTTTTTGCGGGCCGCGGGAAGTTGCACGAGTATCCCAAAATGTTTCACATCCGAACTGTCGCCGGAATTTTTGCGACTTTCATGCTTCTTTCTGCTCCGGCTCAGGAATTGAATATTTCCGACGCCAATCCTTTGGAGATGCCTCCCGTCGGTGGGCATCAACTCAGGATTTTGTCCCCCACCTTGCTTGAATTAACGCTTATCACGACTAAAAAGCCCGACCCGGCTCCGCTTGCAGAATGGAATTTCGCGGATCTGAATGGCGGAGCGCATCTGCCTGATCGAAGAGAATTTCTGGTGCTGGCGGGCGGCAAGACTAATGCGGTTCAATCCATCGGTTTCAAAAGACGCGTTTTATACGCACCTTTGAAACAACGCGATTTGCGTATCGGAAATTATCTCTATCTGCGTCTCACCGCGCCCGTTGTTGAAAATCAGTCGGTCCAGGTGCTTAATCCCGGCAAAAAGCTTTGGCCGGCTGAGACTCACTTTACGGCCAAAGCGGATCCGCTGCGTTTTAGCCCCGCCATTCATGTCAACGAGGTTGGTTATCTTCCCGCCCAATCCAAGAAAGCCATGGTGGGCTTTTATCTGGGCAGTCTCGGTGAAATGAATATTGCGAGCGCAGTTACTCCGCCGGTTTTCAAAATTATTGATGCGGCTTCAGCGAAAGAAGTTTTCACGGGCAATCTGACTCTCCGTCAGGATACCGGTTTTCCATTCGCTTGTTATCAAAATGTTTTTGAAGCCGATTTTTCCGGTTTCAAAGTCCCAGGCGAATATCGGCTGCAGGTTCCCGGAATGGGCGCTTCGTTTCCCTTTTTCATCGACGACGGGGTTGCCGCGGCGTTCGCGCGGACTTATGCGCTGGGCATTTATCATCAACGCTGCGGCATGGCGAACGAAATGCCATTCACTCGTTTCACGCATGACGCCTGTCACATTGCGCCGGCTGAGGTGCCGACGACGTCGGGCAAATTCAATTTCGTGAATGAAACGCTCGCCGGTTACGCGGCGGCGGAAAACAAAAACCCGGATCAAACAGCGCCGCCGCTCAAAAATGTAGCGGCCAGTCTCTATCCGTTCGTCAACAAGGGGCCGGTGGACGTGCGCGGCGGACATCACGATGCGGGTGATTACAGCAAATACACAGAGAACAGCGCGTGGTTTATTCATTATCTCATTTTTGCAGCGGACAATTTTCCCGGCGCGGTTGGCCTCGATAATCTGGGCCTTCCGGAAAGTGGCGATGGGAAAAGTGATTTGCTGCAGGAAGCGAAATGGGAGGCCGATTTTCTCGCCAAAATGCAGGACGCCGACGGTGGGTTTTACTTTTTGGTGTATCCACGCGAGCGCGAGTATGAAATCGATGTGCTGCCGGATCACGGCGATTCGCAAATCGTTTATCCCAAAACAACCGCGGTGACAGCCGCCGCGGTGGCTGCACTCGCGCAATGCGCGTCATCGCCGAAATTCAAACAGCAATTTCCCGAGGCTGCGGCCCTCTATCTTGATAAGGCAAAAAAAGGCTGGGCGTTTCTCGAACGGGCCATAACCAAATACGGAAGAGACGGTGCGTATCAAAAAATCACGCACTACGGCGATGATTCCACGCACAACGACGAACTCGCCTGGGCCGCTTGCGAGCTTTTTCTCGCAACGGGCGACGGCGCGTTTCAGGACAAGCTCGCGAATTGGCTGAAGCCGGCCAATGCCGATACCCGGCTTTGGGGTTGGTGGCGAATGTACGCGTGCTGGGGTAATGCCGTTCGCGATTACGCCTTCGCGGCGCGCAGCGGCCGGATCAATCGCGACCGGCTTATCCCTTCGCTGCTCTCGGATTGTGAAAACGAAATCATCGCCACTGCCGATGATCAGTTGCATCGCTCTCAGGCCAGCGCCTACGGCACCAGTTTTCCCACCGAGACGAAAGCCACACGCACGGCGGGCTGGTATTTTTCGGGCGATGCCGCGTTTGAACTCGCCATCGCCTGTCAGCTTGATTTTCCTCAACTAAACGATCCCCGTCCGAAATACGTGGAAGCGATACTTGGCAATTTGAATTACGAGGCTGGTTGCAACCCGGTAAATGTTTCTTACCTGACCGGCCTTGGCTGGAAACGCCAACGAGACATCGTGGATCAATACGCCGAAAATGATCGTCGCGTGCTGCCGCCGACAGGCATTCCGCTGGGAAACATTCAAAGCGAATTTGGTTCATTGGAACTTTATGGCAAGGAATTGGAGGCGCTGAGTTTTCCAACCGATTCGAACGAGACTGCCCCCTACCCTATTTACGATCGCTGGGGCGACAGTTTTAACCTATCGCAGGAATTTGTAATTCCGAATCAGGCCCGGGCGCTGGCGTATCTCGCGTGGATGATGGGCCGCAGCCAGCTGAAAAACCAGCCGTGGAAGGCGGTGGCGGGCAAGATCACTGGCATCGCGGATCGAGCGCGCGTCGGACAGCAATTGAGCGTGACGATTTCCGCGGCGGGCGTGGATTTGTCCCACGCGCGAATCGTCTGGGAGGCGCGCGATCAGGAGCCCATGTTTGGAAAAACTTTTTCTTTCACACCGGCGAATCCCGGCGCGCAATGGCTGGAAGCGGAAGCGCAATTGCCGGATGGCCGGCGCATTTTTGCGGTGACAAATTTCGTGGCAAAATAACCGCTGCACAAACGCGATTTTTTTCCGCCGATAATTTTTATTTTCGTTCTCCGAGGAGAAAATATTTTTCGTGGGGTCTTTCACGAGCACTAGTCAGGTTGTTACCTCCTTTGTCAGACACGTCCGCAGCGCGTAACGTTCTCGCGGGAAAATTCGCTATGAAAAGATTGAAACAAAGTAGTCAGACGAATGTAACGCGCCCGACACCCTTCGGCGCGCGCGTCCGCTGCGGATTCATCGAGCAAGCCCCTCCTGCTCCTTTTCAAAGCTAATTCCTATGCCTAACAACGAATTGAATACTCTGGTTCTGCGCCGGTTTGAAGCGGCGCAGACTTTCGCCGGCCGTTTCCTTTTAAACCTGCACGTTGAATTTCAACGTCTTCGCGCTAGTTGGCTGGCGGGAGGGAGCGCGGTCGTCAAACGCGGATTCGACATTATCGCCAGCAGCCTGGCGCTGCTGGTCTTAAGCCCGCTCTTCGCCGTCATTGCCATCCTGGTGAAAATCGAGGATGGCGGGCCGATTTTCTTCCGGCAGATTCGCGTTGGTCAGTTCGGGCGCGAGTTCAAAATGTTCAAAGTTCGCTCGATGTGCCTGGACGCTGAACAGCGGTTGAAGGAAATCCTCGAAAAAAACGATCATAAAGAAGGCATCACTTTCAAACTGAAAGATGACCCCCGCATCACGCGCGTGGGGAAATGGCTGCGCAAATTCTCCTTCGACGAATTGCCGCAGCTTTATAACGTCCTGATTGGCGACATGTCTCTCGTGGGGCCGCGGCCACCGCTGCCCCGGGAGGTCTCCAAATACTCCCTCGCTCACCGCCGCCGCCTGGCCGTGAAACCCGGCATCACCTGTATCTGGCAGATCAGCGGCCGCGCCGAAATTGATTTTTCCGGGCAAGTCCAGCTCGATGTCGATTACATCGAAAGCCAGGGCTTTTGGGTGGACGTTAAAATCCTCGCGAAGACGGTACCCGCCGTTTTCTCAGGCAAAGGCGCGTGCTGATGAACAAAGCACTCCTCATCTGTCCGTCGGAACGTCCGGCGGTGGCCGAACTCTCACGTGTGGCTCCGCTGGCTGCCATGCCTCTGCTGGGACAAAGCCTGCTGGAATATTGGCTCACGCACCTCGCGTTAAGCGGCTTCAAGGAAGTTCATATCCTCGCGAATGATCGTCCGGAACAGATCCGCAAGCTCGCCGGCAACGGCGCGCGCTGGGGACTGAAAGTCGAAGTGACCGCGGAGGTGCGCGAACTGACCGCCGCCCAGGCGCAAATTAAATATGCGGACGAGGTGTCGATCTCATCGCCGAATTTCGTTGTTGTTTTAGAGAATTTTCCGGGGGAGCCGGATTGCCCGCTGTTCGCCAGTTACTCCAGTTTTTTTGCAGGGCTGGCGCGTTGGATACCTAAAGCAACAACCATTGACCGGGTTGGCATTCGTGAGGTGCAGCCGGGAATCTGGATTGACCGTCACGCGCACGTTTCGCCTGAGGCACAATTGCATGGGCCGTGCTGGATTGGCCAGCACGCGTTTGTCGGTGTGAACTGCATCATCGGACCGATGGCCATTTTGGAAGACCGCTGCTTCGTGGAAGGCGGCGCGGAAATCGTTAACAGCATCATTGGCCCGGATACTTTTGTGGGGAAGCTGGCGGCACTGCGCCGGTCGCTGGCCCTGGGGAACACTTTGGTAAACTGGCAAAGCAATTCCGTGGCGCAAATCAGCGATGCCTTTTTGATGTGCGCTTTGCGACGCCAGCCGAGCTCTGAGAAATTCCTGCGCCGTGTGCTTGAACTTGTCTTTAGCGAGCCGAAGCTGGACGGCGACCCGCTTGAGACGATCAATCAACAGGGGAGATTTACATGAAATTCATCGTTCACGGGGACACCTTAAACGTCAGTGAAATCAAGGAACTGGGCACGGCCACGGCGAATTCGTTCCGGTCGGAATTGAGCGCGGCGTTGCCGGCGGGGGTCAAGCATATCGATCTGGATCTTTCGCAGACGACATTCGTTGATTGCGGCGGTCTGGGCGCCCTGGTCGCGATCCGGAAAAGGGCCAGCAACGGTGACGGCACCGCGACCATCCGTCTGGTCAATCCGCCCAAGCCGCTGCAGCACATCGTAACGATGATGAAAATGGGCGACGTTTTCCCGATTGATCCGGGAAAACAGACGGTGACACCTCCATTGAACGGCTCCCACAATTAAATCGCGGAAGGCCCGCCGTAGGTCTGCGTTCCCCATTTCCTGAGGCATTCGCCCCATTGCCGCAACGGGCGGTTTTTCAGAACACTTTTCACGGCTGGGACGTATGATTTTTAACACCTTTGCCTATTTTATTTTATTTCTGGTTCCGGCGGCGATCCTGTTCCGACTCGTCCGCCCGGCGGCGCAGCCGTGGGTGTGCGTTGCGTTCGGAGCGAGTTTCTTTGTGTTCTTTTCATTGACCCAGGTCGGCGGCGCTTTTGGCGCGGCCTGCCTGCTGATATTCATATGGGAAACAATCTTCAGCCGTTTTTACAAACAAGGCTCGGTATTTTGCATCGTCGGCATCATTCAGACGATTTTATTTCTTGTCGTTTTTAAATACTGGAATTTTTTTACGGGACTCGCGTTTGGCAGCCAGCAGCACAATCCTTTTTATTGGGCAGGAGCTTTCTTGCCGCTGGGCATTTCGTTTTTTACGTTTGAGTTCATCCATTACGCCGTGGACCGCTACCGTGGCGACACGCCGTCCGGCAAATTCAGCGAATACATGGCTTTCATTTTGTTTTTTCCGACGATGGTCGCGGGGCCGATCAAACGGTATCAAACTTTCCTGCCCAGCCTGCGCGAACCCAGTCTCGAGTGGTCGACCGATTGGCGCCTCGGCATGACCCGCATTCTCGTCGGGCTGGCAAAAAAATTTGCGATTGCCGACCTGATGACCGCGTTCACGAATCATTTGAACCGCGCGGACATCGCCCAGGCGCAACGTTGGGTGTTGCCCATCTGGCTGCTGGCTTACGGAATCAAAATCTATTTCGACTTCTCCGCCTACTCGGACATCGCTATTGGCTCCGCGCGATTATTCGGTATGAAAGTGCCGGAAAATTTTGACTGGCCCTACGCCCGCACGAATATCGCCGAATTCTGGAAACATTGGCACATCTCGCTTTATCGATGGCTGCTGGATTACGTTTTTATTCCGCTCGGCGGCTCGCGCTGCCGGCCGCCGCGAGTGCTGGTTAATTTATTGCTCACCATGTTCTTGAGCGGGCTTTGGCACGGTGCGGGATTGAACTTCCTCGTCTGGGGGCTGTGGCATGGGATGCTGCTGGCGGTGCATCGCAGCTGGTCGAAATGGCGCGGCGCTCATCCACAGCAACCATCGCTGCTCGGGACTTTGACCGCGTGGGCAATTACTTTTGTGACGGTAAACCTCGGCTGGGCATTCTTCTGCATGGACTTGCCCACGGCGATGTTTTTCCTGAAGCGGCTCTTTGGTGGATAAGCAAGACCATGAATACCATCCAACCTCCACAATCCGACACTGAAAGCACTGCCATTCCTGGAACGCCCGTGCATTCGACAAATGCCAGCGAACGTCTTGAAATAGCCCGTATCACCGCGCTCCTGTCGTGGTTTAAACATGTCTTCGATTATCTCGGTGGCAGTCGCGAAAAACCGCCAGCGGGGATGCCATTTCTCGTTTCGCCCCTCTGGCTCGGAATTTGGTGGGGGTTGATGATTGGATTGATTTTGTTGTTTTGCGGGCAAACTTCAAAGTTCATCTACATCGATTTTTAGGATGAAAAAGAATCTATTCATTGCGGTCGGAATCGCCCTGATCATTTTGCTCGGCTATAACGTGTTGATCGGTGTCGCCGCGAAGAAAACGCAGCGCCGGCATTTATTGACCGCAATCAAAAATCTTCCGCCCGCTACGGATTGCCTATTTCTCGGCAATTCACTCATGGAAGCCGGCTGCGATGCGACGGTTTTCCAGGCGAACTGGCCCCAAACGAGCGTCTCACCTTCGGCGGTCAACCTCGCCCTTGGCGCCACCACGCCGGTCGAGCATTACTTGATCCTGAAGCAGGCATTCAGCCGGCCGGTACATATCCAATATGTGATCTACGGATTTTTCGATGACCAGTTGAATGCGGCGCCGGATGGAAAATGGGAGGACCTAATTGGGAACCGTGCGTTCTCGTATTATTTTCCGCGGGACGCGGCGGGATTTTACACGCCCGATTCCCGGCTCGGCGAGTGGCGGATGGAAATCACGCAACGCATCCCGATGGTCGCGGAGCGCTCGTCGCTGTGGGACCGAGTGGAATTGTTCCGCCGGCGCCTCGACGAAATTGGCATGCCGCCCCAAAAGGTGAATCGCTTCGGCCGCGTAGGGGATTTCAATGCGCTCGAGGCGAAGGACGTTCCGAGCTTTACGCAACGTTGCGAAGCGATTGCTCACGGACAAAAGGGATTTTCCGCTCCCATCCAGGCCATGATCGATTTGGCGCATGAACACGGCGCGAAATTTTTCTTCGTGGAAATGCCAATGTCGCCACGACATCGGGAAACATTTTACTCGTTGCCGATCTGGAGCGAGATGCGGTCCCACTTGCAGGCGTTGGCGAATGAACATGACGCGGCCTATATCACGGCCAGCGATTGGGTGCAGGACGGAGCGGATTTTGAAGACACCGTCCACCTGAATGAACAGGGCGCGCGCTATTTCAGCGCCCGGCTCGCTGAGGCTTTGTCACAGATGAGTCCGGGAAAAACCAACCATTTGGTCGCCGAGGCCGGGAAGTTCTGACCAACCCGCTGTTTCGCCGTCAATTCAACTGCGCCCTGCCCTCGGCCACGTCCGTAAACGAAATCACCTGGATGTCGGGTTGTGAGGCGAGGTAATCCGCCGTTTCATGCAATCGCTTGATAAAGGTTTCATTGGGCCTCCCTTCTGAAAAATATTCCCACCAGTGGGTCACCAGCACTGTCGTCTGGCGGCTATGGATGGAGCGAATGATTTCGTGGAGCATGGAATCGAAATTGCGCCGCGCGGACAGGAGGCATCCCGGGTGCGAAAGTAAAACCGTGCCGCCGGCGCGCCAGTGAGCGGCGTGACGCGTTTTCTTCGCAAGATATTTTGGCCACCAGGTAAGGGGTAATCGTCGCAATTCAAACCAGCCGCTCGAAATGACACGAAATCGTTTGGCCACCTCGCGATAGCTCGCGCGAGAAATTTTGTCGTGAGGCGCAACAAACGTTACCGGGCGCGGAAACCCGGCTTCGGTCAGCAATTGCGTGCCGCGCTCCAGCCGTGCTGAAATTTCTAAAGACGATTCCAGTTCAAATTCAAAGCACTCGTGGCGGCAACCGTGCTGGACGATTTTGTAGCCGGGATTTTCACGAAGATATTTCACCAGGTTCGGATTTTCATTGATCGGGACCGTCGCCGCGCGCGTGCCGTTTTCCGCAAACAAAAACGCCTCGGGTTTTCCCTCGGGCGTCAAAGCATTGGTCGCCACGTCCGGGATCACCGCGAGGTTCACCGGGAGATTGCGGTCCAGGAAAGGCCGATAAAGCCGTTCGAGGCAGTCAACGGGCGTCAACGCATTGGTGTCGTCGTCGCGCAGGATCACGTATCGCATTTTTTTCCTCGATTAACTCTTCGTAAAGTTTTTTCATCCGCAGCGCGAGTGCACTCAGGTTGTATTGGGTGTGAACTTCGTCCCCACCACGCCGGAGCATTCCGCGGACGGCGTCGGATTTTGAAAGTGCCTGCGAGAGCGGTTGGTGAAACGTTTCCGGCCGATCCAAATCAAACAACCAGCCGTTCTGCCCGTTCCGCACCAGGGTGCAGGCGCCCGATGTGCGCGTGGACAAGACCATCGTGCCGGTCGCCCAGGCTTCCAAAATGACGAGGCCGAACGTTTCGGATTTGGAGGGCAGCAACAAGACCTCCGCTTCCTGCATCAATCCAATCAATCGCGGATCGTTGGGCGGCAAACCGCCGGTGAGCAATACGCGATCTTCGAGGCCAAGTGACTTGATCCGCTGAGCGATCATTTCACCGTAATGCTCGTCCGTGCAGGCACCCGCCAGCACCAGTATCGCGTGCGGATGGTTTTGGAAAATTGCGGGCGCTTGTTCGACCAGCCAACCCTGGTTCTTGACCGGGTCAATTCGCCCAATGCTCAACAAAACTTGTTTGCCGCGAATTTGCGGAAACGCAGCCAGCGCCTGCTCGCGGCGATCCGGTTGGAAAATCTCCAGCGGGACGCCGTGCGGTTGCACGACCACGCGCTTGTCCAGATATTGTTCCCGGAGCAGGCGCGCTTCGTTTTCGTTGCAGGTGATGATGGCATCGGCATCGGTCAGTAAACGGCGCGATTGGAGAATTAGCCCAAAGATTTTCCCCCACTCCCAGCCGGCAATCGGCGTGTTAAAATCTTTTTTCATCTGCGGTGGTAAATCGAGAACGCCGCCGTGAATCGTGACTGCCAGCGGCACGTTGTGCCAGCGGGCCGCCAACCGGCCGATGCCACCAATGCGCCCGAGCGCGTGAGTGTGAACGAGGGAAACATCTTTTTCGCGCACCAACCGCGGGAGCAGGTCGAGAGACATCAGGTTGCCGCCGACGGAAACAATCTGTCGACGCCGCTGGGACGAAATGCCGAAGACGGGCAGAAACGCGCGGAAGCGTTTAACGCGGTGGCCATCGATCGCGAGCGGGTCCGGGCCGGTTTTTCGTCCAAGATTCGGGCAATAAACAATTGATTCCACGTCAAGCCTGCGCAATCCACCGAAAAGCCGTTGGATGGCGGTTTCGGTTCCGCCCCATTGCGCGGGATCATATTTTCTAAGCAGATGAATGGTGCGCATATCAGGCGAATGACGAATGACGTACAACGTATGGATCGCCGTCAGGGGCCGGCTCGGGCTCATGGTCGTCGACAAATTCCGCTTCTTCGAATTGAGATTCGTCCTCCACCGTTGGTGGACGTTTTCGATCAAGTTTTCGGAGGTAAATCAAACTGGCCAGAACGCCCAATAGGATGTTGAAGGTGAAAAAAATTGGCGTCTGGTGAAAGACCCATTCCGTCAGGCTCTGCAAAAATGTTCCGCCCATGCCGAAGAAAATTCCGACACCAATGCGGCGCATCGGGTCCGGCGTTCGCGGCCAAAGGAAACTCGCGCCCATCCACAACCAGCGCAGCCAGAGGACCGTTAGCAGCGCCAGGCCGCCGTATCCCATCTCGCCCGCCGTGAGCGCCGCCAAGCTGTGCGCGGGGGCGGCCTGGGCGTCGTCGATATTGCGTCCGGGCGGAACGACGTCACTCGGTTTGTGCTCGGTGTCAATGTAAGGCACAAAGTGCCAGCCAAGCCTTGGCCCATATTTGTCGCTCACCAAAAAAGACCAGTTGTTCGGTCCCACGCCAAACCAGGAATCCTCGGCGATCGCCGCAGCGATGCGAATGTAATAGCCGCGATTCTGCTCGTGCTTGGTGCCGTATTCGTTTTTGAGGCTGTCCTGAGCGAAGCGCGCGCCGACGGTCTTCCAGGATTTCGCGAGCGCGCCCGCCATTCCGAGCATCACGAGGAAGGTGATGAAAACTTTTCGGAACGTCAGCCGGTAGGAAATGGTCGTGATCGTAGCGCCAAACAACATGATGATGATGGCAATCAAGCCGGCGCGGGAAATCGTTAAAATCACGCCCACAAACGCCAGCGCAATGGCCAGGACTCCGAGGAGTTTAAGATATTTTGGAAATTGCGAGGTGATTACCGCGACAAAAACGGGCGCGGTTGTGCAGAGATACATGGAAAGGCTGTTGGAATCGTCCACCGTGCCGTAAACGCGATAAACGCCGTAGACATAGCGTTGCATCAAGGCGGTGAATCCCTCGTAACAAACCACCACGCCCAGCGCGAGAATGAACAGGCGCAATTCCCGCTCGCTGCGAAGATAGAAGGCCGCCGCCAAAAACATCACCAGCCCGCGCACCATTTTAGAAAGCTCGAACAATCCGAAAAGTTTCGGATCTGCCATGCCGACACAAAATGCCGCGTACAAAAAATAAACCAGCATTAATCCCAGGCTCGCGGGCCAAAACCATCGTTTCTGACCCGGACGTGGCCGGAGAATGGCGCTAGCCAGCAGGCTGATGGAAATCACGTCCACGAAGGAGACTTCAAACCCGCAGGTGGTGCCGCGGTACCAATCCCGGCTGACGAAATTGACATCGATATACTCCGTCACAGCCGAAAGCGTGACGATCAGAAAGAAAAACACATCGCGGATGCGTTGCGACAAACAGGTCAGCACGATGCCGCCGCAAACGCCGCAGCTTAGCAGCCCAAGCGCGATTAGATCTTTCTGTTCCATCTCAAAATGATTTCGGCAACCAATGGTGCGGCGAAGGTCTGGCTACGCGTCACTGGTCGCTCGTTCCAACTCGAACTCTTTGAGACGCCCGCGCTCAGCGCGCGGCCAGTAGTCGGTGGTTCCCTTTTTGAGCGACGTGTAGGCCATGAAACTTGAAGCCAGCGCCACGAAAGCTCCCGCCATGGCAGCGGGAAAACAGGCAATGCGGCTGAACCAGTTCAAGGGCGCCAGACGTTTGAAACGATGACTCAGCAGACCTGGGTACAACTGCCAGCAAAATCGCGTGCGTCGAAGATGTTCCGCGATCAATTGCTTGAGCCAGTTGGGGTCTGCCTGTTCTTTCTCACTCAAGGCATCCGCCAGTTTCATTCGCTTGGCGACGGGCAGCTTTCTTAAATAACCGTCCACGAGGATGTGGACGATGGTTTGCCCGATCATCTGCCGTTTTTGATTTTTGAGAATTCCCGCCGGAGAGACATAGGCCTCGAAGGTATGGGCCGCATCCGCTGCCGCCACGATGCGCCAGGGCCAGACCTGATGCATCAGAAAATCGGTGCACACCAGGGCCTTGATGAAACCGTCGTCGCACGCGCAGAGGTCCCTGGGCAAATAAATGTTTCGCGCGACCTCGGCACGGATGCAATAAAGCTGGCCGCAAAGCTGTCCCCTCGCCGAACCGGTCATTTGTGACATGCCAAGCGACATCCGGTCCCAAAAGGTTTTTTGCGCCTTGAAAGAGATGTCCTTGCGGGGCAGGTCCACCGAGACGCTGGCTTCGCGGTTTTTTTCCAGCGTGTCCACCATGTTCCAAAGCGTTTCGCGCGGATGAATCAAAATATCCGCGTCCATCAGGAACAGATATTTGGCGTCACGCGCGGAAAATGAATGCACGAATTTGTTCCAGGCGTTTATTTTGCCCCGCGTCGAAACATTCATGACGCGGCAGGAAAAATTAGCCGCCCCGGGATGCTCCCAGCTTTTGCGCGCGAAAATTTCCGCCACAACCTCGGGCGTTCGATCCGTGCAACCGTTGGTGACACAAATAATTTCACAGCGCTGCCCGCGACTGCCCAACTCGGCGAAAAGCGATTGTTGAAAAACGGTTTCGAGCATCGCGCCAATGCCTTGTTCTTCGTTCCAGGCAATGATGCCAATCGAGACCATGGGCGGCGCGGCCATTGTAATGTTTTTATTCACGACGGACTCATCGTAGGCGGAGGAACGCGGCTTTGAAGTGGGCAAATACCCGATAATCCGGGAGGGAACCGCCCCACGGCGCGGCGAAATCGCGGCTTGATCTCCGTTTTTTCGGATCGGCCCCGGGAGCAATTCGCCGCGTTCTTTTTGAGGGGAAGACCCCATTTTCGACTGGATGATATTGGCTCAAAATACTTCACGATGAAAAAGACGGCCTTTAAACCAGCCGTTCCGTTGTTGTGGTGTTGCGCGTTTATTTTCGCAGCGGCTCCCGTCGCACATGCGGAACTCGTTCAGAAGTCACAACAACAAGGATTCGCCTCGTGGTACGGGGAGGAGCATCGCGGCAGGTTGATGGCCAATGGGCACCGTTTCGATCCTGATAAATTTACCGCCGCGTCCTGGTTTTACCCGCTCGGGACGCACGTCCGCGTCACCATCAGTTCTCCGCATTTTGAATCACGCAGTGTGATGGTGACCATTACCGATCGCGGTCCGGCCAAAGACCTTGTCCAGCAAGGACGCGTCATCGACCTTGGCCGCGCGGCCTTCCAAAAAATCGCCCATCCGGATCTGGGTCTGGTAGCGGTGGTTGTGGAGCCGGTTCGATAACGGCTTTCAGCATCTTGCCAGGAGACTCGATTTTGCCCGGCCAGCGAGACGCCGGCGGCAGGTTAATTCCGCGTTTCGCAAAATTAAGGCACAGACCCGCCGCATCCCCTTGATAAATTTGCCGCTTTAATGACATGCTGTTCATTGATGCGGCTGCTGTATTAAATGTGGTGCAGTCGCAATAGAATCTGGCCCCACTATGGAACCGTCAGCGAAAAGGCGAGACAAGCACGAGGGTTTTCCCGGTGAACGACTCATTGTCGTGCCGCGGCCGGTCGTTTCCGTGGCGATGCAACAGCCATTACTAAAGCATTTGCTGCCGACTGATGCTGGATTTTATCCTCGCGCGCACGGTCACAAATGTACTCGCGAAAGGGGTTGCCCCGAGGCCGTCTTCATTTATTGCGCGCGCGGCAATGGCTGGTGCGAAATGGCGGGCCGGCGGCACGAAGTGGCCGAAGATCAATTGCTCGTGATTCCGGCTTCCACGCCCCACATTTATGGCGCGGCAAAAAAGCAGCCCTGGACCATTCACTGGTTTCACGCGGTCGGATCAAACGTTCCGTTCTATCTGGAAAAATTGGAAGTCACCGAAGACAAGCCCGTCGTCCGGCTAGGCGGCGACGTCCAATTGTTTTCGCTGTTTGAGGATGTCCTGGAAGGGTTGGAGCACGGCTCAACCTTGACGCACCTTACTTACGCGGCGCATTCGCTTACGCATCTGATGGGTGTCATCCTGCGACATAAGGATGAATTCTGGCATGGCGAGGGTGACATCAAAGAGCGCATCACAAAGAGCATCGATTTTATGAAGCAGCATTTGCGCGAGCCGTTGCGCATCGCAACGCTGGCCGCCGTGGTGAATTTATCGCGGTCCCATTACACGGAGATTTTTCGGCGGGTGACCGGCTACGCGCCGTTGATGTATTTGAACCACTTGCGTATGCAGCGCGCCGTGCAATTGCTGAACAGCACGAATTTGTCCATTAAAGCCATCAGCGAGCAGCTTGGGTTTTCGGACCAGTTTTACTTCTCACGCGCTTTCACCAAGCTCCACGGCCACTCTCCATCGGAGCATCGCCGCCGTTATATTCTCTAAGAGGCTGGAAATCTCCAGCTTTTGCAGACAAGCTGACCAGGGAAGCGACCGGACAATTGTCCATGCTCTCCGTTGAGTTGTCCATTCCATCTCTGACTCATTTGCCCCAGAGTGGCAAGCGTCCAACACAAACTCCGAATTCAAACACCCAATGAAACCTCTGACGCCAGTGCTCCCCCATCGTCTTGGATTGCTGCTTGCCTCTACTCTTTGCCTGTTGATTGCCCGTTCGGCGAAAGCCGGGAATGACTATTGGGCCGGCGTACCCGGCGTGACCGCCACGACCAATTGGACCGATGCCGCCAATTGGACTTCCGCAGTTCAAACTTATTTTAATGAGGTGGAATTCACCGGTGTCGGGGCCAACGCCAATAATGATTTAACCGTCAACAACGTTCTGGATGCCACTACCGGTGTCGCGCAGGTGCCCATCTGGGAACTGGACTATGTCGCTACCAACGGTAATTACACCACGCTGATTAACCCGGGCGTCACCCTGGTAGTTGGGGTGGGCAATCACGGCTACCTGACCGTGGGGGCCGACCAGTTGAATGGAAGCACCCCTGCTCCGGCCAATGCGGTAGAGACGATCACCCTCACAGGCAGTGGCGGAACGCTAAGTATGCCAGGCACGGGTGCCAATCTTTGGGTGGGCCAAGGATCGCCAACGCCGGGCGACAGCCATAATATCACGCTGGATCTTTCAGGTCTGGACACCTTCAACGCAAGCACGGGCGCGGGCAGCGGCAATTTCATCCATGTGGCCTACGGAAACCAATCCCAAAACAGCTTCACACCCAACGAAAATGGCACGTTGTATTTGGCCAGGACCAACGTGATTTCCCTGGGGAATGATTTTCAAATCTGCAACACGCCCGGCACCAACTCCATGACGTGCGGGGTTTATCTGGGGATTAACAACTACATCCTGACCGGCACCGGCAACCTGGTTGTGGGCGGCCCGGGCACCGGGCCGGCCGGGGCCGTGATGGCCTTCAACCCGGGCTTTGTGGGCGGGCCCAATGTGCCGGTGGCCTATTTGGGTGGCAATGGCGCCGATGGACGTATCGTTAACTTTTATATCGGCAACGCCAATGGCAATTCGCAAGTTGCCGGCACCAGCCTTTGCGATTTTACGGGAGGCAACGTCACGGTAATGGCGGGCACGATGCAACTGGGCCAGGGTGGCAACGCCGGAGCCAATTCACAGGGCACCTTGAGTTTTAACAACGGCAACGTCAATGTGAACAACGCCACCATCGGCAACCAGGGAATCAGCAGCGGCGGCATGGGCGTGGGCATCGTCAATATCGGCAGCAGCGCGACGCTGACGGTTAACAGCACGCTGACCCTGGCTGCAGTCACCGGCACGCTGACGCCCGGTTCAGCCGGCACCCTCAACGCCAATGGCGGTGCGGTGGTGGCCAACAATATTGTCGGTGGAGGTGGGGCAAGCACTATCAGCTTGAAAAACGGTTCGTTGACGCTTTCCGGCACAGGCGGAACGATCGCGGCTCCCATCAACGCTTTGACCACCACTAATTCGACTTTAAACCTCGGGTTGGCGTCCCCTTCGTCTTCCAATAACATCGTGGTTACAAGCCTCACGACCGGCGGCACAACGAACATCATCAACATCACCGCCACGCCTGCCTTTTCCAGTTATCCGGTGCAGATTCCGCTGGTCAAATACTCCGGTAGCATTGGTGGCGCCGGCTATAATTTCGGGCTGGGCACGCTGCCGGCGCTGTATGCCGGCCATCTCATGAATAATTCCGCCAACTCCACCATTGATTTGGTGCTGACCGCGGGCTCCGGCGCCTTGATCTGGACGGGATCCATCAACGGCAACTGGGATACCATTACGGCAAACTGGACGTCAGGCGGCGCAATTGATTATGCCGATGGCGATTTCGTGGGATTTTTAGACGGGGCGAACAATAATACTGTCAACATCACCACCGCGGTCTTGCCCGCGGGCATCACGGTCAGCAACACCTCGCCAGCCTATACGTTTGATGGCAGTGGTTACATTGGCGGCTCCGTCAGCCTGGTAAAACGAGGGTCTGGAACGTTGGTTATGGACAATACCGGAAACAATACGTTCTCCGGGGGAGTTACCATCAGCGGCGGCACACTACAGGTCGGCAACAACGATTCTGCCGGCAATTTGCCGTCCGGTTCCATCACTGATAATGCCAATCTGGCTTACGCTCGTTTAGACAGCTTGACAGTGAACAACACCATTTCAGGAACCGGCTCGATCGTGCAAATGGGCGGTAGCACACTTACGCTCAGCGGTGCAAATACCTTTACCGGAAACGTGGTGGTCACCAACGGCAGCACGTTAGTAGTGGGCAGCTCATCCGCGTTGGGTGGAGGCAGTGGCAGCATCGTTGTGGCCGATGGATCCACCTTGGACATCAACGGCAATTATGGATCGAAACCGGTGGTGGTTTCCGGTTCAGGTGTGGGTGGCAATGGTGCGATCACCGACAGCGGCGGCGCGGTTTATGGCTACACCCCCAGCGTGATTCTGTCTGGTGACACAACTTTTGCCATGCCCAATCGCTGGGATTTGAGCGACGCTACTTTGGGCACGGGTGGCCATGCCTACAACCTGACTTTGAATGGCTCCGGTTACTTCCAGTGGAATAACGTCTCAGCGGACTCAGCTCTGGCCAACATCAATTTGTTGGCTGGCCAATGGGGATTGGTTGGTTCAACGACACTTGGCAACCCCAACGGCATACTGACGCTGACAGCCGGCGCGCAGCTGGTTTTCTATGGAGCGAATGTCAATGTCAACAAGCAGGTCGATTTCCAAAGCGGCGCGACTATCAGCGTCGGTGGCGGAAACAATGTATTAAACGGGGGGATGACACTCGAACCCGGTTTCTGCCAGTTTAGTATCGGAGGGGGCACATCTTTGACGCTCAGCAACGTTCTCAGCGGCTCCGGCGCATTCTACCAATCGGGTGGCAATGGGACGGCGACCTTGTGGGGCAACAGTCCTTCGTTCACCGGCGGGATCCTGCTGTATAACGGCCAGATGAATCTCAACGGCCTGATTGGTAGCGGCATCACCTCTCTTTCCGGTACATTCCTCACCGGCAGCGGCACCGCGAACGGCCTGGTGGATGTTTCCGGTTCGTTCTACCCCGGCGACATAAACACGGCGGGAACTTTCACCGCGGGTGCAGGACTCACGCTGGAAGGCCCGGCCGGCTTGACGATGGACTTGGCCCCCACTACCACCGTTGGCGGTGGAGTCAACGATCTGATTGCGGTCACAGGCGATTTAACCGCGGGCGGCAACAACATCGTCATCAATCCGCTCACGGGAACACTGGCCAGCGGCAGTTACGTACTGATGACTTATTCCGGCAATCTCAACGGCACTTTCGGAACAGTTTCGACCGCCGCCACATCCCGTTACAGCTTCGCCCTCGACACCAGCACGCCACACCAGGTGAAACTGGTTGTGACAGGCGCGGCAAACGTCCTGGCGTGGAACAACAATGGCAACAACGGCCAATGGGATGTGCAAAGTTCGTTCAATTGGACCAACCTAACCACACATGTCGAAGACCAGTTCTACAGCGCCGATGTTGTATTGCTGGATGACCGAATTCTCACTGCGGCGAATCCGGCGACGAACCTGATGATCGGCAGCGGACAGGTGGTTGCGCCGAGCGTGATAACGAATAACTCGAGCGCGAATTACTCGATCAGCGGCGCGGGTAAGATCAGCGGCACCGCGAGCATCGTCAAACTCGGCAGCAGCACGCTGACCATCAGCAACGTCAACGATTTCACCGGCAACTTCACAGTCGCCGCCGGCACCGTGAAACTTGATGGCCTCACGTCTGCGGCGGGAGCGCCCAACGGAACATTGACCATTAGCAATGGTGCCACGCTGGCAGTGAATTTGTCTGGAAATTATCCGGCTGGCGACGCCGGCTTTGGCAATAAGCCGATTGTCGTGTCCGGCACCGGTGCCAACGGCCAGGGCGCCATACAATTCACTGGCGGCCCGCTTTACGATGACGGCGCCACGCTCGGTCTCGGCCAAAACATTAAGTTGATCGGCAATACCACATTCAGCGGCGCCGGGCGGTTCGATTGGGGTTATCCCGGTGCAGGCACCGCTTTGAGCAGTGGTGGCAGCAATTACAACCTTACCGTCAGTATCGGGGGTTATTCAGAATGGAAAGACATCGGCATTGATACGAACCTTGGAAATATTGATCTTTATACAAGCGCCGGCAGCCAGCAAACCTTGAACACCCGGGCTTTGGGCGTCAGCTTGGGCAATCCCACCAATATCCTCACGTTGCACTCCAACGTTGTTCTCAACATCGTGCATGGCGATACTACTGTCGGCGATAACGGATACGCGAAAGTCGTCCATATCCTGCCCACCGCTGCCTGGCAATATCAGCCCAGCGGCGGCCCCGGCGATTACCGACTGAAAACCTCATTTGTGCTGGAAACCAACGCGGGGCTTTATTTCTACAGTGTGGACGGCGGCAGCGGTAGCGGCGTTGCCATCGCAGGAACGGTCACGCTTAACGACGTTGCGAATTTCCAGATCGGCAATGCTCCGGTTACATTTAGCAACGTTATCAGCGGCACGGGCGGTTTCTACCTGAATCAATACGGCGGTTCCCCATTGGTCTTTGCCGCCGCCAATACCTACCAGGGCGTCACGGACATCCGTTCTGGTATGGTGCTTGCGTTGATTGGCAACGGCTCGATTTCGGGCAGCGCGAATATCAGTCTGGCAGCCAGTGCGACGTTGGATGTCAGCGGCCGGATCGACCAGACATTGACGTTGGTCGGGAGCCAGACATTGCAGGGCAACGGCGCCGTGAACGGGAACCTGACCGTCGGCGGCAACGCAACGGTTTCACCCGGCGGCGCGAACACAATCGGGACGTTGGCTGTCACCAATGCGATCCATTTGTTGAGTGTGACGGCGATGGACGTGAACAAAAACGCCGGCACAAGTGATCAGCTGAATTGCGCGGGCACGATCACTTACGGCGGCACGTTGAATGTGTCGAACCTGGCCGGCACGCTGGCGGCTGGCGACAGCTTCAAGTTATTCAACGCCGGGACTTATAATGGAACCTTCGCCACGATCGCGCCGGCGCCCGGCGCCGGTTTGGCTTGGGACGGCAGCGGCCTGACGAATGGCACGATTAAAGTGATCGCAGTTTCCGCTGGACCGACGATTGGTAAAATCACGGTGTCGGGTGGCAAAATAATCATCAGCGGCAGCAACAATACGGGTTCCGCTGGCACCTACCATATTCTGATCGCCACGAATGTGTTCCAGCCCTTGTCCAGTTGGACGGTCCTCACCAACGGTACCTTTGACGGCAGCGGTAATTTCTCCTCGACGAATGCCGTGGGAACCAACGCTCACCAATTCTACATCCTGCAGGTTCCATGAAAGTTGAATTGAACAGTAATCCGTTCCCGGCACGCTTGCGGCGCGGGTTCACATTAATTGAGTTGCTCGTCGTCATCGCGATCATCGCGATCCTGGCCGCGATGTTGTTGCCCGCCCTGGCCGGAGCGAAGTTGCGGGCGCAACGGATCTCGTGCGTCAACAATCTGCGGCAGATGACGACGGCGAGCAAAATGTACACGGATGAACTGGGCACCTGGGTGGGGCCAATGACCGTGGACCCCACGATGAGCCAGGGCGATTGGATGGGCGCGATGCTGGCATTTTATGGCAACGCGACCAACGTGCTCTTTTGCCCCACCGCACCCGATCGCGGCTATCCGCCGGGCACCGTCAACCAGGCCGGAAAAGCCGACTCGGCGTGGCATTGGACGCTCTCGACGCCGGTGTATAGCGCCAGTTACGGCATCAATAAGTGGTTGTCTTCTTCGCCCACGAACGCCTTAGGTAATGGGCTCGCGCATCCCAATTTCCTCTACCTAAAAGAGGCGGTGGTTCCGCAGCCGTCCCTGGTGCCGATTTTCATGGATACCGCGTGGCTCAATTTGGATCCTCTTGAGTCGGATGCACCCGCCCGTAATTTATATGATCCCGTCAGCGGCAGTTCTTCCGAAGGAATGCCGCGCGTCTGCGTTGCCCGTCATGGTGACAAATCGCCGACTTCGGCTCCGAGAAGCGTGCTGCCCGGCACTCCATTGCCCGGGATGATTGATATGGGATTTGTTGACGGCCACGTCGAGTTGGTAAAACTGGATAGTCTTTGGTCTTTACCCTGGCATATGAATTGGGTGGTACCGCCAATAAGACCTCCGTAATGAGAATGAACTTCCGGGCCGATGAAAACATTGCCCCCAGACGTCGTGGGAAAAGTTCGCTTCTGATTTTAAGCTCGCCGTCAAACCACGCCGGGGCGACATTTGGGTCATTCTTTTCCATCAATGCAATGTCGAATGTAAAATTTCGATTCCCCTCCCTCGCCGATCGATTCATATGATGACCGCAACACAAATTGAAACGTCCCGACTCAAAGCCAATTTTAATTACGGCTATGTCTGGCTCGTTTCGTCGGTTGCGGCGATGGGCGGGCTGCTGTTTGGATGGGATTGGGTCGTCATCGGCGGAGCGAAGCCGTTTTTCCAGAGATATTTTCAACTGACCACGGAAGCGCAGATTGGTTGGGCGAACAGTTGCGCATTGATTGGCTGCCTCGCGGGAGCATTGGTCGCAGGCGCGTTGAGCGATCGTTTTGGACGCAAACGCCTCCTGATTGCCGCCGCGTTGCTCTTTGCGGCGACGTCATTGGGCAATGCTTTCGCGAATAACTTCGCCATTTTCATCGCGTGGCGGATGCTCGGCGGCGTGGCCATCGGGCTGGCTTCCAATCTTTCGCCGATGTACATCGCGGAGGTCGCGCCCGCCCAAATCCGCGGCAAACTGGTGGCCATTAATCAACTCACGGTGGTTGTCGGCATTTTGCTGGCGCAATATATTAATTGGTATCTCGTTCGTAATTTACCCGCGGGCGCGACTGATGATTTCATTCGCAATTCGTGGTTCGGGCAACAGGGCTGGCGCTGGATGTTTGGCCTGACCGCCCTGCCCTCGTTGCTGTTTTTTCTCGGCATGTTGATTGTGCCTGAAAGCCCGCGCTGGCTCGCCAAGAATGGAAAATCGGATCGCGCGCGCAGCATTCTGAAAAAAATTGGCGGCGAAGATTACGCCCAGGCGGCGGTCAGTGATATCGAGTCAACACTCGCCTCGGAAGAAATCCAACACGTTCGCTTTACCGACCTGCTCGAACCGCGGATGCGCAAAGTGCTGGTGCTCGGCATCGTCCTCGCCGTGTTTCAACAATGGTGCGGCATCAATGTTATCTTCAACTATGCGGAGGAGATTTTCCGCGGGGCGGGATATGATATTTCAACCGTTCTCAAAAACATTGCCTGGACCGGCTCGGTGAATCTCGCGTTCACGTTTGTGGCGCTCGGGGTGGTGGATCGCGGCGGACGGCGGCCGCTGATGTTGCTCGGGTCGGCGGGGCTGGCGATCATCTACGTCGCCATGGGGTTCTGTTATCACAGCGGAGTCCATGGTCTGTCAGTGTTATTGTTGGTGCTGGCGGCGATCGGTTGCTACGCCATGTCGCTCGCGCCGGTGACGTGGGTGGTGATTTCGGAGATTTTCCCCAATCGGATTCGCGGCGCGGCGATGGCGGTTGCCGTTTCGGCCCTTTGGATTGCCTGTTTCCTGCTGACCTTCACTTTTCCCATGCTGAATAGGAAGCTGGGGTCGGCGGGGACGTTCTGGCTTTACGGAGCGATTTGCGTGGCCGGATTTGTGTTCATCAAAGCCAAACTCCCTGAAACCAAGGGCAAATCGCTCGAAGAAATTGAAAGGGAATTGGTGGACAAGCCGTAATTGGGTTGGAGTTGTATGTCAATTTACACGTCAGAAACGATGGAGTCGAAGAAAAGCAAACGCACTTTGAAGTCGGCTCGTAAAGAGCGGGCTCTGTCGAACTCTCGTCGCGTGGAGAATGGACGTGCTTCCGTCGCCAACGGCCAGGTGAAAATAAACGGAGAAGTAATCGTCACTGTCACCGACATTGTCATCCCGACCTACATACCCGCGCCGCCGGACAAGAACCCGATGTTTTTGGAGAAGCGCGTGTATCAGGGCAGCTCGGGAAAAGTTTATCCCCTGCCCTTCACGGATCGCATCGCGGAAAAACCCATTGACCGGAAATGGAAAGCGGTCTGGATCGAAAATGAATTCATTCGCGCGTTGGTGCTTCCTGAAATCGGCGGACGCATTCATGTTTTGCAGGACAAAACCAACGGTTACGATTTGATTTACAATCAACCGGTCATCAAACCCGCATTGGTGGGACTGGCCGGGCCGTGGATTTCCGGCGGGATCGAGTTCAATTGGCCGCAGCATCATCGACCGGCCACCTTCCTACCGGTGGACTTCAAAATCGAGGAACACGCCGACGGCTCGAAAACGATCTGGTGCGGCGACCACGATCCGATGTTCCGCATGAAGGGAATGCATGGCGTTTGTTTGCATCCGGGGCGCGCCTTCCTGGAATTGAAAGCGCGCGCCTACAATCGCACTCCATTGGTGCAAACTTTTCTCTGGTGGGCGAACGTGGCTACGCGTGTGCACGAGGCTTACCAGAGTTTTTTTCCGCCGGATGTTTACTATGTCGCCGACCACGCGCGGCGTTCGATGAGTGAATACCCGCTCGCGAAAGATTTTTATTATGGTGTGAATTATGGCGAACGCGGGCGTAAAGGCGTGCCGAGGTTGGAAGCTCCGTCACAGTTCGTGCCGCCGCACGGTGACGGTTCGAACAATGGGAATCACAACCCGAATGTTCCCGCCTACGCCCCGAACGATTTGTCATTCTACGCCAACATCCCGGTGCCTACTTCTTACATGTGCATGGGCAGCAAGGAGGATTTTTTTGGCGGCTACGATTACAACGCGCAGGCCGGCCTGGTGCATTTTGCCAATCATCACATTTCGCCAGGCAAAAAACAGTGGACGTGGGGAAATCATGAGTTCGGCTACGCGTGGGACCGAAATCTGACCGATGCGGACGAGCGTGGCGAGTTCGCGCCCTATATTGAAATCATGGCCGGTGTTTACACCGACAACCAACCGGATTTCAGTTTCCTGCAACCGGGTGAAACAAAAACGTGGAGCCAATATTGGTACCCGATTCAGAAAATCGGGGCGGCGCAGCAGGCGACGCTGGAGGCGGCCATTGGTCTGCGGGTGCGGGAACGGGATTTACGTTTGGGCGTCGCGGTGACGCGCAGGCATTCGCGAGCGGTTATCACTGTGATGGCCAAGGGGAAACAACTGGCGCGCTTTGATTGCGAGCTTTCGCCCGCGCAGCCGTTGGTTGAAAAAATAAAATTGGCCAACGGCATTCAGGAAACGGACTTGTCCGTCCGCGTTACGGATGAGAACGGGCACGAATTGGCTGCTTATCAACCGAGCGAACGCTCGACCGGCACGGTCCCCCCACCCGCCACCGAACCGCCCGCTCCGCGCGACATCGCCAGCGCTGACGAATTGTTCATCACCGGCCTGCACCTCGATCAATACCGGCATGCCACACTTTCGCCGGTGATTTATTGGGGTGAGGCGCTGCGGCGCGACCCGCTGGATTCGCGATGCAACAATGCGCTCGGCCTCTGGCATCTGCGACGCGGCGAGTTTGCTTTGGCGGAAGCGCATTTCCGCAAGGCCATCGAGCGCGTGACGCGGCGCAATCCCAATCCTTACGACGGCGAGCCTTATTATAACCTGGGCCTCTGCCTGCGGCACCTTGACCGGGATGACGAAGCGTACGACGCGCTTTACAAATCCACCTGGAACCAAGCCTGGGCGGCGGCCGGCTATCATGCGCTCGCGGAAATCGATTGCGCGCGGAAGGAATGGGCCGTGGCGCTGGAACATTTGAATCGGTCGTTGCGATTTGGCGCTGACAATTTGCGCGCGCAGAATTTGGAGGTGCTGATTTTGCGCGAATTGAAACGGAATGATGAAGCTGAGTTGCTTTTGCAATCGACGGTGCATTTGGATCCGCTCGATTGGTGGGCGCGATATTTGCAGGGCGAAACGCACGGCTGCGATCTGCAGACACGTTTAGACATCGCGCATGACTATGCTCGCGCCGGTTTTTTGGAAAAGGCCGTGCAAATGTTGAAAGCCGCGGTCGCATCGCCGGGTGATTTGCCTGATCAAAGCCTGGGTGCGCTGCCGCTCGTCCATTACACGCTCGGGTGGCTGCACGAAAAATTAAATGACAAGAAAGCGGCGCTGCAGGCCTTCAACGAAGCTGCTGTGCAGCCGCCGGATTATTGCTTTCCGGCGCGTCTTGAGGAAATCGCAGTTCTTCAATCGGCGATGCGCGCCAATCCACGCGACGCTCGCGCCCCCTATTATCTGGGCAACTTGTTTTACGACCGCCGCCGCCATTCGGAAGCGATTCTGATGTGGGAACGGAGTGTTCGGTTGGACGGAAGTTTTTCCGTGGCCTGGCGCAATCTTGGAATCGGCTATTTTAATTTTTCCAAGAATTCCGCGAAGTCGCGACGCGCTTACGAAAAGGCGTTCCACGCCAACCCATCCGATGCGCGATTGTGCTACGAGCGGGATCAACTTTGGAAACGACTGGGCGACAAACCCGAAAAACGCCTGCGTGAACTTGAGAAATATCCCGAGTTGGTCCGACAGCGCGACGATTTAAGCATGGAGCTGTGCGCGCTTTACAATCAGACTGGCCAGCCTGACGCGGCGGCGAAAATAATCGCGGGCCGGCAGTTTCAGCCGTGGGAAGGTGGCGAAGGCGGGCCGCTGGGGCAGCACGTGCGCTCGCAATTGGCGCTGGGCCGCGCCGCATTTGCCAAAAAAGAATTTGCCGCGGCGCGCTCGCATTTCGAGCAGGCGCTGACATCGCCCCGCAATCTCAGCGAAGCGAAACACCTGCTGGCCAATCAGAGTGACATTCACTACTGGCTCGGCTGCGCATTTGCCGAACTCTGGGACGCGAATAGCGCCGCCCAATATTGGGCGACGGCGGGGAGCTTCAAGGGTGATTTTCAACAGATGAGCGTGCGCGCCTTCAGCGAAATGACGTTTTACTCGGCGCTCTCCCTGGAAAAACTAGGCCGACGATCGGAAGCGACAAAATTATTTCGCGCGTTGCTCGATTACGCGCGCAAACTGCAAAAGGCGGCGGCCAAGATCGATTATTTCGCGACCTCGCTGCCCACGATGCTGCTGTTTGAGGATGATTTGCAATTCCGCCAGGATACGACCGCGCTGTTTCTGCAAGCGCAGGCGCATCTTGGGTTGGGCGGAAAAAAGAAATCGCGGGAACTGCTGAAAACTGTTTTGCGGCGCGACCCGAACCATGCGCTGGCGGCAGACCTTTGGGCAGACATGAGTTTATGATCGACTACCGAGCATTGGTTAATGGCGGTGATGATCTCGTTCAATGTTCTTCGTCGAAGGATTTTGAAAGCCGCGCTTTCGATTGTTTGAGAAACTGAATCATCGTGAAAGTGCTGACGAATAATTTTGCGGTGCGCCGGGAACAAGGCTTTGAAGCTTATGTGCTCAGCAACCACGAAATCGAAATTGTCGTCGTGCCGGAGCTTGGCGCGAAAATCATCTCGCTGAAAAACCTCCGCACGGGCCGGGAATGGATGTGGCATCCGCCTGGCGACCTGGAGCTTTTTCGCAATAGTCCGGGAGACAATTTTTCCCGCAGCCCGCTCGTCGGCGTGGATGAGTGCCTGCCAACCATCGAATCCTGTGTCTGGCATGGACGCAAGCTCCCCGATCACGGCGAAACCTGGAGCGCCGAATGGAGCGTGGATGAGGAAGCATGGCAGAAGGGCGTGCTGAAAACCTCGGTCAGTCTCAAAATTTCCCCGTTCGATTTCGAGCGCACCATTGAGCTGGACGAAAATGGCATCCGGCTCAGTTACCAATTGAGCAATCGTAATTCGTCGCCGGAATATTTTCTTTGGGCGTTGCATCCGCTGTTGAGCCTTCAGCCGGGCGACCGGCTGGTGCTGCCCGCCTCGACGCGCGCTTTGCTGAATGGCGCGAGCTGGGTGGACGCGGTTGATTCCGCCGTGCCCGACGGCAACTGCTCCAAGCTTGTCGCCGGGCCATTGACAGAAGCCTTTTGCGGCATTCATAATTCAAAAACGGGCGAACGATTCGATTTCGAGTGGAACGCGGCGGAAAATAACGCGCTGGGATTGTGGCTGACGCGCGGCGGCTGGCATGGCCATCATCATTTTGCCATTGAACCCACCAACGCGGGCGCGGATGCGCTCACGGAAGCGGTCGGCCGCGAATGTTGCGGCATGGTAGCCGGCACCGGCTCCGCGACCTGGCAGGTGCGCATTCGGATTCGCTGAAATCATTCACTGTGGCTCGTCATACTATGCGACAGAAAAATTGTCTTCGGGGTCTTGCCGCGCTGGTCGCGGGGATTTTATTAAACAATCCCACCTTCACACACGCCGCGCCATCTTCTCGTGAGCGGCTGGAAGTAAAAACGAAAAGTTTCACGCTGACTTTTGTGGTGGGTGAGGACCACCGCCTTTATCAATTTCCCATTGGCGGCGCCAAGCCGGATGCCAAGCAATTGCGAGACGACGAGTTTTACCCGCAAGCCGGAGATGGTTACGTGTGGGAACCGGCGTTGCAATTGACTCACGCGGACGGAAATACTTCCACAGTGCTTCACTATGAGAGTGTGACGCAGACCAACGAGTCCGCAAACATTGAGTTAACGCGCATTCACCTGCGCGATCCCGAATATCCCTTCGACGTGACGCTCTGTTTTCGAACGCACCACGACGAGGACGTGATCGAGGAATGGACGGAAATCCGGCATCAAGAACCAAAGGCAGTGGTGCTGAAGCGCATGGCGTCGACTTCGCTTTTACTGAACACGAATGTTTACCTGACGCATTTCTTCGGTGATTGGGCCAAGGAGATGTTAAATCCAATCACGGAACAAATCACTCCGGGAACGAAAATTTTCGATTCCAAAATCGGCGTGCGTGCCACGCAATTCAACAATCCTTCGTTCTTCCTCTCACTCAACGACCAGGCCACCGAGACAAACGGCCAGGTCCTCGCCGGTTCGCTCGCGTGGTCAGGCAGTTTTCAGTGCGCGTTTGATGATAACACCCACGCGGTGCGCGCGCTGTGCGGCATTAATCCATTCTCGTCCTTTTATTGGTTGAAACCGAACGAGACATTTACCACGCCAACGATGATTTGGGTCTGGAGCGGCAGCGGGCTGGGAGACATGAGCCGGAAGTTTCATCGCTGGGCGCGCGATTTCGGGATGCGGGACGGGCATAAAACACGCACCGTGCTGCTCAACAATTGGGAGGCGACGGGTTTTGATTTTGATTTCAATCGCATCGCGAGCCTGTTCGGGCCCGCAAAAGATATCGGCACCGAATTATTTCTCCTCGACGACGGGTGGTTTGGAAACAAATACCCGCGCACGAACGACCAGGCGGGCCTGGGCGACTGGCAGCCGAATCGTAAACGCCTGCCGGACGGCCTCGCGCCGCTGGCCGCCGAGGCGGTGAAGCACGGCCTGCAATTCGGCATCTGGATGGAACCGGAAATGGTGAATCCGAAAAGCGAGTTGTTCGACGAGCATCCGGATTGGGTCATCCGCCAGCCGAAACGCGAACTTGAATTGCAACGGCATCAACTTGTCCTGGACCTCACACGCCCCGCCGTGCAGGAATTTGAGTGGAAGACCATCCAGAGCATTCTCAGCGTGCCGGACATCGCTTACGCGAAATGGGATTGCAATCGGTATCTCACACAACCCGGCTCGGAATATCTTTCACCGGAGCGCCAGTCTGAACTCTGGATTGATTACGTGAAGGCGCTCTATGCGTTGATGGAAAAAACGGCGAAGGCTTTTCCGAACACCGAACTGATGCTTTGCTCTGGCGGCGGCGGGCGGGCGGATTACGGCGCGTTGAAATATTTCCATGAATTCTGGCCGAGCGATAACACCGACCCGGTTTCCCGCGTGCCGATGCAGTGGGATTATTCCTATTTCTTTCCGCCGACGGCGATTGCCGGGCACGTGACGCATTGGGGCAATCGGCCAATGCATTTTGCGTGCAGCGTGGCGATGAGCGCGCGGTTTGGAATGGATTTGGACCTCAACAAATTACCGCCAGAGGACAAGGCCGTCTGCGCCGGAGCCATCAACGCCTACAAAAAAATCCGGGACGTGACGTCGCTGGGCGATTTATACCGGTTGGAGGATCCGCATGAGGGCATTCGCGGCGCGCTGAATTTTGTTGCGCCGGACCAAGCGCGCGCCGTCGTGTTTGTTTTCCAATTGCAGGACGGCCAAAGCAACGTGGTGCGCCCACAAGGACTGGATCCGGCCAGGCATTATACGATTGGCGAGTTAAACCCCGCGCCGGGCCGTCCGGTGATCGAGCAGCAAGGAAAAACATTCACGGGCGAGGAATTGATGCGCGATGGAATTTCACCATCCTGCTCGAAAGCGCTCGAAGCTTGCATAATTGAATTGAATTCGTAGATGAGGTTGCGCGTCAAGATTTGACCATGTTTTTAAAAAGGAAAGATGTCCGTTTCATATTGCGGGTGCTGTTCGTTGTCTGCCTCGCAGATATTTCCTCAGCCGGCGCGGCAAACAGCTGGTCACTGGCCTCACCAAATGGTCATTGCGAAATCGTTGTTCAGCAAAATAACGAAGGCAATCTGAGTTACGAGGCGCGCCGGGATGGGAAAACCGTCATTTCAAATTCCCCATTGGGGCTTCGCTGCAACGATCAGGATTTTGAACGCGCGCTGGTTCTTGATTCGGCAGAAAACGCGACGACCCACTCCGAAGTCTACGATTTGTTTTCCGGCACACACACACACGTGGACCATCAAGTGCAACAGCGCAGTCTGGTTTTTCATAACACAAATGGCGCTGTCATTGAAATCGATCTCGCGGTGACGGATGAAGGTGTTGCGTTCCGGTATCGTTTCCCGGGAACCAACGACAATGTCCGCATCGTTGAATCCGAACTCACCGGCTTCACCGTGCCGCAAAACGCCCGCGGATGGTTGCAGCCCTATCACGCGGCGGGACCTTATACGCCGGCTTACGAGGATTTCTTCTTCCATGTTTCACCGGGAGACCCACCGCCAAATTCGCGTGCGAAGGCCGTGGGTTGGGGTTTTCCCGCGCTCTTTCATCTCCCGGATACCGGTGCGTGGGTGTTGTTGACCGAATCGGGAACGGATGAATCGTACTGCGGTTGTCATCTGGCGGCGGATTCCTCCAGCGGACTTTACCGCATCGCGTTTCCGCTGGCGGACCAGGCAACCAAAGGTTGGACGAACAAATTCGGCCCGGAGCCGCGCTACTCGCTTCCGTGGACAATGCCGTGGCGCGTGATCGTCCTGGGCAAAAGCGCGGGGGACATTGCGATGTCCAGCCTGGTGACCGACCTCGCGCCTCCATCGCAGGTGGCGGACACGTCCTGGATCAAGGCGGGTCGTGCTTCATGGGCGTGGTGGGCCTATCCCAGCGGGCCGGCTACCACGAACCTGTTTGATTCCTTCACGGATTTCGCGGCGAAAATGGGCTGGGAATATACGCTGTTTGATGCGGGCTGGTGGAAGCCGGGATTGAAAAACATTTCTGATTACGCGCAGACCAGGGGAATCGTGCCGCTCGCCTGGTGTTTCGCGACAGATTTCTACGATCCTAGAACGCGCGCGAAGAAATTGGATTCTGTTGCCGTCGACGGCGTCCGCGGCGTGAAGGTTGATTTCTGGTGTTCGGACCGGCAGGAGGCCATCGCGGCGATGCAGGGATTATTCCGCGATGCGGCCGCCCGGCGAATGGTAGTGAACACCCACGGTTGCACGATACCGCGCGGCTGGCAGCGAACGTGGCCGAACTTTCTAACCTGCGAGGCGGTCCTAGGCACGGAATCGTATTTTTACGAACCTCGTTATACCGAAAAAGGCGCCGAATTGAATACGGTCCTGCCGTTCACACGAAATGCAATCGGCCCGATGGATTCAACGCCCGTCGCGTGCACGCCCAAGAAATTTGCGCGCACCACCACGGCCGCGCATGAATTGGCCACGGCCATCGTTCTCAACTCGGGCATCATTCACTATGCGGACAAGCCGGAGTTTTTTGAGTCGTTGCCAGCGGAGGCATTGCAGGTTTTTCGTGACGCACCGGCGCGCTGGGACGAGACGCGCTGCCTCGCGGGCGAGCCGGGACGAGTGGCCGTTTTCGCGCGGCGCTCGGGAAATAGTTGGTTCATTGCGGGCTTGAACGGAGCCAACGATCCCCTGCCCCTCGACCTGGACTTGTCCGCGTTCGCTGGTTTTCAAAAGCGAATCCTGATTGCCGAAGGAACTGATGCGGCCATGCAGGTGACGGTCTCGAAAGCGTCCGCCTCAGCCGATTGGAAACACGAAATGCCGCCGCGGGGTGGCTTTATATTGAGGTTCGATCGATAGTATAGTCAGGTTTTGAAGATTTGGAAAAAAGTATGAAACAATTTCGAATCGCCGCGTGGGCAATGTTTGCGGTTCTGGGCACTTCTGCCAGCCTTCGCGCTGCGTCGCCGGAAACGAGCATTTGGATGGATGCGCCGGCGAAAAATTTCACGGAATCCTCACCCATGGGAAATGGCCGGCTGGGCGCGATGATGTTTGGTGACGTGAACGATGAGCGGATTGTGCTGAATGAGAGTTCCGTCTGGTCCGGCTCGCGCCAGGATGCCGATCGGCCGGACGCTTATAAAGTTTTGCCGGAAATTCAGAAGCTATTGCTCGAGGGGAAAAATCCCGAAGCCGAGGCGATCGTGAATGCCAATTTCACCTGCAAAGGACCCGGTTCTTCGGGTGGCTCAGGCACGAGCCAATATGGATGCTACCAGGTGCTGGGAAATCTTCATTTGGCATTCGCGGATACCAATGGGCCAATCGAGAATTATCGCCGGGAACTAGATCTCAACGAAGCTGTGACGCATCTCGTATACACGCGTGGCGGGGTCACTTTCACCCGTGAAATGTTTGTGAGCGCACCGGACCAGGTGATGGTTTTGCGATTAAGCGCCAGCCGCAACCATGCGATTTCTTTCGACGCACGGCTCGACCGCCCGGAGCGCTTTGAAACCGCTGGTGACGGTAAAAACGGGTTGTTGATGACCGGCCAGTTGGCCGACGGTCTCAAGGGCACAGAAGGCGTTCGTTACGCGGCGCGTGTTCGCATCGTGAATCGCGGTGGCGAAGTTTCCGTTCATGAAAATGTTTTAAGCGTGAGCAAAGCCAATGAAGTTATTTTGTTCATCGCGGCGGGAACGGATTACCAAGGCTTCGCCGGGCGCCAGACAAAAGACCCTTTAGCAGCGACGGCGGATGATTTGAACAAGGCGTCGAAGAAGTCGTTCTCATCCCTTCGCAAAGCGCACGTCGCGGATTATCAAAAATATTTCCGGCGCGTTTCACTGCACCTCCCCCCTGCCGACGCGGGCGCGGCTGTCAAACCGACGCCGGAGCGCATTCTGCTGGCGGAAAAAAGCGACGGCGATCCGGGCCTGGCCGCGCTGTATTTCAATTTTGGCCGATATTTGTTGATATCGTCGTCACGACCGGGCGGATTTCCCGCCAATCTCCAGGGAATCTGGGCGGAGGAAATTCGCACACCGTGGACGGGCGACTGGCACCTCGATGTGAATGTGCAAATGAATTACTGGCCGGCGGAGGTGTGCAATCTCTCGGACCTGGCCCAGCCGCTGTTTGCACTGATTGAGTCGCTGCAAAAGCCCGGCGCAAAAACTGCGCACGATTATTACAACGCGCGTGGCTGGGTGGCGCATGTCATCACGAATCCGTGGGGCTTCACCTCGCCGGGCGAATCCGCTTCCTGGGGCTCGGCCACATGCGGCTCACCGTGGCTATGCCAGCATCTCTGGGATCATTATTTATTTACGGAAGACCGCGACTTTTTGAAGTGGGCCTATCCGATCATGAAAGGTTCGGCGCTGTTTTATTCCGATATGTTGATTGAAGAGCCGAAACATCATTGGCTGGTCGTCGCACCGGCCAATTCGGCGGAAAACCATTTTCAAATGCCCGATGGCAGGGATGCCGCCATTTGCATGGGACCGACGATGATGCAGCAACTCGTGCGCTATCTTTTCACGGCGTGCATTGAATCGTCCAAAGTTCTCGGGGTGGATGAAGATTTTAGAAACGACCTGGTGGCCCGGCGCGCAAAGTTGTCTCCCACGCAAATCGGGCCGGATGGACGCATCATGGAATGGCTGGAACCTTACAAGGAACCGGAGCCGCATCACCGCCATGTCTCGCATCTGTGGGGCCTGTATCCAGGAAACGAAATTTCGCCGGACGCGACGCCGCAATTAGCCGAAGCTGCCGCCAAATCTTTAATAGCGCGCGGGGCGGTGCCGACCTCTGAGCCGGGCGCCGGGGGAACGGGTTGGTCAATTGCCTATAAGGCTGATTTGTGGGCGCGGCTCGGCAACGGAAATTATGCGTGGGCCATGGTCCATGAGGCGATGGAACCAGTCCAGGGCATGCAAGAGCGTTATGATGGCGGCGGCGGCGTTTACCCCAACTTGTTCGACGTCTGTCCACCGTTTCAAATTGATGGGAATTTCGGCACGACCGCCGCGATGGCGGAAATGTTGTTGCAAAGCGGCAACGGAGAAATCCGCCTGCTGCCCGCGTTGCCGGACGCGTGGAAGGAAGGAAGTGTCACCGGATTGCGCGCCCGTGGCGGATTTGAAGTGTCACTGGCCTGGCAGGCGGGCAAGTTGACCTCAGCCACAATTCATTCGACAACCGGAGAGCCGTGTCGAGTGCGCTATGGCGATCAAGCTGTTGACCTTGAAATAAAAAAAGGGAAAAGCGTCACGCTGGGTACTGGCTTGAGCCGCGCGAGGTAGTCCGCTACCCTCCGGCTGTGGACACTCCTCCAAATCCCCTGCGCAGCAGCAAGCTGAGCAAACGAAAATTTTTAATCACCACCACCACCGCGGCAGCAGCGATTTGCGCGTGGGAACCGCTCGTGTCAGTGTGCCGGGGCGCGACTGTTTCCAAACCGCGGCGTCTGACGTTGAATGGAAACTGGCAGGTTGCGCAAGCGGGCGAGAATGATTGGATTGCGGCGACCGTTCCGGGTTGCGTTCATACCGACTTGCTTGCGGCGGGGAAAATCCCGGACCCGTTTTATCGCGACAACGAAAAATCAGTCCAATGGGTCGGCAAAAGCAACTGGCTTTACAAGCGCGCATTCGAAGTGCCGGAGGAAGTGATTCAAAGCGACCGCGTGCTGCTTCGCTGCGAAGGGCTGGATACGCTCGCATGCGTCAAGATCAACGGCCGGGAAATCGGCAAGACGGACAATATGTTCCGCACCTGGGAATTCGATGTGAAGCCGGCGTTGAACGCAGGGCAAAACACTATCGAAATCCTGTTCACTTCGCCTTACGGCTACATGGAGCAACGCGAGCACGGACCGGAGCCGGATAAGTTTGTCAAGGAACGCGCGTGGGTGCGCAAGGAGCCGTGCAGTTTCGGATGGGATTGGGGTCCGGTGCTGCCGAGTTGCGGCATCTGGCGAAACATCCGTCTTGAGGCGTTTAACCAGGCGCGGATTGACAACGTTTTGATCGAGCAGAATCACGATCAGAAAGATCGAGTGCGACTCGATGTGCACGTGGCGGCTGAAATTGTCCGGCCGGGTCGTCCGTTAAAGGCTCAGTTGACGGTTCGTCACGACGGCCGCCGGGTTGCCACGACTGAAATTGAAATGACCGGCGCGAACGGTCGCGGCAGCGTGGAAGTCAAACACCCGAAACTCTGGTGGCCGGCCGGAATGGGCGAACAAGCACTTTACGAGGTGCAGATTGAATTGGCGGATGCCGACGGCAATGCTCTGGATACCACCTCACGGCGAATCGGATTGCGCACGTTGAAGATGACCGAGGCGACACCGGATAAGCCTCTCTTTTTCGAAGTAAACGGCGTTCCGTTTTTTGCGAAAGGCGCCAATTGGATTCCCGCTGATTCATTTCCCAATCGCGTGAAGCCGGACGCCCTTCGCCGTTACATGGCGGATGCCGCGGCGGTGAATATGAACTTTTTGCGATTCTGGGGCGGAGGCTATTACGAGGACGATGCGTTGTTTGATGCGTGTGATGAATTGGGCCTTTGCATCTGGTTGGATTTCAAATTCGCCTGCGCCGCCTACCCGGCCTTTGATCCCGGCTTCATGGAAAGTGTGAAGCACGAAGCGAGCGATAATCTGCAACGGCTCCGGCATCATCCGTGCATTGCGGTTTGGTGCGGCAACAATGAAATCAGCCTGCTAAACATGACGGAAACGTGGACGGACGACCACATGAGCCGCGCGGATTACCAGAAGCTTTTCAAGGAACTGCTGGCGCAGCAAGTGAAGGCGTACGCACCCGAGGCCAATTATGTTTCCGGCAGTCCGGATTGCGGGGATACGCATTACTGGCAAGTGTGGCATGGGCCGGCGATGTTTGAGGCATATCGCGAGCAGTCCGGATTCATGAGCGAGTTCGGTTATCAATCTTTTCCCGAGCCGAAAACTGTCCGTGCATTCACCAATGAAGCGGACCGCGCCGCGGTTACCTCGCCGGTCATGCGGTGGCACCAGCGTTCGAACGGATCGGACGGCAACCAAAGAATGGTGGATATGATCCAGCATTACTTCAATCCGCCGAAGGATTTCGACACCACGCTGTGGCTGAGCCAGATTACCCAGGCTCACGGCATCAAGATGGGCGCGGAACATTGGCGGCAAACGATGCCTCAATCGATGGGCTGCGTTTTCTGGCAATACAACGACACGTGGCCGGGCATGAGTTGGTCCTCGGTGGATTATTTTGGACGCTGGAAAGCGCTGCATTACGCGGCCCGAAAATTTTACGCGCCCATCCTCGTTTCCGGCCTGGAACATCCCCAAAATGGAACTATCGATATCTTTGTCACCAGTGACTTGTTAAAGCCGCGGCGCGGGAAGCTGACGTGGAATGTCACCAACCTCGATGGCCAATCGCTCGCGCGCGAAAGCATGCATGTGGAACTTCCCGCACAAAAAAGCGCGCTGGCCAAAACGATCGACCTGGGCGAACACGTCCGAAAACTCGGCGCGAGTGGACTGCTGGCATGGTTGCAATTGGATGTGGATGGAAAGACGGTTTCGGAAAATCTGGTCACGTTGACGCATCCGAAGGAATTGAAATTAACGGATCCGCAACTTTCGACAAAAATCGAGAAGTCGCGGGACGATTTTCAAGTCACCATCGAATCAAAGAAGCCTGCGTTGTGGACCTGGTTTGAAATCGACGGTGTGGACGCGAGATTTTCCGATAACTTTTTCCATCTCAAGCCAAACGCTCCCGAAAGAATCTCCGTAGAGCCCTCAAAGCCTCTAAGCCACGGTGAATTTGAGAAAGCCTTGCGCATTCGCAATCTTTTTGACGCCTGCCTGCCGGCGTGAGTTTGCTGATTGCCCGGCGGTAATTTGCAATTCAGCCCGCTTACACTACTTTGCAATGCGAGTTCATTAGTGCCTCCCAAGGGCGATGTTCAAAATTCTTCGCCGAAGAGAATTGCAAGACCGTAACTCGCCTATATGCGAAATTTAGGTTATGACGCACGACTGCACTAAGCGCATCGCTACCCCGGCAAAGGCGGGTGTTGTTCGTGTGATTTTTCGACTGACCGCTCAGGAACCACCCCTTGTCTGCGGCCCAGCCAAATTCCCGCAACAACCCCAATCTGAGCCTTTGAAATGTTCACCCGATCGAAATCTGCAGTAAATAATCCAACGCCGCTTTATTCCTCCTGTTGGCAAAACCGGTCCCAGTCATCGGGCGCACGGGCGTTCACGCTCATTGAATTGCTGGTGGTGATCGCCATCATCGCCATTCTGGCAGCCATGTTGTTGCCGGCGCTGAATAGCGCCAAAGCCAGGGCGCAAGCAACCACCTGCATCAACAACCAAAAGCAACTTGGGCTGGCGTGGACCATGTACGCCGATGATAGCAACGGCGGAGTCGTGAACTTTGACACGGTGAAAAATGCCACTGGAGACATCCCGTGGCGCTGGGCCGCCGCGCCCACCGTTCCCTCGACGCTCGGCGCAGATCCGCAAACCAAAGCCATGCTTCTTCTTCAAGCTTGTTACGCGCAGGGTGCTCTTTATCAATACGCGCCTAACGTGAATGTTCTCCATTGTCCGGCCGACCGGCGGGCGTTGAATCCTGTTGTTCCCACCCCAGCCACGACGTTCCCGGGAAATTATGCGTATGGCAGCTATTCCGGCGTAGGCGGTCTGAACGGAAATATGAATGGCACCCCCGAAACCACTTTGAAAAAGCAATCCCTGGTGACTCATCCCACGGACCGTTATTTGTGGGTTGAAGAGAATGATCCGCGCGGCGAAAACCAGAGTTCGTGGGTCATCATACCGGGAACGCGGCCGGCCTTGACGGGCGGCGCTTTTGAGGATTCAGTGGCTTCGTGGCATGGCAAGACCAGCACTTTCAGTTGGGCGGATGGTCATGCGGAAAATCATAGGTGGATCGATGACGCCACAATTAAATATGCGCTTAATATGGATCCGGGTAAATACGGTTCGTCACCTACGATCACCCAGTGCCCGGACGACCTGACTTTTCTGATCAACGACTTCGTCAGCCAGCAAAACCCTTGACCTGCCTCGCTCCGTTTAGCAAATCAAACAACACACACCCATGAAAAAAGAACGTTCCGCCCGTTTCCTCGATAGAAGAATTCTCGGCGCGCTTGCCGTAGCGCTGATCGGAGTTTCCGCCGCCCGCGCCGATTATCAGAGCACGGTTCTGGCCGATTCGCCAATTGCTTACTACCCGTTGAACTTGAATGTCGATACTGGTTCGACGGCGTCAGACGTTTCCGGGAACAATAATCCCGGCACGCTCGTGAACATCGGGGCGGGTTTCAATGATGCTACCGGGCCGTCTGCATTTATCACCAACGCCATCAGTTTTGATGGACTGTCGCAGTACGTCGATTTAGGCGATCCCGACTTGTTCAATTTTAGCGGTCCGATTACGCTCGAAGCGTGGGTGCAACCAGTCACTGCGGCGGTGTTTGGCGATATCATTGCCAAGGGTTACGATTCCGCTAATAACAATTACGAGCTGACGTTGCGAGCCAATGGAAACAATGGAGGCAGCACCTATTTTGGCGGCAGTTACGGGCCGGCCGGCACTCAGGGAGCTACCGGTGGAACGCAGAGCACTTCCTGGTCGCATGTGGTCCTCACCCATGATGGAAGCAAATGGAGTCTTTACGTCAACGGCGCACTCGTGCAGCAGAATTCCGACTCGGTGGGATCGATTAATTTTGCCGACCCGTGGAGAATTGGAACCGGGAGCGCCGATGGAGCGAGCCGTCTTTTTACCGGCAATATTACGCAAGTGGCGATGTATAATTACGCCCTCACCGCTAACCAGGTGAATACTCACTATTTCTTCGGGCAATATGGCACGACGCCTGGCAATTCGGTCCCCATCATCACGCAGCAACCGACCAATCAATCGGCTTATGCCGGGGGAACGGTGCAGTTCAAGGTCGGGATTCTGAGCGCGCTGCCGACGACGAACCTTTGGTTCAAAGGTGCCACTCCCCTTCCCAGCCAGACCAACGCCACACTCACATTGTTTAATGTAAGCGCAGCGGACGTGGCAAATTACAGTGTCGTGATTGGCAACAGCAACGGCACCACCAACAGCGCCGTGGCGAGCTTCAGCTTGCTCACACCGCCAACCCCGACGGTCGGCCCCTCGCTGGTTTGGAATACCAACAACAGCGGCGTATGGGACAATGGCGGCACCGCCAATTGGCGGATTCTCGGCACGAGCACCACCTCTGTGTTCAACGACAATGACACGGTGCTCTTCGATGACACGGTTGGAGTGCCTACCGCGGTGACGCTCAATGACACGGTTTCGCCCAGCTATATCACGAACAACTCCAGCGCCAACAATTTCACGATCAGCGGCAGCGGTGACATCACGGGTGCCGCGAGCATCGTCAAGCTCGGCAGCAGTACTCTGGAAATTTCCACTCCCAATGATTTCGGTGGCGGCGTCTCCATTCTCGGCGGCACGGTGCAGATGGATCAGCCGATTTCCGGCAGCAAGACTTCGCTCGGCGCGGAGAGCGCAGCGCCCATTGCGGTAACCAATGGAGCCACCCTCGCCATCAACACCACGAGCGGCAACAGCGGCCTGGACCTGCGGCAGGCGGTCATCTCCGGCGATGGCGTCGGCGGCAATGGCGCTCTGCGTCCGGTCGGCTCTGACATTTATCACGACGGCAACCCACGCGGCGGCTTGTTCCGTTCCTTGCGGTTGGCCGGCAATGCCACCATCGGCAACAGCGCCCTGCGCTGGGACCTTGGCGATGACGGCCTGCTTACGGTCATCAGCTCGAGCGGCAGCAATTACAGCCTGACCTGTTTGGAAAGAGATTACAGTGAATGGCACCAGGTGACGATTGACCCGGCGCTCGGAAATATGGATTACCTCGTGAGCTCCCCAAACTCCTGGGTTATTCTCGGCATGGGCAGTAGTCTGGGAAATCCCACCAACGTCCTGACGCTGCATTCCGGCGTGAGCATGGACATCCGTCATGGGGCCAATAATGACGACAGTGGCTATGGCAAAATCATTCACGTCCTGTCGGGCGCGCAATTCATTTATCGTCCGGGTGGCGGACAGGGAGATTATCATCTTAAAACCTCCCTGCAGCTCGACGCCGGCACGACCATGGCCTTCTATAATGGGAACGGCGGCAATGAGACCGGCACCGAGATTGGGGGCACGGTCACCTTCAACGGTCTCGCGCATATTTCCATTGGTGACAGTCCGATCACGTTCACCAATGTTCTCAGCGGTCCCGGTGGTTTCTATTGGGACTCTTACAACCACCCGCTGATCTTCACCGCGAACAACACCTACACCGGGCCCAGCATCATCGGGGACGGCCTGTCGCTGACGCTGACGGGCAACGGCGCGATTTCGCAAAGCTTGCTGATTTACTTCGGAGGCACCGACGGCGTTTCCGAGCGCCTGAACGTGAGCGGACGGTCGGACGGCACACTCACATTGCCTGCAGGCCAAACCCTCGCAGGTATCGGTCTCGTTACCGGCAATCTGGTTGTGAGCCCGAATGCGACACTTTCACCTGGCGGCACTAATTCGGCCATTGGGAGCACAAACCTGACTGGCACAATTACGGCCGACGGCGACGCCACCTTGAACGGCACGACGATCATCAAGCTGAACGGCCCGGGCGTCAGTGACACGGTGCAGGCCAGCGGCGCCATCAATTTTGGCGGGACGTTGAACCTCGCAAATGTCAGCGGCGTGCCGCTTGCCGCCGGAAATACTTTTCCGATCTTCAGCGCCGGCAGTTATTCCGGTTCTTTCACTGCCGGCATTACCCCCACAACACCGGGCAGCGGCCTCGTTTGGGACACGACACAGTTGTTGATCTCGGGCACAATCAGTGTGAAGGCCGCAGCAGCGCAACCTATGTTGAGCGGGCCTTTCATTTCGGGCACGAACTTTATTTTCAGCGGCTCGAATGGACCGGCGAACCAAAACTTTGTCGTGTTGACGAGCACAAACCTGGCCACGCCGCTGGCGAATTGGGTGCCGGTGCTCACCAACAGTTTTGATAACAACGGCAACTTTAATGCAACGAACGTTATCAACGCCGCCGCTGGCCGGGGTTTCTATCTGCTGCAGGTGCAATAAATTACCGCAAATAATTCCGTGACGACGACCGCCGGACTGACAAAATGGTCCGGCGGTCTTTTAATGACGTGCCTGAAGTATTAAAATTGGTTTGTGTGCCAGCAACTTACCGTCTCGCAAAGATTCGTCGGCGGATAATGATCGGAGCGTGGTTGGCAATCATCTGTCTGCTCTCATTCAGGTCCCTGCAAGCGAGTCCCACATTTCAACACGTTGGCAATATCCTGGTAATGTCCAACGACAATGTCCGGCTCGAATACGATCTGACTGCCGGCACCACGGATTTTTATTGGAGGAACGCGCGTAAATTGACCGGCTTCTATAGCGGGGTTGGGTTAAGTTCGGGATACATTAAAGGCATCAATTATAACAGTTGGAACTTTGCGACAGCCGGAAGCAATCAAGTCGTGGTCACGGCAACCGGCACCGGTCTTCCCACGATGAAGCAGTATTTCACACTTGATCAGCCCGACAGTTTTCTGGTGCGCCTTGATGTCATCGGGGTCAACTTGAGCGCCTACTGGATCGGCCCTGTCGTCGTGGATGCCACTGGCGGTGTGGATCTGGGAGTGGCCAATGACAACCGCGCTCTCTATGTCCCTTTCGATAACGACCATTTTTTCCGTTACAACGCCGGAACTATCAACCGCGGCGATACCAGTTACGAAGTGGGAGCGTTTTATGACAACGTCAGCCGCAACGGCCTGGTCGTGGGCGCGGTGACGCACGATACGTGGAAGAGCGGAGTTTATTTCAATGGCAACAACAACAAGTTGAACCAGATGAATGTTTTTGGCGGCGCGCCCTCGCCCTATGACGTCATGCCCCATGGCAGCGTGACGGGCAATGTGATTTCATCGCCGACCATGTTCGTTGGTTTCGGTGGCGACTGGCGCGTAACCATGCAAAATTTCGCCGCGGAAAACACAAATTTTGTTCCGAGGCTGCCCTGGACCAACGGCGTGCCTTTCGGTTGGAACAGTTGGGGGGTCATCCAGACGAATATCAATTATACCGACACAATCACCGTGGCCGATTATTTTCATTCGTCGCTGGAGAGCAATGGTTTTCAAAACGACGGAACGGTTTACATCAATCTCGATTCCTACTGGGACAATTTGTCGAGTTTTCAATTGCAAAGTTTTGTCAATCATTGTCACGCGCTCGGCGAGAAGGCCGGGATTTATTTTGGACCGTTCGTGTGGTTCGGATCGGCGGCAGATTCCACGAATTGGGCGGTCGAGGGCATAACCAATACTTACCATTACAGCGACGTGCTTCTGCGCGACAGCAATGGCCACTTCGAATCCAACGACGGCGGTCTGGCCGTGGACCCGACGCACCCCGGCGCAAAACAGAGAATCGATTACTACATCAACCTGTTCACGAACTGGGGATTTGACTATGTGAAACTGGATTTTCTATCGCACGGCGCGTTCGAAGGCGTGCATCACGATTCCAGCGTGACGACCGGCATGGAGGCGTATAACCAGGGGATGCAATACGTTCTTAACGCCATTCACGGCCGGATGTTCATCAGCGAATCGATCGCGCCGTTGTTCCCGTACCAATACGCGCACAGCCGGAGAATTGCCTGCGATGCTCAGACGTCGCTGATCGGCAATACGGAATATACCATGAACTCAGTTTCGTACGGCTGGTGGCTCAATGGATTATACGCGTTCAACGATCCCGACGTCATGGTGTTTGGCCATGGCGCGGACACGAACGAAAACCAAAGCCGGCTTATTTGCGGCGCGGCGACGGGAATTTTTCTGGACGGCGATGATTTGACGACGACCACCGGCCAATTCGCCGCGCGGTCCTGTCTCAGCAATAGCGCGATAAATGCCGTCGCACGCGGCGGGCGAACGTTTCTACCGGTGGAAGGCAACTCAGATTCAAGCGCCGCGGATACGTTTGTGCGCCAGGATGGTTCCAATTGGTTGCTTGCCATTTTTAACTACACTGAGAGTTCAACAAATAGAATCCTCGATTTTGCCCGGGCCGGGTTCCCACCGGCAAACTATGCGGTAACGAATTTATGGGACGGCACTCCCACGGTGACGGCGAGCAATTCTTTTCACGTGAATCTAAACGCCAAACAGGCAAAGCTTTTCCGGCTGTCGGCCCGCCCCATCAGCATTACGTCTGCGTCAAAACCCGACAGTAGCCGGTTCATTTTGGGCGGCAACGGTGGAATTGCGGGTAGCAATTATGTCGTGCTCGCCTCCACGAATCTCGCGGCGCAACCACCGATTTGGGCCGCCTTATCGACGAACAGATTTGATGCTAACGGCACCTTTCAGATTACCAATCCGATCGTCCCAACCGCACCACAATTATTCTATCGCTTAAAATCGCAGTAGCCCTTACCAAAACATGAAAAAACTCGTTGCTGTATTATTATTCTTCGCATCGCATGCCGCACCTGCGGAAATCCCTCCGTCGGCGCAGGAATATATTGAGTGGTGCGATATCTGGATTTCGCACGCCAACGAAACGAATCTGCCACGCGTATTGCTCATCGGCGACTCCATCACGCGCGATTATTATCCTGACGTGGAAAAACATTTGGAGGGCAAGGCTTACGTGGCCCGGCTTGCTACCTCACGTTTCGCTTCGGACCCGGTGCTGTTGCAGGAAATTGCGCTCGTATTGGACAATACCAAATTCGACATCATCCATTTCAACAACGGCATGCATGGCTGGCAGCATAGCGAGGAGGAATATCGCGCGGCATTTCCAAAAATGATTGAGACCATTCGAACCCACGCGCCCGCGGCAAAATTAGTTTGGGCCGCGACCACGCCGCTGAAAGTGTCCAACTCGAGCAACTTGAAGGAGGCATCGGACGAACGAATTGCCGCACGCAATGAAATCGGCCTTCAGTGCATCAAGGGGCAGAATATTGCGGTCGATGACTTGAACGCCCTCATGCGCGGGCATCCGGAATATCACAGCGACAATGTGCACTTCAACGGGGACGGCATTCGCCTCGAAGCGGCCCAGGTGGCGGCCAGCATTGAACCGCTTTTGAAACATTGAACCCGCCAATGCGGTCAGCGCGGTTCGTCGATGACGGGGTTGGTCAGGACACCGATTTTTTCGATTTCGATGCTCACCGTATCGCCAGGCTTAAGCCAACGCGGGGGTTTTTGCGCCATGCCTACGCCGTGCGGTGTGCCAGTTAGAATCACCGTGCCGGGCAGAAGGGTTGTGCTCCCGCTCAAAAATTCAATCAGTGCGGGCACATCAAAAATCATGTCGTTCGTGTTCCAGTCCTGCATTACCTGGCCGTTCAGAACGGTCCGAATCTTCAGCGCATTTGGATTGGGAATTTCATCGCGTGTGACCAGAACGGGGCCGAGTGGGCTAAAGGTGTCGAACGTTTTCCCACGCGACCATTGACCGCCGCCGCGTTTGATTTGCCAATCACGGGCGCTTACGTCATTGCAGCAGGCATAGCCCAGGACGTAATTCAGCGCGTCAGCGCGGCTCACGTTTTTGCAGGCCCGGCCGATTACGACGGCCAATTCGCATTCGTAATCGACTTCGTCACTTTTCAAATGCGTCGGAATCTGGATTGGCTCGCCGGGGTGTTGCAGCGTGTTGATGCCTTTAAAGAAAACAATGGGATACTCGGGAAACTTGGCGCCGGTTTCCTCCGCGTGTTTGCGATAATTCAACCCGATGCAAATAATGCTCGTCGCCTCAACCGGCGCAAGCAGGCGCGACACGTCTGCTTTCAGAGCAGTGGCGCGCAAACCACCGTAAAGTGTTCCTTCGAGCTTCAGCGCCGAACCGTCGGCCTGCATTGCGGCGTAGCCGATGTTCCCGGCTTTGTCCTGATAACGAATGATTTTCATAAATTATTTTCCCGCGCTCCAGCCGCCATCGATCATCAGCGAACTTCCGGTGACCATCGCGCTTTCGTCAGCGGCGAGATAAAGGGCCGCGGCAGCCACTTCTTCAGGTTTGGCCATTCGGCCGTTTAATTGAGTCGAAGCCATTTCGCGATAGGCAGCGTCGGGATCGGGATATTCCTTCAGACGCGCGAGCACGAATGGCGTTTCCACGCGGCCCGGGCAGATACAATTGAATCGCACGCCAGTATGCGAATGATCCAGCGCCAGGGCTTTGGTCATTCCGACGACCGCAAATTTGGTGGTCGTGTAGGCAAGCCGTTCACGGACCGCGACGACGCCTCCAATCGAGGCCATATTGATAACGCTGCCGCTCTTGCGGTCGAGCATTGCCGGCACAAACGCTTTGCAACAGTTGAATACTCCCTGAACATTGACCGCGTAAAGCCGTTCCATATCGGCGGCGGTCGTGCCTGTCAGCGAACCAACGTGACCGATGCCCGCGACATTCGCCAGCACGTCCAACGGACCAACAATTTGCGCCGCATGAGAGCATTCTTCGGCCCGGGCGACATCTAATTTATAGAACAGCCCGCCAATTCGCTCAGCCATCTGTCGGCCGTTCGTTTCATCGCGGTCGGCCACGAATACTTTCGCGCCAGCGGCGGCGAATGTTTCCGCGATGGCCGCGCCAATTCCAGAGGCGGCGCCCGTGACAAGGGCAGTTTTATTTTTGAGACTAAACACGATAAATCCTTTCGGCGTTGGTTTGAAAAAGTTGCGTACGTTCGCGGTCGCTCGCGTCCGGGACCAGAGCAAGAACAGTTTCAACCCATCGATGGTAGCTGGTCGCAAGGGTCGCCACTGGCCAGTCGCCGCCAAATAAAATACGGTCAAAGCCGAAGCAATCGAGGGCGTGTTTAAAATAAGGTTCCAAGTCCTCGTTCCGCCATTTCGCCCAATCCGCTTCCGTGGTGAGACCGGAAATCTTGCAGGAAACGTTTGGCAAGTCCGCGAGCGCACGAATGTCGCGCGCCCAGGGATCGTAGCTCCGATTGCGCACGGCGGGTTTGCCGAAATGATCGAGCACAAAAGTCACCTGTGGGAGGCTGCGGACGAGTTCGTTTACCATCGGCAATTGATCGGCGCGCACGCAGAGGTCGAAGATGAAACCGAACTCTGGCAGCAGATTCAATCCTTCAATTAACTCGGGGCGCTTGAGAAAATCCTTCCCTTCGCCTTGCAGATTTCGCCGCACTCCTTTGACCAAAGGATGGCGGGCCAGCGATTCAAGGTCCGCACGAGCGGCTTTTCCACGCTCCAACGGCGCGGACGCGACGATACCTTTCAACCTGGGCTCCGTTTCCGCCAGCCCGGTGATCCAGTTCACCTCCGCCAGGCTTTGCGACGCATCACAGCTACTTTCTACAAAAATGAATTTGCTGAGACGAAGTGAAGCACTGGCGTTTGCCAGGTCTGTGGGCAGCATCGGCCGGTTCAATACCGGCAGACCGTCCAGCCACGCATATCGCAATTTTCCGGGATCCCAGAAATGCACGTGCGAATCCACGATGATTGGCACGTCGTGGCTCATTCCGGTTTCAAATCGCAACTCGACCCGATTTCCTGCGGTGTGCGGTAAACGCCCCCGGATACGGTGCACGGATGGACAAAATGTTTTTGCAGATGCGGAATGTGTTCGAGAAAAATCGCGTCGTGCCCGAGCGCAATGTGATTAAACAGAACCAGGTGCTGGTGCAACTGACCCATGTCACCAACGTGCGGAACGACAGGCACACCGAATTTGCGGCACATCAGACTGACGGCAATGAATTCACTCACGCCCGCGACCCGCACTGCGTCCACCTGGATGAAACCGGCGCACTTTGCCTGCAAATAATTTTTGAAAACGACGCGATTGGGGACATGCTCGCCCAGCGCGAGCCGGGTTGGCGCGATGGCATCCGCCAATGTTTTATGGCCCAGCACGTCGTCAGGATGCGTGGGCTCTTCAATCCAGAACGGGTTGATGCCTCGCAATCGCTGGCAAATATCGAGCGCCTGGGGGAGAGTCCACTGTTGGTTGGCATCCACCATGACGCGGGCAGCGTTTCCAGCCACTTCGCGCACGATACCGGCGCGGCGCAGGTCACGGTCGGGATCGCGCGAACCCACCTTGAGTTTCATCGCGGTAAAACCATTCGCAAGCGCGCGTTTGCAATTTTCCCGCACTTGCTCGTCGTCATAATTGAACCAACCTACGGACGTGTCGTAGCCGGGATAGCCGGTTTTTAAAATACTTTCGCGCGCGGAACGAGTCGGATTGTGCCTGTGAAGAATTTCCAAGGCTTGCGCGGCCACGAGTTCGTCTTCGAGATAGGAAAGGTCCAACGTGGCCACAATTTGCTCGGGCGTCAGATCGAGGAGCAGTTTCCAGAGCGGGACACCGCAAGTTTTCGCCCAAAGGTCCCAACACGCGTTCGTGACGGACGCGAGCGCCAGTTGGACGACGCCTTTGTGCGGGCCGAGCCAGCGAAATTGTTGCTCATCGGCCAACGACCGTTGAAACAAGCCGAATTGCGCCATGACGTCTTCAATAGATTTGCCCACGAGCCGTTCGGCGTAAAATTTTGCGGCTTCGCAAACCAGTTGGTTGCCCTCGCCCAATGTGAAGGCCAGTCCCACTCCGGTGCGTCCGCGGTCGTCGTGAAGCTCGGTCACGGCATAGGAATAAATGGGATCACGGTGAATGGCATCGCTGCCGTGACCGTGGCCCAACGGATAACGCGCGTCGCGAGTGGAGATGCTTTGAATCATGGAAGAAATTATCGCCGATAACCAAGCTCGGCCCCGCCGCTGATGTTCATGATGTGGCCGGTGATAAAACGCGCCTTGTCCGAGAGCAGAAACACGCACGCGTCGGCAATCACGGAGCTTTCGGGGCAATAACCGAGCGCGTGAATTTCGTCCAGGTATCGAACGGTGGAGGCGGGATCCGGTTGCTCGGCGCACCATTTGCGCAACATCGGCGTCCACACGCCCGCCGGGGAAACGGCATTCACGCGGATGCCGTATTTCGCATAGTCCAGGGCCATTGATTTAGTCAGCGCGTTGAGCCCGCCCTTGGTCGCGGTATAGGCGGCGTGGAGTTCCTGGCCGATGGTGCCTACGAGGCTTGATGTGTTGAGAACGCAGCCCTTGCTCGCGACCAACGCCTCAAAAGAGTGGCGCGTGGTGTGGAGCACGCCTTTTAAATTCACATTGAACAGGGCGTCCCATTCGGCGTCGGTCGTTTCGTGAACTGGCTTGCTGGGGCTGGCGATCCCGGCGTTATTGTGAACAGCATCGAGGCGGCCATAACGTTCCACAGCCCTACCCACGGCGGCCTTTACTTCAGCATCGCGTGTGACGTCGCAAACAATTCCGAGGTGTTCCGGACCGAGTTCCGCCACGGTTTCATCGACCCCGGTGGCGTCGCGGGCAAGCACCACGACTTTGGCGCCCTCGTTCGCATAGGCTTTCGCGCAAGCGCGCCCGATGCCGCAGGAAGCGCCGGTCAGGAAAATGATTCTGTCTTTCAGCAACGGCCCACTCATGGCAGGTAAAAAATCTCCTTGGTATCGGCCCAAATTTTTCCAGCGGCGGCGGCGTCCGGCAGCGGTGACTGGCAGGGGTCGGTTTCGCGCCACCAACGCTGCGTTTCGGGATCCGCCGCCATGCGCTTCATATCGAGGTCGAAATTCGTCCCGGTATATTCCAGGTACGCGAAGAGATAAATTTTTCCGTCAATCTCGCGTTCGTGAATGGAAAAATTTTGGATGTGGCTGGCCTTGATTTGCTTGAGCACGCCCGGCCATGGATGGGCGTGGAGGTCTTCGTAGTGGGCAGCCTTGTCCGGCTTCAGGCCGGTGGCCCACGCGAAGCGCATCGGCGGATGGGGATTTGCGCAGCCGGCGAACAGGCTGAGCACGGCCATGCAAATCAAGGTTTGAACGTATTTCATATCATTATCGGAAAATCAGGTACAAGACCACGAATACCAATAGCACGACGGCGGCAGCGACGCGGTAGTTTCCCAACCCGCTTCCGCTCGCCTGCCCGCGTAATGGCTCGCGCCAGTCAGACCAAACCAACAATTGGGCGTCTTGCTTTAACGGTTCAGGGAAGACAAACGTCGCTGCGATCATGATGGCAGCGCACACGACCAGCAACACGAAAGCTATCAGCATAAAGTCGCCGCGATAAATATTATTCCAATCGAGCAGGAAGACCGCGAATCCGAGCGCCATTCCACAGACGAGCGTCAGCAACGCCGACTTGCCGGAGGCACGCTTCCAAAATACGCCGATGAGAAATACGGCGGTGATGGGAGGCGCGACGTAGGAAATGAGTTTGTTGATGCCTTCGAAAATGGTCGTGTAGTGGCCGAACAACGGTGAAGCGACAATCGCCAGCACGGTGCCAACGACGGTGGTGATTTTTCCGATTTTGACCAGTTGATGGTCGCTGAGATTGGGACGTCGGCGCTTGAACAGATCGTAGGCGACGAGTGTGGCCGTGGAATTCAAGGCGGCGGAGCAGGTTTGCATGGCCGCAGCGAGCATGGCGGCGGCGACAAGTCCTTTTAATCCCACGGGCAACAAATGCGTGATGAGAAAGGTGTATGTATCCGTGGCGGTCAGCGGGGCCGCGCCGTTGAAAGCTCCTTTTTGGACGAGCGCGACACAGATGACGCCGGGCAGGACGAAAATGAAGACCGGCCAGATTTTGAGGAAGGCGCAAAACAGCGGGCCGAGGCGGGCGTGCTTTTCATTTTTCGCCGCAAGCACGCGTTGGACGATTGTTTGATCGCAGCACCAATACCAGATGCCCAACACCGGATAGCCGAGCAAAATGGAATACCAGGGAAGGCCGGACGGATCGTCTTTTCCGCGGGCCATGTTCAGGAAGTTAGCCGTGCCCCAGGTGATTTTGCTGTCCGCCACGGCGGCGAGCGGATGCGGCTTTGTCGCCAGCGTATGGGCAAGCTCCGTCCATCCGCCGATTTTCACATAGCCGACGAACGTGACGACCACCGCACCGACAAGTAGCAACACGGTTTGAATGCTCTCGGTCCACACCACGGCAAGCAAGCCGCCCACCATGGTATAAATTCCGGTTAACAACCCAAGCGCCGTAATGAACACAATCAACGCATCCACGCCGAACAGGGTTGCTCCGGGCGCCATGCCTAAAATGCCGCGCAACACCCAGGCGGCGGTATAGAGCGCCACGCCCATGTGAATGACGATCGCGGAGAAGAGCGATATGATGCTTAATACGTCGCGGCAACCGCGATTAAACCGGCGCTCCAGAAAATCCGGCAGCGTCGCGACGCGCGAGCGCAAATACAGCGGCGCAAAGAAAAGCGACAGCAAGATGAGCGTGAAGCCCGCCATCCATTCGAAATTGCCAAAGACGAGGCCGTATTTGTAGGCGGCTTCCGCCAGGCTGACGAGGTGGACCGTGGAAATATTCGCGGCGAACATGGCCAGACCGATCACTGGCCATGTCAGTGTGTTGCCAGCCAGAAAATAATGCCCCCCTTCCCCACCCTGCTCATTCTTTCGGCGCTGAAATCCCGCGGCCACGCCAAGGCCGACGATCCCCAGCAGGTAAACCGCAATTATGATCCAGTCAAAATGACTCATAAGGGTTTAATCGCTCAACTCGATTTCATTGATGGTCGGGCCCTGGGTTGCATCCAAAATGTTCAATCGAAATTCGCGGGCCGTGACGGGCGCAAATTTCTGGTGAAATTTTTCACCGAGTGCCGTGCCGACAAAAATGGTTTTCCAATCTGCGCCGTCGCGATACTGAAACTCAAATTTCCGCACACGATCGTAAGCCTCCGAGATGGTTATGCTTCCCACAGTTTGTGGCGAGGCCAAAGTGGCGGTGATCCAGGCTTGTTTCGTATCCTGGTCTGTAGCCCAGCGCGTGTCAGAATCATCGTCAAAGGCCATTTGCGGACCGTAATCGGAAACTTGATTCCGATATACGTTCGAGGCGGTGGTTTTGATTTTTGTTGCCGGCTCCATCGCGACCAGGTCCATTGCTGAACCATCCAGTTGCAGTTTCACGACCGTATCCATTGAATCGCGCCGGTCGGCGGGAACAGTGATGACCAATTTATCGTCGCGATTCACGGCATCCACTTTCACGCCATCGAGTAACGCTGCTGATTTAATTTTTCGCGGAATCCCAGGCAGTTCGACGCTGCCATTACCCCAGCGAAGAACGTGCGCGTAAATGATATTTCCGTTGCGCGTGCTGGTGACGGCCCTGGTGGGTTTCCACGGGCCACCGCGAGTTCCATAAATGCCCTCTCCGTTTTGGCGCATCCAGGCACCCACCTGTTTGAGGATTTCAACCTGGCGCGGTTCAATACGGCCATCGGGCATCGGCCCGACATCGAAGAGCAGATTACCGTCGCCGCCTGCCGTGCGCGCCAGAATGGAAATCACCTCCGCCGCCGTTTTCAATTTGTCATCCGGTTTCCAGGACCACTGCGTGCCAAGAGTCATGCAGGTTTCCCAGGGATGCTGATCGTCATACGCTCCAATGCGCTGTTCAGGAGTCAGGAAATCCTCCTCTGGCCGGAGTCGGTTTTGATGCGCCCATTCATCAAAGTTATCCATTTCGAGGCGGTTATTCAGGAGCAACGCCGGTTGCAGTTTTCGTAGCAATGCGTAAGTGTTGGCCGGGTCCCAGGCTGCCTTAAGCCCGTCGGTATCGAACCAAATCAATTCGATCCGTCCGTAGCTGGACAGCAACTCGCTTAATTCCCGCTGGCTTTTGGCATTGAATCTATCGTTGTGGGTTGAGCGACAGTCCGGATCGCGCCAATCCATCGGAGAAAAATACCAGCCGAGATTCATGCCGCTACGATGCGCGGCCACCGCCAATTCGCCGCACACATCACGATGAAACGGCGTCGCACTTATATTGTAAGGGTCCGCTTTTGAGGGCCACAGCAGAAAGCCATCGCCGTGCCTGGCGGTGAGCACCATATATTTCATTCCTGTATCCCGGGCAATTGCGACCCAATCGTTGGCGTTGAAATTGGCGGGGTTAAAATTTTTGTAGAGATTGTCGTAAACATCTGCAGGAGTGGAGCCATGGTTTGGGCAATTCGTGTTCGAGTTGGCGCGTGACCAACTGATTTCCTGCCCCGTCAGACTCACCGGCCCCCAATGAATGAACATGCCGAATCGATTCGACTGCCATTGCGTCAGCGCTTCACAACGTGGGCCGAATTCCGGCGTGGCAATGCCCAGGACGGGAAAGAGAAGAATTATTAACAAACTGAACTTTAATTTCATGCCGTGTTTTTCGAGCAAATTGCCTAATATACCTTGTCAAAAATGAGGGTGAAGCGTCTTGCAAATTCTTTCGGCGAAGGATATTGAACAGAAATGGAACAACCCCGCCTGAAGGCGATTTATCAAACTCGCCGCAAGCCGTATGAGATTGATACCTGCGAGCCGCAGGTCCGTGCCGTGCAGGAGGGAAAAATCAAATTGCACGCTCTCACCAAGGGACATTACCCGGGTTCCAAATTTTCCTCCAACATTCTGCCTGGCTTGAACAGCATCGGCTTTTGGGACGGTTCGGGACCGCAAGATTGGGGCCTCAATGAACATCGCAACGAAGGTGTGGAGATTGTTTTTTTGGAAACGGGCCGCATGGCTTTTACCGTGGACAAACGCCGCTTTGATTTGGGGTCCGGCAGCCTCACCATCACTCGCCCGTGGCAATTGCACAAGCTGGGTGATCCGCACATCGGTCCCGGCCGATTGCACTGGTTGATTGTGGACGTGGGAGTGAGGCGGCCGAACCAGGACTGGCGCTGGCCGGAGTGGCTGGTGCTGACGCGCGAGGACCTCGCCGAGCTGACGCGAAAACTGCGCCACAATGAAACGCCAGTTTGGAAATCCACCGCCGACATCGCGCAGAGTTTTCAAAAAATTGCCCAGTGCATCCTCGAGTGGAACAAGCCGCATTCCGTTTCGCGCATGATCAGCAAGCTCAACCAGCTTTTTGTCGGAATCCTCGAAGCATTGACCGCGCAGCAATTGGACGAAAATCCGGATCTCACTTCGCGCCGGCGCACGGTGGAGTTGTTTTTGAAAGATCTGGCGGAAAATCCAGTGAGCAGCCGGGAGCTTTGGACGCTGGGCCAGATGGCGCAGCAATGCGGAATGGGCGTGACGGCGTTTTCAAAATACGCCCGCGAGTTGGTGAACGTCGGTCCGATGGAATACCTGAACCAGTGCCGCCTCGATCACGCCGCGCGGCAATTGCGTGAAAAGCCGGAGTTGTCGGTCACGGATGTCGCCTTTGCGAACGGGTTCAATTCTAGCCAGTACTTCGCCACTTGTTTCCGCCGCCGGTTCAAGCAATCGCCGAGCCGGTTTCTGACCGGGGAAAGTGAACGCTGAAATTTTTCGTTCCTTACAGAAAATTCTCGCGCGATGGCCAGATACCACCGCGCGAGTTGTCAAAAGTTAAGGGCGCTCGTTATTTTTTGCGCGAGGCGACGAGGAGCATTCCGAAACCAGCGAGACACAAAGCCATCGTGGACGGCTCTGGAACCGGCGTGATGTCGCGCACCTGAATGAGGTTGAATTGGGCGGAAACATCTGCGTTGACCGTCAGCGATTCCGAGGCGCCGCCCGCGACGAATGTTCCAATAATATATTGTCCCGGGCCAGTTTCTCCCGACCCGAACTTCAAAGCCGCCGAGGTGTTGGCTCCGCCGGTAAGGGTTTCAGAGCGCGCATTGGCTGTGCTATTACGCGCGTCATTGACCCAGAATTGGACGAGATAAGTGTTTCCAGTCGTCATGCCGTTCCAGCTGACCGTGTAAGGACCTGCGCCATTCCCAAAAGCCGCAGCGTTCAGAAGAGTGTTGTAATTATTGTCCAGCGTGCCAGGAGAATTAAAAGTCCCATTGCCGCCTCCATTATCGAAAGAATCCGCAGCGCCCGGCAAATCTGGAAACGCCTGGAAAGTCACACCATTCACCGTCAATCCACTCAAGGCGCCGCCGTTAAATGGCGCCCAAGTGCCAAACAAAGTGCCGCTGGTGTTCACGTCGGAAGCGCCTGAAATGGTGATCGGCGATTGCCAGGTGATGTCCGATTGCGCCTGCGCCATGGCGGCGAAGCCGGCAAAGGCCGTGCAAAAAAATGCTCGAGTGATGGTTTGGATTTTCATGTTAGGTGGGTGTTATTTTCTGAGATGCTTCTGTTCTTTGTAACACAGCCGAATGGGCGTCTCTTTCATTTTTCTTCGGCGAATAGAATTGAACATTCAATGCCCCACCCGAAAGAGGGATGAATCCTTTCCTGAGATTCTCCACACTGTATGGAATTCCGTCACAGCATGTTATGTTTACGAATTCGGCCCGTTGTAAATTGATCTCGGGCCGATGGCTTGCCAGGCACGTTGCGATGAGGATTTCCAGGCTCGCGGTGCTTGCCGGTTTGTTCCATACGTTGGCGACTCACGCTCAAGTCATTAATTTTAATGTTCCCGGAGGCGCAGGCGCGGCGAATTATTCCGGCCAGGGAGCCTATCCTGATCCCGATAATAATTATTGGAACCCGGTCAAAGGCGGCGGCACGACCGCCGACACCAACCGATTATCCGATGGAATTACCGACAGCGCGATTACGTTGACTTCGCAATTCGGCGGTACATTTGGGACCCAGGGAAGCCAGGGCACTCCCGGGGCGTTACAATCTCCCTATCAATATAACAACGCGATACGCCGCACGAATACGCTCAACAACGTTCCGCCCGGCACCTACGATCTTTATCTTTACGGCATCAACAATCTCGGGAACCGAGGCACGACTTTTTCAGTTTTCACCGCCACAACGCCGGCCATGACGTTGAGCACTTCCAATACTCCGGCCAGCTTAACCACGTTCATCGCCGGTGCTGACTACGTCGTCTTCAGCAACATTGTTTTGACGATGACGGGAACGATCGCTTTTACATGGACGGCCAACACGAACGTAGCGCTCGCGGGAAATAATGAAGGCGATTTTTGCGCGCTGCAATTGGCGTTGGTTTCCTCAAACACTGACGGCGCCACGCCCAACCTCGGCCAGAATGTGCTCGTCTTCGATCCCTCCATGGGGGCGTCCGTGATTCAGAGCCAGATGGATCCGGTGTTTTCATCGCAACACAATAGCGAGTTCAGCGCGCGCCGTTTTGCCTATCTGTTCAAGCCCGGCCAATATACGAACCTGGACGTCAACATCGGCTATTACATGCAGGTGCTGGGGTTGGGACAAATGCCAGACGATGTCGCGATCACCGGTGATGTTCATTCGGATGGAGTGCTCGCCAATCACAATGCCACGACAACTTTTTGGCGCGCTTGCGAAAACTTCGCCGTCTCGCCCACGAACGCCGGCACCAGCCTGCTGGAAGCCAATAACACAATGACCTGGGCGTTATCGCAGGGAACGTGGATGCGGCGCATGCACATCAAGGGAAATATAAATCTCGCCAATACCAATAGCGGGGCTTATTCGAGCGGCGGTTTCCTCGCGGATTCCAAAATTGATTCGACGATCAGTTCCAAAACACAGCAACAGTGGGTTTCTCGCAACGATGTTTGGAAAACGTGGTCGGGGCAAAATTGGAATATGGTTTTCGTGGGAGTATCGAATCCGCCTTCCGGAACCTGGCCAGGTTCGAAATTCACGGTCATTACCAACGCGCCGCTGGTCCGGGAGAAGCCTTACTTGTGCCTTGATGACAACAGCAACTTCGTCGTGAGGGTGCCTGCGCTTCAGACGAATCGCATCGGCACGACCTGGAGTGCGGGGCTGACGCCCGGGACTTCCCTGCCGCTCAGCCAATTTTATACGGCGCAACCAGTGCTGGATAACGCCGCCACCATCAACGCGGCGTTGAGCGCCGGAATGAACGTAATCTTTACCCCCGGCATCTACCAGCTCACCAATACCATTTTTGTGACACGGCCGGATACGATCATCCTGGGAATCGGATACCCTACGCTGATACCGGCGAATGGACACGTCACGATGCAGATTTCCGATGTCGATGGCGTGGAGGTGAGCGGGTTGATGTTTGATGCCGGGACAACCGCCTCCCCGGCGCTACTGCAGGTGGGGACTGCGACCGGACCGGTGCGCCATGTTTCTGATCCGATTTGCCTATACGATATATCGAGCCGGGTGGGCGGACAATTTGTGGGCACGACCACTAATTGCCTGACTATTTATGCAAATGATGTTCTCGCCGAAAATTTATGGCTCTGGCGAGCAGACCACGGCGCTGGCGCCAATCCTTTGTGGACCGGCAATCCCAGCTATACCGGCGTGGAAGTGGACGGCGACAATGTGACCATCTATGGGCTGTTCTGCGAGCACCACCAGAAATTTCAGACGATGTGGAACGGCAATTGGGGGCGGGTTTATTTTTATCAATCCGAATTGCCTTATGACCCGCCTTCCCAAGCCGCCTGGTCGCATGATGGCGTCAATGGCTATGCCTCCTACAAGATCGCCAACACAGTCACCAGCCACCAGGCTTATGGACTCGGAGTTTATGGCGTCTTTAACAATTCGACTGCCAAATGCTTCAACACCATCGAGACGCCGACGACTTCGCAGCAGGTAAATATTCACAATATGATCAACGTCTATATCACCGGTGACGCTGGCAGCGAAATGACGCATATCATCAACGGCACTGGCAGCACGCTCACGACCGGGGTTAACACGACCACCGCCAACAGCCTCTGGACGAATCCGGGATTTGCGCTCATGGCGGCTTCGAGCGGAACGAATTTTGAAATCCTGTTGCCGACGGAATCCTGGCGCTCCTATCACGTGCAGTATAAGAATAATCTGACCGATCCAACGTGGCTGCTTCTGAGCAACCTTCCCGGCAATGATACATTGCAATCGATAATTATTTCCCCTTCCACCGCCAGCCGTTTTTATCGAGTCAATTATTGAGATTTTGCCAAAGAGAAGTTCTTCAGTTCGTCGTTTGACGTGCTTTGAGTGCCTGGAGATTGGCTTGAAGCGCTTCCAGATTATGCTGGGCGGTTTTATTGGTGGGATTTAATTGCAAGGTCACTTGAAATTCTTTGAACGCTTCCTGCAGTTTCCCCTGCCGCGCCAGTGAGACGGCATAGTTCAAATGCGCCTTGGCAAAATCCGGGCGCTGGCGCGTTACTTCAGCAAATTGAGCTTGCGCTTCATCCACTTTATTTTGCTCCGCGAGTTCCACGCCGAGCAGATAATGCGCCTGCCAAAATTGCGGATTCATCCAAACCGCTGCCTGGAATTGGCTGAGCGAATCCTTCACCTGATGCTGCCTGGCCAGGGTGATCGCCTGAAAAAAATATGCCGCGGGCCCCCGCGGTTGAAGATTGGCCGCCTCATGATATCGCGCGGACGCTTGATCGATATTCCCCTCGCATTGATCCGTGAATCCCCAATTGAGATACGCTTCGACAAACCCCGGATTTATCCGAAGAGTCTCCGAAAAGCATTTCGCAGCCTCTGCGGTTTTCATTTGATTGGCGTAAATCAAACCTAATTCATTCAAGGCCGGCACGTAATCGGCACGAAGCGACAGGGCTCTCGAAAAAGATTTTTGCGCTTCGTCGATTTTTCCCTGGCGGACCAGCAGCGTGCCAACCTTATATGGACCAACCGGAGTATGCGGCAATAGTTCACTGAACTGCCGCTCTTCCTTGACGGCCCCAGGCAAGTCGTCGATTTGGGATAAAAATTGCGCAAAGTTTTGATGCAAGGTGTAATCCCCCTCCGCCCGGCTGACTGCATTCTGATAGAGGGCGCGGGATTGCTTGCGAGCGTCGGCATTCATCTGGTCACCGAGCTGTTTCAGTTTGGCCATGTAAAATCGCGCGCGCGGAACGTCGTTCAACTGGGTCGTGAATGGCGGCTCGGATACGCGGCTGAAATTCACCTGATAGACGCGCGCGCGGTCCCACAGCGACACCGCCAGCCGGCGATCGCACATTTCCGAAGATGCCCACTCGCCCTGGTCGCGGACCAAAATGGATTTCGGCAGCAACGTTGCCGTTTGCGCGGCAAATGCGCGGCCCAGCAAATAATTGCCGGCGAAATTCATATGGACGTGCTCATAAAAAAGTTCGTTGCCGGGAATTCCGTCCGGTGAATTTTCCGCGAACATCTGCGCTGCATCCAGGAAATGAACTCCTCGACTCGCCTGCGCGTCGGCGGCGTCTTTGATGATTTGATTGACCCGGGCGTCCGAGCGAAAGTCGAGCGTGTCCTCGTCGCGGGCCAATTCAAATTCGCGCAAAGCGCGGACGGTATTGGTCATGGCCAGGTCGCAGTTGGCCATTCGAAACTGCAACTCGGCATATTGCGAGTCCAATGTGGCGGCGTGTGTGAATTGGTCCAGCGCTTTTCCGTAATCGCCGGACGTCTGCGCCGCAATCCCGGCCTGAAACCATCCGTCCCACTCTATCTTTTGCGATTCGGTGACCTTCGCGGAATGGAGTGACGCAAACGGCGCGCAATCTTTCAGGTTGCTCCCGACGGTGCTCAGAATCACAGGCACACCGGCGCTATGACCTGCGCGCAAAATGTCGGCGAGGTTTTTTTTGAAATTTTCATAGGCTCGCAACCGATTGGGATCATCGCACCGAACCTGGTGATCCTTGAACATATTCAGCCCTTCCCATGTTTTCGGCACTGCCGAATGCGGGCCCCAGTGCTGCATGACGTTCTCCAACAATTGCCCCGTCCGTGTGGCCTTGGCCGCGAGATTTGCGCGGACAAGACTTATGGCAGGGACGCGCGAACCGAAAACAGTACTCGCGCCAAACGGGCCGATCATTTCGTTGTTGCCCATGTAAATGATCCAGAGGTCGCCATCGCGCCGGGCGCATTCGCGGGCGATAGGGAGAATAGCGTGGGAATTAATTGCCGTCATCGCCACGCAGATGACTTCAAAATCGGTGGCCGGATAACGTTCGTGCAACAGGGCCTGCAAATACCGTCCAGCGCCAAAGCTCGGATCGGGGTCCCCCATGGCCGCAGATTCTCCAAACAAAAAAATGCGGAACGTATTTGCCGGTTTTTTTACCGCCATCCGCTGCGGCTCGGGTGTGCGAGCCAGGGCGGGCGGGAAAAACCGATAACCGAAGCTGTCGTTTGGAACGTAAAAATCCTGGCCGTTTATTTTTGTGCGCAAAAAAAAGCTCGTCCGGTAACCATACCCAGCCAGGCGCAAAACAAGTTCCAAGGCGCAAACGGCAACGAGTGGTATGAGCAGAACCGCAAAAACGCGAAACAACCAGAGCCGGCCGCGCGAAATTTTTGCGGGGGGATTTTTAGACGGGAGCCTGCCTCCGTCCGAAGAGCGCGCTCGATTTTGAAAATGCCTTTTGGGCTTCAACAGCTTCAACGATTACAAAAAATATTACCAAGAGCAACCAAAGGCTGAGCGGCGGACGGCTTAAATCGCCCGCGGAAATACCAGCGTCATCATGGAATGAGCCGGGCTTTCGGATTTCGCTTCCTTGTTTTCCATCCAGAGATAGAACGGTTGGGCGGTTTCGGTGGAATTCATCACGACGACCACGATATTTTTGTCCTTATTCAAAAACGCGGTGGTGATCAATTTGTCCGTGGTCGAAGAACTGACAATCCTGCGGGCGCCAGGCCGGACAAATTTGGAGAAATGGCCGATATAATAATAGGAATTCATGTAGTGAAGCGCGCCCGTTTTGGTATCGCCATGAATCGGAGCGAAGCAGAAGTTTCGCACGTGATTAGGGCCGCCCTCTTCATCCAACAACACATTCCAATCCGTCCAACCGACTGCGCCGTTGTTGAAATCGTTGATCATTGATTTTCCGTAATTCTCGCCCCATTTCCAATCGTCGATGGTGACTGGATTGTACGGCCCGTTGCAACCTTCCGTGAACAGGAGGTGGGTTCCGGGAAAGGCTTGCTGGACCATTTTGACATTTTCAAAATGGTCGCCCACGTACCAATGATAGGCGACGCCCCAGACATATTTGGCGGCGGCCGGGTCGTTCAGGACCACTTCGGCCCGTTGATACATCAGGCTGCGGTTATGGTCCCAAATCACGATATTCTTTTCCTTAAGTCCGTCCTTCGCAAAGGTCGGGCCCAGATAATTTTTAACAAAGTCCCGTTCATCTTCGGCGGTGTAGATGCACGATTCCCATGTCTGGTTGGCCATGGGCTCGTTCTGGACAGTCATTCCCCAGATGGGAATGCCCTGTTTTTCGTAGGCCTTGATAAATTTTCCGCAATAACTTGCCCACGTCCCATAATATTCCGGTTTCAATTTTCCGCCGTGCAACATGTCGTTATTGTCTTTCATCCACGCCGGTGGACTCCAGGGACTGGCAAAAACGGTGAAATTATCCGGACCGGCGGTGGCCAGGACTTGCTTGATGAAGGGAATCCGATATTTCAGGTCGTGGCCGATGTCGAAGCTCTTCAGGGCCGTGTCCCCATCCTTAACGTAGGTATAACTTTCGCTGGAAAAATCGCAGCTATGAATATGCGTGCGACCGAGGCTGTAACCGATGCCTTTTTCCGGGTCAAAATAAGCCTGCAATATTTCCTGCTGTTTGTCTTTCGGCAGTTTGTAGAATGTTTCCGCGGATGCATCGGTCAATGCGCCGCCCACTCCGAGCACCGTTTGGTAGGTTTTTGAAGCATCGACGAAAATGGTTTCCTGCTTTTCGCCAGGCTGCACCATGTCGATAAAGCTTAAATCACCCGCCCTGGCGAGTTTTTGTCCGGTGCCTTTGGCTGTGACGTAGACCTTGACCGATGGAGATTGCTCGGCTGCCGTGGCGGAAGCAATGGATACGGCAGTCAAGGCAACCAGGATCCTCAGGTGGATATTCTTCGTCATAATTTCCCAGTAAACCACTCTATATACGACGCTACTCCTTTAAAGAGTCCTTTCACGCGAACAGTGCCTCTTTATATTTTGACGCACGGCGGATCGGTGATACCCCCCCGCCGACGACGTCTTATTTGTGAACCGAAGAATGTTGCAGCAACCAATCAACATCCCCAACACCCACTTGAGCCTGAGCTCCAGCTCCATAAGGTCCCAGAAAGTTGATTAGATTTGAATCCCGCCATTTATGTATTTCACTGTGACCATCGGCAAAAGCGAACCCGCAGGCGTTATTGTGATAAGTGGCCGGTTTGTCCACCCAACTTGTATTGTCTGTACAAAACCAGCCGTCGTTGATGCTCCAAGGATTTTCGTCGAGGACAACAAAACAATTTGCGGCACCCATGGGAATGAGGTCGGCTTGTTTCCTGAATATTCTATAATTCGCATTGAGCGGAGCGGTTCCGGGCTGAAAGTGGTCAACTATTGGAGCCAGATAGCCATTCATGGACATACTGCGCACCGTTGGCTTATCGGCGGCGCCAGGCGGCACGGTTAGTCCAAAGAAAGCCGTCCTTCTATCCGCCGGACATTTGAATAGTTGAATGTTCGGAGCGTAATTATACATTAGTCCCACTTTAATCAGGTCCGCATTTACGGCCGCCGCGGGTTGAGTCATGTCGCCATAGACCCACTGATTTTCCGGATTACCCGGGTTGGTGAAGTCATTGGGAAGAAGGCTGACCTGAAGCTGGCCCTGCCCCACCGTCGGCATGAACTTGGTATTATTGTCGTCTGCGTACATGAGCCAAGCGATGCCCATTTGCCGGAGATTGTTCATGCACTGTGTCGCCTGGGCTCTGGTTTTGGCCTTCGCCAGCGCTGGCAGCAACATGGCCGCCAGAATCGCTATGATGGCGATCACGACCAACAGTTCGATCAAGGTGAAACCCCCGGTTTTGCGCGAAGGAGTGGACGACGATTGGCTTGAGAAACCTGTTTGTCTTGGAGTCATAAGTTACATCACATTTTTAGAAGGGTCCGGCCCCGGCTAACGGCGGCCGGACCCTGTAATCGAACGCTATTTTTTATTGGACCTGCACGCGATAGAACCGTGATTTACCGGTGGCCGGATCGGGGAGCGATTGGGTTCCGTTGTTGCCGGGTACGGTTCCGACCACATTCCAATTCGGATCGGCCAGGTTGGTCTTATATTGGACCTGATAGTTCCAGCCTGAGAGAGTCGGGAACGAAACGACCACGTTGGTGCCGGAGAGACTGACGCCCTCGGTCATAACGGGCACCAACATCATGAAGTTCACGTTGACGTCCGGCGTGGTCGGATCTTCCGTAGGTCTGATGACCTGTAGGGTATTGGTAGACCCGTTGAGGGTGATCGTAGCGAGGTTACCCGAAGCATCTCGCATCGGAACATACACATACGTGGTCCAACCCTGCGTATTCGGTATCGCAAACGATCCCAGCACATTGCTCGATTGGGTCATGGTTCCCCAACCGCTGGTGACTTCTCCGAGGAGCGCGTCGGTTCCGGCGGATGCAGTTGCGAAGCGGCCATACACGAAATAGGTCCCAGCAGGATAATTCCTGGTGTAGTTGGCCCAGGAACCGTTGCTGAAGAAGCCGAGGCTGCCGTCTACTTGTGGATTGGTGGGGTCCGTATACTTTGCCCTCGGCACGTCACCCGCGGCCCCACCAGCTATGCCCGTAGGCCGGTAGGTATATGTGCCGCCGGGATTCGTATGGAAGGCATCCACCGCGTCAACGGAAGCCAAGCCGTTGTAGGCGTTCGTTTGCGGATTATCGAAGAACAAGCCGCTGTTGTAATCATAATCTTCCACTTCCCAGACGTAATTGTTCGGGTTGACGGTATCAAATGTAGCGGTGGAGCTGGATGAATTCCCGTTCAAATCCGTAACCGTCACGGTGATGGAATACGTTGAATTCGGCAAGATATGCGCGTAGCTCACCGTCCAGTTGTTTTGATTGCCGGTGATCACAGGTGAAATATTCGTTCCGTTAACACTCACGACGATGTTATTCGTGCTAACACCGGCGGCGGATAGAACATTGAAGCTGAAGGTATTGGTCATTTGAGTACCAGTGACCGGGAACACGTTGTTCAAGGTCGGGAGGTTCGTATTCGCCGGGAAGAACGCGTAGAAGTTCGGGTTCAAAGCGCCACCGCTAGTGACCCGTAGCGTCATCACGGAGCCTCCGATGAATTTCACCAGGTTGCCGCCCGCGTCGCGCAATGGCGTCCAGTTATAGGCCTGCCAGTCGCCGGTAGGGTTCTGGGTGAAAGTCCCGATGTTCGTGGTTGTCTGGGTGGCAGTACCAATTCCGCCGGTTACCTGGGCCAGAGTAGCGACTCCGGAACCCGTCGAGCCGTTAGCGCCGCGCAGATACACATTGTATTCACCGGCAGGGAACGTTCTCGTATAGTTATTCCACTCGCCGCCGTCGTACCAACCGAGGTTGTAATCGACGAGCGCGTTCGTGGTGTACTGCAATCTCTGAGCATCGGTGTTGCCTTGATCCGCAGTGGTGCCGCTGCGATAAATGAAGGTTTCTCCGCTATCTACAATATTATGAGCGTCCACTCCTTCAATTCCGGCCATTCCGGCATAGGCATCGGGCGCGGGATTATCGATGAACGAGCCGCCGCCGAAATCGTAGTCTTCCGCTTCCCACGTATACACCGGGCTAAGTGTATCAAACGCAACAGTCGTCGCCGCCGGGCTGCCGTTGGCGTCCGTGACACTGATACTGGCCGTGTACACCTCGTTCGAGATCAATGCGAGACTGACAGTACGATTGGTAGCCGGACCACTAAAGGTTAACCCACTCGTGGCGGTCACGTTCGTAGCAAATCCCTGACCCAGCAAGTTGGTCACCGTAAGCCGCACGGTGATGCTATTCGTATTGATGTTCACGCCCGAGGGGGAACTTGCCACGAAAGAAAACGTGGGGAACGGCTGGAAAATATTGGTTCCGTTAGGATAAACTCCGCTGATCGAGGGCAAATTAGTATTCGCCGGTGTTAGCAACAGGAAGTTCACGTTTCCGCCGCCGTTAGCTCCTGCAGTGAGACGAATTGTGTTGGTGCTGCCATTCAATTGCACGCGAGCAAGATTGCCGCCGGCGTCCCGGAGAGGCACCCACTCAAAGTTGTCCCAACTGCCGCTGTTCGGATAACTGAACGTCCCCAAGTTGGTGGTCGTTTGGGACGATGTTCCCCATCCGTCTGTTACGAGATCAAGTGAATCACCCAAGTTGCCACCGCCATTCGCGACTCGCAGAAAAACATTGAAATTACCTGCGGGATAAGTCCGGGTATAGTTCATCCAATTCGGATGCCCGCTTCCAGTGCCACCATCGAAAAACCCGACATTCACGTCACGGGCAATATTGGTTACATTATAGGCATCCAAAACTTTCTGCCGGAACAAATCGCCAAGATTCGCCTGACCACCAGCCGCAGTGTTTAACGGACCACCACCGACAAATTCCGTTTCCACGAGTTCAAACGGATCCCGGTAGACGCGAAGAGGTCCACCCGTAGCGCCATCATCATTCGCATCCGTTATATTCACATAGGCCGTCTGTTCCTGGTAATAGGTGTTCGCGCCCGGTCCGACAAAAGTCATCACTGGATTGTCGATGAACAAACCACCGCCGAAGTCATAATCTTCAGTCTCCCAGGTGAAATTGGTCGCACCAAACGCGTCATATACGTAGGAATTACTAGTGACGATGCCGCCCGCGTCCGTCACTTGAATGGTAACCGCCACACCATTGATATTTGCCTGCGTGATCAGCGTCGGGTTTATCGGCAGATTGTTATACGTCACAATTTGGCCGCCCGTGGTCGCGGTGAAATTCAGGCTCGAAGAAATGTCTGCACCATTCACCCAGGCTTTGACGCCACTGGTATTCACGCCATTTGCGGAGGTGGCCGTAAAGGACAGCGTATTTGTCCCAGCTTGCAACAGCGAGCCGTCCGGCGAGAGATTGCTGATGAGAAGCGGCGTGGCGGCCTTGCGAATATTTTCGATGAAGGCAAGATTGCCCGCTCCGGTATAAAAGCGCGCATCATCAATCCAGCCGGGGAACGAGCGGCCTTTGCTGGGCCGATCACCCAAGGTGAAACTCGGCGTGCCAGTGAAGTTAAAATTGGTTCCGGCGCCGATATTCTTCACGACAAACATTTTCGCCGGGCTGGCTTCCGTGCCGTAATACATGCAGGCATCGCCGGTGGTGCTGTTATAGGTCATGGCCACGAAGATCCATTCATTCGTCGGCCAGGTGTACCAGATGGGGGGCGTCAGGACTGTATTACCGATGACGGCGCGCATCGTGAAAGGGGGAAACACGGGCGCCCCACTGGCAAACTGAGGTTGAAAGCCGATGCTGTTCACGCCGCCGATGTCGGTAAGTCCCGAGCCAACCAAATTATAAATACGGGAGCCCTGGTTAAGCGTGTTAGTTTGGAGAACCGGCATCTTGATCCAGATGCTCGCGGTAAAATCAGTCACGCTGCCCAGCGCGCCCAAAGCGGTGCTATTGGTCAATTGAACAAAAGACCCGCCCAAATTTCCCGCGATAGGATTAGTGGAAAGATCCAATGACCTTCCCGTATTTTGAACACCGGAATTTGCCGCTCCATGGAGATCGCCCGCGGTGCCCGAGCCGGTGGTCAAGGTCATGACCAGTGGATAGAGGGCGCTGCTGGGGTCATTTGTCGTTGTTGTGCCCGGCCCATCCTCGAAATTATATCTGAACTGAAGGGTTTGTGCTTGTGCCGGTAGGCTGCACAGAAGCGCGCAAAGGAAGGCCAGGGCGGCCATGAATAGTGGGGCTAGTTTAGTTTTCACAGTCTTGATTGGATGGTTTGTGCTGTCTTGCTTTTGCTTTTGATAGTGGGACCCAGCTTCATAACGATACCTGCTTTTTGAAATCAGCCACATCCCTCTTTCGGGTGGGTATACGAAGTTAACTGCTAATGATATGATTTTGCCTCGATTTCAAAGTCGTTCCGTGTTTTGACTAAAACTATGTTTCTGGCCAGGAAACTTGCCGGCTTCACGCTGCTCATGATCGCAGCCCTGCTTCCAATCCGGGGCAATTCGGCGGAAGCAGCAGGTGAAGTTTTGACGAACGCTTCGGATATTCTGGCCCTTTCGCCCGAGCGCGCGGCGCATGCGATTTCCGTTTCGCTCACCGGCGTCGTCACTGCCGCCGAGCCCGGCTGGGGTGGAAGATTTTTTGTACAGGACGCCAGCGGTGGAGTTTTCATCAACAATGTGGATGGCGTCCCGCCACATCCCGGCGATTTGGCCGCTGTGACCGGCATCACGATGGCGGGCGGATACGCGCCGTGCATTGACCGGCCGCACTGGGAAAAAAAAGGCACCGCGTCTCAGCCCGCTGCCAGGGTGCCGACCATTGAACGGTTCATGGCGGGAAATGAAGACAGTCAGCGCATCGAATTGTCCGGCATCGTCAGGTCCGCTTTCACCAATGTCGATCGGTTGGGCGTGCAATTAGTATCGGGCGGTTATCGCTTTCGCGCTTATTCACCGATTCCGCCCGGGATAAATCCGCAGGGCCTGGTCGGAGCCCGAGTCCGCATCAGGGGCACAGCGGCGGTTTCATTCAACGCGCCGTTGCGGCACTTCCTCACCATCGTTGTTTATGCTCCCGTGGTTTCAGATTTTATCATCGAGCAAGCGGCCACGACGAATCCCTTCGAGGCTCCGCTAACCCCGCTCAGCGGCATCGCTCAATACCGGAATGCGCCGCCCTCGACCGGCCAGATTCACGTAAAGGGATTGGTCACCTACCGGCGGCCGGGAGAGGATTTATTTTTGCAGGACGAAAGTGGCGGGTTGCAGGTTAAAAGCGCGAATGCGGGGGACTTTTCGCCGGGTGAAATCGTCGAGGCGGTCGGGTTTCCCGGCGTTCAGAATTTTCTTCCCGTGCTCGAGGATGCGGTTTTACGGAAGACCTCCGACACGCCGGCGGTGGTGGTTCCAGCATTTGTTTCGACCGGAGAATTGCAGGTTGGCATGCACAACGCGCAACTGATAACGCTCCAGGGCAAACTGCTGGATCGCTTGACCAGACGAGTCAAACCGGCTTTCGGCGGCATGGCCGGCCCCAAGACGGTGCTGGTGTTGCAAGGCACAAACCTTGTGTTCACCGCCGAGCAGGAACCAACCGCGGATGATTCGTTTCTGACCTCGCTACCCATTGGCAGCACGGTTGCAGTGAGCGGTATTTGCCTTCTCCAAAGCGCCGAGGATGGCAAAACCAAATCCATCCAATTGTTGCTTCCGTCCTCCAATAATGTCCGTCTGCTCGCCAAACCAAGCTGGTTCACATCGCAACACTTGCTCATGACTCTGGCGGTCGCGTTGGTCGTCATCCTGATCAGTTCAACGTGGATCGTCATGGTGTTAAAAAGAAATTCAGCCCTGCGGCAGTTGATTCACGAACGGGAACTCGGCCGCAAAGAATTGCAACAGGCCCACGACACGCTGGAAGGCCGCGTCAGGGAACGAACGAGGCAATTGAAAATCCAGATCACCGCCCGCAAAGAGGCCGACCTGCAATCCAAAGCGGTGCTCAGCGAGCGAACCCGGCTGGCAAAGGAATTGCACGATACGATTGAACAAACCATGACGGGTGTCACGCTCCAGCTTAATGCGGTGGCCAAATTGATCGAACAGAATCCCGAGACCGCCAACCGGCACCTGGGCCTCGCGCGCAATATGGTTCGCTCAAGCCGCGTGGATTTGCGGCGGTCCATCTGGGATTTGCGGACCCGGGAACTGGAGCAATTTGACCTGGCAACCGCATTGCAGTTGAGTGGAAATCAAATCGCCGACGGCGCCGATATCCGCATTAAGGTCGAAACCAAAGGCGCCGCGCGGCCTTTGCCAGAAATCATGGAAGAGAATATTCTTCGGATAGGCCAGGAGGCGATTACCAACGCAGTCAAACACTCCGGTGGCTCCCAACTATTCCTCGACCTGGAATTTCAAACTGAAAATATTGTCCTCACGATAAAAGATAATGGGCACGGATTCAGCCCCGACAATTGCCCCGGGCCAAACGAAGGTCATTTTGGCCTGCTGGGAATGTCAGAACGGGCCAAACGACTGTCCGGCAATATTGCCATCAGCAGCACGCCCGGAGTTGGGACCACCTTAACCGTCGATATTCCAACCGAAGAAGCGACTATCACTCGCCGCGCTGTTCACGCCGGGCAATCCGGTGAAGCCATCGCCTATGAAGAAAACATCCCCGATACGGATCCTTGTTGCTGACGATCATTTCGTTGTTCGCATGGGTTTGACCGCCGTGGTCAATGCCGAACCGGACATGGAAATTGTAGCCGAAGCCACCGATGGCGCGGAAGCCATTGCGCTTTTCGCTGAATGCAATCCGGACATCACGCTGCTGGATGTGCGGATGCCGGCGATAAACGGCATCGAGGTAGCCGCGGCCATTCGCAGGCAAAATGACGCCGCGCGCATTTTGATGCTTTCCGCTTTGAGCGGAGACGAGGACATCCATAAGGCGTTGGAAGCCGGCGCGGCCGGTTATGTGTTGAAAGACGCGACGGAAGAAAAACTCATTCCGGCCATTCGCGCGGTCGCCGCGGGAGAGCGCTGGATCCCGCAGGATGTGGCCAGCCGCCTTTGGTCACGGCGACTCTTCCAGGAACTTACCGCGCGCGAATTGCAGGTGCTCAACAAACTTATCAATGGCATGGCTAACAAACAGATTGCCGACGCGATGAACATCAGCGAAAACACCGTGAAAGGATTTCTTAAGAGCATTCTCTCCAAACTGCGCGTAACCGATCGGACGGAAGCGGTAGCAGTTGCTATTCAGCGCGGCATCATTCATTTTTAATCCGCTATTGCCCGCCCGGAATCCGCCAAGTCTGGCTGGATTTTTTCAGGCGGTATTTATGACAAGCGTTCTCGGCATTTCAGCTTTTTACCATGACAGCGCCGCCGCGCTGGTGGTTGATGGCCGGATTGTCGCGGCGGCGCAGGAGGAACGGTTTACCCGCCGCAAGCATGATCCTGATTTTCCGGCGCAAGCGGCCGCGTATTGTTTGCGCGAAGCCGGGCTTCAACCGGGCGAACTGGACTACGTCGCATTTTACGAAAAGCCGTTTCAGAAATTCGACCGCTTGCTCGAAACTTATTTCGCTTTTGCCCCGGCGGGTTTTGCGAGTTTTCGCGAGGCAATGCCCGTTTGGTGGCGCGACAAACTTTACCTGCGCCGCAAGTTGCGCGAGGAATTGAAAACGGCAAAACGGGCCCGCTTTATTTTCACCGAGCATCATGAGAGCCACGCCGCCAGCGCGTTTTTTCCCAGCCCGTTTGACGACGCGGCCATCCTGACCGTCGACGGCGTCGGTGAATGGACCACGGCCACGCTCGGTGTCGGCGAAGGAAACCGCCTCCGGCTTTTGCGCGAGCTAAAATTTCCGCACTCACTCGGGCTGCTATATTCCGCATTCACTTATTACTGCGGCTTCAAGGTAAACAGCGGTGAATACAAATTGATGGGCCTCGCTCCCTACGGGCAGCCACGGTTTGCCGACGCCATTCGGGAACATCTTCTGGATCTGCGCCCGGATGGCAGTTTCCGGATGAACATGGATTATTTTAATTATTGCCAGGGGTTGACCATGACCAACGACCGGTTTCATCGGCTGTTCGGCGGACCGCCGCGCTCTCCCGAGTCGCAATTGGAACAACGCCACATGGATTTAGCCGCCAGCATCCAGGTCGTCACGGAAGAAATCTTTATCGCCATGGCGCGAGAACTTCATCGGTTGACCGGGAAAAAGAACCTGGTACTCGCCGGCGGCGTGGCGCTCAATTGCGTGGCCAACGGGCGACTGCTGCGCGAAGGACCATTTTCAAATCTGTGGCTCCAACCCGCTGCCGGAGATGCCGGCGGAGCGCTCGGGGCGGCGCTTTTCGTGTGGAATCAGTTGCTCGAAAATCCCAGGCAGACTACCGCTTCCGATTCTCAAGCCGGGAGTTTCCTGGGCCCGCGTTTTTCGAACCATGAAATTGAAAAAGCCCTCAACGCGCGCTCATTGCCCTGCCAGCAGATTGATGATGAAGAGATATTGCTGAAGCAAATTGTGGACGCATTGATTGAAGGGAAAGTGGTCGGATGGTTTCATGGCAGGATGGAATTCGGTCCACGGGCGCTGGGCGCGCGCAGCATTCTGGGCGATGCCAGGAATCCCGCGATGCAAGCCGTGATGAATGTGAAGATCAAATATCGCGAGAGCTTCCGGCCGTTTGCTCCTTGTATTTTGCGCGAGCGCGCCGCGGATTACTTTGCCCTGCCCCGGCAAACCGAAAGCCCCTACATGCTCATCGTCGCCCCGCTCTTGGAACAGCATCGCACCCCGCTTTCTGACGCGCAGCGAAACATGATGGCCACCGACCCTGACCTGCGCCACCGTGTCAACATCGCGCGTTCAACCGTTCCGGCGATTACCCATGTCGATTACAGCGCCCGCATTCAGACGGTCGACGAGCAACGGCACGGCCGTTTTTATCGCCTGCTGAAAATGTTCGAGCAGCAGACCGGTTGCCCCATGCTCGTCAACACGAGTTTCAATGTGCGCGGCGAACCCATCGTCTGCACGCCGGATGACGCTGCGCGCTGTTTCCTGGCCACCGACATGGACCTGCTCGTGCTGGAAAATTTCATCGCGGACAAAAAGCAAATCGCGCATTTGCCTTCGGCGACAGAGAAAGCCGAACACCTGGCCGCGTTTCAACCTGATTAGAGCCATGGGACTTATTGTTTTTCAAACCAAACCCACCGCGCGTGTGCTGCGGCAATTCGCCGCCGCGTGGCTGATATTCTTTCTCCTGCAGGGGGCGAATCAAATTTGGCGGCGAGGGCATGTGCACGCGGGCATTGCGCTGGGAATCGTGGCGGTGATCGGAATTGTCGGGCTGATTAAACCGAGTGCAGTTCGCTTGCTTTTCATTGCGGCATCAGCGGCGGCATTTCCCATCGGATGGGTGGTGAGCCAGGTTGCGCTGGTGATTATGTTTTACGGAGTGGTGACGCCCATGGCATTGTGGTTTCGAATGCGCGGACGCGATACACTCCAATTGCGCGCCAAACCGGACCAATCCAGTTTCTGGGTCAGCCGCGAGAAAGAGCCGGCGCCGGAACGATACCTGAAACAATTTTGAGCGAAGCCTTTCCACTATGAAAAAAACCGAACCCAGCGCTTTTGAAAAAGCTGCTGCCAAGCAGACGAGAAACGGTTTCTTCAGCGACCTTTGGTATTTTCTCAAGACCAACAAAAAATGGTGGCTGATTCCAATCATGGTTGTATTCCTGATCGTCGGATTGCTGGTCTTGCTCTCCAGCACCGGACTTGCGCCATTTATCTATACGTTGTTTTAAGCGACCCCTCGCGTGAAAACGGAGACAGGCAGGATGCCGGCCCTACAATGTCCGCCGAAAGAGCAGTGTCGCTGCCGTCATTGCCAGCAACGTAAATCCAAAAAGAAAAATCAGGTCGGGAGCGATGGCCATCAGCCCCGTGTTTTTCAATACGAGGTCTTTAAATCCGTGGACGGCGTAGGTGAACGGGTCGACCACCGTGATGGCTTTCATCCAGGTCGGGAATGCTTCAGTGGGATACACCGCGCCGCTGGGAAAGAACAATACCGTATTCAACATTCCAAAAATGGCGCGCGGCACCAGCGGATCGCTCACGCGCACCATGATCAGAAACATCATGCTGATGAGCGCGAGCGAAGTCGCGATGACCAGCAAAAACATTCTCGCCAGGCGCAGCAGATTGAACGGGTCGGGAATTCCCGCGATGACGGAACCGGCGGTTATTAAAACCAGGCCGGAGATGATGGCTTTGATTGCGCCCGAAAATGTGAAGCCGAGAATCAATTCTAATTTGCTGATCGGCGTCACGAGATAGCCCTCGTGCAACCCGCGCGCCTTGTCGTCGATGAAAATGATTCCGCCGCCAATCATCGCCGAAACAAAAATGGCCAGCACGATGGTGCCCGGCAGCAGGTATTGGATGTAAGGCACGTAAGGATAAATTTCCACCACGTCCAGCGTGGCGTTGGCCGTCACCCGCGGCCCAACGTGCGGCGAACGGTAAGCCGGCAGCATTCCGTCGAGCACGCCGGCAAGTGCCGACGAGGAAAACTGGTCGGTATTGTCTTCGATCAATGCGATGCGCGGATTCGCACCGCTGAGGACCTTGCGCGAAAATTGCGGTGGGATGTTTAACAGGCCGTTGATTTTGCCATTGCGCAAATCGTGAAGCGCGGCGGCCATGTCCGTGTAGGTGACGGTGTCGAACGTTCGGGCATTGGCTGCGACGGCTTGAAACATTTCCTTTAATTGAATGGCCGGCACGCCGTGGTCCTGGTCCACAACGCCGATTTGGAGATTCTTCACCTTGCCGCCGAAGGCGTAGCCGAGCACGACGAGCTGAACCAGCGGCATGATGATGGAGACAATGATCAGCACGGGGCTGCGCCGGAAACGGCGCAAATCGCGTTCTATGATGGCCCAGACTCGATGCATATTTAGCTTCGCTTCATCATGTAGGGGCTTTCCGCCGCGCTCGGCGCGTGCAGCGCATCGCGCAATTGGTGCCCGGTGTAGTGGACAAATACGTCGTCCAGCGTGGTGCTTTGGACGGATAGCGAGGTCACGGTCACGCCAGCATTCTGCGCCCCTTCCATCAACGCCAGGGTCGTGCGCGGGCCGTTGTGCGAAGAAATGCGAAACACGTTTTCCTGACTTTTGACGTCCGCCACTTCCGGCAATGCCTTGAGCGTCTCCATCCAGTTCGGCGGAACACTGGAGAAGCTCACTTCCAAAATGTTTTTCCCGGGAATGGAAGCTTTCAACTTTAGCGGCGAATCCAGCGCGGCAAGTTGTCCGTGGTCAACGATGGCAATGCGATCGCACAGCTTGTCCGCTTCGTCCATGTAATGGGTGGTGACCAAAATCGTCAAATCGCGCTCGCGCTTCAACCGCGCCAACATGTCCCAGACAGCCACGCGCGAAACGGGATCCAGGCCGGTGGTTGGTTCGTCGAGAAAGAAAATTTTCGGTTCGTGCACCAGCCCGCGCGCGATTTCGAGCCGCCGCCTCATTCCACCGGAAAACATTTTCACGGGTTTGTCCGCCCATTTTTCGAGATCCACTTCCTTGAGCAATTGGCGGATGGTCTGCCGCCGTTTCTCACCGGGAATGCCGTAAAGCTTCGCGAAGATGCTCATGTTTTCTTCCGCGCTCAAATCCATGTCGGAAGTCATTGCCTGCGGAATCACGCCGATGGATTGCCGCACGCCGTTTGGATCGCCGACAATGTCGAAGCCGTTCACGCGCGCGGCGCCGGAGGTGGGCGGCACGAGCGTCGTCAACATGCGGATAAGCGTGGATTTCCCTGCTCCGTTCGGCCCCAGCAAACCGAACACTTCACCATGCTGGACGGAAAAGCTCACGCCCTTCACGGCGACAAAATCGCCGAAGCGCTTGACTAAATTTTCAACTTCGATGTCGAACATGACTCACGGCCTCGGTGCGGCGGGTTTCTTTATCAACGGCAGAGCGACATAGGCCGTCATTCCGACAGCCAGGCTCCGGTCACGATTGTCGCAACGCAGGCGGATCTCGAACGTCCTGATGTCGCGCTTGGTGCGACTCACATCGCGCTGGGTGGCGTAATCGGCATCAACTCCCCGGAAAAAAACCGTGCCTTCGCGCGTAGCTCCAGAAGGCAATTTTACCTGCAACTTGTCATCGCGATGAATGCTGTCGATATAGCTTTCCTCGACGTCGGCGCGAACCCAAAGATTGTCCTCATCGATGAGGGTGACGATGGCCTGGCCGGGGTTTACGACTTCGCCTGGCAAGGCGACGCGAGTGTCCACAATTCCGTTCAGCGGTGACCGAATTTCCGTGTAGCCCAATTGGACCTTCGCCTTTTCCTTCTGTGCGCCAGCCGCGGCCAACTGGTGGCGGCTGCCTTCAAAAGCGGCATGCCGCGCGGCAACCTGCTCGGAATTTGATTTCGCCATCTCAACCGCGGCTGCGGCGGCGCGGGACTGTTTCTCGGCGGCATCCAACCGTGCCTTGCCGGCGTCATACGTCGTTCGCGCCTGGTCGTAGGTTTGCTGCGATTCAACCCCGGTATTGTGCAGATTCTCCTGGCGCTCAAAGGTCAGGCGCGCATTCTCCAGATCCGCCTCAGCCTCGACCGCCTGCGCCTGCGCGGCGGCAAGATTGGCTTCAGCCTGACTGACTTGATTGCTTGTCTGCGCTTCCTGAAAATTCAAGTCCGCCTCAGCCTGCGTCACCTGCGACGCGGAGCTTCGTTCAGAGTTCTCGTAAAAAGCCATGTCCGCCTGCTCCGTCTGCGGTTGGATGACGGCGAGCAAGTCCCCGTTGGTCACCGCGTCACCCTCGCGCACCAAAACGCGCTCCAACCGTCCTTGAATCTGCGGACTAACAATAACTTCATCGGTGGTAACAATTCCGGTGAGCACGATTTCACGCGCGGGACGCACGGCCACACAGTAAATTACCGCGCCAACCACGAGGGCGGCGGCCAGACTGAACAACCGAATTTTTCGTTTCTTCACGTAATCGGAGCGTTGGGGTTGGTGAACAGCGCGTGCCGGATAAAATCAAGCACTTCGCGTTTGCGCAGGTCGAGGTTTTTCGCGCTGTGAGCATTGGAACCACCGAGCAATTGCAAGACCGGCGCGGCCGAGAAATAAAAGACAATCAGCGAAATCACGGAGACCGCCGTGTGAAAAAGATCCGTGCGGCGGAATTCCCCGGCACGCACCCCGCGCTCCAGTAATTTCTTCATGGCATCACTGCGCGGCCTGAAATATTTACGAATCAGCCGTTCGGCGCGTTTTCCACCGGCCATCATGAACTGTTGAAACAGCGGCGCGGATTGATGGTGAGCGGCGATAAAATCAAAATGCAGGATGACGTACCGCAATAAAACCTCGCGCGCCGGACCTTCGGACCCCAGCACTTCCATTGCCT
>DATAZE010000005.1:0-80077 GCA_036272195.1 Verrucomicrobiia bacterium | reverse complement strand
TTCCTTTTTGAAATCGGCCAGTCCCTCACCGAATTACAGAGCATTAAGAATCGGGAAAAACACTGGGCCCGCCTGGAAAGCCTCACCCGCGAATTCGCCCGGCTGCAAAACGCCTTCAACTGGAGCCGCCGCGTCCATCTCGAATGGGATAAGTACAAAAGCAAACCCGACCAGTCACCACCCGTCCAGGAATTCGAAGCGGAAGACGACGAGGAATATTACAAAGACGAGAACGAAGATAATGTAGAAGAACCCAAACTCGCCGAAACCGACATCGTTTGTAGTTCCGCATTTACGCGGTCGGATGCCGATAAACTCGAAAGCCCCTCCGAATCCACGAACGCCTCTTCCCCGACCCCCAGTTCCAAAGGAACGATTGAAAATACCCCGGCAGTCCACTGCCGGGAAGACCCTACCCTGGGAGCGCCGGCGTCCCGCCGGCCCGTCGAGCAACCCGACCCCTACGCACTCGCCCGCGAAAACGCCAACCTTAAACCCGCATTCCGACCCATTCCACCCCTTGCGCCCACCACACCCCCACGCCCTCAACATTATTCCCTCCGCGCCGTCCTCGGCCGCCGCTTCACCTGCATCGAAGGCTAAAGAACAAAACATCGGATATGAAAATGAGCCTCCTCACGATGTCGCTCCTAACGGAGCTAAATGAATTCCTGGAATTCTACAACGATGCCGCACCTACGGCCAAAGAGAAAAGCGGAAGGCCGAAAGCGGGAAAGCGGAAACGGGGAGCGTCCTTGATTCTGCGTGAATCTGAGAAATCTGCGGATGACAGCCGATTTTGCTCCGGGCTCTCTGCGGTTCTGTGGCAAAAAATTCCTGTGTTCCTGCTTTCCTTATTTAATTATTCAGGGCTCGTTTCGAATTTACGAAACGGTTTCGCAATTCGACGACTCGTCCGCCTTCGCCAAGGCTTCGGAGGACGGGACGGGGTCTCGCCCTACCCTGCTCTCGATCCTCGTCCCTCGACCCGATGCGCGCTAGCGCAGTAAGACGCGGTTGGAGTCGTCGGCGGGGTCGTCGGTACGGGGGTAATCGCGCCAGAGCCAGCGGAGCATTTCGGGCATCATCATGCCGCCTTGCTTGCCGGAATGGGTGCCGATGCCCCAGCAATAATTCACGTCGTAGCCTTTTTGCGTGAGGGCGGCGGCCATTTTGAGGTTCTGGGCGTGCCAGTCGCGGGTGGCGTCATAAGGGGCGTTGTTGCGGCCGTGACCGCGGAGGTCGTTGACGCCGTCTTGCAGGAAGATGCGGATGGGTTTGCGGTCGCTCTTGAGGATGAGGTCGGGATAGACGTGGCCGCCGCGGAGGTTGGTGAAGCTGCCGATGCAGCTGATGACCTTGTGGAATTGGTCGGGGCGTTGCCAGGCGACGGTGAAGGCGCAGATGGCGCCGCTGCTGGCGCCAGCGAGGGCGCGGTCGTCGGGGTTTTTGGAGAGGTTATAATCCTTTTCAACGGCGGGGAGGAGTTCGTCGGTAATGAGGCGGGTGTAGCGGTCGTTGAGTTCGTTGTATTCGGTGGCGCGGTTGTTGATGCTGTCGCCCCAGTTGGTGGAGGTGGATTCGAGTTGCTCGGGTGTGTGGCCGGGGTTGATGAAGATGGCGATGGTGACGGGCATTTCGCGGCGGTAGATGAGGTTATCGAAGACGGTCGGGATGCGATATTCTCCGCCGGGGCCGACGAAGGCCTGACCGTCCTGAAAGATCATGAGGGCGGCAGGGGTGTGGGGATCGTATTGGGCGGGGACGTAAATCCAGTAGTGACGGGTGGTGTTGGTGAAGACCTGGCTGGCGAGGGTCAAGGGGCCGATGACTTTGCCTTTGGGCGTGCCTTCGTGGGCTTGGGAATCGGGGCCGAGGAGGTAAACGTCATCGGTCGGCGCGGCGATGGCGCGCAGCGTGAGCATGGCGCAGGCGGCGATGAGTGGCAGGAGGCGGGTCATAAAGTTAGGAGTTACGGGTTTCGGGTTAGCCACAGATGAACACAGATGAAACACAGATGCAAATTTAACAGGAGGAAACTGACGGAACGGAGTTCGGAAATAAGGTGGCTCTCGGGCGCTCGCCTTACCGGTGGGTTGGAGGTCAGGAACTGGGAGTTTGAAAAATCAGGGCTCGACGGAGTCTCGCCCCACCATCCTCGTTTCGGGTTAGCCACAGATCCCGCCATGGCGGGACAGATGAAACACAGATTGGGAAGGGTATTTTTGGCAAAGCGAAAAGCGGGAAAGCGGAAACGGGAATTTTACAGGAGGAAGCAGCGGTAACGGAGCAGGAATTTCAGATTTGTGATTTGAAATTTCAAAGGGAAACGAGCTTTACGCGAATGACACGAATTAGCACAAATTTTTTTAATGAAACAAATAAACACTTTTTTCAACTGCGCGGTCGAAAGGACTGAATTCGCCGGCTTGCGCTGGCGGGAACTCTGATTCTATTGTGACGGCAATGATTCGATTGGACCAGGCTTTGGTGGAACGCGGGCTGTGTGAGAGTCGCGAGAAGGCGAAGCGCGCGGTGATGGCGGGCGTGGTGACGGTCAATGGCCAGTTGGCGCGCAAGGCGAGTGATTCGGTGAAGCCGGAGGATGTGGTGGCGCTCACGGCGGCGGAGAAGTTCGTGAGCCGGGGCGGGCATAAGCTGGAACATGCGTTGAAACATTTTCAACTGGAGGTGGCGGGCGCGACGGCGATTGACCTGGGGGCATCGACGGGCGGGTTTACGGATTGTTTGCTACAGTATGGCGCGGCGAAGGTTTTTGCAGTGGATGTGGGCCAGGGGCAATTGGCGTGGAAGCTGCGCCGGGATAAACGGGTGGTGGTGATGGAGAAGGTGAATGCGAGGGCGGTCAGACCGGGGGATTTTCAAGGCGGAAAGCGGAAAGCGGAAAGCGGAAACAGGGAGGCGGAGGGTGACGTTCCAAGTTCTGAAATCGAAAATCGAAAATTGAAAATTGAAAATCCGCCGGCGGATTTGGTGGTGATTGATTGTTCGTTTATTTCGCTGCGGAAAATTCTTCCGGCTGCCGTTGATTTGTTGCGGACGTCGGGTAACATCGTCGCGCTCATCAAGCCGCAGTTCGAGGCGGGCAAGCCGGAGGTGGACAAGGGTGAAGGGGTGATCACCGATCCGGCGATTCATGAGCGGGTGCTGCGCGAGCTGGAGGAGTTTGTCGCGCGGGAAAATCAATTGCGCTGGCGCGGGGTGACGGAATCGCCGCTGCTCGGACCGGCGGGTAATAAGGAATTTTTGGTGCTGCTTGAAAAAATTAGCTGACAAAATCAAACGCGTGGGGCTGATCGGAAATTCTGAAAAGGTTTCCTGCGCTTCGGTCGTGAGCCGGGCGGCGCGGCTGGTGCGCGCGGCGGGCCGTACGGTTTTGAGTGACGCGGTGACGGCGGAATTAGCGCACCTGGACGGGACGGTGTGCGCGGACGCGGCGGAGCTGGCGGGCAAGGTGGATTTGCTGCTGGTGTTCGGCGGGGACGGCACGATGCTGCGGGTGGCGCGGGAAATCGCGGGTTCGCAGACGCCGATCCTGGGAATCAATATCGGAGGGCTGGGATTCTTGACGGCGGTGCCGTCGCAAGGGTTGCCGCAGGGGTTGCGCGAGGTGTGGAGCGGGAAATTCACTTTCGAGCCGCGGGCGCTGATGGAAGCGGACATTCGCACGAACGGGAAACCGATTCGGCGGAGCGCGTTGAACGATTTTGTGGTGAGCCGCGGGATTGCGCCGCGGCTGATTGAGTTGCAGGTGAGCGTGGATGGAGAGCCGCTGACACGATATCGATGCGACGGGTTGATCATCAGTTCGCCGACGGGTTCGACGGCGTATTCACTGGCGGCGGGGGGCGCGGTGGTGTATCCGACGGCGGAGGTTTTTCAACTGACGCCAATTTGTCCGCACACATTGTCGAACCGGTCGCTGGTATTGCCGTTAACGGCGGAAATTTCGGTGAAGGTGGTGAATCCGAAACCGGCGACGGTGTTGAGCGCGGACGGCGACCTGGTGGCGGAGTTGAGCGCGGGTGACGAAATCACAATCCGGCGCGGGCGGCGGACGGTGCAATTGATGCACCTGGAGGGGAGTTCGTTTTTTGAAACGCTGCGGGTAAAATTGCACTGGCGGGGGACCACTTTGTGAGGTTGAGAGCCAAAGAGGTTGAGAGTTGACAGCAAATGACGTGGTTGGTTCGACGATTGAGTGCATGCCTCAAAGTGAGCCGCGAGGGCGGGTCTCGCTGTGCCCGAGGCAGGTGTGGTCCCCTATTTTCAATGACATCATCATGGCTTTTCCGAGGTTTTCGAGGGAGGGCATTGGCAGCTTAGTTGCTTATTTAGGCCGTTTTTAAGCTGTTTAACTCAATTTTTAACGAAAACATGGTCCGATTAAAAGACATAGCAGTGCACGCGGCGGTGTCGGTTATGACGGTCTCGAAGGCTTTACGCGACGAGCCGGATGTGTCGGAAGCGACGAAAGTGAGGATAAAATCGCTCGCACAGCAGATGGGCTATGTGCCGGATTCCTCGGCGCAGGGTTTGCGGACGCGGACGACGAAAATGCTCGGGTTGCTGATATCGTCGACGACGGACCCGACGGTGGCGCGGATGGCTTTGGCGATCGAGGAGCGGACGCATGAAATGGGCTACGACCTCCTGCTGATGCACACGTTGAACACGGTGGAACGCGAGGAGTATTGCCTGCGCCGGATGATGGCGCGGCGGGTGGACGGAATTTTCGTTGCGCCAGTGTATCGGATGGAGCCTGAAGCGCGAATTTACAAGGAGTTGGCGGCGCAACAACCCCGGGTGGTTTTGCTGGGGCCGGCGGCACCGTTTTGCAACCAGTTTCCGAGCGTGCAGGTGGATGATTTATTGGCGAGTTTCGCGGCGACGCAGCACCTGATCAAGCTGGGCCACAAGCGGATTGCGTTCCTGGCGGGGCCGCCGGCGGCACCCTGGGCACAGGCGCGGTTTGAAGGATATCGACGGGCGTTACGGGAAACGGGGATGGACGTGGATGACAGCATGGTTTTCCAGGCGGGCAGCACGACGGAAGACGGGGTTAAGGCGGCGTCGCAAATGCTCGATGAGTCGTGCAACGCGACGGCGGTACAGGCGGCAGCTGACCTGGTGGCGATTGGCTTCGCGGACATGTTGTTGAACCAGGGGGTGAGAATTCCGCAGGACATTTCGGTGGTGGGTTTTGGCAATACCATCACGAGCGAATATTTCCGCGTGCCGATGACGACGGTGCGTCAGCCAAAATTCCGATTGGGCCTCGCGGCCGTGGAAATAATGCAACAAATGTTGAGCGGACAAAGAGGCGAGACCAAGCGGTTGCCGGCGGAATTGATTGTGCGTGCCAGCACCGGAGAACCGGGAGCGGGAGCACGCAAGGCAGCGGCTTGAGGCAAAAACCAACCGCCGACAAATCTGACCCGTTCTGCGCTTCCAGTTTCCAAAATTGGACACAGTCGGATTGTCCTGAAAACGCGCCAGGCGGCCTTTTTTTGGTACTTGAACTGCTGCTACAGGAGCATGAGAAAGATTGTCGTTGGTATTGGCATTTTGACGATTGCAGTCGGCCTTCTGTGGTCGGTGCGCGCGTGGAACACTTTGCGTGTCAACGCGAGAACCGCGCAATTCAACGAGGATGTCGACGGTCTTTTTTCCGCGCTGCAAAAGTATAAAGAACGCGTGGGCTCCTACCCTGTCGGCGGCAATTTGGAGGTTTCCAAGGCTTTGCAAGGTGGCAATGCCAAAAACGTGATTGTGATTGTGGGCCGCAAAAACAACCTGAACGACAAGGGCGAATTTGTGGATCCGTGGGGCACGGCGCTGCGGATTTATTTTTCCGATACCGGGGTGTTGATCCGGTCAGCCGGGCCGAACCGCAGATTTGATGACAGCACTGTCATAGATGCGGACGATTTCATCCGGTCGAATTAGCATTTCAAAAATGTTATAGCTGTTCACGCCCACCGTTGAAACGATGGGCTATTTTCTATCGCCCTCACGGACTTTTCCCCTCTGAATACCTGGAGTAAGATCGAACGCACAGATTTGCTCACCAACTTACCCCGCGTTCTTTCGCCGCTCCGCGGCTCTTTTCATTATTATCCCGACTCCCACGGCTAACGCCGTGGGCTACCGTCTATCGCCACTCCGTGGCTGAAAGACCGCCGCTGCTGGCGGGAATCCCCTGCCCTTCGCTGCGGGAGCAGGAAAGAAATTACGGTGCGTGTCTTAGGCTGTGCCCCGCTTTCGCCTCCGGGTATGATCAAAAGTGGGTGACGATGGAATGAATGTTCTGTCACGGAAATCTGCGAACGACGGAGCACCGGACCCAGCGATGAATCGCTGGGCTATTTTCTTTCGTCCCTGACGGGACTCGATGCGGCCCATTGTTTCGGCTGTTCAATTTTAATCGCCTTCAATAATCGGGGGCGCATCTCAAATTTGTGCAGTATTTCAGCCACGGAATGGCGGCAGAGGGCAGCCCATGGCATGAGCCGTGGGAATGACAGGATAAGGAGGAAACGGGCCGCGGAGCAGCGAAAGAACGCGGCACGGCATTTTTCTTTCGCCCATCCGGGGCTTAACAAATCCACGTTCGGTTCCCGCGGCTCGCGCCATGGACTACTTACGCCGCCCAGCGGCTAAAATGGCTTTCCGGATGCAACTCCGCTGCCCTCCAGCGACCCCGATAAAACGGGCGACTGGAAAGCCGTCTGAATCCCGCCTTGGCGGGACTGGAAAGCCAGCGGTACGTTTCGGCACGCCGGGGCCGTGTTGGTAGTTTCACGTTTGCAGAATCGTCTTTAAAAAAAACGCCGAGCCGCCTGAAGGCGGAACTACAAACGGGAGGCGACTACATGCGCGTTTACGCATTTTGCGTGACTCAATCTAGTTGGCGAAGGGCGCGGTTCCCGGTAAGTTGATTTTGAATGACCGATTCGATTGAGTCGCTGGGTATCATCGCGGGAAATCGCTCGCTGCCGATCTTGTTCGCGCAACAGGCGCGAGCCATGGGCGTCAAACGGCTGGTGGCGGCGGCGTTCGAAGGCGAGACGGAGCCGGCGCTCGCATCGCTGGTGGATGAGATTGTCTGGCTCAAGGTCGGGCAACTCGCCAAATTGATTTCCGTGTTCACGGACTGCGGCATCCAGCAATGCGTGATGGTGGGCCAGATCGCGCCGAAAAATCTTTACGATCTTCGGCCTGACCTCCGCGCAATGGGCGTGTTGTTTCGGTTGAAGGAAAAAAACGCGCATACGATCTTCGGCGCCATTGCGGACGAATTAAAAAAAGACGGTGTGGATTTGATTGAGGCGACTCCCTGGCTGAAACCATTGATGCCGGCGAACGGATTTCAACTAGGCCCGAAATTAAGTGACGAACAAAAGGGCGATGTCGAATTTGGATTCAAGACGGCGAAGGAAGTTTCGCGTTTGGAAATCGGCCAGACGGTGGTGGTGAAAAAAGGCACCGTGCTGGCGGTGGAAGGGTTTGAGGGCACTGACAAATGCCTGGCGCGCGGGGGCGAATTGGCGGGGAAAAACGGCGGCGCGGTGGCCGTGAAAGTGGCCAAACTCAACCACGACATGCGCTTCGATATTCCGTGCATCGGAGCGCAAACGCTTGAAACTTGCGCGGCGTCCGGCATTTCCGTTCTTGCGCTGGAAGCGGGAAAGACTTTATTGCTGGAGCGCGAGGCGTGCGAGAAAATCGCGGCCAGGAATAAAATTTCAATTACAACGATCGAATAAATTTAAAACGCGAATGCATACAGATGCAGAAAACGGTTTTACACGAATTGCGCGAATACGCGAATTTGATTTGGCATGCTGTAATTCGAGAAAATTTGCGCAATTCGCGTAACTTTTTTATCTGTTTGTCTACCCGCCAGAGCGGGATCTGTAGTTAAATTTTTATGTTAACGTCACACGAACTATTTGGTTTTATGTCGCCGGCTTTGGCGAATGACATCATCACTTACACTTTCGAAAATGAAAAGCCCACTTACCGGGCCACGCTGAATGCGGTGGCGGACTCGCGGCGCGTGCGGGGAGTCTTTCTCGAACGGCAACCCAAGGCGCAGCGTCATGCGACCATGACGGCCTCGCTGGCGAAACCGAACCTGGAGATGGCCGCAGGCAACCTGATTCGTATCTGGCTGCTCAAGAAATACAAAACCATGCTGGTGGATTTCCTGAACGCGTTGGAAATAAAAAATGAGGATGGCGTGGTGGAAAATCTGCCCGAATCCATGGACGACGCGAAACTGAAGGGCGCCGTGGAAATTCTCCTGGGCAAGTATCCGCCGGAAGCGGTGGCAGTTTATTTGAATGCGTTCAATGACATGAACGAGGCCAACTGGGCGAATTTAAAGGCTTTACTCGAGAACGACGCGCGGTTGCAACTGGGAACGCATGCGTAGGCTGGAAAAGGTTTTCCAGAGCATTGAATTCTGAAACTTGCCGGCGGGACGCTTGACTTTGCCAAGGCTCCGACGGGCAGGCTGGCGCTCCCGGGAGCCGCAAAATACTGCTAGCGCGGGGCGGCGGCTTTTGTATCGTAAGTTCACTTGGGCAATGCGGACGATGGCTCAATTCCTGGAAAGACAAAGAAAATGGAACCGAAAGCTGATATTGCACTGATTGGTCTGGCTGTGATGGGCCAGAATTTGATTTTGAACATGAACGACCACGGCTTCACGGTGGTCGCTTTCAATCGCACGGTAGAGAAGGTGGATCATTTTCTCGCCAACGAAGCCAAGGGGACGAAGGTCATTGGCGCGCATTCGATCGAGGAGATGGTCGGGCTGTTGAAACGCCCTCGCCGTATCATGCTCATGGTCAAGGCGGGCAAGCCGGTGGATGAATTCATCGAGCATCTGCTGCCGCATCTTGAGCCGGGCGATATCATCATCGACGGCGGCAATTCATTATTTGAGGACACGGCGCGGCGCGTGAAATATGTGGAGAGCAAAGGTTTGCTTTACGTTGGCACCGGCGTGAGCGGCGGCGAAGAAGGCGCGCGGCATGGCCCGAGCATCATGCCGGGCGGTTCACCGGCGGCGTGGCCGCATGTGAAGGATATTTTCCAAGGCATCGCAGCGAAGGTGGACAACGGTGTGCCGTGCTGTGATTGGGTGGGCGAAGGCGGCGCGGGCCATTACGTGAAGATGGTCCACAACGGCATTGAGTACGGTGACATGCAGTTGATTTGCGAGGCTTACAATATTTTGAAAAATGGCCTAGGAATGTCCGCTGACGAGATGCACCAGGTTTTCAAGGACTGGAACACGGGTGAACTGGAAAGTTATTTGATTGAAATCACGCGCGACATCCTGGCGTTCAAGGACACGGATGGCCAACCGTTGGTCGAGCATATCCTCGATACCGCCGGGCAAAAGGGCACGGGCAAATGGACGGTGCAGAACAGCGCGGATTTGGGAATTCCGATCACATTGATAGCCGAAGCAGTTTATGCGCGTTGCGTTTCCGCGCTCAAAGATGAACGCGTGAAGGCGGCGAGAAAATTGAAGGGGCCGAAACCGCTTTTGCCGCAATCGAAAAAGCCGGAGGCGAAAAAGGAATTCATCGACAACGTGCGTGACGCGCTTTACTCCTCGAAAATTGTGAGCTACGCGCAGGGTTATATGCTGATGCGCGCGGCGGCGAATGAGAACAAGTGGAATCTCAATTACGGCGGCATCGCGCTCATGTGGCGCGGCGGCTGCATCATCCGCTCGCGGTTCCTGGGCAAGATCAAGGAAGCGTATGACAAAAACGGGAAATTAACGAACCTGCTGCTGGACGATTATTTCCGCGGCGAAATCAAACGCTGCCAGAAGGGCTGGCGCAACGCGGTCTCGGTGGCTTTCAAGCGCGGCATCCCGGTGCCGGCGTTCAGCACGGCGTTGTCTTTCTACGACAGCTACCGCAGCGCGCAGTTGCCGGCGAACCTGTTGCAGGCGCAGCGGGATTATTTTGGCGCGCACACTTACGAGCGCATCGATAAGCCGCGCGGGGAATTCTTCCACACGAATTGGACGGGGCGCGGGGGGACGACGGCGTCGGGGACTTATACGGTTTAAGGCCCGAACGTGTTACGTGGTGCGTGGTGCGTGAATGCGCGTTCACGCAATACGAACCATGTAACACGTAATACGTAACTGGCCACACGCTTCCTGTTCCCCTCGACCCGGATGGGGCTGAGTCCCCATTCTGCTGCTTCGCGAAAACCTATAGATAGTTCAGGCAAATTCATGAACTACGAGGCTGTGGAAGAGACTATCAAGGCGGGATACCGTGAGGTTTCATCGCAATACCGGCACGACGATGAAATCGAAGTCACGACGGCGAATCATCACCGAATTTGCGCCACGCTACAGCGGATTTGCGTTTCATTTCCTTATCCGATCAATGCGCTGGATGTGGGCTGCGGGACTGGCCGGTATTTTCATTGCCTGACGAATGTGGAGGAATTGACGGGGATGGACATCTCCGAGGAGATGTTGCAGGCGGCGGAGTCGCATCCCGTGCGGCAGGAGATGATTTCGGTGAAAAAAATCCAGGTGATTCGCGGCAACGCCTACCTGAGTTCGTTCCCGGCAGAGTCGTTTCATTTTATTTATTCGCTCGGCATGTTCGGAAATGGATGCCCGGTGACGGTCGAGGTCTGCAACCATTTTTACGATTGGCTCGCGCCAGGAGGGAAGCTCTATTTCAACACGGTGGATTTTGCGGGTTTGCCTTTGTGGTATCGGGCGCGACGCCAGGCGCGGGATTTTGTCTACCCGATGTTGACCCGCCGCTGGAAAAATGTGCTGGATGAGCGCGAATCGCGGCAACCGTGGTTCTCGATGAATCACGCGCAACTGGAAGAGGTCATGCGCAAGACAAAGTTCTCCACGTTCCAGGTGGCGTCGCACGTGTGCCAATCGCCATTATGGACTGGACGGCATTTGGAATGCATCGCCAGCAAGGGCATCGAAGGGGCAGCCGGCAATAGACAGTTCCGAAAAACCGGCGCGCTGGAATAATCTTACGCCACGGGTATCGGCGACGGACGATAGCCGCTCTTCAACAAGGCATCGTGCAGTTCGGGAATGTGCGTTTTGGTCGCGTCAAACGTGACGGTGGCGCGCGCGGCCCGGCGATCCACGTGGACTTGGGTCACGCCGCTCACACCACGCAAAGCGGTTTCAACCCGGTGCACGCAGTTATCACAGGTCATTCCTGAAATGCCAATGTCGTGAGTTTCCAGGGTGCTGGTTCCGGCAACATTTTCTCGTTCATTCATAAAATACCTCGTTCTGTGTCATCCTCGCACAAAACGGCGGGCAAGCAAATCGTACGACGCTCGCCGCATCACGCTCTGCATTGCAACCTACGACTCCGGCGTGGTATCGTGGCGGGGATGCCGGACATCGTGCTCACCACGCTTAACGCGAAATATATTCATGCCGCGTTTGGACTGCGCTACCTGATGGCGAATCTTGGCGTGCTGCAATCGCGCGCGTGCATCGCGGAATTTGACATCAACCAGCGACCGGTCGATATCGTGGAACAATTGCTGGCGCGCAATCCGCGGATTATTGGGTTCGGCATCTATATTTGGAATGTTGCGCCGACGACTGAAGTGGTGGCCGCCATCAAGCACGTTCGGCCGGAAATTGTCATCGTGCTGGGCGGGCCGGAAGTGAGCTACGAAGCCGAGGGGCAAAAGATTGTGGAACTGGCCGACCATGTCATCACAGGTGAAGGAGATTTGAAATTTGCCGAGGTATGCAGCGAATTGCTGGCGGACGCGCGCCCTACCCTTCCGAAACTCATCCCTGCCGACGTGCCGGAGTTTTCGCGGCTTACGTTGCCTTACGAATTCTACACTGACGACGACATCGCACATCGGATCATTTACGTGGAAGCCTCACGCGGATGCCCGTTCACGTGCGAGTTTTGCCTGTCATCGCTCGAGATACCGGTGCGGCAGGTTCCCCTGCCCGTTTTGCTCGGCCAATTGCAGCGGCTGATCGACCGTGGTGTGAAGCAATTCAAGTTCGTGGATCGCACGTTCAATCTGAACGTGAATGTCAGCAAGGCGATCCTGGAATTTTTCCGCGAGCGCTGGCAGCCGGGACATTTTTTCCATTTCGAAATGGTGCCTGACCGTCTGCCGGAGGCGTTGCGCGAGGTCATCGCGACTTTTCCTGCGGGTGCGTTGCAGTTTGAAGTGGGCGTCCAGACTTTCAACGAGGAAGTTGGCGGACTCATCAAGCGGCGGCAGAATTACGAGCGGCTAGAGGACAACTTCCGATTTCTCCGGGGCCAGACCGGCGTGCATATTCACGCGGACTTAATTGTGGGGCTGCCAGGCGAGAGTGTGGAAAGTTTCGCCACGGGCTTTAATCGGCTCGTTGCGCTCCAGCCGCAGGAAATCCAGGTGGGCATCCTCAAGCGGCTACGCGGCACGCCGATTGTGCGGCACGATGCCGAATGGCAAATGGTTTACAATCCGCATCCGCCCTACGAAATTTTACAAAATAAACTGATCGATTTTGCCACGGTGCAAAAGCTGCGCCGGTTTGCGCGCTATTGGGACCTGGTGGGCAACAGCGGCAATTTCATTGAGAGCGCCCCGCTGATTTGGAAGCACGGCTCGCCGTTCCAGGTGTTTCTGCACTGGAGCGAATGGCTGCACGCGAAAATCCGGCGCACGGACAGCATCGCACTGGCGCGCCTGATGGAATTATTGTTTGAGTTCCTAACCATGGAAGCCAAGCAGGACGCGCGCGAAGTGGCCGAAAAAATGTGGAATGACTACCAGCGCGGCGGCCGGCACGACAAGCCTGGTTTTTTGAAGGAATATCTTCCCGAAGATCTGCGACGTTCGGCGCGGAAAAGCGCGAGCGGTTTGCCAAAACGCCAAACGCGGCATTTGGTCCCATAGGAATTCAACGCAAAGGCGCGAAGTGGAGACGGCAAAACACAAAACGCGCCGATCTAAAAATCCGCTCTTTAGTCTCCCAAGTTGGAAATAAACTGTCATAAATACCCGGCCATTTGCGGCCACAAATAGCGCGTTTTGATCGTGGATATTTACACAAGAAATCGCTGACTCAGGAGACGAGAAAAATGAGAGCATACAGTTTGCGATGCTTGGGCATCGCTTATCTATCCTCATGTTTTTTAACAGTGAGTTCTTTCGCCGCTCCGCGACTCTTTTCATTATTATTCGATTCCCACAGCTCACGCTGTGGGCTACCGTCTACCGCCACTCCGTGGCTGAGGCAGTTCCCAAATTTTGAGATGCGCCCGCTGCTCTTCCGGCTTTTGAGCAGTTTCCTGATTTGACAACTCAAGAGTGCGACCTTTAGGTCGCTTGAGTGCGACATGGTTGAGCATATCAAGAATTTCGGGATCTATGACTCGATTAGTCGAAACGAACCTGGCCGCAATCCTTTAAATTAAGACCCTATCGGTTTTTAGATTTACTTGAAGTGGAAGCCCGAAAGGGTACTATAACGACATGAAATTTTTTGCCGCGATCGTTGCGTATTTGCTGATTGGCCTGGTTTTGGGCGCGGGAATTTACGAGGCGGTGCAGGGCCACCTGTGGTTTCTCGCGGCGGGCATCATCGTTTACGTGGTCGCCTTCGCGAAACTTGGATGTCTGCCTTCCGGCAGCTCACACTGACGCCCAGCGTCGCGACGCTGGAGCATTCGCGCCAATCAACGCCGGAACTCGTCCCCTTCTCCCACTTAATCCCGGTTGCGGCCCAGGAAAAACCCGACCACACAACCGGCCAGAGCCGCAATGGCTACGCTGGTCCACGCATTTTCATGAACGTAATCATCCGTCACGTCGCGGACATTGCGAGCGGTTTCGGTGGCGCGTTGTTGAAAGTCCTGCAACTTCTCCGTCAAATCGTTGGTTTTCATATCGATCAACATAACTGCTGAAAAGAGTTTGCGCAGTGGGGCAGCTACCCCAAAAATGGAATTAAAAGCTGACCTATTCAACCAACATGCGAGCAGTCATCCAGCGAGTTTCTGAAGCGAAAGTGACCATCGACGGAACGGTCAAGGGCGCGATTGAAGCCGGGTTGCTCGTTCTTTTGGCGGTTGAAGAAGCGGATGGCGCGGAAGATATCGAGTGGTTGAGCGGCAAAATCGTGCGGCTACGCATTTTCGATGACGAGAACGGAGTGATGAACCGTTCGGTGCAGGAAACGAATGGCGGCGGGATCCTACTGATCAGCCAGTTCACCTTGTTCGCCAGCACCAAAAAGGGAAATCGGCCATCTTATATCCGCTCCGCGCGGCCTGAAATCGCGGTGCCGCTTTATCAGCAGTTCATCGCGCGGTTGTCGCAGGAGTTCGGGAAGGCGATCCAGACAGGGGAATTCGGTGCGGACATGCAGGTGAGCCTCGTCAATAAAGGGCCAGTGACGATTATTATTGATTCGAAATTGCGCGAGTGAATTGGGGAGCGGAATGCCGATGGTTCAGAATCATCACAGATCAGATTCTGTGACGCCCATTCAGGGCTTGGATTTTTTGAACAGCGTTCCCAGGGCGTTGCCCTGGGCTGTCTTGTGTTGCGCTTTCAGCGCAGAGCAAATAGAAGTGAGAGTGGTTTCCGGCGGGGTCGCCGACGTCCTCTCAGACCGCAACTAATTAAATTTCCGGATAGAAAAAGCCGTCACCCTGCTCAATGACTTACGGATTGTTTGCTCCCAGCGTGATTTCTACAGAGCGGATACCTGCCTTACGTTTAATTCGCCGGGGCAAAGAAAATCCGGCCGCTTTGATTTGTGCCCAGGAAATAGCCGGAACCGAAATTTTGATTTTGCAGGAACACGCCGGTGAATGAAATCGGCTTGCCAGGCGGATTGGGCGCGCTGCCTTTGAAAGTGCCGTTGGCGGCATTGAGCTTCAGGCTCAATTTATTCGCGCCGGTCGCACTCGTGCCGGCCACGGTCACGTCGCCGGTGACGGCGTTCGCGAGATTTCCGCCGGTCAAAACAACCACGCCATTCGCAAAGTTGATCAAAGGCGATGCCGCCGGATTGTAAATCGAGCCGGTGGCGTGGACGCCGAAATTAAACCCGTTCGGATACAACTTCGCCCCGGTGGTTGCGTTCTTGAGCCAGTCGACATCGCCGTCCGGATTTTCTCCTCCCGAATTCGTGAAGCTGAGCCAGCCGAGAATTTGCCCCTGCCCCGCATAAAGCGAAACGTAAAGCGGCCAATTGCCATTCACCGACACAGCCGAGCTTTGCGACAGCTTGGTTCCGTCCGCCAGCGCGCCGGTAAATTTGATTTTGCCAGACGTGCTCACCGTCACCGCGCCGCAGCCATCGCCGACGGGAAATTGTGCGTCGCCATTCGTGCCTGGAAAAATCACAGTGTAGTGAGCGGCTAACGGTGTTGAATTTGTCTTGGAATTGGGAAAAGCGCGCTCGGCGCGCAGATGAGCATTCCAGTTTCCCGGGTCGCTTATGGCGCCGGCAAGCACATCATTGTCGAACGGGCTAATATTCAGGCCCACGCCGAGGGTCGCCAGTCCCTTACGGGTAACGGTATTGGTGGCCGCGCCGGAGGCATCAAACATTCCACTGAAGGAGTAGCTTTTCGCGCCGAGCTGCAGCTTCGCGGTATAGGCACCTGAGAGCGCTGCGTTGACCGAAATGGCGCCGGAGCGGCCCAACTCCGCGCCAGTGTCTTCCAGGAATAAACCATTGTAAGTCGCAGCGATGGGCGTGTAGGCCGCGACGCTGGCTGCCGTGCCGTTGTAAATGACGAGCGCGAAATCCTGGTCCAGCGCCGGCTCCTCATTTGGGACGCCGTCGGAATTGATATTCGCCGCGGTGACCGTAACGGTAAAATTGCCGCTTACGCCGGGCGGCAGGAACACATTTTCGACATTGTTTTTTGTATCGGCCTTTCCGCCGGTGACCGAGTATTGGCCTTTGAAAACATTTCCCTTGTAGGTATTGCCGCCGATCGTGACGGTGAGATCGAGATCATTGTTGTAAGCCGCGCCCGAAGTATTTCCCGGCGCGTCCGTCCATCCGACGGTGACACGGAAAGGTTTGCTGGAATCAACGACCTGCCCTACAAACACGCGCCGCTGGCCCGTGCCGGTGAATTTATCGGCGGAAACCTGATCGCGAAGAAACCGCGCCGTGCCGTCAAACGCAGTCCCGAGATTCACCTCACCCATGCCCTGGCTCGGCGACCACAAATTGTCTTTGGCACCGCTACCAGTCAGGTAACGCGCTGAGTTGATTAAAAAAGCTTTCGTCATCGCGGGGCTGGGAGCGTCGAAATTGCTGTTGATAAAAAACTGGCGGATGAGGGCGCACGCTCCTGCGACCACTGGAGTGGAGTGGCTCGTGCCGGAGGATTCGGTGTAAAATTGCTGGCCGAGCGGGAAAAAATTGTTGGTGTTTCCCCTCGTGCCGCTGTGCGGCAAGGCGCAGACGCCCTCGGAATCAAAACAGGAAATCGCTTCACCCAAACCAAGAGGCGACGGCGGAGGTGTGATTTGTGGAACGCCGCCGGTGATGTGGATGCCGGGCGCGACGAGGTCCGGTTTCATGCGCCCATCCGCGCACGGTCCGTGGCTGGAGCCGCAGTCAATGTCATCGGCGCTGTTCGCGTTCGCATCCGTTTCGCTGCAAGCATCGTTGCCGGCTGGATCGCTGCCGCCGTTGGCAATTGAAAGCGAGCGCACGTTTTCCGATGCGCCCACCGCGATGACATTTTTCGCCAAGCCCGGCGAATCAATCCCGAGAACAACACCCGGGCCGCGCATGCACGGGCCGGCATTGCCCGCCGCAAACGCAAAAGTCATCTCCTGGTTTCCGGCAATATCCGCTTGTGCATCGCGGACGAGCGCGTCGTAGGTCTGGGACTCGAAGGTATAGTCGCCGGCGACATCCGAACCCCAACTGTTGTTGCTGATTCGCGCGCCATTGCCATAGGCGTGGGAAGCGAGCGCGTTGTAATCCGGACTGGTAAAGTCCTGCTCCGGCACGCTGTTGTCAAAAATCACGGATGAGCCGATTTTGACGAACGGGCACACGCCGACGCCATAACTGAACCCCTCCAAGTCCTGGTGTTGAAAACCGGTGTAATCATCATAATCGGCGATGATATGGCTGTTGAGCGCGCCGTGGCCATCGCAACCCGCAGTGGTGCCCCCCGGATTCGGGGTTCCTTGAATGCCCGCGTAAGCGAGCCGGCTGGGACGGGCCGGATTGCCAAGCGAATAGAGACCGAAATGGCCGGGTGTCAGGGTGCCATTGTCGACGCCGCTGTCGGATACGTCCACGACGAGACCGGAAGCGTCAAACTGTGCCTGGGTGAATCCTTTGCCGGCGAGCCAGGCCAGATAACCGGGACCGGTCGGGGCGTGATTGGTGGTGAGATTGCCCGCGATGATCTGGTCTTGCCGCTCGTCGCGTTTCTTGGGCTCGGCATACGGATGAATTGAAATCACGTCTGGTTGCGCGGCGATGGCGTCCAATTGATCCGCCGGCAGTGCCACAACGAAGTTGCGGTAGAGGCCGCGGGCAAAATCCATGCGTGCAGAGGCGGTTTTTAAACTGTTAATCAGCGCGAGCGTGGCTGGATTCGAATTGGTGTCTACGAGCAATTGAATCGCGAACAGGTTGGACTCGGCTTTGTTGCCGGTCTTCGTCATGGCCAGCGCGCGCGCTTGCGAATGGATTTTTAAGTCGCCGGTGTATTCGCCTTCCCATTGCGCAAATTCCGACGTTGCGGCCCAGGTTTGCATCCGCGCGAGTGCAGCGGCATCGCCGTAAATGAGGTAGGCATTTTCGGGAATGTAACTAACGATCCGAACCCCGGTCTGTTTGAGCGCCGCCAGCCATTCGGGCTTGATGGGGCCGGCGAATTGCACCAGATGCAGCCGCCTGCCAGCGAAGGCGCCGCGTGATTTGCGGAGGGCCTTTGTCTCCGGCGCGCGAGTATCGAGCACGCGCGAGTTGAGCTGGATTAAGTTCCAATCGTCCGCGATTTCCACACGGTTGCCCGCGCCACCGGCAATAAGAGAATCATCCACATCGAACACGGTGAACGCTCCGTAATCGCCGATTACTTTAGCGCCCTGCGCCGCAAGGCTTTTGGCGAGCGCGGGATCGTCCACGCGGAGCTTGTGAGGAGCCGCCGGGGTGGAATTGCAGAATGCGAGAAGCGTCAAAAAAGCCGAAATGCGAAAAATATTTTTCAAAACGGTGCGGGTTAAAGATGAAGCCCTTAGTGGTTACGCTCGCCGGCGATTTCCGAGAAAACTGAACTCATGGAAGGCGATTATGACGGACGAGGGAGAAAAGTCAATTTAGTGGCGCGGGCGTTCCGCCCGGGCGTTTCCACATCCGCTTGAATCGCACGGGCAAGATGCCGGTGCCACTATCCTTACGGCAGAACCATGATTCGGTAAAACTTCTGCACGTTGGTCAGATTCGAATCGGTCTTGCTTGCGGTCACGTCATTCGCCGTCACGTCGGGAGGAAAATCGGTCCAGTTGGTGCCCGTGAGATTTGTGCTGTATTGCACGCGATAGGTTTGGCCGGATATGGAACTCCACGTCAGGGTGAGAGCTCCGCCGGACACTGTGCCGGCCGAGAATGCCGGTGGCGGCGCGACGAAAATGATGAATGAGTTGGAAGCGCTCAAGTGCTGCTGGTTAACGGCCCACGGATTATCATCTGTCACGACGACGGTGACTGTATTGGAGGTGTTCACGAATGAACTGTTAGGCGTCCACGAGAACACTCCGTTGGTCGCGTTTATGTTCGCGCCAGCGGGAGCGGAATTCAGGCTGAACGTCAGCGAATTTGCCGGAAGATCGGGGTCCGTGGCCGGGTTGGTCACGGCGAGAGTCATCCCGGCATGAATCGCGCGATTCGCCACAGGGGCGAGCACGGGCGGTTCATTGCTTTCAAGCACCGTCACATTAAAACTTTGCGCGGTGCTGATGGATGGTGTGCTGTTATCGGTGACGACGAGCATAATCTGGTTTGTAGCTGGCCCTTGCGCTTCCGTCGGCGTCCAAGTGAATATGCCGCTATTTTCGTCAATCGAAGCTCCCGCAGGCGCGTTGCTCAAGCTGTAGCTCAATACCGGGCCTGACTGGCCGGTTTCCGAGGCGTTGTTCGTAAAGGTGAGGGTGCTTTTTTCGAGGATTGTGAAATCCGGGATAGTGGAGAGCACCAATGACGGATTTGCCACGTTGACGGTCAGCAACGCGGTCGCGAAGTTGTTCACGACATTGGTATCAGTTGTGCCCGAGGAAATCGTTGCGCTGTTGGTCCATTGGCCCGCGCTGGCGGCCGTGGCTTGAATGGTCACGGTCGCCCGGGCTCCATTGGCAATGGTTCCGAGCGAGGCAGTGAAAGAATTTCCGTTGTTGCTCCAAGTGCCCTGGCTGACGGATGCGGTCGTGAACGTCAAACCGGCGGGCAAGTTGTCCGCCACGGCTACCGAACCGGCCGCGCTCGGGCCAAAATTTGTCACATTCAGCGTGAAGATAACATTGCTGGAAAGATTCACTGTCGCGGGTGAAACTGAGTCGCCGGCAGCGATATCCGCCACACTGCTCGCGCAACAGGTGATGTTGCTGACGATGATGGAATCGATATACCAGCCCGAACTGGCGAGACTGTTGTCAGTGCCACAGACCCAGCGAAATTGAACCGTTTGACCGGACGCCGCCGAGGGCAGAATGACCACTGTGGTGATGAAGCCGCCGGAATTTCCGCTCCACACCTGCCGACTGCTCAATGGACTGCTGTGGGTCGCGTCGACAATCCGATTGTAACCGCCACTGAGAAAAGTTCCGCCAGCTGATTCAATATCGGTAAACGCACCCGAACCGATTTTTATTTCCAGAACACCGCCGTCGTAAGCCGTGGTGTCGTTAAGCGTGCTGGCTTCCAGATTGTAACTGTTTCGGAAAGCCAACCGGCCGGGCGTCCCGGCGGGCAGTGCAATGCTCGTGCTAACCAGCGCATTGGAGCCGATGGTGGCCGCGCCGACCGTAAAGGCGGAATTCGGCGCGCTGTCCGATGTGGAACTCGTCGTCTTCCACGCAGCTTGCGCGCCGCCGTGCGTGGTCGTCCAACCGGTCGGAAGTGCTGGCGCGGTAACACTGTCAAAATTTTGCGTTACCGTCGCGGCGAGACTGCCCAACGGAAAGCTGAAGGTCACCGTGCCGAGATTCGCGGCGCCGTCCTGCAATTGAAACGTCGGCGTAATGGTCCCGCCACACGCCGCCACCGCGGTGAAGCTGAAGGACCGGCTCACTGCCGAACCGCCCGATGCAAGCGCGCCGTAATTTTGCGGGCCGCTCGGCACTGCCACGCCGTTCGTCGCGAGCAGCGTGACTACCAGATTGGTTGAGTTCACCGGGCCGGTGTTCTGCAGCGAAAAATTCACCGTAACCGTCTCGCCGGAATCAATGACGCCGTTGGTCGGAAGGCAACCCTCGGCGATCAGCGTCGCGCCGGCGGCGGTGATCACCGGAGACATAACGAGCGGCGCGAGCGCATTGATCAAGTTGGTGCCGTTGGGCGTGCCCCAGCCGGTGCAAAGGTCGTAGCCGGCGACCGCGGGGAATTTGTTGGGGCTGGTGGAGTTAAAATTATTGCCGGTGGTGACGTCGTGAAACAGGGTGGTGTAATTCGGATTTGATTTCCCAATCGCATAAATGGCCGGGTTGATAAATCCCAGAGGCGAACGACCGCCCATGGCGGCCTGTTGATTGACGAGGGCCATGAAGCCCGCCCACAACGGCGCGGCGCAACTAGTGCCGCCGAATACGCCGGTCGAGCCGTTGCCGTAAACGACATAGACGTCATCCGCCGTAAGGGCGACGTCGGGAATATTTCGCATGGTGGTCGAACCGAGGTTGGCGGTCATGTTGATGCCCTGCTGATAAGTCGGGATCGCGTAAGTCGTGCTGACGCCGCCGCTGGTGCCTTCGTCATCGCCCCAATTCCAAGCGGTTTCCGAGGTATACGAACCGCCGGGTCCGGTGGTGGTCAGGGTCGTGCCGCCGACTTGCGTGATGTTCGTGCTTTCGGAAGGAAAATCGATCGCACCAGTGAATGCGTCGGAATCGCCGCTGGCGTTGAAGAAGGTTTGTCCCTGCAACGCCATTTGCAAAAAGACCTGCTCGGAAGTCGGGTCGGGAGGGCCGCCGCCCCAGGAGCAGCTCAATTGTTTGGCGAGGTTGTCGTTGGCCATGCGGCTCAACAGGTCCACCCACGGGCTCGGGTTCGGCGCTTCATAAACAATTATTTTGGAAATGCCCGGAGCCATGGACATGACCATCTCGATATCCAGCGAGACTTCGCCAACGCCGCTGCCGGGAGTGTTGACACCGCCGCGCACGGGCACATTGACCAGCGTCACGTTCGGCAACCCGGCCTGGCTCTCGTAGTTCGTGATGTCCGCCGGATAATATCCGTCAAACTGCAACAGCCCCACACTTTGGCCGGCGCCGGTCAGTGAGCCGACCGAATACGCCGCGCGAAAATCATTTCCCTGGTAGGCTCCGCCGGGCGCGGATCCCCATTTGGGCGTGGCCTTCGCCGTCAACGCCGAGGGGCGGGGTTTAAGTTTGGGATGCGGCAACGAATAGTTGTCCAAGCCGCTGATGTGCAAAATGGGAACGGCCAAATCAACCGTCGGTTCCGTATCGGGCGCGTGGAATGTGCGGGCTTCCCGCGGATGCTGATAGTTCCGCATGGTGACATGAAAGGATTTCTCGATATTGGCCACCGGGGCTTCCACGTCCACGACGACGCGATTCGGATGAGTCGCCGTCACAATTAAGCCGTTCTGGTTCGCATAACGGATGACCGCCTGGTAGTCCGCTTCCGTCGGGCCGAATCTGGCGGTGAATTCCTCGGGGGTCAGGTAACGATGAAAATTCGGACTCGCCGGGTCGTAAATTTGTTGAAGCAGATTGGTGAGATCGTCCTGGTTCCGCAGCGGCAGGCCAATGGCCAGTTGCAAGCGATCGGAACTATTCTCCAGACTCAACGGTGTCAGCTTCGACACGGCGGCGGGAATGTGGCCGCGCAGCTTTTGTGAGGGGGTATTTTGAGCCGACACAGAGGCGGTCAGTGCCAGGAGCAAAAAGACTGTCCAAAAATGAATGACGATCGACTGGTTTGACGCTTTGAATGAATGAGACGAAAACACAACTATTTAAGGCTAAGGTTTTACAACTTAAAGGTTTACGTCCTCGGATTTTGATCTCTCCCTGACGACACCAATAATATCACTATATCGAGAAGAAATTCAAGCAGGTCGCGGGCCAATTGCGGACTAAAGCATTCTCAAAAAACGCTCTAAATCCTGCCGATCAAGAGGTTGGGGAAGCAGCCGAACAAAATCACCAATCCCGCGAGCACGGCGAGGACAATCTGGGTCAAAATGGAGGGTTTGAGAGGGTCCGCAGGTGCGGCGGGATCGCTGACGTAAATCTGCTTCAGCACCTGCAAATAATAAAACAGCGATACGGCGCTCATGGCGACGGCCAGAATCACGAGCCAGAGCAGGCCGAGATTGGGCGCGTCCGAATTGATCGCCGCAGTGAAGACGAAAAATTTTCCAAAAAATCCGGCTAGTGGCGGAATTCCCGCCAGCGACAACATGAAAATCAACATGCAAAACGAAACCAACGGCGCGCGGCGGCTCAATCCGGCAAAATCAGAAAGCTTTTCGCCGCCGGTCCCCCGCTCCACCACCGCCACGACGCCGAACACGCCAATTGTCGTAAGACCGTAAGTGACCGCGTAATAAATCAGCGCCTTCAATCCCTGCTCGTTGTGCGACATGATCGCCAGCAACATGTAACCTGCATGGGCAATCGCTGAATAAGCGATCAAGCGGCGTACGCTGCTTTGGACAATCGCCACGAGATTTCCCAGGATCATCGAGAGCGCGGCGACGATGGCCACCACCGGCACCCAGCCGGGCACGTAACCGTGCCACGCGCCGCTGCCTTCGATTTCTTTTCCGGCAAAGCCGATGGCCATGACTTTTGCAAAGATGAAGAAGCTCGCGACTTTTGAACCCGAGGCGATGAAGGCCGCGCTCGGCGTGGGCGCGCCCTGATAGGCGTCCGGCGCCCAAAGATGAAACGGCACGGCCGCGACTTTGAAGCCGAAACCAATCACAACCATCACGATGGCGACGGCGAGCAGCGGGTCGAGGCCTTTGCCGGCGAGAGCGGCGGCAATTTCCGGCAGGTTCGTCGTGCCCGACAATCCGTAAATCAGGCTCAGGCCAAAGAGCGTGAACGCCGCCGACATGCCGCCGAACAGAAAATATTTCAGCGAGGCTTCGGCGGACTTGATATCACGTTTGTTGAACGCAGTCAGGATGTAAAGCGAGAGGCTGGTGAGTTCCAGCGCGATGAAAATCATCAGGATATCTTCCGCGCTTACCAGGAACATCATTCCCACCGCGGCCAGCAAAATGAGCGCGAGATATTCGCCGACGTGATCGGTGAAATCGGAATCCATCGAGAGCAGGATCGTGAAAATAGTCAACGCCAGGAGCGCGATTTTGACGAACTGCGTCATCGGATCGACGACGAGCATACCGCCGAAGGCATTCGCGTGCGTGTGGGAAATGAGCATCCAGGCGATGGCCCCGAAACACCCGACGCAGGCGATCATTCCACTGACGAGGAACCGGAAACGTGTTTCCAATTCACGCATGGTGACCACGTCCACCGCGAGCACAATCAACGCCGTCAAAACGACAACAGTTTCCGGCACGGCGAGTTGGAGGAGTTCCAAGAAATTCATGGCGACCTCCTCAGCCAATCGAACAACGGTGAATCAAAGCTCGGCATAATCACATCGAGCAACAGCCGGGGCCACAAGCCGATCAGGAGCGACACACCTATTAAAAGAACAGCACCCAATCTTTCCGGCACCGAAATCGGCGGCAATGGTTCGTGAGCATGTTCTGCTTTCGCTTCCACCTCGCCAAAAAAAGCCTTTTGCAGCACGCGCAGGGTGTAAGCAACGCCAATCAGAATTCCGATTCCGGTCAAAATCGCCATCGTCGGAAACGCCTGCCACGCGCCAATGATGACCTGGAACTCGGCGGCAAATCCGCTGAACCCGGGCAATCCCATCGAAGCTATGCTAGCGATGATAAACGTCACCGCCGCAAATGGGATTGCTTTGTTCAAGCCCATCGTTTGCAAAATATCCAGTTCGCGCGTGTGCGTCCGGTCGTAGACCATTCGCCCCACCACGGCAAACAGCAGACTCGCGATGATTCCGTGCGAGAACATTTGCAGCACCGCGCCGCTGAGGCCGATGGCGTTCAAGGTCATCAAGCCGAGCAGCACAAAACCCATGTGACTCACGCTGGAATAACCGATGACGAATTTGAAATCTTTTTGCACGAGCGCGACGGTGGCGCCGTAGATGATTCCGATTACGGCAAGAATGGCGAAAAAGTTTCTCCACGCCATCAGGCCGTCGGGAAACAAGGTCATTGCCACACGGAGACAGCCGTAGGCGCCGAGTTTCATCACCACGCCGGCAAGGAGCATCGAGGCAGCGGTGGGCGCGGCCACGTGGCCGGTCGGCGCCCAGGTGTGAAACGGCCACATGCCGGCCAGGATCGCGAATCCGATGAACACCAGCGGAAACGCCCACATTTGGAAATTGTGCGGGAAGGGATACTTCGCGAGTTCGACGACGTTGAACGAATGCGCGCCCGAAACGACGTAGGCCGCGATCAACCCAATCAGCACCATCGCGCTGCCGATGAATGAATAGAGGGCGAGTTTCATCGCGCCGTATTCGCGCCGCGTGGAACCCCAGATCGCGATGATGAAATATTTTGGCACGATGGCGATTTCGTAAAAGACAAAGAGCAGGAACAAATCGAAACTGAGGAACACGCCATAAACCCCGCCGATAAGCGCGAGATAAAACGCAAAAAATTCCTTGGTGCGATGCTCGATGTTCCACGAGAAAAGAATCCCAGCCACCGCCGCCAGTCCAGTCAGCAAAACCAGAGTGAGACTGACGCCGTCCGCAGCGAGATGATAGTGGATGCCGAGCGAGGAAACCCAATCGGCGTTGGCGATGGTGACGATTTTTTCCGAGCCGGGTACGGCGACAGCGGATTGGTAATGAACCAGGCCCGCAATTCCAATCGCCAACCCCGCGACGGCGACCAGCAACGCGACCGCGCGCGCCGCGGCGGCATTGCCCTTGGGCAGAAGCATCAGCACCAGCACGCCGAGGAATGAAATGTAAATTGTCCAGGCGAGCATGGTCAGAATGGCAATTGTTTCACCATTTCGGTGACGGTGTGGTTGATGACGCCCAGCACGAATTGCGGATACACACCCAGCACAAACATCAAAGCAATGGGCACGGCCAGCATCACGCGTTCGCACGTGGTCAGGTCGGGAAACGCCGACCATTTCGGATTCAGCGGGCCGTTAAAGACGCGTTGTAAGACGGTGAGAATGACAATTGCCGTGACCAACAGGCCGATCACGGACAACGAGGCCGAAAACATTGCGAGCGGAAAGACGCCTTTGAAAATCAGAAATTCGCCGATGAATCCGTTCAGCCCCGGCAATCCGAGCGATGAAAACAGCGCGATGCCCATCAGCCCGCAAAAGACCGGCGCGACTTTGCGAAGCCCGCCGAAGTCGTGCAACCCGCGCAATCCCCCGCTCCGTTGCTCGAGCAGCGCCACGAACCAGAACAACGTCGCCGCGGTCAAACCGTGGTTGAACATTTGCAGCAATACGCCGCTCAGGGCCGCGGCTTTTTCCGTGGCGGGCGCGGCCAGTCCCGCGCCAGAGGTTGCGACGGCAAAAATGGCGAGCAGGCAATATCCGAGGTGGTTGATGGACGAGTAAGCGAAAATGCGTTTCAAATCCCGTTGCGCAAACGCGGCGCTGGCGGAAAAAATAATCGTGATGACCGCCAGCGCGAGCAGCGGCGTGCGCAGCGCCTGGATTTGATACGGAAAAATCGGCAGCAGGATTCGCAGAAAACCATACACGCCCATTTTCGACATCACGCCGGTGAGCAACATGGTGGTGCTGCTGGGCGCTTCCGTGTAAGTAGACGGCAGCCAGGTGTGAAACGGCATCAGCGGCACTTTGACGGCAAAACCGAGGAGCGCTCCCAGGAAAATCAGCTTGGTCATGGCCGAAGCGGTGAACGCGTGCCCGAAAAGGTGAAAACCGAGATTCCGCAGGACGCCTTCTTTAATTCCATCCACGCGGCCTAACTCCGCAAGGGCGGTGAAATCAAAAACGCCCGGATTCGCGCCGTTTTTTGTCGCGAGAAAAATTCCCAGGAATGCCAGCAGCAGCGCGATGCTGCCGACCATGGTGTAGACAAAAAATTGTGTCGCCGCTGCCGCGCGTTGCGGGCCGCCCCAAAGCCGCACCAGGAAAAACGCCGGGACCAGGCTCAATTCCCAAAAGAGGAACCAATGCAAAAAGTTCAACGCGGTGAAGGTGCCGAAAAGTCCCGATTGCAGGAACAGCACCATCGAGAAATAAATGTGCGGGCGATCTTCATTGCGCCAGGACGCGAGGATCGCCATCGGTGTGATTACGGCGGCCAGGAGGACCATGAGCAGTCCCAATCCATCCACTGCCACGCGATATTCCGCACCGAGCGCGGATATCCAAGTGTGACGTTCCTCGAATTGAAAACCGGCGGCGGAGGCATCGAAGTATTTCCACATCACCAACACCAGCGCGAGCGAGACGAGGCTCACGCCGAAGGCGAACCGGCGCGTGGGGATTTTATTGTCGCTTCTGCCCGCGGCGAGGACGATCGCGCCGAAGAACGGCACGAACGTGAGGATGGTGATGAGGGGAAGTTCGTTCATGACGGGCGACATCCCCATATCAACAGCAATGCCAGCGCGGTCAGACCGATTCCAATTACGCGCAAATAATTTTGCACGCGCCCGTTTTGCAGGCGCGAGAGGATTTTGCCACCGGACGAAACGCCCTTGCAGCCTTCGTCGAAACCGAGATTGACGACGAACTCATCGCAACAGCGGTTCACCCACGAAAGGCCAATGACGGCATACGACACAAGTTGCACGGCGCCATTCCAAATCCAAAAATCCAGCCAATCGCAGGCGTGCGCGAACCAGGCGTTGAAGGCAATGATGGTGTGCTCGTAAATTTCATCGACGTAAAATTTGTGATGCAACAGCGTGAAGATGTCGGGCCGCAGTTGCAGGAGCGGGTCGTGCCGCACGGATTGTTCCAGGGGATTTCGACCGTAAAACCACCAGCCAAGTCCCATGCCGATAAAGACAATCACGCTCGAAGCGATCATGAGCGAGACGATGCCCGGATTGAATCCTTCCCCTTCTGCGCCGAGAAATTTCTGGAACCATGGCCACGCGGGCGTGCCAAGGAAGCCCAGCAATATTGAACAGGCCGCGAGAATGATTAAAGGAATTGTCATGCTTGCCGGGCTTTCGTGCGGGTTGCCGGACAATTCAGCGTGCGGATGTTCTTTGACGGACACGCCGGCATGTTCAACGGTGCGGCGTTCGGAAGCGGTGGTTCGGCCGAGGTGCAAACGGCAATCTCCGAAGAATACATAAAACACCTGGCGCGTCATGTAAAAAGCGGTCAGGAGCGCGCCGGCGGCTCCAAGATAAAATGGAATATGCGATACCGGCCAATCGTGCGCCGAGTGCAGAATTTCGTCCTTGCTCCAAAAACCGGAGAACAACAGCGGAAAGCCGCACAGCGCCAGCATGCCGACGGCGTAGGTCAGGAAAGTGACGGGCATGAATTTGCGCAGGCCGCCCATCCGGCAAATGTCCTGTTCCTCGTGGCATCCGTGAATCACCGAGCCAGCGCCCATGAACAACAACGCTTTGAAAAACGCGTGCGTGATGAGGTGAAACATCCCGACGGCCACGCCGCCGACGCCGAGACCCATCATCATGTAACCAAGTTGTGAAACGGTGGAGTAAGCGAGGATGCGTTTGATGTCATCCTGCGCGACGGCAATGCTCGCCGCGAAAATGGCGGTGATGGCGCCGACCCACGTGATAACGTGCAATGTGTGCACTGTCGCACCGCCAACGCTCATCAAAGGATACATGCGCGCCACCAGGAAAACACCGGCGGCCACCATCGTCGCAGCGTGAATCAGCGCGCTGACCGGTGTGGGGCCTTCCATTGCGTCCGGCAGCCATACGTGCAGGGGCACCTGGCCGGATTTGCCGACGGCGCCGGCGAAGATCAACAGGCCGATGCCCGTCGAAACGGCCATTCCAAAGATCGGGCGATGATTGGCCAGTGCGTACAGTGAGTTTTGTTCCAGGCAGCCGGCGCCCTGGTTGTAAAAGAGTAATGTTCCGCTTCGCGAGTACAGCCAAACCATGCCGAGCAACAGGGCAACGTCGCCGATGCGCGTGGTAATGAATGCTTTTTTTGCCGCCGCCGCCGCGGCTGGTTTGTGATACCAAAAACCGATGAGCAAATACGACGTAAGGCCAACCAATTCCCAACAGATGAATAGCAGCAACAGGCTGTTGGCGATGACGACACCGAGCATCGCGCCCGCGAACAGCGAAAGGAACGTGAAAAATCGCGTGAAGTTTTCATCGTGCGACATGTAGCCGACGCTATAGATGAAAATAAGCGTGCCGACGAAAGTGACCATTACGAGCATCACCGCCGTGAGCGGATCGAGCACCCAGCCGAGTTGAACCCATTGATCGCCAAATTGAAACCAGTTGAAATTGAAAACCTGCCGCGCTTCCTCGCCGTGATGGCTCAGCGTCTGGGAGAAGGCGCACAACGACAGCAAAAATGAAATGACCAGTGAGCCGATGGCCAGCGATGCCGACGGAATCCGGCATCGTCGCGGCATGAGCGCGCTCACCCCCGCCGCCAGCATGGGCAGCACGGGAATCAGCCAGAGGTTTTTGATGATCCAGGGCATTTCAGTTTATAGCCACGGAGTGGCGGCAGACGGTAGCCCACGGCGCAAGCCGTGGGTCAGACGAATAAAACAAATCGAGCCCCGGCAGGGGCGACAGAAAATATTTGCGAAATGGGCTCTTCATTCCCAAAGATATTTTTCATGGTGTTCGATCTCGTGTTTCTTGAGAAACGACACAAATTCTTCTTTAAACGAAATCTTGCGGTGGTGTTCTTCCTGGTTTGCAATATATTCAAGCACAGCTTCCTTTTGCGACGAACTCACGCTAAACGCCGCGTAACCAGTCTGCCAGGCAAACGTTCTCTGATTCGGAAACTCTTTATGAACCCATCTGGAGGAATTGGTCTTCACCTTGTTGAGAATTTCCGAAACCGCAATCCTCGCTGGAAGAACTGTAAGAACATGTCTGTGATCGGTCGGGCCATTGATTAAAAGTGGCGTCGCACCCAATTCGCGAAAAATGCCACCTATGTAAGGAAGCAATCTTTCTTTAAGATGGGCATCAAGCATTGGCATTCGATCTTTAGTGCTGAAAATGATATGGGTTAAAAGATTTGTGAACGTGTGGGCCATTATTCTTTCGCCCCTCCGGGGCTTGGGGCTTTTTGCACTCCGGTCCCACGGCTTGCGCCGTGGGCTACCTTCTGTCGGCGCTCCGCGCCTGAAAAAAATGACCAATCAAGGCTCATTAGAAATCGATTCATTTTCATCCCTTTAACGAATTCACTTCGTCCACGTTTGTGGTTTTGTAGTGGCGATAAATCGCAATGATGAGCGCGAGGCCCACGGCAGCTTCGGCGGCGGCCACACCAATTGAAAAAATGACGAACATGATTCCGGTGAGGGCTTCCGGGTGTTCGCTGAACCGCCAGAACGCGATAAAATTCAGGTTCGCGGCGTTCAGCATGAGTTCGATGCCGATGAGGATGATAATGGCGTTGCGGCGCGTGAGCGCGCCGGCGAGGCCGATGGCGAACAGAAAGGCGCTGAGGGTGAGATAGGCGGCGAGCGGGGTCATGAGAGAAACCACCTCCAAGTTCCAAGTTCCAAGTTCCAAGTTCCAAGGGCTCCCAGCAATAACGTCCTTGAGGCATGAAGCAGGGAGTTTCTCTGGAGGTTGAAAGTTGAAGGTTGGTGCGTCATTTCTTCTCCTCTTTCATTGCGATGATCACTGCGCCGATCAGTGCCGCGGTGAGCAGCAGTCCGACGACTTCGAGCGGCAAAACAAATTTGTTCATCAATGCATCACCAATTTGACGAACGGTAACTTCGGGTTGTGCCGGAGCCGCGCTTTGGATAACCGAGCTTTTCGCAATCGCATACACCAGGACGCCGAGCACGGCGACGGTGACCACGATGCCCGTCAGCCAACCGGAGGACAGAACGGGCTGTTGCGGAGGTTCGCTGCCGCGCGTCAACAAAATCGCGAACACGATCAAGATGGCGACGGCGCCCACGTACACGAGCAACTGCGTGAAGCCGACGAATTGCGCGCCCAATTGCAAATACGCCGCGGCCAGCCCGGCGAAGGCGACCGTCAATGCCAGCGCGCAGTGGACCAGATTGCGGAGGCTCATCGCCGCGACACCGGCAGCAATGGTCACAATCGCAATGATGGCGAAAACAATGTTCATTATTCCGCGTACTGATAGGTGCGCTTTTCCAATTTCCTGTGTTCGATCAAACCCCGGCCGAGCAGCACGTAAGGGCCGACAACCAGTGCCGCGCCGACGAGCCAGCGTTCGTATCCCGGTGGCATGAAGTGCCAGACGGCGGCGGAAATGATGTTGATCAGCGCCATTGGCAGCATGAATTTCCACGCGAAATTCATGAGTTGGTCCATTCGCAGGCGCGGCAGTGTGCCGCGAATCCAGATGAATCCGGCGATCAGCGCAAGCAGCTTGATGAAGAACCATAGCCAGGAGGGCAGCACTTCCAAAAACTCGAATGGCGCATGCCAGCCGCCGAGAAACAACGTAATGCCCAGGCCGCTGATGGCGAACAGGCCCATATATTCGCCCAGAAAAAACAGCGCAAATTTAAACCCGGAATATTCGATGTAATAGCCCGCGATGATTTCCGATTCGCCTTCCGGCAAATCGAACGGTGAACGGTTCGTTTCCGCCGTGGCGGCAATCATGAACAAAACAAAACCGGCAAAGCCCCACGGCGTGAACACAAACCAGTTGGCCAATCCGCAAGCGTGAAAACCGGCCTGTGCGTCCACAATGGTCGGCAACGACAGCGAACCGACGATCATGATGACTGTCACAGAGGAGAGAATGAGGGGGATTTCGTAGGAAACCATTTGCGCAATCGCGCGCATCGCGCCGAGCAGTGAATATTTGTTGCGGCTGGACCACCCGGCCATGAATACGGAAAGCTCCGTGGCTGCGCCGACGGCGAAGAAAAACAGCAGGCCCGCATCGTAATCCACCAGCACCATGTTGCGCCCAATCGGCAGGACTGCGAATACGAGGAAGGCCGGAACCACGGTCGCCAGCGGGGCGAAGAAATGCACAATTTTGTCCGCGGCACGAGGCACCACGTCTTCCTTGATCAACGCCTTGATTCCGTCAGCGGCCGGTTGCAGGAAGCCGAACGGACCGACGCGATTTGGGCCGTAACGATTTTGAATGCGCCCGAGGCCTTTGCGTTCGAGCACGGTTGTGACGGCAAACAGAGAAGCGAAAACCCCGATGATTCCGGCGATGGAAATCACCGCCGACATCACCGGCTGCCAAACGGCGGGCACGAGCCCGGTCAGCAGGTGATTCAGCGTTACAAATATTTGGTCGAGTGAGTCGGCCATTTAAAAGTCCGTTAGGCTTCCAGTCTGATTTTGCAATTGCAATTCATTTCGCGGGAGCGGGAGCCGCTAGCGCCGCGGCGGCTTTGGTCTTCGCTTCAGCGGCGGCCTTGGCTTTCGCTTCGGCATCGGCTTTTGCCTTGGCTTCCGCTTTCGCTTTTTCTTCCGCCAGGCGGCCATCCACTTCGTCCGCTTCCGTGGGATGAATTTTATGATAGTGGCCGTTGGATTTCGCCAACTGATGTTTGTTCACCAATAATCCGTTGAAACGGTCGCTAGTGCTCAATTCAAAATCTGTGTCCATTTTGATGGCGTCAAATGGGCAGACTTCGACGCAAATCTGGCAGCTCATGCAAACCGACAGGTCGATGTCGAACGTGGCCGGATAAATTTGCGGTTTGCCGATGTAATCCGGTTTCTTATCTTTGCTCTTCTCAATGTAAATGCACTTGGGCGGACATTCCTTTTCACAAATCTGACAGGCTACGCAACGCAGACCGGCCATCGGGTCGTTTCCGTCAAAAACCAAAAATGGGAATTGCCGCACCGCTTCGGACAATACCTGGCGTTCTTCCGGATACTGGATGGTGGTCAACCGTTTCTCGGACACGTAACTGCCCAGGAAATTCTTGGCGGTGACCGCCATGCCTTTGATGATGCCTTCGCCTAACATGGTATAAAATTCCAAATCCCAAGTTCCAAGCTCCAGAAAAATTGCAAACTCCAACCTTCAAAACCACAAGCTCCATTTTGGAGATTGGAGCGTGAAGCTTTGTCGGAATTTGGAATTTGGAATTTGGAATTTTTCATCGATCCACCTCTCCCAGCACAATATCCACACTTCCGAGAATAATGACTACATCCGCCACATTATGGCCGAGGCACATGTCTTCGAGCACGGTGAGGTTGATGAAACTCGGCGGGCGCACACGATAGCGATACGGATTCGGTGAACCGTCGCTAATGAGATAAAAACCGAGTTCGCCCTTGGGCCCTTCGATGCGACCGTAGGCCTCACCGGGTTTGGGACGAAAGCCGCGAAGCTTGGCCTTTGGATCCACGATCGGACCACCGGGAACTGACTTAAGGGCCTGTTGCAAAATTCCCACTGACTCGCGCATTTCCAGCACGCGCATCATGTAACGATCGTAAACATCGCCGCGCGCGCCCAGCGGAACGCGGAATTGGAAGCGATCGTAAATCCCATATTTGTCGACTTTGCGAATGTCGTAATTGACGCCCACCGCCCGCAACAGCGGACCGGTGATGCTGGCGTTCACGACCAAATCGCGCGGCAGGATGCCGACGCCCTGCGTGCGCGCCATCAGGATTTCGTTTTCGTTCAGGAGGGTTTCGAACTCGTCGAGAAACGCAGGAAATTCGTCCACGACTTTCTGCACTTGCTCGAGCCAGCCAGCCGGGGCATCGCAGCGGCAGCCGCCGAAGCGCATGAAATTGCACATCATCCGCGCGCCGCTGATGGCCTCAAACAAGTCCAGGATGTGCTCGCGCTCGCGGAAGGCATACATGAGCGGCGTGCCCATGGCGCCCATGTCCTGAAGGAGAAAACCGCAGAGTGAGGCGTGATTTTGCAGGCGCGTCAGTTCGGCGAGGATCAGGCGCAAATATTCCGCACGCTCCGGCACTTGCAGCCCGGCGAGTTTTTCGACGGCGAGCGCGTAAGCCCAATTGTTCGTCATCGAACAAAAATAATCGAGCCGGTCGGTATAAGGCATCGAACCGAGATAGGTCGTGCCCTCACCGATTTTTTCGTGGTTGCGATGCAGGTAACCGAAAACGGGTTTAAGTTTAACAACGCGCTCGCCATCGAGCACGATGTCCATGCGAAACACGCCGTGCGTGGACGGGTGCTGCGGGCCCATGGAAACCTCGAGCAATTCGCCCTCGGCGATGCCGCTGTCGCTGAGCTTGGGGCGAATGGTGTAGTTAGGCTCACCGGCGCCGTCCGGGGGGGGAATTTGCGCGCCCGACAAACCGTGTTCAACAATTGGCGCGCTCATCCCTTAGCCTCTGCTGGATAATGTTGCTTCGCTTTGTCGTGAACTTCGTCGTGCGGCGTCGGCTCGTATTCGTAATCGTCCGGCTCGACGTAATCCTTGCGCATCGGAAAATCCTTGAATCCTTCCCACATCAAAATGCGGCGCAAATCGGGATGGCCGTCAAACACGATTCCGTACAAGTCAAAAATCTCGCGCTCCTGGAATTCCGCGCCGCGCCAAACTGGCGTGAGCGACGGCAGATGGGCCTTGTCGGTCCGGTTTTCCGTGCGCAACCGCAGGATGACCGGGCCCTGCTTGAGTTCCATCGAGTAAAGATGATAGACGGTTTCGAGATAGCCGGGGCGCAGCGTTTTCTTCACTTCCTCGACTTCTTTTTCGACGCCATCGACCACTTTCTTAACTTTAATTTTCTCGCTTAATTCCGCCTCCGGCCAATCGACGCCGGTGACGTTGGAGGCGTAATCGAAACAAAGGGCCGGGTCGTCGCGAAGAAATTTTGCAACTGCCAGCGCGCTTGCGTTGTCCACCAGCAAGGAATGCTGCGCGGACGGCGCGTCGTTCTTCACGATTTCCAGTTTCGCGCCGGGAATCGCCTGCTCAATTTGGCTTTTTATGGATTCGAGAGAGAGCACGTTAAATTTCAGCCTTATCGCGTCAGCTTGGGCGCCTTCCACACCGCCGGATTATTCGGCGGCTGCAGGTCGTGTTCGCCAAATTCCGGGACGGGAAATTCACTGGGCTTGTCCGCGTTTAGATGGCGCGGGCGATTCGCGCCAGTGAGTTGTTGTTGATCGATTTTTTCCTGCAGCGTCATGAACGCGTGCAGCAATGCTTCGGGGCGCGGTGGGCAGCCGGGGATGTGGACATCCACCGGAATATACCGGTCAATGCCCTTGAGGACGTTGTAACCCTGCTTGAACGGGCCGCCTGAAATCGCGCAGGCGCCCATGGCGATCACGTATTTCGGCTCGGGCATCTGGTTGTAAAGCCGCACGACCTGCGGGGCCATTTTTTTGGTGACGGTGCCGGCGACAATCATGAGGTCAGCCTGCCGCGGTGATGGCCGAAAAACTTCCGCGCCGAACCGCGCCAGGTCCCAGCGGGACATGGAGGCGGCGATCATTTCTATGGCGCAGCACGCCAGACCGAAGCCGAGCGGCCAGACGGAGTTTTTGCGGCCCCAATTATAGAGGTCTTCCAGCGTGGTCGTAAAAACGCCCTGCTTCTGCAATTCGCTTCTCAGTCCTTCGTCCATTCAATTTCTCGCTTCCGTAATACCGAGACAGGCAGGCCACCTGCCCTGCGTTATCTCCAGGTCAACACGCCCTTCCGCCAGGCCCAGACCAGGCCCGCGACGAGCATGAAGACAAAAATCATCATTTCAATGAAGGCCATCGCGTTCAGGCCGGTGAATGCCACCGCAAACGGCAACAGAAAAATTGTTTCCACATCGAAGATCAGGAAAATAATCCCGTAGAGGTAATACTCGGAGCAGAACTGGATCCACGCGTCGCCTTTGGATTCCAAGCCGCATTCGTAGGTGGCGTTTTTGTCCTTGCCGGGTTTTTGAGGCGAAAACTTTTTTGCCCAGAGCCACGCGAGTGCCAGCGGCGTCAGCGCGAATCCCACGGCGGCGAGCAGCAGGATGATAACGGGCAAATAAGAGCCGTGATCAGCAGACATACAATCAGCGTTGCAAATGCGTCACCCGTGAACCGTACCAAGCGGAAAACTGCGAGTCAAGGAATGGGCAAGATTTGTGGAGAGTAAACCAATAAGCGATTGACCGGACATTCCGCACGGGAGCGCGAGCATTACGACGTCACTGCCCATCCGGCCGGCGCAACCCGACTGAATCCGCGATGTCGTCAAATTCTTCGCGGCTGACGTTTTCCAATTGCTTGCCTTTGGCGGCGAGCTTTTCGTTAATCTTGATGACCTTCTCGGTCATGACTTCGTGAGTTTCCTGCGTGCCGCCAACCAGGGCAAAATTTGACCCCGTGGTCACGCGTTTGTGGCCATCGGAATCCAAACCGACCCCGAGCAGGATCGCTTTGCGCCGCGACTTCTTATTTTTGGCATCGGCCATAGCGACAGGGTACGGCCAGCTGCAAAGCGGGTCAAGGCAGGTCGCCAGTCGGCCGTCCGTCGTTATATTTGACAGAGGATGACGGTTTTGTTGCAATCCTGTTCGTGAAAATCCCGGCAATTCCAAAATCCCTCGCCCACAAACTGTTCTTTTTCGGGCTGATTTTTACTTTCTTTATCGGCGCAAACCTTCGAGCAACTGAAATCACGGTTTCCGCCGCGGCCAGTTTGACCGATGCGTTGAAAGAACTCGGAGCAGCTTACGAAAAACAAAATGCCGATAAAGTCGCATTCAATTTCGGCGCATCGAGTATGCTCGAGCGGCAAATCGAAGAAGGCGCGCCGGTGGATGTTTTTTTCTCCGCGGACGAGGCAAAAATGGACGCCCTCGCGGCGAAGGGCCTCATCCTGAAGGAAACGCGCAAGAGCCGTCTCTCGAATTCACTCGTTATTGTGACCGCGGCGGACACAGACCTCAAAATCACGTCACCCGCCGATCTCGCAGGAGCGAAGGTCAGGCGCATTGCGCTCGCGGACCCGAAAGCCGTGCCGGCGGGGGTCTATTCAAAGGCGTTTCTGGAGAAGGAAAAATTGTGGCCGGCGATCGAACCAAAAGTGGTGCCCGTCGATAATGTCCGCGCCGCGCTCGCGGCGGTCGAATCGGGCAATATCGAAGTCGGGATGGTATTCAAAACCGACGCGGCCATATCGAAGAAGGTCAAATTGGCCTGTGAAATTCCTGCGGCGAGCGGCCCGAAGATTTCCTATCCGATGGCCGTGCTGAAAGACTCGAAGCAGGTTGAATCCGCCAAAAAATTTGTGGACTATCTCAATTCGGATGACGCCGCAAAGATTTTTGAGCGATATGGATTCATCGTGCTGCGGTGAGGCAGGAGGGTTGCGCCGCTGGACGCGGCGCGGACGGTGCCAACGCGCCACCCCTACCCCGGAGGCCAGCTCTCCATGACTGGTGAAGAGTGGCAACTTCTTTGGTTCACTGCCTGGGTATCGGCCCTCAGCACGATTCTAATTCTTCCGTTCGGCCTCGCAACTGCCTGGCTGCTCGCGCGACGTGATTGGCCGGGCAAATCGATCGTTGAAACAGTTGTTTCATTGCCGCTCGTGATGCCGCCGGTGGCGACGGGACTGATCTTGCTCAAGGTCCTCGGCGAACGCGGCGCGGTGGGCGGTTTTTTTTACCGGCATTTCGACCTCGACATTGCGTTTACCTGGCGCGGCGTTTTGATCGCGCTGGCGGTGATGTCGTTTCCCCTGCTGGTGCGTTCGACGCGCGTTGCGTTTGAGCAAGTGAACCCGCGACTGGAACAAATCGCCCGCACACTTGGCGCGAGCAATGCGCGGGTATTCGCGACCGTCACACTGCCGCTGGCGGCGCACGGCGTCATCGGCGGGATGCTGCTGGCGTTCGCCCGCGCGCTCGGCGAGTTTGGCGCAACCATCATGGTGGCGGGATATATTTCGGGCCGGACCGCCACGCTCTCAACGGAGATTTATCACTCCTTCAACAACGGCGAGGATTCGCACGGCTACCGGTTGCTGGGGATGTCCGTCGTGCTGGCATTTCTTGCGGTGTGGAGCAGCGAGCTGTTGATGCGGCGAAGGAAAACCGTCAAATGAATTTGCAGCTCAAAAAGATTCTTCTGGCGCTTACGGATTTTCCACTCGAAATCGAGGTCGAAATTCAGGGCCAGGTCACGGCGATTTTCGGGCCGTCCGGCGCCGGAAAGACTTCGCTGCTCGATTTAATTGCCGGGTTGCGACGCCCCAAGTCCGCTTTCGTCAAGCTGGGCGACCGCGTTCTGACCGACACAGCTTCGGCCACCAATGTCCCAACGCGTCATCGTCAAATCGGTTATGTGCCGCAGGACCTGGCGCTATTTCCGCACCTGTCAGTCGACCGAAATTTATTATACGGCTACAAGAATAATGGCGCTCCAAACGCGCTGTTCAGTTACGAACATGTCACTGCGGTTTTAGAAATCGGTTCGCTGGCGGGCCGCGCGGTGACGAATCTTTCCGGCGGAGAAAAGCAGCGGGTCGCACTGGCGCGCGCGCTCCTGGCCTCGCCGCAAATCCTTTTGCTGGATGAACCGTTGGCCAGCCTCGATACCGTTTTGAAATCGAAAATCATTCCGTATCTCGCGCGCATCCGCGATGAATTTCATGTGCCGATGCTTTATGTGACGCATGATTGGAACGAGGTCCAGGCGTTGTGTGAGGAGGCGTTGATTATGGAGCGGGGGAAGATTGTACGGAGAGAGCTGTTGAAACGATAATGTGAGACTGGCGGCTGGAAAGCCTGCGCTACATGGCAGACTCTCAATCATGCGCGCCGCGAATCGGGACGGTTAGTTGTTTCCCATTATCCTTGGGACCAAGTTCCAGCAGAAACGGCACGGCAATCTTCGCCCATTCTTCCGCGGTTGGATAATTGTTTGCGGAGCCGCCAAAGGCGCTTTGCAACATTTCAGTATTGATGATGCCGGGGTTGAGCGGCACTGCCGCCATGCCGGAAGGCAATTCCTGCGCGAGCGAGGCCGTCAGTCCCTCAATCGCCCATTTGCTGGCGCAGTACGGCGCCACCTCGGCATCGGCGGAGCGGCCCCAACCGGAACTGAGGTTCACGATCACGCCGCTCTTTCGCTTCACCATTGAAGGCGCAAAATGCCGGATGACGTTGGCGGTACCTTTGACGTTTATATCGATGACCTCGGAAAATTCGCGGGAGCTGATTTCCCACAAGCGCGCGTTTTTGTTGATGACGCCGGCGTTGTTGATCAGCAAATCCGGCGGCGCGTGCGTGGTCAGGCAAATACTGGCCCACGATTTCACTGCGTCATCCACAGAGACGTCCACCGAATAAAAATCATGCGGGCTGCCGAGTTTTTCCTTGAGCGCATCAATACCCTTTTGCGAGCGACCGCAGCCCAGCACCGTGTGGCCACGGCGGGCGAACTCCTCCGTCAGCGCACGCCCCAGTCCGTGCGTGACGCCGGTGATGACGATGACTTTGGCCGTGGGCATGAGGTAATCTTGGTTCACCTGCCGCCGGTTTCAACAAATTTTTTCTGTCCGGTTTCGGGATTTGGGGGCTGTATATGGTAAAGCACGATGATCGACGACCGACAACTCCTGCGGCAGTACATCACCGATAACTCCGAAGCCGCCTTCGGCGAATTGGTCGCGCGTCACGTCAACCTGGTTTATTCCGCCGCGTTGCGGCGGGTCGGCGGTGATGCACACCTGGCGCAAGACGTCTCGCAGCTTGTTTTTACGGATCTCGCGCGTAAAGCGGGGTCGTTGCCAGAAAATGTCGTGCTGCCGGGCTGGCTTTATCGCGCCAGCGGGTACGCGGCGGCGCAATTGATGCGAACGAATCAGCGCCGACAACGACGCGAAAAGGAGGCCATCGCCATGAACGCTCTTGAATCCGACCGTTCACTCGATTGGGAGGCTATTCGCCCGGTGCTGGATGAAGCGCTCGACGGATTGAGCCAAAGCGATCGCGACGCGTTGGTGCTCCGGTTTTTCGAGCAACGCAGCCTGGCGGAGGTAGGCTCGGCGCTGGGCAGCAACGAGGACGCCGCTCGCAAGCGAGTCAATCGCGCGTTGGATAAGCTTCGCACGCGGCTGGGACATCGAGGTTTAACCACGACCGTTGCGGCTCTTTCCGCCGCCATTTCGGTTAACGCTGTTCAAATCGCTCCCGCCGGATTGGCCACGACAGTCACGAGCGCCTCACTCGCCGGCGCGGGAGCGGCTGCCGGAATCACCTCCACACTCGTAAAACTTATGGGCCTGACCAAACTCCAACTCACCGTCGGCGCCGTGGCAATTGCCGTGTTGACCGCTTCGCTCGTCATTCAAAAGCAATCGCAAGCTTCGTTGCGCGCGGAAAATGAAAAGTTGCGGCGGCAACTCGCGCAAAACGAATTGCTTTCAAATCGCCCTGCCCGAACGAAGATGGCCATTCCCAATTTGCCTGCGCCGCAAATTCAAGCGAGCACATCGGCCGGGGCGACAATTACCGATACTCCACCAACTATGAGCCTATATGAACGGTTCAAGGATAAGTCACCCACATTAACCGCCGAGCAGCTCGGGCCTTACCTCCAGGCAAATCACCGCAATGCCGCCAGCCTGCTCGCCGCGTATCGCACCAGCCAGGATCCCGCCCTGCTCGCGGAAGCAAAACGAAATTTTCCAAATGACCCGCAGGTTGCGTTCGAAGCGGCGTTCGAAAAAGACGCACCGCCGGAAGAACGACAACAGTGGCTGGAGAATTGGAAAAAGTCGGACCCCGACAACTCAATGGCGAATTATCTTTTGGCCCGGGACTATCTCAAAGCCGGCCACCCGGACCAGGCGATTCAGGAATTGATCGCCGCATCCGGCAAGGGAGAATATTACGATTACACGCAAGCGCGCATGCAGGACGACCAGGACGCTTATCTTGCCGCCGGTTATACCGCCGCAGAGGCTGAATCCATTTCTTCGATGCAATTATTATTGCCACAACTCGCGCAGGTAAAAGACCTCGGCTTAAGCCTGAGGGACCTTGCGAATTCCTATCGGCAGGCAGGCGATGACGCTTCAGCGAAGGCAACTTTGCAAATGGCGGCACAGTTGGGCCAGCGTTATGGTGACACGCCCGGCGAAACGGAAATCAGCTGGCTGGTGGGAATGGCGGTGGAAAAAATCGCCTTGAACAACATGAGTCCCAATGACAGCTACGGCAGCAACGGACAAACCGTGCAAGACCGTCTCAACCAGATAGCGCAGCAACGACAGGAGTTGAATCAAATCAATCAGCAACTGGAACCCTTGCTACCACAGTTATCCGACCAGGATTGGATCAGTTATAAAGATCGCTGGCGCATTTTCGGCGAAAAAGCTGCGGTGCAATGGGTCCTCAGCAAGTACGGGCAGAACTGATTTGACTCCAGCCGGAAAAATGGGCCGTTAACCCCGCGGATTAAATTTCGATTCCTTCGCCAGTTGCTCCCACAATTGGCGTTCCGGGTCGGAAATCTTTTGCGGAACTTCGATGCGCGCCACCACGATCAAGTCACCATCGTCCGCGCCGCGCCGAGGCAAACCCCGCCCGCGCACGCGCAACTTCTGTCCGTTCTGCGTGCCCGGCGGGATTTTGATGTTCACCTGGCCGTCCAATGTAGGGACGGAAATATTTGCGCCGAGCACCGCTTCCCACGGTGTGAGTTCCGCTTCATGAATCAAATTGTGGTCGTCGACTTCGAAATCGGGATGCTTCGCAAGGCGCACGCGCAAATAGAGGTCGCCCGATTCGCCGCCGCCAGCGCCGGCTTCGCCGCGTCCGACCACGCGCAGCCGCTGGCCCTCGGTCACGCCCGCGGGAATTTTCACTTGATGCGTGTCCGTGTGAGAATTGTGCCGCACGGAAACCGAGCGCACGGAACCGCGTTTCGCTTCTTCGAGCGTGACCATGATGTCGCCCTCGACATCGCGACCGCGGGCGGCCTGTTCCTCTTCCGGATATCCCGGCTGACCGCCGAAATCGCGCCCGCGAAATCCCGCTCCCCTGCCCCGGGCTCCAAATATCTGCTCAAAAAAATCGCTGAAGCCGGTGCCGCCAAATTCAAAATCCTCCGTGGCCTGCTGGCGTCCTCCGCGAAAATTACGCCCGCCACCTCCGGCGAACTCCTCCCATTCCGGCGGTGGACGGAAGTCCGCGCCTTGTTTCCAATTGGCGCCGAGCTGGTCGTATTTTTTTCGTTTGGCGGGATCGCTGAGGACTTCGTAGGCCTCGTTGATTTCCTTGAATTTTTCCTCGGCTTTCTTTTTGTCCTTGGCGACGTCGGGGTGAAATTCCCGGGCGAGCTTGCGAAAGGCCTTCTTGATCTCGGCCTCGCTCGCCGTCCGTGACACACCGAGACTTTCGTAATAATCTTTGTATTTAACAGCCATACCTGGAATCGCAACTTGCGAAAACACCGCAATACTTGGAACAATGATGCCTGTTGTTTTGTTTTTGTCAAAATGTGTGAAGGTGATTCCAACTCGCTCTGTCTCGAATGCGGCCTGTGCTGCAACGGCGTAATTTTCGCCGATGTGCAGCTTCAACCGGGGGACGATGCGGGCAAATTGCGTTCGCTCGGGCTGGCTTTGGTGGCCAATCCAAAATCAAAAAGCGGAATTCAAAAATTCAAACAACCCTGCGCTGCGTTCGGCGGCTGCCGCTGCAACATTTATTCCGACCGGCCGAAGTATTGCCAGGAGTTCGAATGTCGGTTGTTAAAGGGTGTGAAGGCGGGTCACACGGATTCCGCTGCAGCCTTGCGAACCATTCGCACGGCTCTGCGCCGCGTAAAAAAAGTACAACATCTGCTCCGGGAACTCGGCGATGACGATGATACCGTGGCCTTGAACAAACGCTTTCGCCGAGTGAAACGGCGATTGGAAAGCGGGCCGTTGGATGGCCATGCGGCGGAAAAATTCGGCGAACTCACGCTCGCGGTCCATCATCTGAATATGCTGTTGGCCGAAAAGTTTTATCCTGGTTGATGGTGGCATAGGCGTCTCTCCCGCCAGCTTCTCCGCTATGTTTGAAACGCACGGGCGGGGACGCCCGTGCCACTAAACAAGCGGAGACACGTCGTAGATGACCACGCGCTCCCAATAGGTCTTACAGGCCGTTACAAACCTCGCGTGATCCGGGCACTTGGTTTGATAAAATTCATGGTCCGCAAGGGACTTGAAGTGGAGGGAGGTTGCGTAATCAAAGGAGTGATCCGTTACCGGACGGTGTTCGGTCTGGGCGGGAGTTCCGACATACCCGCGCTCCAAGTAAGAAATCTTAGCAAGGAGGCGAACCTCGCTGTCGAAAATGGCACGCTCTGCCGGAGTGAGATTCTTGCGAAGCCAAAAGATGGCGCTGTGGATGAACATATAGAAATTTCGATTATTAATTTTAGAAAAAGCTGAATGCCTAACAATGCCCATCGATCAAAAGCGGCGCAACGACAGAAACAGCTTTCGTTCGCAACGGCGGAAATACTAAATCATAAGTCACATCTTGGTCGCCAGCGCCGCTTGCACTCTCTTTAGATCCGGATTGTTCGGCGAGCTCACGAATCCGCCGCTCAGGCCGAGCGTGTCGGCGTCGTGCCATTTGAAAAACTCCGAATGACCGTCCGCAAACGAAAACAGCGCGCCCCTGTGCCGCGTTGCAGGAATATTCAGCCATTCGTCGCCTTCCGGCATGAAACCAAAATGCCCGTCATCAATGCTGTTCTCATGTTCTTCCGCAAAAACAAAAGCCGCTGACGGCCCCGGGCTTCTGATGTCGCTGATCCGGGAATTCAATAAATAGCTGCCTGGACTGGAACCATAGGTCTGAAGTATGTCCCTACCGCCGCCGTTCATGAAGCAATTGATCGAATAGGACCGCAGCCGAAACGAAATTCCGGCCGGGGAACGCCGGTTATCCGCGGGGCAACGGTAAACTGCCACCGAATTTGCATAGGGGTACAAATCGCAGCCGGTAATCAAAGCCATGTTGGTCGCATCCGCAGCGACTTGCATGTTGCCCTCCACCCAGGTTCGGTTCGAGCTTAAGTTGACCATGATGAGCTGGTTGTTTTCATCCGCATAAAGCCCCCAGCTCAGTTGCAGTTGTTTGATGTTGTTCAGGCAGGCGGCCTGCCGCGCCTTATCCTTGGCACTCGACAATGCCGGGAGCAACAACGCCGCCAGGATCGCAATGACCGCGATGACCACCAGCAACTCAATGAGTGTAAACGCGTCACGCCGGGAAATCCGGTTTTCTCCTTCAAGCGACTTTGGAATTTTGAACTTCATTTCACACTCCAACAAACCTCACGAGCTTCAGGCCTGGTTCTTTTGTGCCAACGGTAGGGACGATGACGCCACCGGGTCTATTCAATTTTTTTACGAATTGCGACCGTCCAGCGTTCCGGGAATTTTGGCAAGGATGGCGCGCTTGCGCCGTCTGCGCGGCGTTCAGCAGCGCAACGTGGGCGTAATTCACGCCATCGGCCGGCTCGTTCCGCCCGCTACTACGCGGGCGGGGACGCCGCAGCGCGGCGTCCCTACCAATCCAAATTCGGATGCTGATGGCGTTTCGGGGCACTTGCGATTTCCGGCACCCTGAGCTAACCATTGCCCGTGTCTCGCGAAAATTATTCAGACGCCGCACTCATCGTGCTTGGCCACGGCTCGACGAAGAATGAACAATCGTCCGCGCCGGTTTACCAACACGCAAAGGAATTGCGCCGGCGCGGGATTTTCGCCGATGTGCGCGAGGCGTTTTGGAAACAGGAGCCGCAAATCAAAAAGGTGATCGCGGAACTTTCCACGCCGCGCATCTTCATTGCTCCACTATTTATCAGTGAAGGGTATTTCAGCAGCGACGTCATCCCGGCTGCGCTCGGATTTCCGCCCGGCCACTCGAAACTTGAAATTCAAAACTCGGAACTCTTTTTTTGCCAACCCGTCGGCACGCACGACAGCATGACCGGAATCATCCTGGCACGGGCGCGGGAAGTCATCAGCCGGTTTCCGTTTCCACGCGCGCCCAAAACGTCTGACACGACGCTATTTATCGCCGGGCATGGGACGGAACAAAACGAAAACTCCCGCAAGTCCATTGAGCGCCAGGTCGAATTGATTCGCGCGACGAAAGAATACGCCGAGGTCCATGCCGTTTTTCTTGAGGAAGAGCCGCGCATTGCAAAATGTTACGAGTTGGCGCGCACCCGAAACATGGTCGTGGTGCCATTTTTCATCAGTGATGGGATGCACACGCAGGAGGACATTCCGGAGTTGCTGGGCGAGCCGAAACGCATCGTTCAGGAACGGCTTGCCAAGGGCCAGCCTACGTGGCGAAATCCTACTGAACGGAATGAAAAACTGGTGTGGTACGCGGCGGCGGTCGGAACGGAACCGCGGGTTGCGGATGTGATTTTGGAGCGAGTGCGGGAAGGAGCGGCGGTGGTTAAATAGTTAAATGAGCGATTGGTTAAACGGGGCAGGCAGTTTTGCGCAGTCATCTCATTTGACTCGTGTAACCGATTTAACTGATTTAACCATTTAACCAACATGAACAAACTTCGGTGGGGAATTTTGGGCGCGGCTGCGATTGCGCGCAAGAATTGGAAGGCCATCTGGCATTCCGGCAATTCGATTATCAGCGCCGTGGCCAGCCGCAACCTGGAGCGCGGGCGGCAATTCGTCGCCGAATGCCAGCGCGATAATCCGTTCGATGCCGCGCCCGCCGCGCTGGGAAGCTACGAGGAATTGCTCGCGTCGCCGGAGGTGGATGCCATTTATATCCCCATACCGACCGGCCTGCGCACCGAATGGGTCGTGCGCGCGGCGGATGCGGGCAAACATATTCTCTGCGAGAAGCCTTGCGGCGCGACGGTGGACGATGTCTGCGCGATGATTGAAGCCGCACGGCGCAATCGCGTGCAATTCATGGACGGTGTCATGTTCATGCACAACCCGCGCCTCGACCGCATCCGGCGCGCGCTGGAAGACGAAAATTCCTTTGGAAAAATCCGGCGCATCACTTCGCATTTCAGTTTTTTCTCCACCGAAGATTTTCGCCAGACCAATGTGCGCAGCAACAACGCACTCGAACCGCTCGGCTGCCTCGGCGATCTTGGTTGGTATTGCATTCGCATCGCGCTGTGGACGATGAACTGGCAATTGCCGCGCGAAGTCTGCGGGCGAATTATTTCGCAAACTTGCAGCGACCGGAACCAGGGCGCGGTGCCGTTTGATTTTTCCGGTGAATTGATTTTTGATGAAGACATTTCGTCAGGATTTTATTGCTCGTTCCTAGCCACCTACAGCAACTGGGCCGCGATGACCGGCACGAAAGGACATTTGCGCGTGCCGGATTTTGTCCTGCCGAAAAACAGCAGCGAGGGCGCGTTGGAAATAAATGGAGTGCTATCTGATGATCTGAAAATGGATCCCGCGACTACGCCGGACACCAATATGATTCGCACTTTCTCGGCGCAGGTTCTCTCCGGAAAACTAAATGACGCCTGGCCCGAGTGGGCGCTGAAAACACAGATTGTCACGAACGCCTGCCTGGAAGCGGCGCGCTCGGGGAAGACAGTTGTGGTGCCGGCGACGTAGTGCAGGCTTTCCAGCCTGCGAGTTTACGGGACTTTCTGGTCCCGTGTTTCGGAACTGGCGGCTGGAAAGCCGCCAGAACCCGCAGGCCGAAAGCCTGCGCTACAGCAACGTCACTCCCGCAATTCCTTGCTAATTCCTCTCAATGCGCCAATGAGACCGGCGCGCATTTCTATCTTCCATCTTCCATCTTCCATCTTCTATGCTCTGCGCGTGCATTTTCGGAAGATAACAATTATTGGCGTTGGCCTGCTGGGCGGCTCGCTCGGCATGGCGATCAAGAAACGCCGGCTCGCTGGTGAAGTCGCCGGTTTCGTCCGGCGCGCGGCGAGCATCGCCGAATGCAAAAAGGCGAAGGCCGTCGATTTTTGCACGTGCGATTTGCAGGATGCCGTGGCGGGAGCCGATTTGATTATTCTCTGCACGCCGCTGGCGCAGATGCTGCCGCTCGTGCGGGAAATGATTCCTTCGCTTAAACGCGGTGCGATTGTCACCGATGTGGGCAGCGTGAAAACCAGCGTTGTGAAAGAGGTGGAATCACTGGTGGCAAAAGCGGGCGCGGATTTCATCGGCAGCCATCCGATGGCGGGGGCGGAAAAAACTGGCGTTGCCGCCGCGCGCGCGGATTTGTTCGACAATGCGGTTTGCGTGATTACGCCGACCAAGCGCTCCAATCCAACCGCGCTGCGAAAGGTGGAGCGGTTCTGGAAAGCGGTTGGAACGCGCACGATGCGTCTCACGCCCGAATTGCACGATGAACTCGTCAGCCGGTCCAGTCACTTGCCGCACATTGCCGCTGCCACGCTGGCCAACCTAGTTTTGAATCCGGCGCTGCCTAAATCGCAGTCCTTGCTTTGCGCCAACGGATTTCGCGACACCACGCGAATTGCATCGGGTTCGCCGGAGATGTGGCGCGATATTGCCATGACGAACCGCAAATGTCTGGGCAAGGCGCTGGAGACGTTCATTCGTGATTTGAAAAAAATTCAAGTCCTCTTGAAAAAAGGCGACGCGAAAGCCGTCGAGAAATTTTTCCAACAAGGCAAACGGCGACGCGATGCCTGGTGCGCCGGTTGCGCGTCTCCATCACCTGAGTGAAGTTCCAAAATTTGGAAATTTTTAAATGCCTTTGCCCGATCTCATAGAAATTGTGCCGCTCGATAAACCGGTGCGCGCGGAAATTACCGTGCCCGGCTCAAAGAGCATCACGAACCGCGCGCTGATTTTGGCGGCGCTCGCGGAGGGCGAAGTCACGCTGGAAGGCGCGCTGTGGAGCGAGGACACGCAAATCATGGTCGAGTGCCTGCAGGAACTTGGCTTCATGGTGGATGTGCGACCCGACCCGAACGAATTTTCCAATCGCACGATTACTGTTTACGGGAAAGGCGGCGTGGTGCCGCCTGGCGGCACGGAGCAGCAGCCGGTGGAATTGTTCGTTGGCAACGCGGGAACTGCTGCGCGGTTTTTGGCGGCATTTGTTTGTTTGGGCAAGGGTGTTTATAAATTGCACGGCGTGCCGCGCATGAACGAGCGGCCCAAAGCGGCGCTATTCCAGGCGCTGCGGGAATTGGGTTATCGGGTTGATTCTCCTACTGACAAATTGCCGGCGATCATTCACGGGAGCGGCCCGAAACCCGGCGCGAAGTGCACGGTCGATATTGAGGAGAGTTCGCAGTTCGCGTCGGCGTTAATGCTCTGCGCGAAGGTGGGCGGATGGAATGTGAACGTCGTGGGCGAAGATGCAGAAGAATCTCCCTATGTAGAAATGACGTTGAGGCTGATCGATGCATTTCCCGGTCTGGGCGGCGAATTTCAAATTGAGCCGGACGCTTCGAGCGGAAGTTATTTTTGGGGATGCAACAGTCATTATGAATCACATTTTCTTCAGTTCCCTAAACCAACTCCGGAACAGGCAGCTGATTTGAAACGGAGAAAATGGAGATTCGAAGTTTGGGCAACAAATTTTAATATTGGAGAAGTCACAGTTGCACACTGGCCCACAACACGATGGCAAATCGACCGTGATTTCCCGATTGTTTTTCCATTTAAGAACCCCATTTCCCGCCAAAAAGTACTAGGCGATAGTATTATGACAGCGATCACATTATCGCCATTTTCTCCCGAAAAAATGACTTTTTCACATCTCGGACGATTACGGGTTCAAGAGTGTGATCGAGTTTTTGCACTAAAAACCGAGTTGACCAAATGTGGCGGGAAGGTCATTGAAAACGGCGATACACTGGAAATCTCTCCCTCAGAACTCCACGGCGCGGAAATTGAAACGTATAATGACCATCGCATGGCGATGTGTTTTGCAATTCTGGGATTGAAAGTTCCCGGCATAAAACTTAAAAACCCCGCGTGCGTGAAGAAAACGTTCCCGAATTTCTTCCAGAAACTCGCTGGTGCACCGCCCCATGGCCTCGGCGCGACGATTCTGGATGCGGCGGGGCGCAAATTGACGCATGATGAGTTGTTTGCTGAGTGATAGTTAAATTATTAAATGAGTTAAATCAGTTAAATGAGGTTCCGACTCGACCTCTGATTTAACTTATTTAACGGATCACCGATATTGAAACACCCAATTGTCATAGCCATTGACGGCACGAGTGCGAGCGGCAAGAGCACGAATGCCAAGCTCGTCGCCAAGGCGCTCGGTTTTGTTTACGTGGACACCGGCGCGATGTATCGCACGCTCGCGTGGCATTGCTTGCAGAAAAAAATCGATGTGAACGAGGCCAAAGCAGTTGCTGCCGCGTGCCGCAAGTGGAAGACTTCGCTCGAATGCAAGGACGGCCGCGTGCATCTCCTCGTGGATGGATACTATCCCGATAAGGAAATTCGCACGGCGGAAACGAGCGGCGCAGTGTCGCACGTGGCGGCGGTGCCGAAGGTGCGCGAGTGGATGAAGAAAAAGCAGCGTGAATGCATCCAGTTCGGCAATCTAGTGATGGAGGGACGCGACATCGGCACGAACGTTTTCCCGGAAACGGATTATAAATTTTATCTCGATGCGCACCTGGACGAGCGCACGAAACGCCGCCAGGCGGAAGGCGTGAATGAAAATCTTGCCGCGCGGGACCAGCGGGACAGCCAACGCGCCGCCGCGCCGCTGATGATTGCGCTGGGCGCGAGGGTCATCAACAACTCCGAGATGACTTCCGAGCAGACGAGCGGGATTATTATTGCCGATATGAAAGCAAGGCTTGCACAGGGTAAATAATTGAAAAACCCCTCCTTGAAAGCTCCAAGTTCCAAGTTCCAGGTTCCAGAGAAACTTCAAGCGCCAAGCTCCAATCATGATTTGCGGGGCTGGGAACTTGGAATTTACGTTTGGGGTGAACTCCCATGAACTTCATCTATTTTCTCGGTTGGAGTTTGTTTCGCATAGTTTATTCGACTTACTTTCACTGGAAGGTTTTCAATGCCGGGCGGGTGCCGCTTTCGGGCCCGGTTATCCTGGCGTCCAATCACGCCAGTTACCTGGATCCGCCGTTGGTCGGATCGGGTGTGAAGCGCGGCATCAATTACCTCGCGCGCGATACGCTGTTTCGTTATCCGGGCATGGGCTGGTTGCTGAGAAATTGGAATTCCGTTCCCGTGGACCGTGACGGCGGCGGCGCGGCGGGACTTAAGGCGATCCTCGAGCGGCTGCTCGCGGGCGGCGCGATCATTCTTTTTCCCGAAGGCACGCGCACGCGCGATGGCCGATTGCAACCGGCGCGTTCGGGCATTGGTTTAACGGTCATCAAATCCACGGCTGCGGTCGTGCCAGTGCGGGTGTTCGGGACTTATGAGGCCTACGGGCGTTACCATAAAATTCCGCGTCCACATGGCGTCGCCGTAAAATACGGCCAGCCGATGTTTTTTGAAAAATTGCGCGCAGAAGCAAAAACCTGCTCGAAGCCGCGCCTCAAACAAATCTACCAGGAAGTGGCGAATGAAATCATGGAGGCGATTGGCAAACTGGAACCTTACGAGGATGTGGAGCGGTTTGGGTAGGTCCGACGTATTGCGTGTTACGTGGTGCGTAATGCTGGTTTCGGAACACGCACCACGCAATACGTTACACGCTCTCTCAGATGCCCAGGTTCGAGAGCATGTTGCTGATGGTGTTGACGAGTTGCACCAATTTCGGGTGCGATTTTTCGAAGCCGTCGACGGAGGAGGAAAGGCCCTTCAGCGAGAGTTGCAGTAATTCGGGATTTTGTTCCGCGCGGGTGGCTTCGTGAGTGGACAATTGCGTGAACCCGGCAATGCTCTGCGCCTGCGCGCTGTTGGTCTGGGAGAGCGTTGCGATCTCGGATTTCAATTTACCAACCAATTGCAGCAGTTCCCGTTTGCGATCGTCCTTGATGGAATCCGATGCCTGAATCTGTTCTTCAATATGGCTAAGCGTGTCCTCGATCATGATTGCCTTTCACTACAAGATAACGGAGAGCGAAGCTTCATCAAGCTTTACAGCCGGAATTATTTTTTCTGCGCCGCCAACTCAGCCTTCGTTTCGGCCTGGAGGGCGTCGAGATCGGGCTTTAATTCTTCCTTGGTCTTTTTGTCCATGCGATCGATGAACAAAATGCCCTGGAGATGGTCCCACTCGTGTTGAACGGCGCGCCCGAGCAATCCGCCGGCGCGAAATTCAATCGGTTTGCCCTTTTCGTTCAGCGCTTTAACATCCACGAATTGCGGGCGCGTGATTTCGGCAAAAACTTCGGGAAAACTCAGGCAACCTTCCGGCCCGGCGACCGATTCCCCCGTGAGCGTTAACTCTGCATTGATGAGCACAATCGGCATGTGATCGGCTACATCCACCGGCTTGCCCTTCAGTTCGAGCGTCGACGGCCGGTCGGTCACACCGCGCACGTCGATGACCGTGAGTTGCAGTGCCTGGCCAATTTGTTGAGCAGCCAGCCCCACTCCTTTGTGCGCGTACATGGTCTCAAACATGTCCGCGATGAGCTTTTTGATTTCGGGGGTAATGCTTTCAATTGGCGCGCCTTTCTTGCGCAAAATCGGACTGCCGTATTTAACTACTTTTAATATCATAAAGAGTGACGATCGATAACACTCAGTCCGGCGTTATTCCCAAAATCTGCAAAATCCGCTCCAACTCGTCATCACTGAAAAAAGAAATGTCCAGGCTGCCTTTTCCCTGTGAATAGCGCAGCTGCACTTTCGTTCCGAGCCGTTCCCGGATGCGATTTTCCAGGTTTGCGACGTGCGCGTCCTTCGTCAACGGTGTGATCGGCGCCGGCTTTGTCGGATCGGCGCTGCGAGCCTGCAATTTCGCTATCAGGCCTTCGGTTTGGCGGACATTTAACCCTTCTTTGATGACGCGCTCGGCGGCGTGCTGCTGCTGCTTCTCGGTCGCGAGACCGAGCACAACCTTGGCGTGCCCAACCGAAAGCCGCCCGTCGCGGATGTAACTTTGCAGCGCCTGCGGGAGTTTGAGCAGGCGCAAGGCGTTAGTCACCACAGCGCGGCTTTTGCCTACTTTGGTCGCGACGTCCTCTTGCGTGAGTTGAAATTGGCTGATGAGCTGCGAGTAACCCATTGCCTCTTCAATGGCGTTCAGGTTTTCGCGCTGCAAATTTTCGATGAGCGCAAGTTCCAGCACGGCGCGGTCATCCGCTTCGCGTAAAATGATGGGGACTTCGGGAAGGTTCAGAAGTTGCGCGGCTCGCCAGCGGCGTTCGCCGGCGATCAATTCGAAATGGTCGCCGCGGTCGCGGACGATCAACGGTTGAACAATCCCCTGCTCGCGAATGGAATCCGCCAATTCGCGCAAGGCATCAGGAGTAAAGTCTTTTCGCGGCTGGAACGGACACGGACGGATGCGGCCCAGCGAGACGTGCTGAACGCGGTCGTGAACGTCAATCTCCGGCGCCGGAACGGTCGCAGCCGCCGCCGGGGACGCGGCGGGTAAAGGCGGTTTCGCCGCAGCGGGTGCGCCCCCGAGAAGCGCGCCCAAACCTCGGCCCAAAGCTGGTTTTGCCATGCAGCCAGAGTGTCGCAGGCTCGAAGAGATGTCAATTCAGTCGAGGGAATCTGACCGAGGCCTCGTGAGCAATAATGGGTCTGGGTAACGTAAAAAGCTCCAAATCCCAAATTCCAAGCTCCAGAGAAATCAGAAATTCCAAACCCGAAAAAGCGGCGCTGGCTGTAAATCGCAATTCGTGGACTTTGCTCTGCCGGCGAGACGCCGCGGCACGTTGATAATGCCATCTCGGTGAATGAATTCCGCGCTCCAATTCTTCTATTTCTTTATCAACGGCACATCGCCGGGATCCGCGATCCATAGCAACGGCTGGGTCACGGCGATGTTGCGGCGGATTTCGAGGTCGGATGGGTCGGGATCCAGTTTCTGCCACAGGTCAAAATATTTTGCGTCGCTGGTTTCCGCATACGCGAACAACAGGCACGGCTCGCGCGCGGGCCAGTTGTCCCAATGCGCCACGTCTTTCCCCCGTCCGTCGGCGAGCCACTTCTGTTTGTCGGTGACGTACGGATAAATGAATTCCGTCGATTTCAACGGTGTGCTACCATCGGGCAATTTGAATTTCCAAAAGTCGTCGGTGGGCGTCGACAGCAGCACGCAAAGAATCGCCACATTGTCAGCCTGGAAAATGGAATAGCCATAGGGCTTCGTGCGTTTCAATTCGAACGGAAAGCTGCCGTCAGCGGCCATTTGTTTCGGCAGCAACACTTCCTTGAAACGATCACGGCAAAGGGCCACCGTTTTTTGATCGTTCGCAAAAATCGCGAAACTCGCCAACTGCACGAAAAAAGCGATGCTGTGATTGTTCGCGGCATTCATTTCCTTGACGCCATTTTCCGCCGTGGTCATCCAATGAATGTAATCCGTGAACCATTTCTTCAATCCCGCATCCATCGCGGGATCAAACGCCGGGGATTTTTCCATAAAACGAATCGCGACCGGCAATTCGGCCAGATGCAAAGTATCAATGATGCCGTAAGACCTGCCGGTGGCTCCGCCCAGTACCGCTTGCGCATAATTCAAATTGGGATTCATTTTCGTTTTCTCATCGAGAAAGAAAACGCGCAGGAACTCAGAAGCTTTCCGGACGTATTTGTCGTCGCCGGTGCAGGCGTACGCCGCGGCCAGCGCGGCGACGGCGTCTTTCATGTGACGCATCGCCATTCGATGATACTCGAAATTGTCCGGATTGGTTTGGCCGTCGCGCTCAGTGTAGGGAAGGCCGCCCTGGTGAGCGGGATTCGGCCAGCCATAATCCGCTTGCGAAAAGAAATCGTGCGGGCCGCCCGCGCTGTTGGTGGCGAGGTGATCGGTTATTGCCGGCGGCTTCAACGTGAGCGCCTGGTCGGCGAGTTTCAGGATCCTGGCGCGATCGATTTTGGCGACAGTTCGACCGAGTTCGTCGGCGGATGCGGCGCGACTCGACGACGCAAACAGCAACAATCCTGAAACACCGGCCACGATCGTCACCACGGATTTTTTCCGCATGAAGCTCGCATTCATATTCGAGCGCTATTAAAACGTTATCGCTGAATCCGCGCCGAGCCGCCCTTGGCGAGCGATTTGACCTGCTCGAGCGTGGACATGGTGGTGTCACCGGGGAAGGTCGTGAGCAACGCGCCGTGCGCCCAACCGAGATTGACGGCTTCCTGCGGCGAGTCACCGTTCAGCAAGCCGTAGAAAAATCCCGCTGCGTAGCCATCCCCGCCGCCGACACGGTCGAGCACATCGAGTTCGCACGTCGGCGCGGTGTAGGTCTTACCTTCCACCCAGGCGACCGCGCCCCAACTGTGCCGGTTCGTGGAATGCACTTCGCGCAACGTGGTGGCGACGATTTTGATGTGCGGATGTTTTTTGGTGACGTTGCCCATCATGCTGACAAACGCGCTGGGATCGAGCTTCGATTTCGCGGCGACCTCGGGGCCGGGAATGCCGAGGCCGAGCTGCAGGTCCTCTTCATTGCCGACCAGCACGTCCACGTTTTTCATGATTTTGGCGAGCACTTCCACCGCGCGCTGATGGCCGCCGGAAATGTTCCAGAGTTTCGCGCGATAATTCAGGTCAAACGAGGTGACCGCTCCCGCCGTCTTGGCCGCTTTCATAGCGTCAATGATCACTTCCGCGGTCGTTTCCGAAAGCGCCGCGAAAATGCCGCCGCTGTGGAACCACCGCACGCCGTCCTTGAAAATTTCCTTCCAGTTGAAATCGCCCGGTTTCAATTGCGCCGCCGCCTCGTTGCAACGATTGTAAAACACGACCGGCGCGCGGACGCCCTGGCCGCGGTCGCTGTAAACGGTCGCTATATTCGGACCGTGAACGCCGTCATGTTTGAAATGCTTATAGAACGGCTTCACACCCATTGAGCGAACGCGTTCGGCAATCAAATCGCCAATTGGATAATCCACCATGGCCGAAGCAATGCCGGTTTTGAGACGGAAACAATCGGAAAGATTGGCGGCCACGTTGAATTCGCCGCCGCTCACGTGAATGTCGCAATGCGTCGCTTTGCGAAACGGAATCACGCCCGGGTCCAGCCGATGCACCAGCGCGCCGAGCGATAAAAAATCGAGCGCGCCGCTTTTGGGGAGGTTCAAACCTTTGCTCATTTCAATTTCGTATTTCTGATGGTTCGTTGTCGGTTAAAATTCCGATTGGGCAATATGTTTTGCAAAAGCGCGACCAAATGTCGCTAAAAAAGAACCCTCTTCTTCGGCAATGAACACCACGTTTCCTGCACCTCTGGAGCGCCAGCGTCTGGTCGGCGAGAATCTGTCTCTCGGTTGCAACTTGCCGGCGAGACGCCGGCGCTCCCAGGGGCTTGCGTTCGCAGCTTTCATCCCTTTGGGGGTCTCTTATTTGTCGTCCGCATCTGACTCATCGACATCCGCCATGGTGGTTTCTTTCGGCAGCGAGCGCGTCAAATTGTCGAGGATGATGATCTTTTGCCAGATTTTGCGCGAAAGGCCGGAGGTCAGGTCTTCCACGTCATCGACCGCATCCAGCAGCACGGGGTCCTGAAAACCCTGCACATAGAGCGCGGCGATTTTGCTGATGAGCGCGAGCGAATCGCTGCAATAATCGAAATACCGGTTCAACTCAAACGGCGTCATCTCGCGTTTCGGCGGGGAAACCGGCCGCGTCGCCCGACCAAAATAATTTTCGGGGTCTTTCGTCAACTGGTGCATGTCCACGATGTGCGCCATGGCGCGCAGTTCATGCACGGCTTTCAACGCGCGGTCCCGTTTGATGCGATTTTCCCAGCTCACCAGAAACAACACCGCGGCGCCGATGAAAACAAGCGAGCCGATGCTGGCATCGAGCGCCTGGGCAAAATTTGTGAAATCGTTCACCTGGAACTGATGGATGTGCGTCACCAGGCCGGCAACCATGGCGATCATGCCCAGGCTCAAGAGAGCCGCCGCCACCCGAAGCGGCAAATTCGGTTTTTGGATCCATTGCACCCGGACAACGTTTTCCTCAGCGATGCAGAGAAGTTCGGCTGAAATTTTGCCAAGGCCGGAGTTGGGAAATCTACCTTCAATACGCGCCGTCAGCGCCTTGACCGTCGCGATGATTTCCCGCGAATCGAGCCGGCGATATTTCGCGACAGTTTCGTCCATAACGACAAAGCATCGTAAAAGTTGCGAAAGGGATAATCAAGCGGCGGCGTGAGGGCCTGAATTCATTGCAAATTACCGATTGAAAATTGTTCATTGCAAATCGCCGAATGCCGGTCATTCGCAACCTAATTTGCAAATGCAGCCCTCTATTTCTGCACGAGTGGCTCGATGAGTTTCCAGATTCTCGCGGTGACTTCCGGCACGGATCCGCCCGCGTCGACAATCCGCACCCGGTCCGGTTCCGCGGCGGCGATTGCCTGGTAGCCTTTGGCTGCGCGCTCAAAAAAACTTCGCCCTGCTTCCTCGATCCGGTCTCGTTGGATAGACAGTGGCAGCGATGGTTGCCGCACTAATCGCCGTTCTTCGGCGATTTCGTAAGGGAGCAAAAACAGCAGCGTCAAATCCGGCCGTGTGTCTCCGACGGCGGCGTCAATGATCGACCGCACCATGATCAAATCCAGTTGGCGGCCATAGCCCTGGTACGCCGTGGTGGAATCATAAAACCGGTCGGACAAAACCACATCGCCAGCGGCCAGCGCCGGGCGAATGACTTCGCGGACGAGTTGCGCGCGGCTGGCGTTCATCAGCAACAATTCCGCCTCCGGCGTCATGGCGTGGTTGTCTTTGCTGTGCTTGAGGGTGTGGCGGATTTCCTCGCCGATGGGCGTGCCGCCCGGCTCACGCAAGGTCCGCACGTGATGCCCGAGCGATTTCAGTTTTTCGGCGAGCAACGGAATTTGCGTTGATTTGCCGCTCCCTTCCGTTCCCTCGAAAGTGATGAAAAGACCTTTCTTCACAATTTCTTTAGCTTCGGCCCTTTGGGCGTGTCTTCAATCGCCCAGCCTTTCGCCTTCAATTCCTCGCGGATGGCATCCGCGCGTTTAAAATCCTTCGCCTTCTTCGCCGTGGTGCGCGCTTCGGCCAGCGCCAGAATTTCTGCCGGGGCCTCCGTTGCGGCCTTGGCGCTTACGCCCAGCACCGAATCGATTTTTTCCCAGGCGGCGAGCGCTGCCGCGGCGTCGGCGGGTTTCAGCAAATTTTCGGCAATGCGCCGGTTCGTTTCCCGCACCCATTCAAACACGACGCCCCAGGCACCGGAAATGTTCAGATCATCATCCAAGGCATTCGTAAACTCCTGAACCAAGGGAACGTTGGTGGCGTCGGCGGTCGGCTGTTGACCGGCAATCTCGCGCAATTTCCCCAGGCATTCGTCGATGCGCGCCAGCGCCGTTCGCGCTGCCTGCAATCCTTCGAGGGTAAAATTAAAGGTCTCGCGATAGTGCGCGGTGAGCAGGAGGTAGCGGATTTCGCGCCCGGAAAAACCTTTATTCAACAAATCACGCAGGGTGAAAAAATTCCCGAGTGATTTGCTCATCTTCTTGCCTTCGACCAGCAGGTGCGCACCGTGCAGCCAGTGTTTCACGAAGCGCTGTCCGGGCGGTTGCACGCCCGCGCCTTCGCTCTGCGCGATTTCATCCTCGTGATGCGGGAACACCAAATCCTCGCCGCCGAGATGCAGATCAAAACTCGGCCCGAGGATTTTCATGCTCATCGCACTGCACTCGATGTGCCAGCCGGGCCGGCCTTCGCCCCACGGGCTGGGCCAAAAAACCTCGCCATCATCGGGCACGCGCGCTTTCCACAGCGCAAAATCGGCGACCGATTCCTTCGCGTAATCATCGCTCTTTACACGCTCGCCGACGCGCATTTCGTCGAAATTCAACTTCAGCAATTGGCCGTACGTGCAGCCACAGCCGCGATATTTTTCGATGGAAAAATAAACCGATCCGTCGGCGGCCCGATAGGCGATGCCGCGCTGGATGAGTTTTTCGATGAGCGCGATGATGTCGCCCATGAATTCCGTCGCGCGCGGTGTCTGGTGCGGCATCCGGCAATTCAGCGTCTTGAGGTCATCGACGAATTCCGCTTCGTATTTGGCGGTGAACTCCTTCAGCGACATTTTCGTTTCGCGAACGCGCCTGATGATTTTGTCCTCGATGTCCGTGATGTTCATCACGTGCGTGGGGGCGTAGCCCTTGAATTCGAGGTAACGCCGGACGAGGTCGCCAAAAACGAAGGTGCGCCAGTTGCCGATGTGGGCGAAATCGTAAACGGTGGGTCCGCAGCAATACATGCCCACAAGTTTTCCCGCCGGATCAAGCGGCGTGAATTCCTGGACGGAACGCGACAGTGTGTTGAAAAGTTTCAGAGCCATCTGCGCCGCGCAGAGTAAGCAAGTGAACGGAAATCAAAAAGAAAATTTCTTGGGGCTTGGGCATCCTGCCCGCATGTTTCGATTCGCACGGGCGAGACGCCCGTGCCACCAAGGGTCAGGAAACCTCGATAAAAATCACGGCGGCCAACAGGGTTGCCAGCAGCAGGCCCGCGATCGCACACACGAAACCAGTCCTGAGATAGAGCTCGGCCGGGTTCCAGATTGACCCTTTGTCCCACCGGACGCGCAGGAAGTCGCCAATCGCAACCACCGCGAACGGCAGCCCGATCACGGGCAAAATCGCGATCAGGCCGCACACAAAACAGCGCATCGAGCGTTGAATCACATCGATTTTATCAAATGACGCGCTGGAGTTCATGGCGCGCTCATCGATCTGGCCGGAGCCGCCGGCGCGTTGGTGGCGGCCGCCAGGCGCGCCACCTGCCGCTTTTCTATCAGCCTCACTTCCCGCCGCGCGGACCTCACCGCGTGCGAGGTTGCCGCGCAAAGCGTCACCATCAACATGAGAAATGCGAGCATCACCAAGACAGCCGACCCGCTCTCCGAAGGGCGCGCGCGGCCCAGATAAGTTAATGAAGTTTTCATTGGATTACAGAATTTCCCGGCACGGCTTCGAAGGTGAACAGCGGTTGCATCTTTGCGTTTTTGCGATCGGAGGTCAGTTCCAGTTCCCAGCGCCACGCAATCACCTGGTCGCGTTTCTCACTTTGCATTTGCGACGATTTGACTTTAGGTAAAATAACCTGCCAGGCGCCCTCTTTCCCGATTTGTTTTCGCACCTCGCCATCGACAAAGGAATAAATCAATTCCCGATTTCCACACGGAATGCGCATCGTTTGTTCCGAATTCGCCGAGGTCATTTGGACAGGACCGGTCGCTGAGCGCAGGTCCGCGCGCCAGATTTCGCCGGCTTTCAACGTGCGCACGATGTCATCTCCGTTCCGAGTGATCGCTTTGTTATTGTCCCAACACCGGTAAAATGCGGCTGAACCAATGGCGAGGATTACAGCCAGAACACTGATATAGACGAGGCACTCCACAAGGGTGAAGCCGCCTGCGTTCGCTCGAGGTTTTGAAACGCACCTCCTGGCTATGAACCTGCAACAAGATATTTTCATTTGAGCGTCACCTCCCGGACGACGTCTCCAATACCACGGGGCTGATTTGGATTCCATTCCAGCCGCAGATGATTTCCCGTGCGCGTCAATTGAAATTGCCCCGGCGGCAGATTAGTGGCCGCGAGGGCGTGGATTGGGTAAGGATGCGCGCCTTCGGGAGCCGAACGCCATTCGCCCGCCGCGAGAATTTCCATCTCGCCGTCCACAATTTCCATGGCCACGACATGCTGGTAATTTGCCTTGAGAAATCGCGTTTCAACAATCAGCGAATAACCAATCGGCAGGACCGCGATGACCAAGATCGCCATGGCGACAATCAACTCGGCTGTCAACATGCCCCGGCAATTTCTCTTGCTCGAACGCCGGCGCGGCATTGTTTTCAAAATCACCATAACACCCCCGCGTTGATGATCGAGATAAGTGCGCTAAAAATGCCGATTGCCACCAGGGCCACGATCAATCCGTTCGCAATCACCAATCCGCTGGTGACCGTGTGCGCGACGGCCTGCTCTTCCTGGAAGGCTTTCGCATCCAGCGATTCGTGCCACCCGGTCAAGGCACGCAAAAAGCCTCCACGCGCATGCACGGCGTTGGCAAGCCGCCAGCGAAATTCACCCGAAGCGTCGAGCGCGGCGACGGCTTCAGTTAGCTTTGTGCCCTGGGCGAGCGCGGCGCCTGCTCGCGCGGCGCGGCGACGGAGGATTTCATTCGCTGTCGATTCGCCCGCCAGACGCAAGGCAACCGCTTCCGGCACTCCGTTGTCCAGCAGGATGGCGAGCATCATCGAGAAGTTGCGCTGCAACCGCCGGCGTTTCCACGGGACCCGCCACGCGAGCCAGTCGACGAATGGAGCGGAATCAAACTGAAGCCACCGCGCCAGGCGCGGGCCACCGACATAAAACACAGCCGCAATCAGCAGCCCGGCAAAAAGAACCGCCTGGGCGAGCATCAGCCAGTGGATGGATGCGTCCAGAAAATCAAAAAATGGCACATCTCCCGACATCCCTTCCGTCCCACTCATTCCTTGAATGATTTCCTTGAACCTGGGGAAAATCATGACCGATAGCGTGTAGAGGACGAAAAGCGAAAACGGCGAGAGCGCGAAGGCGATGACCACTAGATAGCTGATCGCACCTCGCACGCGTGATTGCGCGTCTTTCACCAGGTAATCGCAGACCGGCAGTACTTTTCGGATGTCGCCCATTTCCTCGCCCGCGCGCAACATGGCCGCCACTTGCGGCGTCAGGAAACGCGGAACTTTTTTCAACGCTTCCCCCAAACGCAAACCTCTTTCCAAATGCGCCGCCACCAGGTGAAAGCGAATCCCGGGTGACCGGTCGCGGCTGTTCCCGATTTCAATCAAGGATTGTTCCAGCGGCCTGCCCATGCGAAGCGTCGTCGCCAATAAATCCAGGAAGAACCGCGCGCGTTCCTGCCGCCGCATCGGCAGGGAAAGCAGATAATAAACCAGCCACGCCAGCAGGAACACCGGCATCAACACAAAGAGAAAATAGAAGATCGGCCCCGCGAGCACCTCGAAGGATTCATCCGCCAACAGGATGGGGATGTTTACGAACATGGTTTTTTCATCGTAAAAGTTTTGCGCAATTCGCCAGGTCAGTCGCCGCCCATGGCGTTCAATAACTGCACGAAAGCTATAAAGCCGCTGACGATCAACCAACCCTGAGTCAGGATGATGATTCCGAGCACCAGCACTGACAACGGCAGCGCCGCGAACAACAAAATCTCGCTTCGATGCGTCGCCCGGTTGCGGTAGATTTCCGCCGCCTGCCGAAAACCCGAAACAAGATCCTCGCCTGCGCTCGACACGAGCCACACGAACAGCGGCGGAAACACCCTGCCGCCGGCTGCGATTTGCGAAAATCTCGTCATGCCTGAGGAGAGGTTCTTTGACCATCGTCCGATTTCCTCGCGCGTTTTGGTGTTGGTTTCCAGTTCTCCCACGAGGCCGAAGGTATCCGACAATGGCAGGCCGCCCTTGAGCAAAAGCCCGATGGTCGATGCAGTATGAGCCAGGCGCGCTTCGCGGAATGCCGGCAACCGCCAGCCCACCGCCTGCCGCAGCCGCGGAACAAACAGAACCGCCAGCACCACCGCGCACAAGCTCCCGAAAAAGACCGGAAATATCCAGAGGTTGTTCAGCAGGGGCAGCGTCATACGCGTCACTGCGGGAAGCTGACTTCCTTCCAGGAGTCCGGACATGAACGAATTCCACGCCGGCACCAAATAATGATTTCCTGCATAAAAGAAAATCAGTGACACCAGAAAAGCCACTACGGCCACGATGCAGGGATAGACCATCAGCCCTTTCAGCCGCGTCCAGAGATTATGCTGGTTCTGATAATAATCGGCGAGCAAGGTGAGCGCGCCCGGCAGGTCGTTGCCTTTCGCGCCGGCGAGCATCAGGCGTTTGTAAAGGTCGGGCAAATGGCGCTCGCGCAAGGCTTCGCCCAGCGGCCGGCCTTTCGTCAAATCCGTCCCGAGCGACTCCAATTCGCCACGCAGATCACCGCGCCGCATGTCGGCACACAACCGATTCAACGCGCCTTCCAACGGTATTCCGTCCCGCAGCATCGCCGCGAGTTGTTGATTGAAGAAGGCGAATTCATCGTAGTTCATATCAATGTAAAAAACGCTGCCAGCAGATTCGACAGATCAATACGGGTTTACTCACGCCATCCGCAGTGGCACGGGTGTCTCGCCCGTGAGTTTCGATTCGTACGGGCGGGACACCCGTGCCACTATTAAACCGCGCCAAACACACGACGTAATTCGGCGTCGTTTGTCATACCGGCTTGCACCAGTGCCCGGGCGTTGTCTGCCAGGGACGGTTTGGCGGTGAGCGTTTCGAATGCGCGCCCCGCAATGTGCCCGCGCATCTCTTCGGTCACGCGCAGGCACTCCACCGCGGGCCAACGCCCGCGATAGCCCGTTTGCACGCAACTTTCGCAACCGCTGCCGGAACAATTTTTGCAAAGCCGCCGCACGAGCCGCTGGTTCATCACCAGCGCGACCGATGACGCCACGGCTGATTGGTCCGCGCACATCACGAGCAGGCGTTCGAAAACGCCCCGGCACGAACCTGCGTGCAGCGTGGAAATCACCAGGTGGCCCGTCAGCGCGGCGCGCACGGCGATGTTCGCCGTTTCTTCATCGCGAATTTCGCCAATCACCAGCACCTGCGGATCCTGCCGCAGCAGATGCCTGGCGGCCTTTGCAAAATCCAATCCGCGCGCCTCGCTCACCTCAGTTTGCATCACGCCCGGTATAATTTGTTCGGCGGGATCTTCCACGGTGATGATGTGCCGTCCGCCCAGTTCGGTCAGAAAACGCAGGCACGCGTAAATGGTCGTGGTCTTGCCGCTTCCGGCGGGACCGGTCAGCAACAGCAAACCGGCCGTCTGCCGCAGAAAATGCTCCAGCTCTGCGTGTGCGTGTTCCGGGAAATCCAGTTCGTTTAATTTTTTCGCGGTCGCGGAGTCGAACAGCCGAAGAACAATTTTTTCGCCGGTCACCGTCGGATAGGTGGCCACGCGAATGTCGTTTCCACCACCGATGTCCGCGTGATCGATTCTTCCGTCCTGCGGCAACGTCTCCTGATAGGTCTTGAGTCGCGCGAGAAATTTGATTCGGCCGAGAACCCGGTCGGCGACGGCCTCGGGCAATTCGTCGACCGGCGAAATCACGCCGTCCAAACGAAATGACACCTCCGCCTTTTTATCGCGCATCTGCAGGTGAATGTCGCTTGCGCCCGCGCGTTCGGCGCGCCGCACCAAATTCTCCAAAATTTCCGGCGCAGCTTCCGCCGTGAAATTGCCACCGCGCGTTTTAGCATCGTTCGCCGGGTTATTTCGCATGGTGAATGGACAAGACACCGTCGTTTTGCTCACGTGACTTTACCGAAAGAAGGACGCGTTTCCAACTCCGAATGGCAAGGTTATGAATTTCGAGCGGCGTTGCGACTCCGTGCTAGATTGTTGCATGGCAAAAAGTGTCGTCATCATCGGTGGAGGCATTGCGGGCCTGAGCGCGGCGAATGAATTATTGCGGCGCGGTTGCACCGTGACGGTGCTCGAGGCGAAGGAGCGATTCGGCGGACGCATTCACACGATTCGCGAAGGGACGCTGCCGATTGAACTTGGTGCGGAGTTTGTGCACGGGAAAAGCAAACCGTTGTTGAAAGCCATACGCGCGGCGGGACTTTCCATACACGAGGTGCCGGCCAGCAATCGGCTTTTTGAGAAGGGAAAACTTCGCCCGATTAAAATTTGGGACAAGGTGGGTGAGGTCATGAACCGGATCAATCCGCGCGCGCCGGATGGTTCGTTCCAGGAATTTATCGACCGGCAAAAAATCGATGCGCGCACGCAGCGTTTGATGCTCGCGTTTGTGCAGGGCTTTGACGCCGCGCATCCGGAGCGCATCGGCGTGCGCGGGTTGCTGGCGGCGGAACGTTCCGCCGAGCGAATGGAGGGAGACGCGCAGGGGCGTGTGACTGAGGGCTATTCCGCGCTGGTGGAATTTTTCGAAAACGAAATCCGCGCCCGCGGCGGGATGCTCGTCACTCGCGCGCTGGTGCGCCGGATCCGCTGGAAAAAAGGTTCGGTCGAGAGCATCGTCCATCGCGCGGGCGGACAGGAAATGTTTCCCGCCGAAGCCGCGCTGGTCACGCTCCCAATCGGAATCTGGAAGGCGCGAGAGGTGTTGTTCGAGCCGGCGCTGGCGAAAAAACAGGAAGCCGCCGACAATCTGCAATTTGGAAACGTTTTGAAGGTGACGTTGGTGTTCCGCAAACAATGGTGGCCGAAGGCGGACTTTGGCTTCATCCAGGCGCCCGAGGAACGAATTCCGACGTGGTGGAGCGATCCGCGCGGGCCGGTTTTGACTGGCTGGGCGGGCGGGCCGAAAGCGGACGCGCTCCTGACACAGTCCCCAGCCCAACTCGAGACGCTCGCGCTCGGCATTCTGCGAAAAATTTTCGGCGCGGCCTCGCTTCGCAAACAACTTGTCTCCAGCCATTCCTACAACTGGGCGAATGATCCCCACATCCGCGGCGCTTACAGTTACATTCCGGTGAACGGGCTTGAGTTGCCAAAAATGCTCGGGGCGCCCATTGAAAGCACGTTGTTCTTTGCCGGCGAAGCGACGGTGACCGACGCGCAAATGGGCACGGTGTTTGGAGCGTTGGAAAGCGGGTTGAGAGCGGCCCGGGAAATTTTGAAGGCCTGAATTGCAACCCCATTCGCCCGCGAGTCGTCCTCAAATATCGATGACTTTGCCGGAGGCGGGCGTAGGGTGCGGCGGCGGAATATTTTGCTCGTATTTTTTTCGGCGCAATCCGATTACGAGAAAAGTACACGCGGTCCACGTCGGAAATTCGTCTACCAGGGGAACCAATTCGACGACGAAGGTGGGAAGGAACAAGGGATGGAATCCCAGCGTGAGAGTCAAAAGAATCATCGCCACGACATCGATGGCACCGTCAAGGAACACCAATCCCAGGGGGCCAAGCAGAATCTGGAGGCCATCCGCGGCGAGCGCCACGCACCATGCCAGCCAGATGCGGCGTCGCGTGAGGACCGGCGGGAGCAGGCGATTGGCCATGCTGCAGATTACCACGGTTTGAAGGCGGTGAAAATACGAAACATTGAATGGAGCGCAGAACGGGACAGTGGCTTAGTTTGAGGAGCGGGAGCGACTTGACCCACATGCGATACCGGTATATCTCGGTCAGATTCGCGCAAAAAGCCAGGAAACGGGCAGCCTCAACGTGGTTGTCGAAATTTCAGTTACGATATAAAAAGAGAACCATGATGCTTGCACCGGTGTTTGAAAGAACAAGATGAGACGAACATCAACAGCAATAGCTATTGTCGTGGCTGCATTGGGTCTCACAAGCTACGTTGACTTCGCCAGTGAAAAACCTTCTGCCGAACGTCACCCAGACAAAGCGGACACGTATACGATCACCTCGGTCATCCAAATCCTTCCACCCGTCAATCCTGACGACATGAACGATGATTTTCAGGACGTAAGCGTGCTGACGCGGGACAAGGACTCCGTCACCGTCCAGATCACTTATTTTCCATTGTATCAGCCGGCCGTCGGCGAGAATCCGAATTGGCGCAAAGATGACGCGGGGATGGACCAGTATCTCCAATCCACACCGACCGAGAATTGGGATGAGACCATGCGGCACGATCTTATCGCGGAACTTCGCCAGGCGGACATTGATCCTGACGTCCTTACCGATAAACAACTTGTCGAGCGAGTCTCGCGGTGGGCGATGAGGAGGGCACATTCGACCGACGCCTTCGCTATTTGGGCGGTTGATTATTCGAACGGTGCGCCAACAGTCTATCCGCCATTGCGGGAAGCTTTTGATCGACAGAAGCCCAATCCAGGTTGGACAGATCAGCGAATGTTCGAGCAAGAGGTGCTGGGCCGATCCATGTTTTACAACAAGGTGCATGGCTCTTGCACATCGTCTGCAGTATACTTAACCACCATCCTGCGCGCTTTGGGCGTCCCCACTCGCATCGTCTTCTGCATCCCCCCTTTCGATCCGAACGACAACGCTCAAGCCAAGATGTTTTATGACAACATTCATAACAACAAAGCGCGTGAAACCGTGCGGGCTGCGCTGGACGGCACTGGGGGGTTCGAGAACCACCTGTTCAACGAAGTCTATATTGATCATCATTGGGTGCGGCTGAACTACAGCACGCTGGGCCAGCCGATTCTCGACGATCATTATTTTGGACTCTTGACGCACATCTACACTTGCTCGGATTTGAGCCAGGCGTCGCTGGCACAAACGTGGGGAATGCGTTACTTCAAATATCCGGCGGACCAACCCAAACTTTCCTCAGTCAACCCATATCGCCTGATCTCCATCCATGACGATTACGGGACTAATGCGCACCCGGACAACCCGCCAGTTCCTCTCGTTGAATTGCAAACGGTGACAATCATCGGGCTATATCCTCCCGACTCACCTCAAGTGCCAAAATGGGTTGCGGACAGTTTTGGGCAACATAAAGCCAATTTCGACTTTCTCATTGCAACCAAGGAGTGGGTTCCCGGGGGCTACTACCAAATGCGCGCGTTTCAAAAACACGCCGGGCACGAGTTTTTATTAACAGCGCCGCAACACCCGGAAGTGAGAGCACGACTTACCGGCCTGGACCTGAGCACTGGCAACGGCAGCTTCCAGGCATACGGGGCGGAGGTTTTGCCGGAAGATAAAGTAAAGTTGGCTTCCAAAATTCCGTACAACATTCGCCCCGTCAACATCAGCGAAACCTATCGTTGGACAGTGGCACCCGATACGATGCTGACGTTTGGAAACGTAAAGTCGGGTGAATAATTATCCGACGTCGATTTCCTGTAAAATTGTGCCACCCTTTTAGGGCTTGGTGTGTTGCTTCAATATTACCCAGGGCGTTGCCCTGGGCTATCCTGTGAAGGGCTTTCAGCCCACACGCAGACGAAGTTTCATTCCGGGAACGAGATCGAACTATTATACAAGTTATCTGCGACTCGGGAAACTAGACGCGCCCGTTTCGAATGCCCGTTGAATTCCATACTCGACAAATCTGTCCGTCGCACAAAATAATCCGTCCGAAATCAAAACACATTTTTCCCCAATGATATTCAAGATTTTCGGCGTCGCCTGCGGAATTTTGTTCGCCATGCTGTCGATGCGCGCGATCGCGGCAGACCCAGCCCCGGCCGATGCCGCCCCCAAAAACGCCACGCTGGTTTACGTAGGCACTTTCACGGGCACGCCGGCAAAGAGCAAAGGCATTTATTATTTCTGGCTGCGCGCGGAGGACGCCGGGAATTCGCAAAATGCCCAACTCAAGCCGCTCGGCGTGGCGGCGGAAACTCCAAGCCCTTCATTCCTGGCGCTCGACCCAAAACGGCGGCTGTTGTTTTGCGCCAATGAGACGGACACGTTCAATGGCAAACCCGGCGGAGGGGTCAGCGCTTTTTCCATCGATCCGGCGACGGGAAAATTAAAGCCCATCAATCAACAATCCTCCATGGGCGCGGGGCCGTGTCATTTGGTATTGGATAAGACCGGCAAAAATCTGCTGGTGGCGAATTACGGCAGCGGAAATGTGGCGGTGTTGCCGGTCGCGGCGAATGGCCGGATTGGCGAGGCGACGTGCGTCGTACAGGACGAGGGTAAAGGCCCGAATTCCCGGCGCCAGCAAGGACCGCACGCACATTGCGCGGTGTTAAGCCCGGACAACCGGTTCGCCTTCGTGTGCGATCTCGGCATCGACAAGGTGATGATTTTCAAATTCGACGCCGAGCGCGGCCAATTGACGCCGAACGATCCGCCTTTCGCGCTCGTCGCGCCGGGCGTGGGGCCGCGGCATATTGTGTTTCATCCGAACGGTAAGTTTGCCTATGTCATCAACGAACTTGGCTCCAGCGTCTCCGCGTTTGCTTACGATGCCCGGGCCGGGACGTTGAAGGAATTGCAAACGCTGTCTTCGCTACCCGCCAATTATGAGGGCTCAAGCACGGCAGCGGAAATCGCAATCGCGCCGTCGGGTGAATTTTTATATGCCTCCAATCGGGGACACGACACGGTGGCGGTGTTGGCCGTTGACCCGAAAAAAGGAACCCTTAGCTGGATAACGGAACAGAAATCCGGCGGGAAAACTCCGCGTCATTTTGGATTGGATCCGTCAGGGAAATATCTCGCCATCTGCAACCAAGATTCGAACACGCTACTTACGTGTCACGTTGACGCTGCAAACGGACATCTAACAGCCTCGGACGTTTTCGCCGAGGCGCCCTCGCCGGTCTGTGCAGTGTTTTTGCCGTAGCACCCGCCCCACCTTACCAGCGGCGATGGTATCCCGGACCGATATAGAAATTGAATCCCGGCCCGTAGTAGCCCGGACCATAATAATACTGCGGCGGGTAATAATAAGGCCCTGGCCCGTATCCCGGATAATATGAGGGCGGCTCTGGCTGCGGCTGGTTCATATCGAAATAAATCCGCTGCGGAATACGATCCTCGGGCGTCATCATGTGCCCCGTGCGAAACAGTTTGATTTGTGGATATTGATTGGTCGCGGTCGGAAGGGCTTTCACAACGTAATAATAGGAGCCGAAATCATGGAACGTCCCGTCCGGATCGCCAAAAATCTTAATATTCACCGGGCTTGGGCCGAGGTCCTGGCCATTCGCTTCGATGCGGGCGCCGGGAGGTGAGGCATCGACCTGTACGACATAAGCCATGGTATGGTGCGGGCCGCGTTCCGCGCCGGGCGGAATGGATTCGCAACCGACCAGAATCAGCGCTGCAGTAAGACTCGCAGCGAGAGTCCATTTCGTTCTCATACGCACAAGTTGCCCCAAGTCAGGATTTCCTCAACTGAAAACTGGGCGGGGCGTAGTTGGTGTAGTCCCGCATTTACGCGGTCGGGTACGGAAAGACGAGGAACCGCCTGAAGTCGGAACTACAAACATTCGCCCCGGCCGGACGTATAGTTCTGTCGATAGAAATCACAAAGGGATTGCTCTGAATCGCATGAAAGGAGCGACCCCAGGATGGGCACTTGCTTATCAGATTTTTGGGTATCTTTGCTACCGTGCGTCCCACGCATAAACATCCGATAGTTTAATGCGCTCGTGATAGCAACGACACAATTTGAGTTCATGAAGAGGTTTAACCCAAGATCCAAATCAGCAACGAAAGGTTTTATTATGAAACAACGTCTGGCAATTGTTCTCGCGGCCTGCACCGCGATGGTGGCGGCCTGCCCATACGGCGTCCGGGCGGCAGTCGATTTTTCCGCTGGCATACAAATCAATGCCACTGCGGATTTTAATGCACCACTCGATCCATATGGCAGCTGGGTGAATGTCAGTTCCTACGGTCGTTGCTGGCATCCCGCACAAGTGGGGGCGGATTGGCAGCCGTATACAGTCGGCAGTTGGGAATGGACCGATGCCGGCTGGTACTGGCAAAGCGATGAGCCGTGGGCGTGGGCGTGCTATCACTACGGTTCCTGGTATAACGAGCCAAGCGTCGGCTGGGTGTGGATTCCGGGCACGGACTGGGCGCCGGCGTGGGTCACGTGGCGCGACAGCGATGATTACATCGGCTGGGCTCCTTGTGGGCCGGGCCTCTCAGTGTTGGCGCCGTCGTTTTTCGTATTTTGCGATGTGCACCGTTTTCACGATCATTTTCGCAGCCGCCATGATTTCGTCGTAAACAACACGACGATCATCAATCGGACCAAGGTGATTAAGAATTTTCAGCGTCAATCGGTGGATGTGGGCGGCCGCCAGCGGACGATTTTTGCGAACCGCGGCCCGGGAGTTGACCCGATTCAACGCGCCACCGGTCAGCGGTTCACCGCGCGGCCGATCCATGATGTAATCCAACAGGAGCATCGTCCGGACAATATACGCCGCGAGGACGGCCAGCGGCCCGAGCAACGGCCCGCCGAGCAACAACGCCCGGCTGCGACCGGCCGTGACCAACAACGCAATTACCAGCAGCCGGAACAGCGGCAGCTGGACATTCGTCAACAGCAACAACAGCAGCAGCGGGAGCAACAACAACAATTACAACAGCGGCAGGAACAGCAGCAGCAACAACAACGTCAGCAGACCCTACCGTCGACCGGCCGGGAACAACCGCGCGTTTTCCAACAACCCGCACAGCAAGCTCCCGTGCAGCGCGCTCCCGAAGTGCCACAACAACGTCCCGAAACCCCTCGCGAGGTTCCGACTCCTGCTCCCGAGCAGCGGCGGGAAGTGCCCGCGCCCAGCGAGCGACCGATATCGCCCGCGGAAAGGCCGTTGCCGCCGACCGGACGCGAGCCTGCGCCTCACCCGGATGTTCGCCCGACCCCGCCGCCGGTCCATGTGCCGGAAGCGCATCAAGCGCCCGTGCATGAAGCTCCCGCGGACGGCCATGGTCCAGACGGAAACCGGGACGGACACTAATAAGTTTCCCGGAAATCATTCGAAAGGACGCGTCAATGACGCGTCCTTTTTTATGAAGGCGTTGTAAGACCTCCGCCGCTGGTCTATCGTCCCGGCGTGAAATCGAAAGAGACTCGCAACTTTGATGTGGCCATCATCGGCGGTGGCAGCGGTGGTTATGCGGCGGCGCGATGCACCACCGGCGCCGGGCTGAAGACGGTCGTAATCGACGGCGCCGCGGAACTCGGCGGCTTGTGCATCTTGCGTGGATGCATGCCGACCAAGGCGCTGCTCTATGCGGCGCATGTGATGCATCTCGCCAGCCATACCGAGCCGTGGGGCATTCGCAGCGAGGTGAGTTTCGATTTCGCGAAAGTGATGGCGCGAAAAAACGCGATGGTGAAGGAATTTGCGGATTACCGCGCGCAACAATTGACCGCCGGCAAATTCGAATTGGTGCGGGCCATGGCGCGTTTCGTCAATTCGCACACGGTTGAACTCAGCACCGGCCAGAAACTTTCCGCGAACCATTTTGTTGTCGCCACCGGCTCAAGCGTAGCGCCTTCTCCCCTTCCCCAATTAAACGAGGTTGGTTTTCTCACGAGCGACACCGCGCTGGAGCTGACGAAACTTCCCCGTTCGCTGATCGTGCTGGGCGGTGGCGCGGTGGCGTTGGAATTCACGCAGTTTTTTGCGCGCTTCGGCGTGAAGGTCACGTTGATTCAACGCAGCCCGCACGTGTTGCATGAAATGGATTCGGACGCCGCCGCAGTCATCGAAGACGTCCTCCGGCGGGAAGGTGTCACGGTTTACACGAGTACGAAACTGACCGACGCGCGGCGGTTGGGTGGATTGAAGGAAATCTCTTTCGAGCACGAAGGCGAAACCAAGCGCGTGCGGGCTGAGGAGATTTTTTTTGGGCTGGGCCGAATTCCCAATGTGGCGTCGCTGGGTTTGGAAAAAATTGGCGTGCAGCTCGAACACGGACGCATCATCACGAATCTCCAAATGCAAGCCACCCTGCCGCATATTTATGCGGCGGGCGACTGCACCGGGCTGCACGAGATCGTGCACATCGCCATTCAACAAGGTGAAATCGCCGCGCATAATATCGCGCATCCGGCACATCCGAAGGCGATGGACTATCGCCTGCTCACCGAAGTTGTTTTCACCGACCCGCAGATTGCCTCGGTGGGCCTGACGGAAAAACGCGCGCACGTGCGGAACGTTCTTTATTTCACGGCAAAATATCCGTTCGGCGACCACGGCAAATCGCTCATCATGGAGGCGAAGGACGGATTCGTGAAATTGCTGGCCGAGCCGCAGACGGGAGAAATTATCGGCGGCGCGTGCGTGGGGCCGGCGGGTGGAGAATTGATTCACGAAATCATTGCCGCCATGCACAAGCGAATGACGGTTCAGGAACTCGCCGCCATGCCTCATTATCATCCCACGTTGGCGGAAATATGGACCTATCCCGCTGAAGAATTGGCGGCGCAAGTGACGGGGTAGCGACAGCGCGCGGCGTTTAGCGGCGCAATGTTTGGTGTTATTTGCGTCGGCGGATTTCGTTATTCCGCCCGCTGAACGCGGGCGGGGACGCCGCAGCGCGGCGTCCCTACCTGTCATCGCTTTACACCAATCAATCGGCGCGGACTGATGTCCACGGCTGCCATTACTGAACCGCGGGTTTGAACATCTGCGCCGCCACTTTCAAACCGGCCATCTGCAAGTCGCGTTGGGTCTTTTGAAACTCCTGAAACGCCGTGAATTGTTCCGGGGAGAGAATTGTCTGCGCGCGCGACTGGAATTGCTGGTCGAACTGCTCCTGTTCCTGCACGAATTTGTTGATGTTATCCTCCGTGAGCAAAGCCGCCATATCGCCGACCGCTCCCGGATCTCTGTGGTTCAAGCCGGATGTCCACGTGAAATTGTTGCGCGCGTCACTCATGGCCTGGGCCAGTTGGTCCTGTTGCGAGGCGGTGAGCGCGTTGCCCGTTCCCGCGAACTGATCGTTGAACTGACCGACGCTTTGCCGATCGGGAACAGATTTTTCATACGATTGATAGGCCTGGTAATTGTCATCGCCCAAAAATTGTTTGATTTGGTTGTCCACGTCGTCGGCCTGGCTTTTGACCTGTTTGGCGATGTCGGCGCGCTGCGAGGCATCAAGACTATCGTCCATCATGGAAAACCCGGCGTCTGCGCCGGTGAGCATTTTCTTTTGGATCAAATCCTTGAAAGTCGCCGACTGGTCCGAGGTCAAATTGAATTGCTTGAATAAATCGCTGTATTGCTTGCTAATCATGGGGCCGAAAACCGCCTTCTGTTGCGACTTGATCATTTCGCGCATCTTCGGGTCTTTGAACATGGCCCCCATGCTATGCAGGGGGTTGTTGGTCTTCGCCTGCGCGAGTGATTGCTGCAACTGCTCGGTTTTTTTGGATTGTTCAACCACCGCGGAGGTGCTTTCCGTCAACGTCTGTTGCAGGATCCTAGCCTTCGCCTCGGACTGCCTGGCGTGTTCGATGTCTTCGGACTGTTGCTTTAATTCGTCGCGGAGGGCGTTAATCTGTTGCAGGCCTCGCGCAATTTGAAGGCTCTGTTTCTGTATTCTATTTCCCTGCGCCACATCGAGAACAGCCAGCGCGACGCAGGCGGCGATCAACGTGCAAAAAATGATATTTTTCATGAGTGCTCCTTCGCGACGATGTTGGAACAACGGATTGAAATGACAATGTCAAAATCGAGCCGGTGGTTTCCATTCAAGCTCGAGGAACGGGCGACTGGAAAGTCGCCCGAACCCGCAGGCTGAAAGCCTGCGCTACGCGGCGCAGACATTGAATCTTCTTTTCCATTTTCTCCTTGACGATAAATTAGTTTCTAAACTTAATTAAGTAATTATGGTCATCATCCCCTCCAAGATGGGCAGGCACAATAAGCGTGCCCTTTTGGACCGGTTGCTGCGGCTTGGCACTGCTTCCCGGGCCGGGTTAGCGAAGTCTCTCGGGCTCAGTCAGCCCACGGTTGGAAAAATCACCAATGAATTGATTGAGCTTGGGGTTTTTGAAGAAGTGGATGAGGCGGCTCAAAATGGATCCGAGCACGTGAGAATGGGGCGTCCGGGCCGGATGCTCCGGTTGACTCAAACCAAATCCCGCTTTCTCGGCATGCAACTGGGTTTGGCGGAAACCTATTTGACTCCCCTGCCCCTCTCGGTGTCCGGGGAGAATGAATGGCTGGTGCGATTTCGAACCCCCGAGACTCCCCGGGAATGGTCACAGGCCCTCCGCGAAGCGGCAGCGCAGATGCCGCAAAAATCTTTTTGGGGAATCCTGGTCAGCGTTCCGGGCCTGGTGGACGAGCGCAAAGCGAAAATTCTCTATTCGCCCAATTTGCGTTGGACGGCCGGCACCGCCTTTTCCGCCGCCATCCGGAAGGTCTGGAGCGATCCGGTCATCCTGATTCAAGAGGAACGCATTCTCGCGCTCGGGCATCATTCGGCGCATCCCGGCGGCGAGGATTTTCTATTGGTGGATTTTGGCGAAGGAGTCGGCAGTGCCGTGCTGATTTCCGGAAAGCTCTACGCGCATCCGCTGCCCATCAGCGGTGAATTGGGCCACACGCCGGTGATGGGAAACCAACGCAAATGCGGTTGCGGTTCCATCGGCTGTCTCGAAACATTGGCGTCGATTCGCGCGCTGTTGGAAAGTTTTGCCGCGGCGCATCCCAAGTCCCGAAAAACCTGGGCGGCCTTCTCGGAATCTGTCGCCGCTCGCGGCGTCGAGCCGTGGCTGGCCAAAACTTTGGACGCGATGGGCGCCGGGATTGCCGGTGCGCTGAATGTCCTGGGATTGCGCCGCGTGGTCATCACCGGAACGGTGACGGAATTACCGTCCGCAGTTTTTTCTTACCTGACGGAGGCCATCAACAAGGGCACACTCTGGGCGCGGTTTGGCGAATTGAAAATTGAAAAAGCTCCCCGCCACCGCAAAGCTGGCCTCGTCGCGGCGGGGATCGACCGTCTGATAGTTCCCGACGAGGCCCCCGAAACGGTGGTTGTCTCACAAATTTAAAATCAACAGCGTTCCCAAAAAATGAATACACAAAAAATCACTCTCGGCGTCATCGTCGGCAATCGAGGCTTCTTTCCCGCGCACTTGTGCGATTCCGGGCGCAAGGAAATCCTTAAGACCCTGGAAAAGCTCGGCATCGAAACGGTCATTCTGCTGACGGACGCGACAAAATTCGGCGCCGTCGAGAGCCTGAGCGACGCGCAAAAATGCGCGGATTTGTTCAAGGAAAATGCCAGTAAAATCGATGGCATCCTGGTGACCCTCCCCAATTTCGGCGATGAACGCGGCGTGGCCAACGCGATCCGCTGGTCGGGGTTGCGCGTGCCCGTGCTGGTTCACGCTTTTAACGATGATCCCAAGACGATGACCATTGCGCATCGCCGGGACAGCTTCTGCGGCAAGATGTCGGTGTGCAACAATCTGCGACAATACAACCTGCCTTTCACGCTGACCCGCCTGCACACCGACACGCCGGACGGAAAAAACTTCTTGCAGGATTTGCAGGATTTTGTGGTCACCTGCCGCACCGTCAGGTCATTGAGAAATTTGCGCATCGGCGCGCTCGGCGCGCGGCCCACGGCGTTCAATACCGTTCGTTACAGCGAAAAATTGCTCGAGCATTCCGGCATTAGCGTTGAAACGCTCGACCTGTTTGAACTTTTCGGCTGGGTCAACAAAATGAAGGACGTTGATCCCGTCGTCGAAGCCAAGTTGCAGGAGATTCAAAAATATATTGTGGCCAAATCCATCCCGCCGCTGGCACTTTTGAAGATGGCAAAGTTCGGCGTGGCCGTGGACAAATGGATGCGCGACACACGGCTGAACGCCACGGCGATTCAATGCTGGACGGCAATGGAGGAATTTTTCGGCGTGGTGCCCTGCACGTTGATGAGCATGATGAGCAACATGCTGATGAGCAGCGCGTGCGAGGTGGACATCATGGGCACCGTGGCCATGTATGCCATGGCGCAGGCGAGCGGCAAGCCGAGCGCGCTGGTGGATTGGAACAATAATTATGGCGAAGACCCGGATAAAGGCGTGGTGTTCCATTGCAGCAACCTGCCCAAGGATATTTTTGTGCAAACCGGCGAGGACGCGCCAGTGATGGATTTCCAGGAGATCATCGCCGGGACGGTGGGCAAGGAAAACACTTACGGAACAGTGGTAGGCCGCGTGAAAGGTGGCGGCTTCACGTATTTGCGATGCAGCACGGATGATTTCGCAGGCAAAATCACAGCTTACATCGGTGAAGGCGAAATCACGAACGACCCGTTGAAAACTTTTGGTGGTTACGGCGTGGTGCACATCCCCAATTTCCAAAAGCTGTTGCGCTACATCTGTGAAAACGGTTTCGAGCATCACGTGGCCATCAATCCCACGCGCGTTGGCGCAGGAGTGAAGGAAGCTTTGAGCAAATATCTCGCCTGGGAAATGTATCATCACGCATAAGCGATGGGCACCCAATATACCATTGGCCTCGATTACGGAACGAACTCCGTTCGCGCGATGATCGTCGACGTGGCGAACGGCGCGGAAATCGCCTCCGCCGTTTGGGAATACGCGCACGGAACGCACGGCGTGATTCTTTCACGCGACCCTAATCTCGCGCGGCAGCATCCGGCCGATTATGTCAAAGGCGCGGAAATCACCCTGAGAAATGCGCTGGCTTCGGCAAAGCGAAGTGTGCGCGGTTTCAAAGCGGAGCAAGTCATCGGGATCGGTGTGGACACAACCGGCAGCACGCCGTTGCCCGTGGACGCCGCTGGCCAACCGCTCGCGTTAAACAAAAAGTTTGCGAACAATCCCGCAGCCATGGCGTGGCTGTGGAAGGACCATACCAGCGTTGCGGAGGCGGGAGAGATCACGCAGCTCGCGAAAAAACATCGGCCGCAATTTCTCGCAAAATGCGGCGGGACTTATTCGAGCGAATGGTTTTGGAGCAAAATTTTGCATTGCCTTAATACTGCGCCGGACGTTTTCAAGGCCGCGCATTCCTGGATCGAACTGGCGGATTACGTTCCCGCAATGCTGACCGGGACGGAACATCCGAGCCGATTCATTGCCGGCGTCTGCGCCGCGGGTCATAAGGCGATGTGGAACCGCGCGTGGGGTGGTTATCCGGACGCAGATTTTCTCGCGAATATTGATCCGCGCCTGGGCGCTTTGCGGAAGCGTTTGACGCCGCGATTTGCGAGTGTGGACAAGGCCGGGGGCGGACTTACGGAGGAATGGGCGAAGCGCACGGGCTTGTGCGCGGGCATTCCCGTGGCCACCGGCGCCATCGATGCGCATCTCGGAGCGGTGGGCAGCGGCATCGCGCCCGGAGTGCTCGTGAAGATAATCGGCACGAGCACTTGCGACATCGCTGTGTCGGTGAACACAAAAAAAATCGCGGACGTGCCCGGCCTCTGCGGGATCGCGGACGGAAGCGTTTTGCCGGGCCATTTCGGACTGGAAGCCGGCCAGGCGGCGGTGGGCGACATTTTTAATTGGTTCGTCAATTACATTCAGCCCGGCGGAAATGCCGGAACGCACGAGGCATTGACGGCCGAAGCCGCGAAGTTGAAGCCGGGCGAATCTGGATTGCTCGCGCTGGATTGGAATCATGGCAATCGCACCGTCCTCGCCGACCAACGACTGACTGGCCTGCTTGTGGGACAAACGCTCTATACGACGCCGGCGGAAATTTACCGCGCTCTCATTGAGGCGACGGCTTTCGGAGCATTGACCATCATCAATCGTTTTGAGGAGTACGGAGTAAAAATTAATCAAGTCATCAACTGCGGCGGAATTGCGGACAAAAATCCAGTGGTCATGCAAATCTACGCGGACGTGACGGGCCGGCCGATGAAGGTCAGCCGCTCGGCGCAAACCTGCGCCCTCGGCTCGGCCGTCGCCGCGGCGGTCGTGGCCGGTGCGCACAGGAATTTCATCGCTGCGCAAAAGGCTATGACCGGATTGAAACCGCGGGTGTTCCGGCCCAACGCCAAAGCACATGCAGTCTATCGCGAACTTTACTCGCTTTACAAAGAGCTTCATGACGCGTTCGGCACGGAGCATGGGAAGGGAAACCTTCACGGCACGATGAAGCAATTGATTGCCCTCCGCCAAAAAGCGCGGTCGACGCCTTGATCACATTTGAAATAAAACAGCACTTGCGGCCAAAAACACCAACAACTCCGGTAAAGAAAACAATTCAATCATAAACCAGGAAAAAACATGAAACGATACCATGCCCCCCTCCTCGCCGTTCTTTGCCTGGCCCTGGCCATACAGGGTTGCAGCAAAAAGGACGAAACCGTCGCCAATGGAACCAGCGCTGAACCGAAGAAAAAATTAAAACTGGCGTTTGTCTCCAATACTGCCGCGACGTTTTGGACCATCGCCCGCTCGGGTTGTGAAGAGGCGCAAAAGGAACTGGGCGACGTGGAGGTCGATTTTCGCATCCCCTCGAGCGGCACCGCCGCCGAGCAGCAACAGGTCCTGGACGATTTGCTCGTGAAAGGCGTGGACGGTGTCGCGGTCAGTCCGGTTGATCCGGCGAATCAAACCGTGCTACTCGACAAGATTGCGAGCCAGGCATTGCTCATCACGCAGGACAGCGACGCGCCGAAGAGCAAACGCGTTTGCTACATCGGCACGGACAACACAGCGGCGGGAGTTGAGGCCGGAAAGCTGATCAAGGAAGCGTTGCCCGACGGCGGAAAGATAATGGTCTTCGTCGGCAGCATGGATGCGCAGAATGCCAAGGAACGATTCGCGGGCATCAAACAGGAATTGCAAGGTTCCAAAGTCGAGATCATCGATGTGCGCACCGATGAAACCGACAACAGCCGGGCGCAACGCAATGCCGAGGACACGCTGGTCAAATATCCCGACGTCGCGGGCCTCGTGGGGCTTTGGAATTATAACGGCCCGGCCATTCTCAATGCCGTTCGCGGCGCGGGAAAAGCGGGCAAAGTGAAAATCGTTTGCTTCGATGAAAACGAGGAAACGCTTGCGGGCGTAGCTGCGGGCGATATTTACGGCACGGTCGTGCAGCAGCCGTTTGAGTTTGGCAAACAGGCCATCGTCCAAATGGACAAATATCTTCGCGGCGATAAAAGCGTTTTTCCAGCCGCCGGAAAAGAATTCATTCCCACGTTGAGCATCAAAAAAGACACGGTGGCCGATTTTCAGGCGCGATTGAAAAAGTTGCTCGGTAAATAAATCGTCAATACCAGCGGCTGCGCCAATCGCCATGTCTTCCACGCCATTGCTTGAAATGCGCGGGATCTCAAAAAGATTCCCGGGCGTGGTCGCTTTGGACGGCGTGAGCCTCCACGTCGACCGCGCGGAAGTCGTGGCGCTGGTCGGGGAAAACGGAGCCGGCAAATCCACGTTGATGAAAATCCTCGGCGGCGTCCATCAGCCTGACCAGGGAGAAATCCGCGTGGACGGCCAGCCGGTGACGATTCATCACGTGACGGACGCGATGCGGCTCGGCATCGCGTTCATTCACCAGGAGCTCAATGTTCTCGATAATCTCGATGTGGCGGCGAACGTGTTCCTGGGACGCGAACCGGTTCATGGCCCGTTTCGATTGATTGACCGAAAAAAAATTCACGCCGATGCAGCGCCGTTTCTAAAGCGCCTCGGTCTGAACATTTCCACCCACACGCGCCTGGACAGGCTCTCCGTCGCCCAACAACAGCTCGTCGAAATCGCGAAGGCGCTTTCCCTCAATGCCCGGCTGATCATCATGGACGAGCCGACGTCCAGCCTCACGCTGTCCGAGACCAATCGGCTGCTGGAACTGGTTTGCGAACTCAGCACCCAGGGCGTGAGTGTCATCTATATCTCGCATCGTCTCGGGGAACTTGACCAATGCGCTGACCGCGTGGTGGTGTTGCGCGACGGAAAAAACGCGGGGGAAGTGCCGCACGAAGAAGCCTCGCACGACCGGCTGGTCAATTTGATGATCGGTCGTGAAATAAAAAGTTTTTACGTGGCGTCTGATGCGCCAAAAACTCCCGGCTTTCTCCAGGTGCGCAATCTCCGTTCCTCGATGTATCCCGAGGAGAGGGTTTCGTTCGATGCTGCGAAGGGAGAAATTCTTGGTTTCGCCGGCCTGGTGGGCGCGGGCCGGTCGGAAATGGCCAAAGCTTTGGTCGGACTCGATGGCGCGGAGGCGGCCGAAGTGTCATTGAGCGGCCAGCAGCTTTCCATTTCTTCGCCGCGCGATTCCATTCGGCACGGAATTTATCTGGTGCCGGAGGACCGCCGTGGTGAAGGACTGGTCGTGAGCATGTGCGTGCGGGAAAACATCAGCCTCCCTTCCCTGCCCCGTTTTGCGCGCATGGGATTGATTCAACGCCATCGAGAACGCAAAACCGCGGACGAACAGATCTCCTCGCTGAAAATCAAAACGCCCAATGCCGAGTCTCTCGTCATGAATTTGAGCGGCGGCAACCAGCAAAAAGTCGTCCTCGGAAAATGGCTCGCCATGCGGCCGAAAGTCCTCATTCTCGACGAACCCACGCGCGGCATCGATGTCGGCGCGAAAGCTGAAATTTACCGCCTCATGCGCGCCCTCGCCGAGCAAGGCACGGTCATTCTCATGATCAGCAGCGATATGGAAGAAGTGTTGCACATCAGCGACCGCGTCGCGGTGATGCACGAAGGACAAATCACCGGAGTATTGGAACGGTCGGATTGTTCCGAAGAAAATATTATGCAACTCGCCATGGGCCGCCCCGTAGCGGCCGCGAAAAGCGCATTCGTCGCCTGAAACTTAAAAGATGAAAAAGGATCTCGGCATTTTTGGCCTGCTCGTGGCGCTCTGCGTCATCACCGCTTCCCAAAATCACAATTTTCTTCTGCCGGTTAACCTCATCAACCTGTCTAATATCATCGGGTTGTT
>DATAZE010000004.1:0-63559 GCA_036272195.1 Verrucomicrobiia bacterium | reverse complement strand
CACGGACAACTTTTATTGCGTTACGCCCCAGTTCCATTCGACGGGCTTCGTTGGGAAGCAGTTCCGCAATTTTCTGTTCCAGTTCAGCGGCGTTCTGCACCTGTACCGCGCCGTCTGCCGCAAGAAATGCCCGAACTACGTCCGGAAAATTCTGCATGTTGGGTCCGAAAATAACCGGCTTGCCCACTGCCGCTGGTTCGATGGGATTCTGCCCGCCTTCCGCCGCCAAACTCTTGCCGATGAAAATAACCGTGGCGTGATCGTAAAAGAATTTCAGTTCGCCCGTGGAATTCACCAGCAGGCATTCGACTTCGCCCGGCTTTAGTTGTGTTTCGGCCGTGATGTCGCTGCGATAAGCAAATTTTACGTCACGATCCTTCAAAGCACGGCCCACATCCCGGCTGCGCTCGAAGTGGCGCGGAACGAGAACCAGAAACAAATCGGGAAATTTTTTGCGAAGACGTTGAAAGACTTCCGCGAGGATCACCTCTTCGCCATCGTGCGTGCTGCCGCCCAGCAGGACGCGCGCGCCGGCCGGCACGCCGGCCTGGCGCAGGATTTTTTCCACATTGACGGTCTGTTGCGTTTCGAGATGCGCGGCGTCAAATTTTAAGTTGCCGACGATATGGACGGCTTCCGGGCGGCAGCCGAGTTCGCGCAATCGCGCGGCGTCAGCTTCATTTTGCGCGCCCACGCCGGCAAACGACGCGAAGAGCGGACGGAAAAGAAAACCGAACCGCTTGTAGCCGCGATACGACCGGTCGGACAGCCGCGCATTCACCAGGAAAATCGGGATGCCCATGTCCCGCGCGCGCCAGATGAAATTCGGCCAAATTTCCGCTTCCACCAGAACGATGGCCTCGGGATAAACGGTCGCGAGCGCCCGGCTCACGTATTTGCGGTGATCGATCGGGTAATAAATTTTCGAGATCAACGTCGGTAGTTTTTTCTTCAACTCTCCCATGCCCGTGGTCGTGGTCGTGGACACCACGATTTTGAGATTGGGCATGCGCGGTTCCAGCGCGCGGATCAACTGCGTGCAGATATTCACTTCCCCCACGCTCACGGCGTGCAGCCATAGCACCTGCCGGTTGGTGATGGATTGCTTGAAAAGAGTGTTGAATTTTCCGAAGCGCTCCTTAAATCCATCGCGCCAATTTCCCCGCCGCCGCATCCGTATAAAGTAATACGGCGAGGCCAGCAGGAAAAATATCCTAAAGAGAATATTGTAAAGAGTGCGCAATGCGGTGCCCTAATCCAGTTGAGGAATGTTCCCTGAAATCCGCCGCGTGTGCCAAGCAAATTCTTGGCCGGAGCGCGCCGAGTTTCAAAATTGTTGCGGGAACATAACCGGATCGTCGTACATCCAAGCGGCAGGCATCCTGCCTGTCTCTATTTCAAAAAGAAAACCAGCCATACGATGATCAACATCGGCAGCATGAACGGCAGCGTGAATTTCCAGATGTAATCCAAAAACGCCGGCGTGCGCACTTTCTGTTGGTCGGCGATGGATTTCACCATGAAATTTGGCCCGTTACCGATATACGTGTTCGCGCCAAAGAACACCGCGCCAATGCTGATGGCCAAAATGTATTTGTTGAAAGTCGCGTTGCCGAGCAGGTAACAAACTTCGATTTCCTCCGTGCTCACGTTTTTAGCCAGCACGTGATCAGCGTGATATTTTTGCAGCGCATCGAGCGTCTGGCGGATTTGTTCCGCGTAAGCGCCGGTGAGATTGGTGAAATCGATCGTGCCGGATGCGATGTGCGCCTGCACCTGCGCCACGATATCGTGATTCACAAACGAGCCAAAGCTCGCGCTGAGAAAACTCAGGTAGGTCGGCGCGTTGTCGAGCACACTCGAAAGCGAGCCGGCGCCCCAATAAAAAACCCCCGAAGCCGGATGCTGTCCGAGCAATTCCTTCGCGTTACCCGCGAGCCAGTCCAGCGCCGGCATCATCGTCGCAAAAATTCCCACGAACAGGACGGCGACTTCCTTGATGGGATGAAAACTGAAATGGTTTGATTCGTGCACCGCCTTCCGGGTCGTGTAATAAGACCCCAGCGCCGCCCCCGCCATCAACGCCTCGCGCAGCAACGGCGGATGGTTGATGAACACTGCTGCCAAAATAATTGCCAGAAACATCACATTCCAGAGACCCTCAAAACGCCATTCCTCGTGCGCGGTTTCTTTCGCGCGAACGTCGCGCGGCGCGCGATTAAAATTAATCCGGTCCACGACATAAAACATCGCCAGCAGAATGGCCACTCCCATGGCCCACATCGGCAGGCAATGCTCCGCCACCCACCAAAATGGAATCCCGTAAAGATAACCCAGGAACAACGGCGGATCGCCAATCGGCGTCAGGCAACCGCCCACGTTGGAAACGATAAAAATGAAAAAAACAATGTGATGCCCCGTGATGCGGTATTTATTCATCCGAATCCACGGGCGAATCAGCAGCATCGAGGCTCCGGTCGTCCCCAAAAGATTCGCCGTGATCGCGCCGATGAGTAGAAAGGCCACGTTGACCATCGGCGAAGCCTCGCCCTTCACGTTGATATGAATTCCCCCCGAGACGACAAACAACGAGCCGATCAGCGCGATGAAACTCACATATTCATGCCCGACCGTCAGCACGCGCCCCGAGGCATGGATGCCGAAGAAATAGTAAGCGAGAACCACCGCCGCGAGCCCGAATGCGACCTTGGCATAATGCTTCGACCACCAATCGGCGAAAAACAGTGGAGCGAGCGCAATGACCGCCAGCAGCAGGCCAAAAGGCAGCATCATCCACGGGTTCACGAGAGCATTTTCCACGCGGGCACTTTAGATTTCGCAACCAGTCTGTCAACACATAGCCGCCATAAAACACGGGCGTTTGCGATGTTGTCATTTCCGTCCGTCTCTTTTAACGTATCTTATGAGCCGCATGAGCAACCAGGAACAATTGGTGCTCTGTATCGTTCTGGGTTTGTTTTTGGCGGGTTGGGCGGTCAGGGCATATTTCACAGCCCGCCCGGCGACGGCCATCGTCGCGCCGGCGAAACATTAAAAATGCACGAAGCCAATTTTGAAGAAACGCTCGATGCGATTCTCGCGAAGGATTTGCGGTATCGCCGCGACGCGTATCTGTTCGTTCGCGACGCGCTCGATTTCACCCAGAAGGCCGCCGCGCGCGAACGCCGCGAGGGATTGCACGTCACCGGCCAGGAATTGCTCGCCGGCGTCCGCGATTATGCCCTCGCGCAATTCGGCCCCATGGCCATCACCGTGCTTGAGGACTGGGGCATCACCAAGTGCGAAGATTTCGGTGAAATTGTTTTCAACGTCGTCGAGGCCGGCCTGTTTTCCAAGACCGACAAGGACAGCCGCGATGATTTTCAGGGCGGCTACGATTTTGAGGAAGCGTTTCGAAAACCATTTTTACCGCAAAGCAAAACCGCTAAAGAGCCGAAACCGGTCGCCAAAATGGAATGAAAATACTCTCGCTGCTCTGCGCACTCGCGCTGCTCGCTGGCTGTGTCGCTCCTGATGCGAAAACTCACGCCAACAATAAAATCAAAGTCCTGATCGTCACCGGCGGACACAACTTCAAGGCGGAACCGTTCTTCAAGATGTTCGCCGACAATCCGGAAGTCACCTACACCTGGGCCACTCAACAAACCAACGCCGAAGCCTACGACCGCGACGATTTGTTCAGCTACGATGTGGTTTTGCTTTACGATTCGCCGACCAAAATCACCGATCGCCAAAAAGCGCGTTTCCTGGAGCTGTTCGACAAAGGCACCGGCGTGATCGTGCTGCATCATGCGTATCTTTCGTATCCCATGTGGAGCGAATACGAGCGCATCGCCGGCGGCAAATACGTTTATCAAACCGAGCAGATGGTCAATGGCATCACTTCGTCCACCTACAAGGGCGACGTGGATATTCCCGTGACCGTGGTCGCGAAAAATCATCCCGTCACGGCGGGCCTGCCTGATTTCGTTTTGCACGACGAGCTTTATTCCAACATGCACATGCTGGATAATTCTCAGCCATTACTCAAAAACGGTGACCAATGGCTGGCCTGGTATCGCACCGAGAAAAAATCGCGCGTGGTGGGAACCATCGTCGGTCATGGCTGCTACGACGATCCAAATTTTCAAAAGCTAATCGCGCAGAGCATTCGCTGGGTCGCGAGGCGCGATTGATAGAACATAGATTGGACGCTCATCCATTTGCCGCAGCCACTTTTGGAGTATTGCGTGGGTATAGCTGCGGAGCAGCGTCAGATGGTAGCCCACAGCGTGAGCTGTGGGACTATATGTAGAAGTTTGCAAGCTCCGGAGGAGCGAAAGAAAAGCCTCGTTCCTTGCTCTATCGCCACTCCGTGGCTGAAACATTACTAAACTTTGGGATATCGTCGCTACTCCCAAAATCCTCTCGCCTCCTCGCTGGCGCAGGGGCAAAATCGCTCCATGAAAACTCACCCTTCGGATCTTACCCGCAGGCAATTTCTCAAGACCACCGCCACCGCAGTGGCCGCGACCACCCTTGCTCCCGCAATAATGCCGCTCACCGCGAGAGCAGCCGCGACTGCGTCTGATAAAATGATCGGCATCCAGGTCGGGGCAGTTTCGTTTCTGGATGAAGGTACGGAGCGGGTGCTGGATATTTTGCAGGAGCGCGGCGCGGTGAATACGCTGTTCCTCGCCACGTTTACTTATGGTCGCGGCATCGCCGGGCGTCAGGTGCCGGGGCAACCGCTGCCCGACCACGGCAAGCAGGAATATGATGTGAATTTTCACGGCGGCAATTTCGCCACCTCGCACGCAAAATTTTACGAACGCACCACCCTCAAGCAGACCAAGGCGCCAGACCATGGTGATTACGACATCATTGCCGACGTCCTGCCCAAAGCGCACCGCCGCGGAATGAAAGTCTACGCGTGGTATGAGGACAATTTCGGCAAAGACATTCCCGGCGTGGACAAGTTGCGGGAAATCGATTTGAGCGGCCGCCCCGCCGGCACTCTGTGTGCGTTGCATCCCGATTATCGCGAATTTCTGATCGGACTCACCGGGGATTACTGCCAAAGCTACGAATTGGATGGCGTCATGTGGTGTTCCGAACGCCAGGGACCGTTGCTGAATGCCATCGGTGGAAGCGATCCCCGGCGCGTGACCTGCTTTTGCGAGTTGCACCAAAAAGCCGCGCGCGACCGCGGCATCGATGTCGCTCGCACCCGGGAAGGATTTGAAAAGCTCGCCCAATTCATCACCGCCGCCCGCGGTGGCCAACGGCCCAATGACGGTTACTACGTGGAATTCTGGCGGCTGCTGCTGGACTACCCGGAATTGATCGCCTGGGAAAAACTTTGGACCGACGGCAAGCACGCCGTTTACCCGGACATTTATCACGCCGCGAAAAAGAGCCGGCCGAACGTGCAAGTGGGATTTCACATCTGGCACGCGAATTCATTCAGCCCGTACTTCCGCGCCGAGCAGAATTATCCCGAGTTCGCCAAAGTCGCGGATTTTTTGAAAATCGTGGTTTACAACAATTGCGGCGGTCCTCGCTACGCCGGTTATCTGGACAACATGGCTTCCGGCGTCCTCGGCGATTTGCCCAAGGAAGAAGTCTGGCGCGTGAATAACGCGTGGCTCGGCTACGGCGACGAAGCCCCGCTGGACAAATTACCGACCACCGGACTTTCCTCCGATTACGTGTTTCGCGAAATCAAACGCGCCGTTGCCGACGTGCAGGGCAAATGCAAAATTTATCCTGGCATCGACATCGATGTGCCGACGAACGACGGCCAGAAGAAAACCTCGTCGGAAGATGTTTATGCCGCGACCACCGCTGGCCTCAAAGGCGGCGCGGACGGAGTGATCTTCTCGCGGAAATACTCGGAGATGAAACTCGCAAACTTGTCCGCCGGCGGCAAAGCTGCGCGGGAGTTTCGGGGATAAACATTAGATTTTAACGCAAAGGCGCAGAGCCGCAAAGAGGTGGAGAGCCTTTTTGCCAGGGCCAACGCATCTGAATTTTCGAGAACGCGAAGGGTTGGAATTGATTGTGCCGGTTTGAATTCGGGAAAGTAAACCCGACGGTAATCAGGATTATTGAAGAGATGATTTTGAATGGAACTAATTGCCCACCAACATATCATTCAAAAAAACAAACATCTATGCCAATTGAAATAGGGGCAATTGGCATAGATTAATTTTATCGGGAAGGATTTTGCTGTCGAGAGAAAATTAAAAACCGATCAAGTTGGAAATTTAGATGCTTCGGCCTTAAGCCTTTCGCGTTTTTGGCTTCAGCTTCTACTTCTTCCACAGCGGGGCCACGAAGGCGCGAAAATCGAAATTTGTTAGTAGTTGAGAATCTTCGAAATACTCCCTTTGGTCTTCGGCGATGCTGACATTTTCGCCGCCCAACACGTAATGCGTAACGCCCTGTGAAATCAGTCAGAATACCGACATGAGATGGGCCTCTTCTTTTATCTTGGCGGTAAGGGGAATCGGAATCTCTGAAAGTTCTCCCCGTTCGATTCGGAGACCTTCAAACCACACTGGCAACGCCATCCAACGCACGTCGTGGAAAAGAATATCGATGCGGTTGGAATTCCCATTGTCTTTCCCGCTGCGCAATAATAGCGGCCCGTGGCTCGGCCAATAGAGATGCAGGGAGAAACGACGTTTGTACTCAAGAGGAAGTGTCGCGACCATGTTCTGTGAACCTTCTGCTGCTATTCACGCCTTTTTCGGTTCCCACAACTCAATCCGATTTCCTTCCGGATCGGTAATCCACGCGAACCGGCCATAATCGTAATCCTCGGTTTTCTCCACGGTAACTCCCTGGGCGCGGAGTTGCGCCAGCATTCGGTCCAAATTTGAAACGCGGTAATTGATCATGAACGCCGGTCGCGCAGATCCAAAATAATCCGTATCCGCCGGAAAAACCGACCAGACCGTACGGCCAATTTCATCCGGCCGATCATGCTCCCTCCAGACGAAATCCGCACGACCACCCTCCGCGCCGATACCGAGATGTTCTCGATACCAGGCGGACATCCGCTCCGGATCGTGCGCCTTGAAAAAGATGCCGCCGATGCCGGAGACTTTTTCTGGGGAATCGCTCATAAAAGGGTCCTTAGTATTGATACAAACTCAGTTTTTCAAACGGTAAAGTCGGTTCGGCGCGCGGAACCATGTCCCCATCTTTAACCGTAACGCAATCCCAGTTCAACTGCATCGTCGTATGGAATATCCAGGATACGCCACTCGCTTTCTCATTTGACAGCAGTGCTATAAAGAACGCGACGAAAGGAGGAGAGAAAGGACAAATGGAAGGGCCTTCGGAACAAATTCAGTGCCGATGGGATCGGTGTCGCACCGGAAGCAGTTCACTAACCAAATCCCGCCTTGGCAACGCCGGTTTAATTACCTGTTTTCACGCAAATTTCTCGGAACACAAGTTGTTGATTACGAGTGTTTGCCAACCCATTCCAACCCTTGCGGGGGGGGGTATTATCTCCTCAACTTTTCCAGCTTTGGATGTCTAGGCTCGCGCACCTCGCACCTCTCGGTGCCCTCTGTGCCTCTGTGGCTAAAAATCCGCCAAGTCATCCAAGTCGCGCCATACATTTTCAAAGAGCCCGGCCAAATTGCATTTGCCCGAAGCCCATTTCCGAATACCTTGCAGTTCACCTAATTTAATGAGCAAAGCAAATTCCAACGATTCCAACGGCGAAATCCCCTCGCTCCCGCCCGGTGTGAGCATTACCACCCTCGATAGCGGCCTGATCATCATCGTGCGCGAAGATCACAGCGCGCCGGTGGTCTCTGCGCAGTCGTGGGCCATGGCCGGGAGTATTCATGAGGGCAAATGGCTCGGGGCCGGGCTTTCGCATGTGCTCGAACACATGCTGTTCAAAGGCACAACCACTCGCCCCGGCAGCCGCATCGACCAGGAAGTGCAGGAGGCGGGCGGCTACATGAACGCCTACACGAGCTTTGACCGAACCGTTTATCACATCGATGTGCCCAACACCGGCGCGCGCATCGCGATCGATATTTTGTGCGACATCATGCAGCACGCCACGCTGCCGCCCGATGAATTGGCCAAAGAAATGGACGTGATCCGCCGCGAGATGGACATGAACGTGGACGATCCGGGCCGCCGCGCGAGCCGTCGCCTCTTTGAAACTGCTTACACGCGCAGCCCCTACCGGCTCACTGTCATTGGTTATCCCGACATTTTCAACGAGTTGAAGCCGGATGACATTCATAATTATTACCGCGAGAAATATTCGCCGAATAACGTGTTTTTCGTCGTCGCCGGCGATATAAAAACCGACGAGGTCATCGCGCAAATCCGCGATTCCTACAAAAACTCCAAGGCCAAGGCCTTGCCGCCCATGGTACTGCCGGAAGAGCCCAAGCAAACCGCGCCGCGCGAAATCGTAGAGGAAGCGCCCATTGAAATGGGCCACGCACATATCGCCTGGCACATCCCGGAATTGCGGCATCCGGACGTACCGGCGTTGGACGTGCTGGCGGTGCTGCTCGGCCACGGCCGCAGCTCGCGCTTGTACCAGGAAGTGCGCGAGAAACAGGGCGTGGCGCATCATGTGGACGCGTGGACTTACAGCCCCGGCAATTCCGGCTTGCTCGGTATCAGCGCCGTGATGGACGCGGAACAATTCTCTCCAACTCGCGACGCAGTCCTTGCGGAAGTGGAAAAAATAAAATCCGCTACGGTTTCGGCGGATGAACTCGGCAAGGCGATGAAGCAATTCGTTTCGGCCACGTTGTCCACGCGTAAAACCATGGACGGCCAGGCGGGCGACCTGGGCTCAAGCTGGCTGACGGCGAGTGACCTCGCCTTTTCCGAACGTTACCTCGCGGCGGTGAAACGCGTGACGCCCGCGGACGTGCAACGGGTCGCGCGCACATATCTCACGCCGGAAAACCGCACGCTTTACGCATTGTTGCCGGAAGGAGCCGCGCCCAAAACGTTGCTGACTAGCGAATCCAGCAGCGACGAGCCGATTCAGAAATTTGAATTGGCCAATGGCTTGCGCCTGCTCGTGAAAGAAAATCATCGGCTGCCGTTTGTCGAATTCCGCGCGACGTTCCAGGGTGGTGTGCTCGGCGAGAACACGGCCAACAATGGAATTACCCAAATGATGGCCAAGACGCTCATCAAAGGGACGACCCGCCGCAGCGCGGAAGACCTCGCGCGCGAAATCGAGTCGATCGGCGGAAGTTTGGATACCTACGGCGGAAACCAGAGTTTTGGCGCAAACGCCGAAGTGTTGAGCAGCGATTTTGCTGCCGGTTTGGATTTGCTCGTAGACGTGATTTTGAACCCGACATTTCCCGCGGAGGCATTTGAACGCGAGCGGGAAGTCCAGATTGCCAATATCCAGGCACGCAAAGACGATTTGCTCAAGAGCGCCAGCGTCGGCATGCGGCGTATTTTGTTTGGCAACGCGGGTTATGGTCTGGACCCCCTCGGAACCGAGGAAAGTGTCAGCGCCATGACTGCGGCGGACCTGAAAGCGCATCACCAGAAATTTGCCGTGCCGAACAATTGCGTGCTGGCGATCTATGGTGACGTCAAGGCGAGCGAAGTGAAAGCCGCCGTGGAAAAAGCATTCGGAGGATGGAAAAAGGGTGAAACAGTCCAGAGCCCGAAGTCCGAAGTCCACAGCCCGAACAAAAATCGTTTTGAGGAAACTCGCGACAAAAAACAAGCCGTGTTGGTGGTGGGCTTTCCCGGAACGACTTTGCATAGCGCGGATCGTTACGCCATGGAATTGATCCAGGAGGCGTGCAGCGATTTGGGTTCCCGATTGTTTTTGCGCGTGCGCGAGCAGATGGGTCTCGCGTACTACGTGGGCGCACAGCATTTCCCGGGAATCGCACCCGGCTATTTTGCGTTTTACACCGGGACCATGCCCGAAAAAGTGGATCTCGTGGAAAAAGAATTACTGCGCGAAGCAGAATTGTTGCGCGCGGAAGGTTTGACCGAAGCGGAGTTGCGCCGTGCCAAGGCAAAAATCATCGGCCAGAAAAAAATTGCCCGGCAGGACCTCGGCCATTTAGCGTCCGCGACTGCATTGGATGAATTGTATGGTTTGGGTTACCAGCACATTGACGAAGAAGACGCGCTCTACGAGGCCGTCACTCTTGATCAAATTAAGGCTGCCGCTAGTAAGTATTTGAAGCCAGAAACAGCCGTTATTGCGGTGATTAAGCCATAAAATTAATACTATAACGATATAGTAGTGCGGTTGGTTGCGATTCGTTTTTTCGTGACACGGAGAAAGGAGGCGGGTAAAAAGTGGGTAATCAGTCGGAAGTAACCGTAACCATGGCGCGACTCGTAATTAATCCGGGGACGCCGCAGGCTTGGGAAATCCAACTCAAGCCCGGCCTCAACTTTCTTGGCCGGGGCCTCAGCAACGATTTCAAACTCGAAGACCCCAGCATCTCAGGCTCCCATTGCCAGATCTCGATCGACAGCGGCGCAGCCGTGATCAAGGACATGGGTTCGACCAACGGGACGTTTGTCAACCGTTCGAAGATCCAGGAGTCGCGCCTCGAAAGCGGGCAACCGTTGCGTTTGGGGTCGGTGGACATGATTTTTTACACCGATGGCCCCGATGCGGTCAAAGCCGTTGAAATTCCGCCTCCGCCCACGCAAGCCGCCCCGCCGCCTCCACCGACAGCACTGAAGCCAGGCGGGAGTTTGAGAATTTCCGGTTTAGCTTATGCGCCCGCCGCCGTGGCGACAGCTACTGATGCTCCTCCGATCCCGCCCGAACTGGAAGCGGCCGGACCGATGGGAATAACTGGAGCGAGATATTGTAAATTTCATCCCAAAGCGCCCGCGCGCTATTTGTGCAATAAATGCAATCGCACCTTTTGTGAGTTGTGTGTCACTTCGCGCAACGTGGCCGGCAAGGTCGCCAAGACCTGTCGAAGTTGCGGTGTGGAATGTGTTCCGGTCCAATTCCAGGCTGCCGCAACGAAAAGTTTTTATGCGAGCCTGGCCGGCGCATTCACTTATCCATTCAAAGGTGCGGGGATAATAATTGTCATCTGTGCCACAATCTCTTTTGCCGCGCTAAACTTTGTTCGGGGTGGAATTTTTGGCATCATACTGACGATCTCAATTTACGGGGGCATTTTCCTGTTTCTGCAGAATATTATTCATACGACCACTTCGGATGAGAGCGAGGACATGGGCTTCCCCGATTTCAGCGGCCTTTTCGGCGCCGCATTTCAACTTTTTGTCACGTTTATTGCCTCCTTCTGGCTGTGGACCGCATTGACTGTGGCGAAATTTTTCGACGTCGACATCCCGGTGGAAGCGATTATCGCGAGCCGCATCCTGGGAATTATCTACTTTCCCATGGCCTTCCTTGCCGTGGCGATGAAAGATTCCCCACTGGCGGCCAACCCGCTCGTGGTGCTCCCGGCAATGATGAAGGTGCCGGCTCAATATGGCATCACGGTATTTTTACTTTTGGTAGTGTATGGAATCAGCGCGTTCGGAGATTCGCTCTCCAGTCGGGCGGGCCACAGTATGATGATGACCAAAGATATGCCCACCTTCTTCATGAATGTGGGGATTAAATGCGCTTTGGGACTCGTCAGCGTTTACCTCTTGTGCGTGACCATGCGGATACTTGGCTTGTTCTACAACGCCAGTAAAGAGAAACTCGGCTGGTTCAGTCGTTAGTACCGACCGGGATCGTGTTGGGCAGTGGCGATTGTGGCTTCTTCGGCTCAGCCGTGTCCGGAACCTTCGCCCAGGGAATCGGCGGCAACTCCTGAAACCCGATCTTTCGATCCAACTTTTGCCATTTCTTGTCGAGGACAGCGATGCGCTTGGACAGCGCCGGATGGCTGGCAAGAGATTGCGGCATTAAATGCGAAAATCCCATCGCGTCTTCCTGAGCCTTGAGCTTCTTAAAGACGCTGATCATTCCTCGCGGATCGATATTTGCGGCCACTAGATATTTCCAGCCTACGGCATCGGCCTCCGACTCGTAATTCTGCGAAAAACCTTGAGAGACTAATATGCCCGAACCCATGCCCAGTAAGCTGCCTGAGGCCCTCTTGCCATGGATAAAAACTCCAAATACGGCCAACGATCCGGCTGCTGCAATCTTGTGGCGGATCACATGCCGCTGAGTCTCGTGGGCCAGTTCATGGGCCAGGACTCCCAGTAATTCCTCCGGAGTGTCCACCATCTGCAGCAATCCTTTGTGAACCACCACGTGTTCACCGGGAAGCGCGAATGCGTTCGGTTCTTCATCATCCAGGATGTAAAATTTCAAATTCCGTCTATTTTCAGGCAGGACTTTGATCAATGGCTGGGCGAGTGCGGCGAGTTGTGCAATTTGGTTGGTGTCATCAATGAGCCTTCCTTCGCTGCGCAGCTGGGCAATCTCTTCTTCACCAAATTTCTCTTCCCATTCCATGGGCACCCAGGATGCGATTGTTCGCACCATGAAACTAAGGCTTACGGAGCAAAACCACGTCGCCACAATGCAGAAAACAATGAAGTACGCCGTCAAGCGCAAGGCCCGGTTAGTCTCCCGCCGGCCCAGCACCATTGTCATTTGTGTCTGCGCGTGGCCGGCGTGTTTCAGCGCTGGGTGTTTCAGTATGGTTTGGTCGGAGGTGAATATAGAGAATTCCGGACGCGCCGGGTCTTTGAAATAAATCCGCGTGCCACCGTCTTCGAACTCCACTTCCATCGTCTCCGTCGGAATTTCCTCCGAAACTGAATCAGACCGGAAATGAAGTTTCCATCGATCGAGAAAGACTCTCCCATTGACCACCTCATTTCCGAAATCCGGGTGGAACAGGCTGGCGGCAAAACCTTGGTTGATTTCGTTCAAGCCGGGCTGGATTCTACCAGCGGGCGGCGGAATTGTCATTCAAATAGCGCGCGAATTCTCCTTGAAGGCGTACTGCTGGTGCAGCACATTTAGTGCTGTCAGGGCCCACGGAATGTAGACTTACGAACCCCGCCAGGGCCGGAAGGCAGCAACGGTAGTTTGCTCGACATCTGCCGTGGTCACCCTGGCATTTTATTAATGAAGAAGGCAGAATGTAGAATGCGGAATTGACTATCGACTGGCGCAAAAAATCCTCGTTTCTGCATTCTTCCTTCTGCATTCTTCCTTCACATGAGTTATCAGGTCATAGCCAGAAAATATCGCCCGCAGACCTTTGCGGACGTGATTGGTCAGGAGCACGTCACCCGGACACTCACGCACGCCATCGAGCAGAACCGTATCGCGCACGCTTATCTTTTTTGCGGCCCTCGCGGCACGGGCAAAACGACCATCGCGCGCATTTTTGCGAAAGCCCTGAATTGCACGGGCGGACCGAAGGCTGATTTTGACGACAACGACCCAAAGTGCCGGGAAATTTCAGAGGGTCGCTCGATTGATGTGTTGGAAATTGACGGCGCCAGCAACAACGGCGTGGAACAAGTTCGCGAATTGCGCGAAACATGTAAGTACGCGCCGGCCTCATCGAAATTCAAAATCTACATCATCGACGAAGTCCACATGCTTTCTACCGCGGCTTTTAACGCGCTGCTAAAGACGCTCGAAGAGCCGCCGGAACATGTGAAATTCATGTTCGCCACGACCGACCCGGAGAAAGTCCTGCCGACGATCCTTTCGCGCTGCCAGCGTTTCGATCTGCGCCGCATTCCGGCCTCACTCATCGTCGAGCAACTGACGAAAATCGCGAAGCAGGAAAACGTGAAGATTTCGCCGGAAGCGCTTTATGCCATCGCCCGCGGCGCCGATGGCGGCATGCGCGACGCGGAATCCACATTGGATCAGCTCATTAGTTTTTGCGGAGACAAGATTGAGGAACCGGATGTGCTTTCGATGTTCGGACTCACGGCGCAAAAGCAATTGCTCGAACTCTCGCTGGCGGTTCTCGGCGGCGAAATCGAAAGTGCGTTGCGGATATTAAACGAACTCGCAAAGGGTGGCAAAGACCTGGGCCGCCTGCTTTCTGATTTGTTGAATCATTTCCGCAACCTGCTGATTTTCCAGGTTTCACGCGGCGATCTGAATTTGCTCGAAATCTCGGAGGCTGAGGCCGCATCGCTGCGTGAGCAATCCGCTCTGGCCGATGCCGGCGCCTTGACTCGTATCATGGAAGTCCTGGCGAATGCTGAACTTCGCCTGCGTGACGCTGCCTCCAAAAAGATTTTGTTGGAAGTCTCTTTGCTCAAGGCCATCGAGGCTCGCAACGCTGTGAGCATCGATTCTGTTCTTAAGCGGCTTCAGGATTTACGGGGCGGAGAAACCGGCCATGGTGCTTCGGCGCCTGCGCCGACGCAACGAGCTCAAGCGGCCGCGCCTGCAGAACGTCGGGCGCCCGTCGTTCGGGACGAACCTAAAAATACTCAACAGCTTGAGCCCGCGCCGGCAGCCGCGGCGCCGATAGTTCTCTCTCAGTCTTCCGCATCGACTGATCTGGAAACGCTTTGGGCGCGGTTGGTGGAAGCCGTTGGTCGCGCCAGTCCCTTCACGCGGAGTTATTTGCTCGAAGCCCATCCTGTTTCGTTCGCAAAAAACATTTTGAGCATTGGATTCCCGCCCGAATGCGAGGATCACATTGCGTTGGTGGATAACTCTCGCAATCACACGTTGCTGCAAACCAAGCTCTCGGAGCTTGGCCATGCCAATGCGCAATTCAAGTTCATCAAGGCTGAAGCGCCCGCGCATCGCGTGCCGGCGGTGGTCGAACCAGCCGCACCACCCGCCCCAACGGCGTCGGCAAAAGCTGCGGCGGCGTCTCCAACCAAACCTGCTCCGGTCGCGTCTCAGCCAGTGAAGGAAAAAACCGTGCCCGTGCCGTTCAATAAAGACGACTTTAAAAACGATCCATTGATTCAGAAGGCGTTGGAGGTTTTTAAAGGTCAAATCGTCGAGGTCCGCGCGTAATTGTCACGTCATGGTCATTACTCTGTTTCGCTCACGTTTGCGCCCAGAACACGAAACGCAATATCTGGCGTGGGCGGCGCGGATATACGACCTTGCTGTCAAAATGCCCGGCTTCATTTCCTTTAAAGCTTTCAGTGCGGAAGATGGCGAGCGCGTTTCCATTGTGGAATTTGAATCTGAGGAAACAATGCGCGCCTGGCGTGAGCAACCGGACCATCGTCAGGCCCAGGAGATGGGCCGAAAGTTGTTTTATTCGGAATACCGCATCCAGGTATGTCAGCCGATTCGCGACTATTCTTATCCGAAAAAGACTGGCGCGCCTGCGGCTACGGTTTAACTTGAATTCGCAAAACTATGTCAAGCATCGGAAAACTCATGAAGCAGGCTGCGCGTATGCAGCAGCAAATGGAACAAATTCAAAGCGACCTCGCCAAACGAACGGTTGAGGCAACGAGCGGTGGCGGCGCGGTAAAGGTTGTCGCGAAATGCGATGGCACGATTGGATCGGTGAAAATCGATCCGCAAGCCTTGAATCCGTCGGATGCGCAATTGCTCGAAGACATGATTCTTACGGCTGCCAACCAGGCACTGGGTCAGGCCAAGGAAATTTCCACCGCAGAAATGGGCAAGGTCACCGCCGGGTTTAATCTGCCTGGGTTTAGTTGATCCAGTCGATCGCCATAGTGAAAGCCGATGTGCCAACGAGACGCCGGCAGCACTTTCTGACAAATTCGTGCGCCGTCCAGTTTCGCCCGTTTGACTATTTATCCCATTTCACTTATTTAACATCCAGAATCTGTGGCTCTTCCCGAACCAATTACAGCACTTGTCGCCGCACTGAATCGCCTGCCGGGCATCGGCCCGCGCTCGGCGGAACGCATCGCCCTGCATTTGGTTCAATCGGAACGAGCGGACGCGAGGCAATTGGCTGACGCCGTGATTCGCGCACGCGAACGAATCCAGTTTTGCGCGATTTGCGGTGCATTGACGGAAACTTCCCCCTGCGATATTTGCGTCGACTCACGCCGGGAAGCGTCGCTCGTCTGTGTTGTCGAGCAACCGGTGGATATTTTTAGCATCGAAAAATCTGGCACGTTTCGTGGTAAATACCACGTGCTTGGCGGCAAAATTTCTCCGTTGGACGGCATTGAGCCGGAGGATTTGCGCATCGCGGAACTGGAAAAACGGCTCTCCACCGAACCCATCAAGGAGATTGTGATTGCGTTGGGGACGGACGTGGAGGGCGACGCGACGGGATTTTATCTGGGCAAACGACTGGCGCGGCCAGGCCTCAAGTTGACGCGCATCGCGCATGGTTTGCCCGCGGGAACAGGATTGGAATTTGCCGATGAACTGACATTGAGCCGCGCCCTGGAAGGACGCCGCGAAATGAATTCCTAAAAAACCGATGAAATGCTCCGTACTTGTTTTTGATTTGGGAAAGGTGCTGGTGGATTTTGATTATTCCATTGCCGCGCGCCGCATCGTGCCGCTCTGCACTTCGTCCATGGACCCGGCAAAATTCTTTTCCGAACATGCGGACTTGCTGACGAGCTATGAGATGGGCAAGGTCACGACACAGGGGTTCTTTAACCAGATGAAGGCTGCGACCGGTTTTTCCGGAGAGCAGGTTGAATTCAACGCGTTCTTCGCGGATATCTTTACACCCATCCAGCCGATGATCGACCTGCACGGCGAATTGAAGAAGACAACACTCCCGACTTACATTTTTTCCAATACCAACGACCTCGCGGTGGAGCATATTCGCAATCGATTTCCATTCTTCAGCGAATTCGATGGCTATGTTCTTTCTTACGAACACGGCGCGATGAAGCCAGGGGCCAAATTGTACCAGATAGTTGAACGGATGAGCGGGCGTCGCGGGCCGGAAATTTTTTATATCGACGACCGACCGGAAAACGTGGCGGCGGCGGTAGCTCGCGGATGGCAGGCTGTGTTGCATGAATCGCCTGCGGCGACTCGCGAGGCGATACAAAAGCTGGGAATCTTAAATCAATCCTGATTGGCGTGAAGCTTGCCTTTTCCGAGGAGGGCTTCGAGCGAATAATTCGCGTCACCAATCGAGAAAAGACGGTCGGCGATGTCATTCAGCGCGCGGCGTGTGGTTTCGAAGCGGTCGGAAAGCGTGCTGAAGATTTCCGCCACGTCATATCGTTGCGCCAGGCGATGGTCGCTCGCGGCGCGAAAATGCATCCGTCCCAGCGAGTCATAATATTTCACATCAGGGAAACCGCGCGCCTCGGCCCGAAAGCGAATCCGATCGGGAAACACACCGGAAAAGAACAGGGAATAATTTCCGATATGGGCGCGGATGAAAAAGCTCGTTCGGTCGTCCGCGGCGTTCAGCGCGGACAGCATTTCGAAAAAATAATCCAACGGATTCAGGCTGCCGGGTATGACGCAGCGCGCGCGTTCTGATTGGGCAAACTCCGCCAGCACCTCGGCCACGTAATCGGCCACCGCGCGATCTTCCATGCCGGACCGGCGGAAAACATTCCGCACGAGGATGTAAAAGTAAAAGCGGCTCGAAACGCGGAGGCATCCACGCCGTTCCAGAAGAGCGTGAAAGAGTGCCTCGTCATCCAGGATTAAATCGCGCGATTCCTCGTCGGAAAGAAGTTTTACCAGGCATTCGGTGTTGCCGATTTTGCGCCCGAGGACGGAAAGGATAAAGTCCACGTCCTCAGCCGCGAACTGCACTCGACAGTTAGGTTGAATCATTTTCATCGTCAATGCCGCAGACGAATCCACGGAACGCTTTCGCGTTCCCTCTCACCCTTCACCGCCCGGTTCTAAAATAAAGCAGATTCGGTTCCATGCCAATCCAGTCTCACCCCGGCACGAACTTCGGTTGCGACTGTCCCCTAAATGGATGATTCTTACCAAAATGGCCGAAATGATGACTACCCGCATCCCCACAGGTTCGAGGCGGCAGGCCATGGATTGGAGCCTGGTCCTGGTGAGCCAGGGGATTGAAACCGTCATCGATTCCGACGGAGAATCGGGGTGGGGACTAATTGTCCCGGAACAAGAATATGGGCGTGCGCTCGAGGTTCTCCGGCAATACCGCGCTGAAAATCGTCATTGGCCATGGCGACAGAAAATTTCGCCGAAAGGTATTTTGTTCGATTGGGGCAGCGTCGGTTGGGTGCTCTTGATTGGATTTTTTTACTGGATTCAAACGCATGCGGGTGCGGGATTCCGCAACGCTGGTTTAATGGATGCAATCGCGGTTTCTCACGGCGAATGGTGGCGCCTTTTCACGGCTATTTTTCTGCACGCCGATCTGGGACACCTGGCAATGAACGCGAGCATCGGGCTGCTTCTGTTGGGACTTGTAATGGGAAATTTTGGGACGGGCGTGGGCTTGTTGGCCGCCTACCTCGCGGGCGCGGGCGGAAATGTTGCGACGTTGCTCATTTTCTCGTCGGGGCATCGCAGCCTCGGCGCGTCGGGGATGGTGATGGGTTGCGTTGGATTGCTGGCGGCGCAAACCGTTTCGTTCCGGCCAGAAAATTCTCAGAGGCTTAAATACATCCTGAGCAGCCTTGTTGGAGGAGTGATGCTGTTTGCGTTACTGGGTTTGAGTCCGGAATCGGACGTGCTCGCGCATTTGGGAGGGTTTGTTAGCGGGTTAATGCTGGGGAGCATTCTGGCAAACGTAAAGTCACGTCCGATGCGAAACACCACTGCGAATGTTCTTGCTGGAATTATCTTTGGCCTGCTGGTGGTTTTGCCATGGTGGTCTGCGTCGAGCGCATCGGCCACCCGATAAAGGCCGCCTCTCACTTTTCCAATTTATTGCGTTGCTTTAGGAACGAACGGATTTTATTGCCCGATTCAACGATCGCATTGAGATAGCGCTTCAAATCTTCCGTGGCTTCAATGTGTGGCAGAAATTTTTCGCTCAATTCCAATTTCGTCATGGTGCCTTCCCACGTGCGCCGCGCTTGCGCGGATTTTTCTTTGACTTCGTCATGTGCCGGAACCGGTTTGGGTTGAAGGCTAGGGCGCGGGCCGGGCGGCCGCAACAACCGGCAGTCGCGCATGAAATGCATCATGCCTTTGCCGTCCATCACTTCGGGCACGAGTTGGAGAATCGAATCGTGCGATTGTCCGGTCAACTCCACCGAGCCGAGCAGGAGCGGTGAGTTGACGGCGTCCGCTTGCGCGCGGGTAATGATGGATTCAGCAAAGAACATCCAATTCTCCGCCGTGCGCATGGTGATTTCGGGAAAACTTGCTTCGACCCAACGCTTAAAGCCGGCATTGGGGACGTTGGCGTTGCCATTCGGCACGATGTTTTTGGCCTGCAACAACGCGCGCCCAGCGAGGAACGCGTAGCCGAACTGCTCCGCAGCGCCGCGACGCTGCGCGGCGATCAGGGTGTGAATCACCTGTGCGTGCGCCTCCAATTTTTCCGCGACAATTCGGGGAATGACTTCGAGTTTGCGGTTCACAGCTTTCTCCTTCGCAAAAATTCCTCCAAACTTTCACGGATGACTTTCGCGCCGCGATTGCGGCCGCGGCTCCAGGGTATGCCGCGGAATTTCCCGCGACCGCGCGGCGGTTCCAGTTCGCCCGCGCGAATGAGGTTCAGCCGGTGGTTCGGATCGCAACTGAGTACGGCGTCAATCTCGACACCGGTCAACGCCTTTTTATCCGGCGGCAAAATGAGTTGCGCAATCTGCGGCCAGGTTAAATCCAGGCGGCGCATTCCTAGCGTGAGCCGATAATGTTCAATGCTGCGCGTGAGAAACCGCAACTCGCGCCGGTGCGACATCAACGGGCTTCTGCTTTCCATGGCCACGGAGATGTCGAATACGACGAGATAGCCGAGATCGATCAATTGCTCGATGTCTTCGGCGCTGACGTCGAGCGCCCATTTTAGGCAATCCGTGTCCGCGAGCGGACGCCAGCGCGGCGAGCGCAGACGCAGTGAAAGTTCGGCGGGGGAAGGCATGCAATCAGGTAAGAGGCGTGAAGTGAGAGGTGAGAGGCGGAACGGAAACAAACACAGATCGGTTTGCCGCTTTCTCCTCTCACTTCTCACCTCGCATTCTCAGGCTGCTTCTCTGATGCTCTGCTCCGCGACTTCCGATTTTGGGCGGAGGAAAAAGTTTTCGTCCTGCTCGATCTTCAGGCGGCTTCCTGCAGTTGTTCGGGCTTCAATTGCGTGCGGTCGGCGAGGATTTTTTCCTTGTTCACTTCCGGGTCAGGATAACGCACGTAAGCTGCGCCCCAGTCGAGACTTTCCAGCCGCAACCCAATTTTTCCGAAAGTGTCCTTGCCGCTGATTTTATCGACGCGCGGCGGGGTCATTTCAAAGCCGACTGTCGCGAGCAGCAAATCCAGCGACTTCTTTTCAGGAAACAACGCGGCGCGATTTTTCTGGCAATAAACAAATACGCCGGCCTCGCGGGCTTCAATCTGCCGCGCTATGCCCAGCAGGTTCTCCTGATGGTGTTTCTGGATTCCAGCGATTTCCTGCTCCATCGCAGCGGTGGCCTGGGTGTGTTCGAGTTTAAGTTTTACGACATCAGCGACGACGGCGTCGAGAGCGGCGCGTGAGCTGATGATGCACGGTTCGAGTTTTTGGCGTTTGTTCATGGTAGTTTTATTGAGTGTTGACGGTTGTGTTAAGAGTTGTGTCCATTTTCGGGCGCGGGAGCCGGTCAAAATTGGGTTCGTTTTTTTCATGATGTCCGGCAGGAGATAGAGAATCTCCTTTGTTTACGGGCAAACTGCATTTTCAAAATTGGGTTCGTTTGGTAATTTTTAGTTTTCACAGGATGGGGTTCGCGGTTAAAAAGTTTTCCCACGGAGAATTGCCGGGCGAGCCGTGTCTGTGTCGCCGGCAGAGGGCCGTTGCAGTCGTGCCGGAACGGCGCATTTGCGCGCCGAGGGCGCGGGAAGAAACGGCACGCCCGGATGCCTGCCCTGCGCGACGCTAACGCGAGGACCCTTTTCTCCGTGGGAAATAATTTCAGCGCTGATGCGCGCAAAACATTCGGGGCAGATGCCGTGGGTGCTGCGGCGCGCCAAAGGATTGCCGCCCATGCGGCGGGGCTTTGGTTCATGCCACGCGCATACACGTTTAAATCTCAGCCAATAAGAGGTTGCCGACCAGACGCCAATCATGTGGAAAACCAGCCACAAGGCCGGATGGAAACGCTCCTGGGAAACAAACTCAGGGTCGGGACCGGGTGTGCTGCGTTTCCAGCGCTGAAAGTTAAAATTTAAAAATCGAAAATTCACTGTTCCTCCTTCTTCGGATCCAAAAATCGTTCGAGCTTTTTCGCCACTGCTGATTCCGGGTCGACCGTTGCATCACCAAAAAGGGTTGAGAGCACGAAAATGACGTCGGCGAGCGATTGTAATTTGCTCCAATCGAGGCGACGACGCCTCGCGAGCTGTTGCAGGCAGAGCGCAAATTTCTGCGTGTGTTCCTCAGACATCCGGCTTGCGCAAGCGGGATCGCATTCAGTTTTTCCTTGGGGCAATGGCTGCCCGCATTTCCAACAGGTATTCATTCGGGATTCGTTTTTATTTGTTCGTGAAATTCCAGTTCCATCGCCGACGCTTGTGAGAGTATGCGCGCCAATTCTTTCGCGGCGCCGCGGGTTTCATTGCCTGGCAAGGATTCGCCGAGCGCCTGATAAATCATGATGCGCTCCGAAAGCGGAAACTCCCCAATTTTCTCGGCTGCTGCCCGCGCGAGAACGCCGATCGCATGCGCACTCACAGGCATGATGGCCCCCTTGGTTTGAAGCTCGAAGGCCCAGCCGCAGCGGGTCCACGGCAAGAGACGCGCTGAAAACGGTTCAAACGCGTCCCGTTGCTTTGACCCGCTGCGGCTGGGATTTCCATGGAGAGAGGATCGATTTGTTTGGACTTCACCCGCGTGATTGAGCCTCTCGCAGAAAGTTTCCCGTGGTTTCCACAGTCGTCCGCCCTCAGTTGCCCCGTTTTCATCGAACTTTTTTCCTTGTGTTCAGACCCTGGATATTTAATAGTTAAATCTAACGCTATTCATAATGTTTTAAAAGTCAAAGTATGTCAATGCAAAAGTTTTGACTGTTTTGATAAAGCAACTTTGACCTTAGCGCGTAAGCAGATGACGTTGAGAACATCCAGAGGTTGGGCTGCGGTCCCACTTACCGCGCCCTGCCTGAAAAAGTCGGCCGTCGTGAGATGGCCAGTGTGAGAATCAATGGCATGGAGGAATTGCCCCTTAAACCTAAAAGAACAAATCATTAACGTGAAACAACAAGAGCGCATTACTAATGTGGATAAAGGCAAACTTTTAGTCGCCGCGCGAAAGCGTCTGGGTTTCAGCCAGGTGCAGATGGCGGAGAAGTTGAACCTGGATTCGTCGTATCTTTCCCAGCTCGAAAATGGGCGCAGGGCAGTGGGTAAATCTTATGTGGAGCGTGCGGAGGAAATGGCGCGGGAGTTTGAAAGGATCAATCAATTCAGAGCCGCCACTGATGCAGCGCAAGGAGCGTCCGGCTACACATCGCCGACCCGGGAAAGTTGCCTTCAGTATTTGGAACAGTTTCTGGAAGCGTGCACGGATGCCGCAAAGCTGGGCTGGACGCTGGTGGAATTGAGAGAGCATTTCCCGATGGATAAGTGGGAACGCCTCAATTCAGTGCCAGACGCCGTCGCGGCACAGGCCGCAAAGCGGGCCGTGGCCGAGGTTCAGCAGCACGGCGCAGAATCCGGACGCTCACATAAAGCTGCCTCGACCAGCGAAAAAATTTCTTCGCGAGCATCTCGCGCTGGTGCGCCGTCAGGTGCCCGGCCAGCTCCTCCAAAGCCGGCTCCAAAGTGATCGAACGTTTCATCATACGGACCTTTACTTTTCCCATAACCCGCCATTTCGATTTGTTATGCGATAAGTATCACCTGCTGGGTCGGACAATGTCCGTCCATGTGAATAAGTCCAATAAGTTTGTGAAGGTGCGGCAAAAGCCTGATTCTCAGGGGGATTGGGAACTGCGAAACCGTTTCGTATTTAAGGTTGGGATATTTATTTCCCGCATTTTACCTTCGGAAAACTGGCCGATTTCAGCTCTTTTTGGCGGATTTTAAAACGCAATTTCATTGTCCATCAACCGCTTCCACCGAAAACATTACCGTAAGTTTTTTGTCTTTTTCAGGCCGTGCTTAGATGCGCGGCATGAAATTAAAAATTGCGACGATCATTAAACGGGCAGGGGCAAAATCCATCGCCATCTTGCTGCTTTCCACTATTACCTGCCTGTTTGGCTTCACCGCCTGTGGCCAACTGAAGTCCTGGGTGACGCAGCCAGGGCAGGTGGAGCAACTCCAACCTGCCATCACCAATATTGTGACCATCGTCACGACAAACATTATCACCATCCCCGCCCAGACCAACGCCACTACTGGTGTGGTGATACCTCCGTCGGTTAACTATCAACTCGCCACCAATATCGCGCCGATAGTGCAGCCGGCTGTTTACTTCACGAATCTTGATCTCGCGCCGATGGTGCAAAACGGCATTACGGCGGCCGATACTGCTGCAAGCGCGGCGGGAATTCCATGGTCGCACACCGTGGCGGAAATCGTTCTGGCGGTTATCGGTGCGTTGCTGTCGTGGACGAATTTCCGCAACCGGCAAAAACTCCTCTCGGAAATTACCAGCCACACGGGCACGCAGGGTTCCTTGAGCGAAGCGCAAGCAGTGGCGCAGACTCTGGTCCAAAACTTCGAGCAATTGCGACAGGTTGCGTTGACCGTTCCCGGTTACACGCGCCAGATCGACGACAAGGTCATGACCGCCATCCAGGTGGCGCAACAGATCGCCGGCGTGAAAGACCAAATCAACACGCTCGTGGATAACAATACGAACCCGACTCTTCCGGGATAACAAATGCCGGATTAGCAGATTGATGGGTTTTGGATGAATGCGGGAAAACCGGACATTCCAGAATCCATCAATCCAATAATTCATTAATCTATCAATCCTGTCTCTTATGACATCTTTTTTGGCGGACGCAACCAACGAGCAAATTGGCATTTTCATTTTCGCCGCAGCAGTTGTGACCGGCTTCATTGCTACATTAATATCGGTGGCTTCGTATTTCGCGACGCGGCGCGAAGTGGAAGATTTGAAAATACGCGTGGATAAAATCGAGACTGATCTCGACGATAAAACGGCGAAGATTCATAAGCGGGTAAACCGCCTGCTGGCTGGTCAGATGTTAATCGCGGGCCGGGTCGGGTGTTCCCTCGATCAACACCGGGACCAAATCACCGCATGGATGGCGGAATTGGAGAGAGAGGAGGATTGACTGTGGTTCCTATTCCTTGCGCAACATTGCACCGATTGCCTCGCGCAGTTCGGCCAATTGGAACGGCTTGCCGAGGAGCAAATCCACGCCGGCCGGTTTATTTTCCAGAGACAATTTTTCCGCGTCGGCAGTTACCATGAGAATGGGCAGGTCAGGAAAACGTTCTTTGAGAGCAAGGGCCAGTTTATCGCCCTTCATCACGGGCATGAGGTAATCAAGAATAACGAAATCGAATTTTTCTATTTCGCAAGCATTCAAGGCATCCGCTGCGGTAGTCGTAACTTTTACCTTATGTTGGTCGAATTCCAGCATTCGACGAATGGAATCGCAGACGAGCGGATCGTCGTCCACAAGCAAAACCCGCAACGATGCGGTCGTTGTCACTGGCACGCCTCATTTTATCACGGGCTGATAAAAATGCAACTTTGGGCAGCGCGCTAAAAATCGAGTGAGTAGCCGGGTAAATACCCCATATCCCGCTGATGTTTTTTTCGCAACTTTAAGACGCATGGCACGGAGAGCATTAGCTCGTTCGTGATGGAGAAAAAAAGTATGGCGGAAGATGCAGTCATTTTGTTGGCCGAAGATGAAGAAGATTACGTGCTTCTGATTCAGCGGGCTTTTTCCAAGGCAAACATCCTGAATCCGTTGCATGTGGTATGGAACGGCCAGGAGGTCATCTCGTACCTCAAGGGCGATGGGAAATATTCGAATCGTGAGGAATATCCTTTGCCGGATCTGCTTTTATTAGACCTCAAAATGCCGCGCGTAAACGGTTTCGAAGTACTGCAATGGATTCGACAGCAACCGGGACTCGCTCCTCTGCGAGTGTTGGTGCTGACGTCGTCGGACGAGATTCGCGACGTGAATGAGGCTTATAGGTTGGGGGCCAATTCTTTCCTGGTGAAGCCGCTCGATTTTGAAGACTTCGCCCAGTTGAGTCATCTCATCCAGGAGTTCTGGCTCAAGGCAAGTAAAACGCCGGAAACCTCTCGGCCACCTCGAGATACCAGCAATTCCGAAGACCCCAAGCACCCGGTCAGCGAAAGCGCGGCAGAGCACTGAACGCGGCGACGGTTTCAACTCGGCCAACGGCGTGGCGTGCAATTCGGGCACAGGTTCGTTTGGATCCAGTACTCGTGGAGTTGCCGGGAAATTCTCATGAGGTCATCGAAATCGTCCGGCTTTTTCAGAAATGAATTTGCGCCTAAATCGTAGGCGCGATTGACATCCTCCGGCTCGTCTGAAGAAGTCATCACCACGACCAGCAGACGCCGCAGGCCCGTCTGTTTACGCACCCATTCGAGGACTTCAAAACCATTCGTGCGCGGCATTTTTAAGTCGAGCAGCAGCAGCATGGGGATTGGAAAGGCGTTCCGGTCAGTGAATGGGTTTTCGCCTTGCAGATATTGGATGGCTTCTTCGCCATCGCGCACCCATTTCATCGGGACATTGATTCCGGCACGAAGAAAAGCGCGCGTCAGGAGGCGGATGTCATTCTCGTCGTCGTCGGCTACCAGGACGGTATTTCGCGGCACCATAAGTCAAATCGTTTTCTAAACTCCCAATCAAGGTCAATTCTCCCTATTCCATGCAGTGCCGGATCTGTCAAGGTAGTAAAATCCGGACGTGGCATTCAGCCACGAGTTTGGAAAACTCACGCAGTTTGGTCATTTCTTCAATGAGTCCAGATATTTTTGATATTGCTTCTGTTGTTGTTCCCACGTGTCCAGGATTTTTTCAAAGCGTGTGAATGCGGCCTCCTGTTTGTTCATCAGTTGCTCCTGTCTCACCAGCAAAGATTCCACGCGCCGGGCTCGGTCTTCCTGCTCGCCGGCCAACTGGTTGTACCGCTGGATTCTCTCCTGCTGTTCGGCGGCAGCCCGCTGGGCGTCCGTCTGCGTCGGCGGAACTGATTCTTTGGATGTGGACTGTGCGCCCGCGCGAGGAAGATTGAAGCAGCAGAAGAGAATTGCAGCGAGAGCTATGGCTGCAGCGGAATAAAATAAATGTTTCATAATATGAATGTGTTTCGGTCCGGTCTGAAAGTTCACGCCCGTCTCAACGCTTGCGCGCGGTGCGGATTTCAACTCCATCGTAAGAAAAGGAGGCGTGAATTGCCAGCAAGAGAAAAGGGGAACCGGTGTAATTCGGCTGCTTGAGCGATCGATCGCCTTCTAGGTGCGAGGGAATGTTGATCGATCTCGCAGTCTGTTGCTTCGTTGGGTGGGCCTTGCCGCAATAAAGTGCATTTTTTGAAATTATAATTACTTACAAAGGAGCTTGTTGCGTCGGAAAACATTACGGTAAGTTTTTCCGCAATTTGGGAAAGCGCTATAACGGCACTAAAAATAAAGTGTCGACGAATAATAAGAAAAAAGGAAACGTGCCGAACACGCGTTCCACGAATAACGTCAGAGTGGAAAGCAAGGTGGTCGTCAAAACGCCGCGGATAAAGTCCTTCCGAGATTTTTTGGAGGGCCATGCTCGGGTGCCTGGGGGGCGCGGCGAGTATTGCCAATATTCTTTCGAAGGACGCGAGCCGTTGATTGAAATTGTGGAGTTGATTGATAAGGTGCTTGGCTCGGGAGGCCGGCCAATCCTGGTGGATGCGACGATCGCAATTTGCGGTGGCGCGCAATTTGGGAAAACGGCGACGGAGCTAAACCTCGGTGCATACTGCACGGGCGTCGCGTGGTTGAATTGGGGATTTTATTTGCCGGACCGCGATCTGGTCGAAGGCATGGTAGACACTAAGTTTCGGCCAGACATCCTGGACCAGATCGATTGGTTTGCGCGGATGACGCAGGTGGGCAAGACGGTGAACAAATCTGGCAAGAGCGTGAATCGCAAAGGCGCGTTCAGCATGACGAACGGCAAGCAGCGCTCGCAGGGGATGATTCTCGGCCTCAATAAAGTTCCGACCAGTTTTACCTTCGATGTGACCACGCTTGATGAGGTGGATGATATTAAACCGGCGCGTGAGAAATTTGTCCGCGGGCGAATGACCTCCAGCAGCGTGAGATTCCTCGTGAAAATTGGCACCCAGCGCGTGGCGGGTCGCGGTCAGCACAAAGCGTGGAAGGATGGAAGCCAGGGCGTGATGATTCATACTTGCCGCAATCCCAAGTGCCGGCATCCGCAGAATCTGGAAGAGAATTGGCCGCGGATATGCCGCGTGGCCCAGGGCGCCAAGCCGCTGCCAACGGATCCCTGCCTCACGCACACAGGAGATTTTCGGCATGACGAAACCGGCCCGACGATGGCGGTGCATGATCCGGCGAATACATATTATTTCGGCTGTGTGCGCTGCGGCACGGAGTTGGATCGGACGGAAAAAGGCTTTGAATGGAAGCATCGCCGACCGGAACGTGAGCGGTTGCGGAATTGGTCATTCCGGATTTCGCAATTCGCGATCGCGGCGATTGATATTTCGCAGATTGTAGCGGAATGGAACCGCGCGGTGGCGGATCCAGAGGCAATGGCGACCTTCTTGTGCGATCGGAAAGCGATGCCGGAGAGCACGTCGCAAAAATTGACGGCGGAGATATTGGAACGTGCGCGGCGCGCGGGCAGTAATGACGAATACCGAATGTCGAATGGCAGTGAGGCGCAGGCGCGAACGGAAATCGTGCCCGCCACGGCCGTTTTTGGCGGCCTCGATACCGGACGGCGGTGCTGGTTTTTTGCGCGCGAAGTGCAGGCGGCGGATGTGAAGCGAGTTCGGCATGCGGAACAAATTCCGCTAGGCAATCTCGTAGAGCGCGTCACGGAACTCTTTCACGCGTTTGGGTTGCAGGCACTATTCATCGACCAGGCACCGGCCACTGATGAGGCGCGAACACTGGCGTTGCGGCTTAATGGCCTGGAGGGATTGCGGAATTGGCCCGCGGCGCCGAAGGACCGGTCGGGTTTTATTTCGTTCCCCGGCGGCCTCCGCTGGAACGGCGAAAGTCAGCGCTGGGAAAATTTAAAATGTGCGGTGGTGGCGTTCACAAAACGGCGGCTCGGCGCGGGCATTGCGCATGGGTTCGATATTTTTGAGAAGGGCGCACAAACCATGTTCGTACCGCTGATTGAGACGAATCGCTTTGAAACCATCGATCGCGTGGTGCGGGAATTTCTTACGCCGTCGGAGAATGTTTCAGAAGTCATTTTCGCGCCGGAGCAACGATCCTATGTGCGCACCCAGCCAGCGATGCGGTTGCCGTGCAAAGGCGTGGGCGCGCCGATTGTTTTAGAAACCCTCGATGAACATTTGCTCGCCGGTTCGGAGCGCGTGGAATTGCGTGATGGGTCCCTTGGCGACTATGTGGATGGTTGCGAGAATCATTTTCTGCTGGCCGATGCCTACAGCGGCCTGGCGGAGTTGGAAGCGGGTCCCAGACATATCCGCGTTCCCGAGCCCATCCGGGTTTTTGAAAATACACGGCGCAGTCAGATTATTTCATCGCGCGGGGGCAGGACAATTGAGGGGTGAGGACCAAACTCGGTGATCCAAGCGAAGAGCAGTTGGCCAATTAATGGTGCCCGCCTCCAAAATGTCCTGCTCCAAAAGAACCGCCGTCAAAGCCTCCGCTGTGTCCACCGTGATGTGCTCCGCCGTGCCCGCCAAAATGCCCGCCTCCGGCATCTGCATTGTGCGATGAGTGATGCCCGTGATGATGATGGTTGTGGTGGTGGCTGCTGTGGGAAGAATCGGAAGGATTCAAGGCTTCAAACATAGGGAAGACACCGTCTGAACTCTTAACTGGATGCCTGGGCGCGTGTTTTTTTCTCTTGGCGAGAGAAATTGTGGCGGTCAAAAGCACAATGGCAATGGTGGCCAGGATAGCTGTTAAAATTAGACCTTCCATAAATTGCGCGAATTATAATGTTTGGTCGAACCGAGTGCGTGCCGCAGAGCCAGAATACATCCAACCTGACTTTTTGCCGATGATTAGGTGGCTGTTTTAAATTGCGAAACCGTTTCGTAATTCAAAATCACCACGCTGCGCAAAAAATGTCTTAATTGAGGCAGAGTAAAAAAATTCTTCGTTGTTGTGATTTCGCCCGTGAACATTGGTGTTTGTGCTCGTGGCGTTCTGTCGGTGAAGACTTTCGCTGTTCACTTTTCGTGTCATTTTCGACCCAAAAACGGTTTTTTTGAATTGGAAATGACTCTCCTGCAAACGGTTCCTACTAAAACATTACCGTAAGTTTTTTCCGTTTTAAAAAAGATGGTTAGATGCGCGCACGAAATGAAACGGAACGTGAAAAGCGGAAGACGGGAGAGTGGAAAGCGGAAAATACGTGTGGTGTATTCCGTGGTGCGTGAGGGGGCGGTCCGTCGCCCTTCCGGCATCCGTCCGCTCTTTTCTCTCAACTCAGCCCGGAGGTTGCATGACTAAGACACTTCAGCTCGGAAACCGAAACGTGAAACGTGGAACCGCTTCCGCGGGCGGCGGAAAGTCTGCCGCGGAACTGGTGCGCCAATCAAACCGCTGGCGCGACAATTACAATCCCATTCGCGGCCTCTTCATCGCGCGTGCGGTCTATCTCTTGGAAGCGGCCGACCGTGGCGATTTTGCAGAACTGCAACTCGTGATACGCAAAATCGAGCGGCGTTATCCGGTGCTCAAAGGTCTCAAAGCCCGTCGTCTGGCCGCGCTCGAAAAACTCGATTGGGAAATTAAGATCCTGGATGAATTGCCGGAGGGCGTGACCCGTGCCGATGCCGAGGCGCAACAAAAATTCCTCCGCAGCCGCTACGAGCTGATTGAAAATCTCACCGAAACCATCAGGTTTCTCACCACGGCGGAATTTCGCGGTTACGCGATTCTGCAAAAGCATCGTTTCAACGACGGCGGGAAATTTGACGGCGCGGTGCGTGAATTGCATTGGCTGCCGCAGGACCAATTCAGCCGCAACGGACAATTCGGCGATTTTTATTATAACCAGAATTCCACGTTCGGTGCCGGGAGTGATTCCTGTGCGACCGTCCTAGGCGAGCAAAATCGCATCGGCGGCGAACAATTGCCGCGCGAGGATTTTGTCATACGCGATGTGGATTCGCCGCTCTACGAGATCGCGCTGATTGCGTTCGTCAACTGGGCCATGGGGCGCAAGGACTGGGCGGCCTTCACGGAGATTTTCGGTCTGCCCAACGGCGTGGCCATCATGCCCGCAAATATTCCACCAGGCATGGAAGATGAATATCGCATGGCGGCCGAACGCGTCGCCGATGGAGTGAGCGGCGCGCTGCCGAACGGAAGCGACATTAAATTTCCGACTGCCGGCCTTCGCGGTGAGGCTCCATTCCGGGATTTTTGCGACGCGCAGGATTTTGATGTGGTGCTGGCCGGCACCGGTGGAAGGCTCGCGATGCTTACGGCGGACAAGGGCGGCCTGGGCAGCGGCCCGGCGCTCGAACATGCCGAGGCGTTCGATGAAATCGCCCAGGCTGATGCGCGGAAAATCAATGCCGCCCTGCAAAACGATTTTGATCGGCTTGAATTGGCGGCGGAATTTCCCGGCCAGCCGGTACTGGCCTATTTCGAATTGTGCGCGAAGGACCCGATGGATATTGCGCAACTTGTTGCCAATGTGGCGGCACTTTCATCGGCCGGTTACGAAGTGGACGTCGATTGGCTTACTGAAGTCACCGGATACAAGCTCGCCGTAAAGAAAGAAACCATTCAATGAATTCCCCCATTCTTAACCGCGATTTTTCGCACCCAGCCGATGGCTGGTACCAGATCGAGCCGAAGGGCGAGCATCCGAACCGCGCCGCCGGCGTTGTCCAGGTGATTGATGATGAGGCAGCGCAAAGCATCGTGACCCGCTTCAATGAAGACGCGACCACCGGAAGGTTGCGTCATGGAAATGAAATGCTCATCGACCATGAACACTTCAGCGACCAACCGGACCAGGAAACGCGCGCTTATGGCTGGTTGTTGGAATTGCAGGATCGCGTCGATGGCATTTACGCCCGGGTGCGCTGGACAAAGACGGGCAGGGAAGCGGTTGATGGCGGCGATTACCGGTTTTTCTCCACGGAATACGGCCCGAAGGATTTGCAACTTCTGAAAGCGGAAGGTGGAAAGCGGAAAGCGGAGATGCAGTTAGTGCGCCCGCTCCGATTGGGCGGCCTTTCGCTGACGAACATGAATAATAACCGGGGACAAAAACCGATTACCAACCGCGCTCCGAACGGATCGGCGGACCAACCACAACAAACCAAAACAATGAATACAGTCGCAATCAAACTTGGCCTCGCCGCAGACGCTTCGGAAGAAATCGTCCTGGCGGAAGTGACTCGGTTGCTTAATCGCGTGACGGAATTGATTCCGCACGAGGAGGAAAATAAATCACTCCGGGATCGTCTGAGTGCTGTCGACGGCGAGCAAGTGCATACGTTGCTCGATTTGCACGGCGTGAAAGACGAGAAAATCCGCAACCGCCTGAAACCTGTTCTGATGGGTTTGAAAAACCGCGAGGAGCGAGTGGCCGAGCTGCTGGATTTCGGTTTCAAGCTTGAGGAACACCGGTCTCCGGAGCGGCAGCCAGCGCGCCTGCTCAATCGTTTGGAAGGGCGGCAGCCCCGCGCTGAAATCATGAATCTGAACGAACAGGCACTGGCGCAACGGGCGGAGGCGGAGATCGGTGACTATAAGATCCGCAATCGCTGCACTTACGCCGAAGCGCGCAATGCCGTGCGCAATGCCCGGCCTGAATTGTTCGGGCTGGAGAAGAAATGATTTTTTGCCACAGAGACACAGGGAGCACGGAGATGAAAACGCATCTAAAAATTGGAAGTCGGACGGCAGTGGTCAGGAGTGGGGTTTTGTATTCCCGGCCTGTGGCTTCCGCACTTCGCTCTTCGTGCGCCCGGTGCCTCTGTGGCTAATCCCTCAACACCAACCAAACCAAAAACATGAGTTCATTATATGCACGCGGGAATGCGATCATTCCCTTCACTCCCTCCGCCTCGCAAGAGGACATGGAAGGTTACCTCGTTGATCTCGCCGGCGACACGGCGACGATCAGTTCCTCAGCCAGCGTTCCCGCCAAAGGCGTGATCCTGGAAGGCCAGGACACCACTGGCGTTTCGAGTATCGGCGTCCTCGGCGGAATCGCCGCGCCGGTCCGGTTGCGCGCCGGTGGGACCATCGCGAAAGGCGCCGAGGTCCAGCAGAACACCGATGGCACGGTCATCACCGACGCCGGCAGCGGCGCGCGGCTCATCGTGGGCGTGGCCCTTGAAGCGGCGGTGTCCGGACAATTGTTCGACGCCGTCACACACACGCCCATCGCGCGTTCCTAATCACCAATCACAAATCACCATTTAACTTTTAAATCTATGGGTATCGAAAGCTCAGCCACACTGAATTATCAACTGACCACCTTTGCGCAAGGTCACATGAACGACCTTGCAGAGGCGCGCGCATTGGCGGAACGGCTCGCGCCGTCCACGCCGGTGCCCGGCTCGACGGGCCAGTTCAAAAAGTTCAACGACAAAAATTCGTTCCTGCCGGAGGACACCTCGCGTGCTCTGGGCGGCGATCCGAAGTTGATCGCGACCTCCGCGAGCGATGACACGTATTCCTGCAAACCGCAGGCGCTCGAAGTGCGAGTGGACCAGGCGGAAATTGACGCCGCGGGCTCCGGAGCGGGCGCGCTGGGCCAGCAACTATTGCGTGAAGGCAAAGTCGCGGCATTGCTCAACAAAGCCGCACTCAGTCACAGCGTGCAAGTTGTGTCCGCGGTGCTCGCGGTCGTAACGCCGCAGGCGAGCCTTGGCGTTTGGTCTGATCCGGACATTGACCCGATTGACCAACTGGATAATCAACTGCTCGCGCTCTCGAACGATTGCGGATCGGCTTCGAATATCAAGCTCACCATCGATGTCGGCGCGTGGAGTGCGTTGCGCAGTCATCCCAAGGTGAAGGCCCGTTGTGTGGGCGTGCAGGTGGGCGGAATTACGCGCGATCAACTTGCCGGGTTGCTGCTGTTCCCGGTGGACGTGTTCATCGCGAGCCTCGTGAAAGACACGGCCGGGTTTGGCCTGGCTTCGAGCAAAACCCGTGTCATTTCGTCTGAAGTGCTCCTGCATTATAGCGTGCCGAATGCGACGCTTTATGATCCGAGTCCGTTCAAGACGTTCACCGTCGGCATGGGTTCGCCGTTCAGCGGCGTGCGGTCGTATCAAGCTCCGAACGGTTTGTGGGAGGGTCATCTGATTGATTGGTCACGGGACATCAAGCAAACCAGCGCGCTCGCCATGCGCCGCCTGAGCATCAGCTAATCGCCATTTCTCACCTCTCCCGCAACTTGGGAGAGGTGAGGAATGCAAAACATCGAACTTTCAACACGAACATCAAATGAAACTGAAATTCAAATCCACAGCTTTCGGAGCCGCTCTGCTGCTCTCCTTTTTCACCGCGCCGCTCACGCCTATTTTTGGGCAAATTTCCCAGACCGCGCTCGGCACGGTGACCAACCTGCCAGCGACGGTTGCCGCCAGCTCGCAGGTGAACACCACGAGCTACATTGACATCCATAACGACTCGGGTCTGGCGCTGAGTTGGAAATTCAACGTCAGTTCCGGCACTTCGAACGCCGTCCTGCTGCTTTATCCTTCGTTGGATAAAACCAATTACGACAGCGTTCCGTGGCAATTGATTCGCAATGCGGCCGGCGCCACAGACCAGGTAGCGACGACGAATTGGAGCGCGGCGCAATTGCGCGGTTACACATCGCTAAAAGTTGGCGCACTTACCAATCAAAACGCGGGCACGTTGACGAATAAAGGCGTCATCTTCGGCCGCCCGAATTCTTAAGCGCGCGCATCGAGCCCGGCGCGAGTTGTTCCTCCGCTCGCGTCGGGTTCTTTCGAGAAGGTGAAGGATGGAAGATGGCAACTGTAAGGACACGCACCACGTAATATACAAATCCCATGAACGAAACCTGGAATTATTTCACCGACGACGAAGTATTTGGCGCGAATGTCAAAGAGCGCCAGAGTATCGCGGCGATCCGCGGCAAGGACGATTTGCCGGACATTTGCGAGCAGGTCACCGGGCAAATTTGCCAGGCGTATATCTTCAGTAATCGCGAACTTGGCGTGGAAGGAACAATTCCGGATGGTTTGAAGTCGCGTGCGGTCGCCATTGCCACGTGGCGTTTTGTGAGTGAAGGCGTTCCGCAAAATGACGCCCTGCAGACCAAGGCCCGCAAAGACGCATTTAATGAGGCCATCAATTATCTGAACCAGATTGCGGCGGTAAAAATTGGCCGAACTTCACAGCCTGCCTTCGGCAAACGCGGAGTAAATATTCCGCCGCGCCACTTCACCGATACAACCCAGGACGGCTGAAGGGCAGACCCGAAAATCCAAGCCGAGCTAGTCCGTCACTTATTACCAGTCGCTCATTATTTTCCAATGAACCCTCTCCAACAACTCCAGGAAGATGCCGTTGCCTACCTGCTTGGCAATCCCGTCACGGCCAATGTTGGTTACCAGAGCTTTCGCCGGCAGGCGATTGATAGTTCCGCGAAACAGGCGCTGGCCGGTTGGTCCGTACGCGTGCCGGGAAAGATCGGCGTTTGTTGCCTGGTGTTGATGCCTGTTTTTTTTGCAGAGGATCCAAATGTTCCCGGCGTTCAGGGTTCGGTGGAACTGATCATTCGCACCTTTGAAGATCCCAAAGTCAACAATATCGGTCTCAGCGCCGAAGATGTGGCCCTGGCTAATTTGAGCTGGTTCGGTGATGGCCTTGTCATCGCGGGTCTGCTCGCAATTTATCCGAGCGTCAAAGGGCCGGCCCTAAAACCGAACTACGATTATCCCGGGTTCCTGGTTTACGACACCGTGTTGCAGGGAAAATTGCCACAGAATTTTCCCGGACGAACAATTTTGCCCACCATCGCCGACGATAACGCCGGCAATGTGACCCTCGCCTGTGACGATGGTGCGGCGGGGATTTATTACACGCTCGACGGCACGATGCCGCAACCCGGGGACACAAGCGGAAGCGGCTCCACGCAGATTTATTCCGCACCGTTTAATGTCCCGACTGGAACGGTCATTCGTTGCCTGGCCTGGAACACGACCATCCTTCCGAGCGACGTGGACCAGGCGACGATTAACTACTGATGATCTCCTCAACTCTAACTCGTGAACTCTCAACTCGTTTATGGCTCTCGATAGAACACTATTAAAGCGCGGTCCGGCCATCGTCACTTATGGCGGCGATACATTTTATACCAACGCGGATATTCTCTCCCGCTTTGGTCCCGTGTGGAACCCGGTCAACACTTCGATGTATGGCCAGGTGGACAAGTTCATTAAAGACCGCGTCTATAAGGTGCCGCTGCGGTTGTGGGGCGCATGGGAAAATTTGTCTGTGCTGTTCCCGAGCTATGCGATGGCGCCGCAGGCTGGCGCGAGCATTTTTGGAACGACCGCGACACCTCTCGTGATTCTGGCGCGCAACGGTGACCAGATTACCTACAACAACGCGCAAATTACCAGGCTCGCGAATTTGTACCTGGGCGTGGATTCGGATTTGTTCGCAGCCGACGTCGAGTTCACCTGCATCATCGGCAATTCCAGCGGAAGCACGATGTACAATCCGGAGGACGCCAACGCATATTACGCCACAGCGACGGCCCAGACTTACGCGGACAACGCTTTTGCAAAAACTAATTATAAGCGCGTGCGCTTTGCCGGCGCCTGGGGATCAGTGGCTGGATTTACGTCGGTGATTCCGCAAAAAGGATTCCAGGTCAGTTGGGAATTGGATGTGACGCCGCTCACGTGCGACGGGCTGGGAACGGTGGATTTCACAATCGGTGAAAACGTGTTGCAAGGCACGTGCAAGTGCATCCCTATCCAGCCGACGATGGCGCAACTCGAAGCCCAGGCCGCCACGCAAGGGGTGCAACTCGGCTCGCTGTTAAGTGGAATTTCGGCGGATCTCACGTTGACCGGCAACGGCGGCAGTCCGGTGATCGTCCTCAAAGGCGCCGGCATTACCGAGCATGGCTATGCCTTCGGGCTCGAGCCTTTGCGGCATGGTGAAATCACCTGGATGACCACGCGCGGTTTCACCGCGAACGTGCCCAACGCCGTCGCCAGCGTGGCTTGAATGACGTTGCGCCATGCAAATTCAATTCACGCCAATCAGTGACCTGACGCCGGTGACGCTCGGCGATGACGCGAGCAAATTCGCAATCGTCGTCGAGCAGCTCGCCGGCGTTTCCATCACTCAGATCGAGCCACTGGCCGGCGGCGCGAACCCGGCGTTGTTTCCCCAAGGAAATATTGGCGGCGAATTCGTTTTTCGCAGCTCGAAGACTTATGCGACGTACCATGAAACCTTCGCGCAATTTCAGGCTGAGTACAGCCGGCTGAACCAGCAAGGCATGCTCGTGCTGAAGGAAGGCTCCGTCGCTTTGACCTTTGCCAACGCCGTTTTGAGAGCCGTCCAAAGGATCTTCGATGGGCAGCACTCCGGCGCGCGCATGGGTATTCGATACACATTTGCAATTACCACCATCACCTAAAATGAAATCCAAACAGACGCTTTCCGCGAATTATACGAATTCACACGAGTGCACAAACCGCACAAATCAATTAGCGGCGATTTGCGTAATTCGCGTAAAACCTTTTTGGCTGTTCCTTTGGACATTAGCCTTTGGGTTTGGAACCCTTTCTGTCCCGGCTACACCATTTTTCATTCAGGGTTTCCAATCGGACAGTCCGGCGCTCACCAGCCAGATCGGCGTGTCTTATTGGCCGCCCAGCGATCATCCGTTCACGATTTACGGTACCAATATTATTTACGGCGGGAATATCGTCACGATCACGCCGAATGGAAGCGGCTATTCCAGCAACTGGCTTTATCCCGGTACGTATCGGTTTTACTTTACGAACCTGAATGCCGCTTTCGTCGCGAATATCCCGGACACGACCAACTTCAACAGCCTGGCGCTTTATGTGACGAACGTTTTGGGGTTTAGCGGCGTGGGACTCAACAGTTATGGCGTGATAACGAACCTTCTCGGATTGGCGCCCGCCACAAATAGCGTTGCAGGAATTGAGGCTGCGCTGGGCTATGTTCCCGCGACAAACAATAACTCAGGGATCGCCTTCGGCTTGGGTTTCGCGCCGGCAACGAATAATAACCCCGGTATCACCTCGGCGCTTGGTTTCATCCCTGCGACGAACAGCAATTCAGGGATTGTTGTTGGCCTGGGATTCACGCCCGCCACGAACACTTACAACGGCATCGCGAACTCGCTGGGGTTCGCGCCCGCGACCAACAATTTCGTCGGGTCCACGAATGCGCTGGGTTATATGCCGGCGACGAACAGTAGTGCCGGAATCAATTTTGCGCTCGGCTTCACTCCGACGACAAATACTTACGGCGGTATCACCAATTCGCTTGGTTTTGCTCCGGCTACCAATTCAACCGCCGGATTGGTCGCTACCCTTGGCTACATACCAGCCACGAATAGTTATAGCGGGCTGACCAATTCGCTCGGCTTCGCACCGGCCACGAACTCCACCACGGGAATTGTCGCCGCGCTTCACTACACGCCACGCACAAACGATGGCTACATCGGCACTCTCACGGGAGCGGCGAACCTGGCAACCAACGGCTTCATCGTGTGGGTTTCCTATAAGACGAATGGTGTTCCGGACACGGCGTTCACCAATCTGCCGGCGGGTTCGTTGTTAACGACGACCAATGGCCAACTCTTTGTGCTCTCCAACCTAGTATGGCAAGCCAAGTAAATGAAAAATCCAAAATTCAAAATTAACAAACTGACTGCGGCGCTTGCGTTTTTCGGACTGTGGATTGCAGACTGCGGTCTCTCCCAGACTACGGTTTTATTTCCGCTCGCGCAGATGACCGGAACGACGAACGATACGACGGTCACGGTCAGGCCGATCAATAACCCAGTCAATTTCCGTAGCCAGATTTATTGGCTTCCGCCCGCCGGAATTCAACTTCGCACCACCAATGGTTCAGCGACGACAAATCTGATCCCGAATGATTACGCCGTTACCATCGCCGGAGTGCCTGGCTCGTGGAGGATTTCGGTAAACGATACCAACGTCACTCTCAATGCCGCTGAAATTGGGAATCTTACAACTTACACCTTCACCAATTTGCTCCCGGGCGTGTTTCAGCTCATTGCCGGAAGCAACATCACGCTTTCGCCGCCCATTGGAAAAGGTGTGGTGACCATCACCGCCTCGGGCGGCGGAGGCGGCGGATCGGCGACGAATGCCTATCAAATAAAAGCGGGAAATAATCTCATCGCGATCGTAACCAACCAGACGGATTTTATTTATACCATCTCCGGGGTTTCCCAAACAAACGGCTATCCGTGGGGAGTGCTTTATGATGCTGCGGGAGCGGCTCGGTCAGTGACAAATGGTTATCCCTGGGGAAGCTCTTACGATGCCGCCGGCACCGCGCATTCAGCTACGAATGGTTATCCATGGAGCACTCTTTACGACTCAGCTGGTTCCGCTGTCGCAGTAACTAATGGTTACCCATGGGGTGTTCTTTACGATACCGCGGGTTCGGCCACTGCCGCAACGAACGGTTATCCGTGGGGAGTGCTTTATGATGCCGGGGGAACGGCCCGATCGGCGACAAATGGTTATCCCTGGGGAAGCCTTTACGACGCGGCGGGCGCCGCACATTCAGCTACGAATGGTTATCCATGGAGCACACTCTACGACTCGGCCGGCTCCGCTGTCGCGGTAACTAATGGTTACCCATGGAGTGTTCTTTACGATTCCACAGGTTCGGCCACCGCCGCAACGAACGGTTTTCCCTGGGGAGTTCTTTACGACGCTGCCGGCGCGGCACAGGCTGCAACCAATGGTATTTCAATCGCGAGCGGGTTGGCTGCGTTTCGGGGAACGAATACCTTTGCGCCGACAAATGTGGCCACGGTTTCCAAAGCCGGCCTGGTAAAACCGGATGGTTCGACGATCACGGTGGGGAGTGATGGAACGATTTCGGCAACGACGGGCGGCGGCGGTACGGTTACCAGCGCAGGGCTTTCCATGCCGGGAGAATTTTCGGTGGCGAATTCGCCGGTGACCACGATCGGGACTTTGACGGTGACGCGCACGGCGGATGCGAATTTTCTCGGCCTCGGCGCAACGAATCTCGGTTTCATCAAGGTTACTAACGCGGCCAGTATTGGCGGACAGGCGGCGATCTCCACCCTGGTCTTGACCAATGGATTCACGAATCAGTCGTTGACGGCCAGCACACTCGTGGGGACGGACGCAAATAAGAAGGTAACCTCCATCCCGAACGCGATCGGTGCGATTACGAACGACGGGGCGGGAAATTTTGGTTATGTGCCGCTGGTGGACGCCTCCGGTTTGACCGCAAATCATCACGCCGCAACTGGCGCCAGCACTAATCTGATTTCGAGCGAGGACGCCACCGGTTACACGAATACCGTCGCCTGGACGCACGACGGCGCGACAACGAACCTCACCGTCGCGTTTAACGGAACTTTGCAATCGTTCACCGTTACGAATGGGCCGAACGTCTTCTTTGGGTACTCGGGCGCGAACGGCTCGTGCAGCTTTCGCATCACCACCAACGTAAATCTGCGTTTCGCTTATCAGCCGAAATGGCTGGTTGGCAGCAACAGCGTTATCACCAACGGAGTGCTTTCGCTCACGAGTTATGGCGGGACGAATGCGACCCAGATCGAAGCCGCGATTGGAGAGAACCAATGAAACCCGATTTTTTTAACAGGAGGGAACGGAGCAAACAGAGGTCCTTGCGGACGGCCGCCATTCTCTGTTCTCTCTGTTTTCTCCTGTTGAATTGCTTTTCTCAGACGATTTTGGAGGCGCCAGGAATTGCGGCGTTCGAAAAGAAAGTGGCGAGTGGCGGTGGTGGTGGCGGAGGCGGTTACACCCTGCTGACGCACACGAGCACTACCGGCACGGGCAGCGGCAACCAAACCACAGCCGGCATCAACACGACCGGCGCGAAGCTGATAGTGGTGGCTTTCGCGCGCTTTCGGCGAACCAGCGGGACGGCAAGCACTGTAACCGACAACCAGGGGAACACTTACACGGTAGGCACAATGTATACCAACGCCTTTGCCCGAAACTTTGTTCAAATTTTTTACTGCCTTAATCCGATCACCAGCGCCAGCCACATCTTTACTGGTGCGGATGGGAGCGATTACGTGGCGCTATCGGTCGCCTGCTTTTCCGGTGGCACGCCAGCCTTTGATTTCGAGAACGGTAATAACTCCAACTGGTCTGGCACTCACATTCAACCGGGTTCAGTCACTCCCTCGGGCAACAATCAGTTATTCATCGCCGCTGCAACGTCAGGTGTTTCGGTCTCCATCACTGGAGTAGATAGCAGTTTCACCATAATCGAGACAGGAACATCGGATGGCACTTTGCTCAAGCTGGCCTATAAAAATCAAACGACTGGCGCGGCTGAGAACCCAACGTGGACTTCCGCAGCCGGAACCGACGGATCGGCGGTCATTGATACTTTAAAATGAGACGCGCCCTTGCCATTTTATTACTGACGGTACTAAACGCCACCGCCTCGCTGGTGCCGGGCAATGGCGATGTGATGACGTTCAACGGCACCAGCTATGATGCAGCCTTGCGGCCCGGCGGGGTCATGTTTCTCGCCTACTTTGTATCGATGTATCCCAAGGCCACGAATTACGGTTATACCGTCAGCCGTGGCGGGGAAGGCTGGCAGGGCTGGTATCAAAGTGAGGAGGAGAAGTGGGCCTTGCCGCTCTGGGCACAGGGTGTCGGCCACAACGTCCGCAACTTCTACGACTCAGATGATAATGCCGGCCTCGTTTCCAACACGGTCGTTCAATGGGGCACGAATATAGCGAATGCGCCCCAACTATTTTACAACGGCACGGCGGCGACGAACGAAGGGTATAATTTCCCCATCACCTTTTATTTCACCGGAAATCCTCCGCACGATTCTTCAGATGGCGACGGCGGGGCGGTCAGCCGGGATGCGGGTTGTCAGTGGCTGCAAAACCATTATTCCACTCCCGCCTTCAGCCAGTGGAACATGGACTGGACGAACGGATGGAATACGGACGTAACCGGCTCCCGCCTTTTGGGATTTAGCGAGGGAAGCCATCCGTATCAGGGCGGGTTGCTCGTCATGTGCCTTCAGAAATTAAAGGCTTTGGGCGCGGAAACCAACGTGGGTTCAGTCATGTTCGACTGGAACGCTATTACTTCAACCACCAATCACTGCGCCGTCAGTTCTCTCGGCATTTCGGGCGGTGTGATGAGCTGCACGATTAGCTTCGATCGGATGCCACCGGGCTACTTGGTGCAATCCGGGACCATCACCAATGATGGCAGCCAGGCATTCATCGCGGAGCCTTCACTGGTGAATGCGATGAACTGGACCCTTCAGGGAACTAATTTCCCAGCGGCCAACCGGTTTAACATAAGCGTCAATGGCACGTTGATCGACACCTGCACCGGTGCGCAGTTGAATGCCGGGAGAAACCTATTTACTAACAATGTCGGACCGTTGTGGAACCAAAGGGTGGTCGTGTACAACGCGGTGCTTGACCTTTACGGATTGGACCATGCCACGCTGCTCACAACCCACTCAGCGGGTTCAGGAGGTTCGTTAGGCGTTGACGACACCATCAACTACGAATCGACTGCCGCGCACTTTTATGACGACTTGGGGCAGCGAGGTTCAACGTATGTTTCGAGCATGTCTTCATCGGTCGCCGGTTTGAACCAATACGTCGCCGCCGAATACGCGGCTGCGCAACCCACCGACTACACGCTCACGATCACGATGATCGTTCCGCGCTACGCACCGGCGCACCGATGAAAATCGTCTTCCATCTCATCGCGGCAATCGGCCTGCTGACCAGCTGCACTGAACTGCGGAGCAATGCTCCGCAGTTCCGAATTCTAACAGGAGCAAGCAGGGAATTGGATGGCGGTCCGCCAGGGTCGCTTCCTCTGTTCGCTCCTGTTCAAGTTCAGTCGTCGATCGGTCCGCCGCCGCCGAGTGCGATCATCGTGCTCCTGCCGTTTGTTTATCACGAAGCCGATCTTCGCGATTGTTTCCTGGAAAGTTCCACCGACCTCGTGCATTGGGAAGGTCGCAGCGATTTTACGGTTACCAACGGTCGATGGTTCGTGAAAATGGATCCCTCCAAACCGTGGGAATTTTACCGCGCTGGCGGCGAATCGTTGCCATGAGCGTTTTCACTTATCACTCGTCATATATCACCTTCCTATGAGCGTTGACCGCGAATACACACTCCGCATTTCGACTGTGGCCGGAAACCCCGCCGCGCGATCGGCTACAAAGGACGTGAATGATGTAGGAGCAAGTGGCAACGAGAACCTTAATACTCTTGAAACGCACGGGTTGGAATTGGGCCACCTTCTCCAGAACTTGAACGATTTTCTGCCTGGATCCAACGACCTTTTACGCGCCGCGGTCGAGCTGAAATCGTCGAATCAATCCGGGATTTTGTCCGCGCTTGAGAGCATCAAGTCAGGCACTCGGGCCGAAGGCTCCCGGACACCGGCAGAGGGGCAATCGGATGCGTTACCGGAATTCGATACTGCGAACGACCGCGTTTTTTCCCAGCCACCCAACGATCTGAATAGTTCTCGGCGTAACTCCCTCGATGCCGACCCTGCGAAAAAATCAGGCCTCATTGAACAATCGGACGGGTTTCTGGCTGACACGCAGGTCCGATCAGACCTTGCGAATCAGGTCCGCCAGTTTCAAAAGGCATTTCAATCCCAGGGCCAGGCCATGAGCCAGCAGGACGCCGCTGATTTGCTCGGAGTCATCCGCCAGCTCGGCGAAGCGTTTTTTCAACAGGCTCAAAACAGTGTGACAAAACAGGAATTTGATCGGGAGAAGATCGCGCTTCGCCGGCTCATCGAATCCAAAGGCAAATAAATGGCTAATTACGACACGCTGCAATACAACGGTATCGAGCGGACATTTGCGAAACGGGGATTCTCTCTATCCAGCGTCAAAGGTGCGAAATACAACCTGCGCGAGGACATCTTCCGCGCGACCATCGCAGGCGCAAATATATCCGATGATCCGGTTTTTCCTTTCGAAGCGCAGGTGATCGTGCGCACCGGCCGCGCCAGTGCTTCCGGTGCGGATAATTCCTTCAGCGGCGGCACAGTCAAATTTTCTGGCAAGCGCGTGGGTACGGAAGGTTCCGCGACCGGGCGCGGCCAGGGTGTGGCCTACGAATTTCTCGGTCCCTGGTATGACTTGAGCAACACGCATTATTTGCAGACGTTCAAAGGCGTCGCGGTCCTGCCCTACGCGCCCGGCGAAGTAGTGCTCAACACTTCCACGGTCAACAATCTCAATACTCTTTTTTACATCAGTATCGGGGATCAAATTCAAGCCGTCCTGCAGTGGCTTTTGGATCAATATGCGGCACAAGGGATGGCCGCGCCGTTTCAATACGTGGGCCGCGACCTGAACGCCGGTGCCATCGACCTGAGCGTGACGGGCAACGACACGGTTGGCATCAATACGAACAAGGCCGGAAACTTGTACAACCTCCACGTTAACGCCGCCACGACCGTTGATACTGCGCTCTTCGCGCAATTCCTTCCAAGCTACATCGCCAAACCAATGATGTGTTCGCAGGCGCTGGAAAAAATGTTGGAGCTTTCGCCGCGGACAAATATTTCCTTCGACTATTCCACCACGCCGCCAACCGTGTATGTGCGGTCAGTGGATAATTTTGCGCCGGTTGCTCTCCCCTTGTTCAACGGCATTGACCATAAATCGCTAAATATAAAACGTCGCGATGACCTGGTGGCGCGGGCAGTGGTCATTACTTACCGAATCACCAATACCATCGATGGCCGGCAGAAAGTGGATTATGCGATCGACAAATGGGGTCCGCATGGAAGCAACAGCGCGCTTGATCCCGGCACTGGCCTGCGGGTGCTTTCCGAGACGATTGATCTCCAGGGTTTCAATATCACCACTACGACCGCGCAGATGGATTGTGAGCCGCTTGCGAGCGTCAGCGGGACTAACGCGACCAAACGGAAGTGGTGGTCGAGCCGCCGTGGCGGGGAGCAGGCCAAATTCATCGATAGCCGCTTGCGCTTCCAGGATAGCGCATTTGCTGAAACCGCCATCCCGGACGCGACACTCACTTATGCGACGACGGGTGGGACCGATTCTCTCGGTAACCTTCGGGTCGCCGGAGCTTCGCTGTCAGCGGCGGATCTCGCGTTGTTCACCAATCGCATCGTGAACGGCAGCCATCATCCCTGGATGGCCTCGGGGACCAGTCCGGTATTCGCGTTGAAAGTGCGCGTGAGCGTCAAGACCGAACATGCGCTGTATGACGTCGTGGCCGGCGGAGACATGCTTTATCAATTACCTTCGAATGAATCGGCCTCCAACACGGCAATCAATGGCACGCGCCACGGGAAAGTGAATACCGAGGAAACGCATTGCGAAGTACAATTGACGAACGCCACCAACGCCGTCGACGGCTCGCCTTACACGGCTACCACCGAGGCCAGTAGCCAGGCTGGTGAGCTTTACATAGTAGGCAACGGCGGCATTGCTCAATACCTGTTCAACGCTTTGCAGCCCCATCAGTACGACGGCGAATATGCAAAAGTGGAAGCCGATTTTGCCAACAATGTGAGTCTCACCAACGCTGTCAATTTCACCGGCGGACGGGCCGAGTGGACCACGATGAATGCGCAGCCGCAAAGCATCATCGAGGATTACGGCACGAGAGAAAAATTTATGCAAATTGGTGTTTCCAGACATTTGACCGCGGGGCAACTCTCTTCCCTGTTGAATATGTGGGCGTATCGCCGGACGTGGTACAACCCGGCCATGCGGGCCGACAACTCTGTTCCGAACGGCGGCCAGGTCAATATGCCGGACGCGATGGGTAGCGCGAACGCTACTGATGGAATTACCAATCACAATGAGTTGGTCACGACCGATTACGCAATGGCCGGCGATCCCGCGTCGGTCGTGAAAGCACAGATCAAGGCCTCGGCAAATAAAGTGACGGGCATCCTCGCCGCCACGACGCCGACGCCAGTCGATCCCGCGATCAAGCCGGAGGTGATCGATCCGAAGGAAATCACCTGTTGCGACGAGTCAGGAAACGCAGTTCAAGTAATTGGACTCTTCGGTGGCTTCTATACGAAGCCGTGAAAAGGGGTTTCAGTTTCAACTTTCAAGCTCATGCCTAGTCAACCTCCGTTCCGCATGCCGTGCGAAGGCATCGCCGGCAAGCCGCTGTTCTTTATCGGTGGCCCATTCTCCCATTCACTTGCCCCGGACCTGCGCGACCGGTACGTCAACACGACGGTCGTGCCGAATTATAACACCGATGTCGGCGGAAACATCCCGCCTTACGAACGTTGGACGCAGGATTTCAGCGGCGGATTGAGTTGCGAAGTGCATCACTGTGTTACCGGTCCCGACGCCGCGCCATGCTCTCAGTGGATACTTCCCTATATCGCCAACGATTTCGACAAAGAAGGGAAAGTCGATTTCTCCAAGGTTCGCAAGCAAGGTTTCAAGAACGTTCAGGGCCGCCGTTATTGGAGCGGCGTCTTCGGTTTTCTGAACAAGGAAACCACCGATGGCCCAGACACCACGCAGGAATACGGCGATTGCCCTGCGCTAAAAAAATGGCGCGGCTATACCGCAGCGGGTCCGAACACAAAATATACCACCCTCACCATCACGGCCCACGATACCGAAGAGCAATTTAACTATGACGAATCCTGTAACTCGATTGGGACGCAAGTTAATTGGGACGACAGAGCTTCCGTCGACCAAAACATCGATCCCAATTCCGGCCTTATTACCGTCAACAGCCTTGGCGTCAGCCCCAACACACCTTTAAACCATGCTCTTGGCGACCTCACGGAATTTGGGTTGATGTCCTGGAATGGCATTGTCGGTCGAATGACGAATAACACGCATGTCGTTTTTACTGACCTTGGGCATATCGATTGCACCGACAATTCCATCACTGTTTACAACGACACGGGCGGCCCCGCAGGGGTTGCGGTGGATGAACTCCTGGAGTGGAATTTGGCGGCGGGCACTTTCAGGAGAAGGTATTTTATTTATGACGCCAGCGGAGCACAGATTACGATTCAAGATGAGTCCTTCACGGTTTCGGATTCCGCATTGCAATATAACCTGACCACCAGCGCCTACGAAGAATGTGGCATAGCCACTACGGCAACTATTACAGTAACGGCCACTCTCGGCGGCGAGAACATCAGCGCCAACATCTACGCCGATATCAAAAACCTGCTCGCTCTTTGGCCGCTCAATGACGATGCGCTTTATCCCTGGCGGAACGATCTGAAAGTCAGTGTCGCTCCATTGGTTTCCCGCGATGAACTACTCACTAAGAATTTTCTCGGACAATTCTTCGTGGAAGATTTCGGTAGCCCCATCGCCGATCCCGGCGGGGCAACTATTGGGGATGCCAGTTGGTCCGGTCGTTGCCAGCTGATTATACAGCCCGATCCGAACACTGGGACCAAGGTGGAACGCATAGACCTGAACGTCGTTTCCGGCGATGTCATTGATGAGACGGTCGATGGCTTCAGCTTCACAACGGTCACTGGATACAGCTTTAGCGGAACTCTACCGCCCGGGGTGAGCTTTGATTCTTCCACCGGACGCATCACCGGCACCGCCGGCGCGACCGGGCACTATGGCATTACCGTCACCATCACGGGTGCATCTCCGGCCGCCACCGGCGCAATCCTCGGCGCGCCCAAACCCGCCGGCTATCAAAATTATTTTGATTTCAATTATCGCGATTGGATTGGTTGTTGTTATCGACCGGACGATAATCCCGGTTTCCAAACGTGGAGCTGGTATCAAGTCGGATGGGGCGGGAATGTCAGCCAGTTCAACATCGCCGCCGGTTGCACGTTGCCATTGAACGCCACGCAATGGACGAACTTCTTTCAAGCGGTCAATAAACCGCAAGGCGCATTCCTGTTCTACAATGATCGCGGTCAGGCGTATTATCCCGGCGATTGCGTTTCATCCGATGCGCCCAGCGGCGTGCTTGATGGCGATGCTTTGTGGGCTGGTAAATATGCCGAATGCCTCGAGCTGTGGCCCTCGCAAAACTTCGCCATGCCGGCCGGCGACGCCAAATTTTGGTTCGATGAAACGCGGGTCTATTGTGCGGTCAACGTGAGCGGAGTGGGCGCAGGTTCAACCTGGACCATTACCGATGTACTCGGGAACACTCCATTAGACAGTACGGATTTTAGTGGCATTTGGGGCGGCCCGGTCACAGGCGGGTTTTACAACGTTGCGAGCTATTCGGGTGGCACGTTAACGCTCGGTTCCAAAGCTTACGATGTTCCGAGCAATTGGCGATCGAGAAGCAATGGCGACGATGCCAAATGCTTCGGTAAACTCCGCTTTTTTGGTGGGGCGAGCCTTCTTGGCCGTGTTCCTATCATGCCAGACATGGCTGGGACCACGTTCACTTTTGCCAATGCCCAGCCCGCGTTCGGCATGAATTCCGCCACGCACACAGAGCAAGTTGATTTGTGGGATGACGACATGGTTCCGGTCGCAGGCAATGTGGCCGCAACCCGAGTGGATGATTCGCATTTCACGACGGCCACTGCATACACAAAAGCCCGCTTCGCTACCATCACCGGCACGGCAAAGTGGTATGTGAACGATTCCGGACCTAAAGGTGATTACGCCGTGCTCGAATGGCTGGCAGATCTTCGTTCTATTGGCGAATACGCTCGCCTCGCTGGCATCACGGATTGTTCCGGCACCCAGGTTGCGCAACCCTCGACAAATGTCGGTGGCGGTCCGGTCACGCAACCGTTTGCGAGCTTCATCCAAACACCCGGTTGCCTGCCGTTCGTTCCCTGCTCACCAAAGGTCGTATGCATTTCCCCGAATGGTGAAACGTGGTCCAACGGCACCACGTTCCCATTCCCCGAAACGTTTGCCTGCGATGAACTTTATGGTTCCAAATGGTGGGGCTACGTGCAATCCACGATGACCGACCTATTTTGGCAGCCACCGCATCGGCCTTGCAACATCGAGACTTGTGCCCACTGGCAAATGGATGGCGGAACGTGCGGCGACGATTCCCCGGGCTCATGTCCCGGCGATGATGATTTTGAAAGCGACAGCGAACTGCCCGTTTATTACTTCGCCCACGCGCCGCAGGTCGAGGCGCGCCTGACCGTTCCAGGCAATTATGGCCTCGACCAGGACGAATCTGCGCCGGCATTGCCTGATGGGATTCAGATCGGCTGGCTCAGTCCCGTCACCAACTCCACCGGCGATGTGGCTTTGCCGCCCGTCGCGTCCGGAGCATTGAGTGACCGCGGCGAACCTGCCGGCGCAAGCGCCGCTTGGGATTTGCACGGGATTTTCTGCGCCCACGCCGTCGGCTGCCGGTTTAACTATCAACTGCCAGGCTGCTGAAAAACTGCGACGCCATGCACTCCATCTTTCTGTCACAAAGTTGGCCACCCTCGCGGGTCGGTGGGAGTTCAGTTCAAGTCACAGTCAAGGAGCCTCGTGTTCGCGCCGCTTCGTTAAGGCCCGATCAATGGCCGCTATGGGCGCTCGCCGTTGCCAAATTCCGCTGCGATTCCGATGCTGGACTTGGCGACACGATCGTTCATCTAATTGGTGACACGCGATCTGAAAGATTCAAGAAATGGTTCGCCCGCAAATTCGGCCGAAGCTGCGGTTGTGTTGAGCGTCGAAGATGGCTGAACCGTCGTTTTCCCTACTGTTAAAACCCGCCGCTGGTGATCTTCAAAGGAGAATAAAATGGTCGGGGCGGTGAGATTCGAACTCACGACCTCTTGCACCCCAAGCAAGCGCGCATACCAGGCTACGCTACGCCCCGAACCATTCCACCGGATTGCTCCAGCAGAAAGATTACTATGCCGTCCGCAACCCCACTTCACAACTCAAAAAATCCCCGTCGGCGCTTTCTTGACATTCTTCTGAGGTTTTGACCCTATTCCGGGCGACGGTAGTGTCTGGATTATCGTGGTACAGCTTATTTAGAACGTGGAAACGAATCTGCTGAAACTGGAAAAGCTTCCCGAGCACAGCGCGAATTACGTCGCGATCCAGATCGCCGTCATTGTCTGTCTTGCCATTCTCGCGCATTTCCTGGTTCGTCTCCTGCGGTTTGTCAGCGATTGGCTCATTCGAAAAAGCGCTGCAAAGAAATCCCCGGTCGGTTTCGTCACGCAGCAGCCAAAATTCATTACGCTTACCGGACTGATCACCAGCGCGTTTACCCTGATCATTTACTCGGTGGGGTTGGCTTTCATCCTGAACGTGCTGGGCATGCCCACCAACAAATTTATCGCCACCTATCTGGCGACGGCTTCGGTGGTGGGTTTTGCGGTTGGATTCGGATCGCAAGGGCTCGTGCAGGATGTCATCACCGGACTGACACTGATTTTCACGGACACCCTCGAAGTCGGCGACATGGTGGAAATCTCCGGATACATCGGACGCGTCGAGACTGTGGGCCTGCGCTTCACGGAGGTGCGGAATTTTTATAACCAGCAGGTGTTCCTGTCCAATCGCAATATCTCGAACATTGCGAGGTTTCCGCGGGGCGGCGTTTACGCCTACGTGGATGTGCGAATTCCTGAGAAAGCGGAACATGACAAGATAATCGACCTGATAGGCAGTGTCGCCAAAGGGATGTGGGAACAATTCCAGGCGATCATTTTGAACGAGCCGGAACTTTCAGATGTGTTCCGGGCGAAACCGACCGAACGCGAATTCATCCGCATCCAGTTCAAAATCTGGCCGGGGCAGGGTGCGCTGATCGAAAATACATTTCGCCAGCGCCTCGTGGAGGCATTGAAACAGATGGACCCGAATTATGCGGATTGGATGATCGTCATTACGTATCGGGCCATCGACAAGACCGGAAAATCGAGCTTCTCGATTTGACGCCGGGTTCAGCCAGGATGCGGCGTTTTCTTTTTGACGAATGTGTGTGTCGGATGGCCGTAGAAAACCTCCGCGGCTTCCATGAGTGTTTCCGAAAGCGTAGGATGCGGATGAACGGACAATGCCAGGTCTTTCGCGGTCAAGCCGCTCTCCACGGCGAGGACGCCTTCGGCGATTAGTTCGCCTGCGCCCGCACCGACGATGCCCACGCCGAGGATGCGTTCGGTTTCAGGATCGATGATTAGCTTGGTCAAGCCGTCCGGCCGGTCGAAGGTCAATGCCCGTCCGGAAGCCGCCCAGGGGAATTTCGCCACTTCGATAGTGATGCCCTTTTGCTTCGCCTCGGCCTCCGTCAAACCGCACCAGGCCAATTCCGGGTCCGTGAAAACAACCGCGGGAATAACAACATCCTTAAACACGCTATCCTCGCCCACAATGACTTCCACCGCCACACGGGCCTCCCGTGAAGCCTTGTGCGCGAGCAGCACACCGCCTGCGACGTCGCCAATGGCGTAAATCGCCGGGTCATCTGTTTGCTGCTTTTCGTTGACCTTGATGAAGCCCTTGTCGTCGCGGCTCACCTTGGTGTTTTCGAGGCCGATGTCTTCGCAATTCGGCACGCGCCCGACCGCCACGAGCACGCGGTCGTAAAGTTCTTCCTTCTTCTGGCCGTCCACTTCCATCTCCACCTTGATTTGCTTACCCTGTGTGGACATTTTGCCGACCTTGGTTTTCAGCCGGACTTCTTTGAAATTCTTTTTTGCATACGCGGCCACCGGACGTGCAAGGTCCGGATCAGCGCCCATTAAAAGCCCGTCCATAGCTTCTACCAAAACAATCTTGCTGCCAAGGGAGGCGTAAACAGTTCCCAACTCCATGCCGATATAGCCGCCGCCGATGACGAGGAGGTTTTCGGGAATCTCCTCCACCTCCAACGCTTCGCGAGAGGTCATCACGCGCGGATTGCCGAGGTCAAATGCCTTGGGCAGCGTCGATTTCGAACCGACAGCGACAATGGCCTGTTCAAAGTTGATAAACTTTTGGCCTTCCTCGGTCTCGACGCGCAGAGTGTTGGAGTCTTCAAAATAACCGCGTCCGGCCCAGACCTCCACGCCGCGCAACTTCGCCAACTGGGCCACTCCGCCCGAAAGTTTGGCAATAACCGTATCTTTCCACAGGCGCAGCTTCGCCAAATCGACGTTCGGAGTCTGGAAGGTGATGCCGCGATGCTCGGATTCTTTCGCGAGCGAAAGCGTGTGCGTCGCATAGAGCAGCGCCTTGGAGGGAATGCAACCGCGATTCAGGCAAACGCCGCCGAGTTTTTTGTCCTGCTCGATTAGAATGACTTTCTTACCCAGATCCGCCGCGTAAAATGCCGCGGCGTATCCGCCAGGCCCGGCGCCCACCACTACGACTTCAGTTTTTGTCGGTTCCATAGAATTACTTAAATCTTTACCAACTTCTCGTCAAAATTCTCAATTGCCTTTACCAGATCCACGATGAAACGCGCCGCAGCGCCGCCATCAATCACACGATGGTCATAGGAAAGCGCCACTGGCAGGATTGTTCGCGGTTCGATTTTACTTTCGCGCACGACAGCTTTGGTCGCGCCTTTGCCAAGGCCGAGAATCGCAACTTCGGGTTTGTTGATAATCGGCGTGAAATGTCCGCCGCCGATTCCGCCCTGGTTCGAAATGGTGAAGGAGCCGCCCTTCAATTCATCGCCGGAAACTTTTCGCTCGCGTGCTTTCGTCGCGAGTTCTTCGAGATCTTTCGACAATTGGACGAGGTCTTTCTTGTCGGCATCGCGAAGCACAGGCACGATCAAGCCCGCTTCAGTGTCCACGGCCACGCCGATGTGGACGTATTCCTTCAAAACGATTTCCTGGGATGCTTCGTCGAGGCTGGAATTGAAAATCGGATGCTTCTTCAACGTTTCCGCAACGGCTTTGAGCACGAATGAAGTCACGGTCAGGCGTGCGCCTTTTTTCTCGTAGGCTTCGACGAATTTTTTTCGCAACGCGAGCAGGCCGGTAATGTCGGCTTCGTCGAATTGTGTCACGTGTGGAATGGTATTCCAATTTTCCGTCATGCGCCGGGCGATGACCTGGCGCAAGGGCGAGAGCGGTTTTTTAGTGACGCTACCCCACTTGGAAAAATCCACCGACTCCGCCGCGGGTTTTGCGGTTGCACCGCCTGCGGCTGATTTCGGCTGCGCGGCGAGTTTTTGCAATCGCTGAATATAAGCGCGCAGGTCTTCCAAGGTCACCCGACCGCCGCGGGCGGAGCCGCGGACTCGCGCTAAATCGATTCCTAAATCGCGCGCCAGCTTGCGAATGGCTGGTGAGGCGGCGACTGCGGCGTTTGATTTCTCCACTGCTTCCCCTGATTCGGCTGAAGCTTCCTCTTCCGGTTCCGTTTCAGGCTCTGGCGCAGATGCTTTGGCTTTTGGCTTGGGTGCTTCTGCCGCGGGCTTGGCTCCGGGCGGAGCAGCGCCGTCGCCGGAAAGTGTCAGGATTTTTTGCCCGACGCCGATTTTGTCGCCAGCCTTGACAAAGATCTGCGCGACTGTGCCGGCCCCGGTCGAAGGGATCGTGGCGACGGCCTTTTCGTTTTCAAGTTCCAGAATCGGTTGGTCTTTAGCAATCTGGTCGCCTTCTTTGACGAACAAATTGACCACCGTTCCCGAATCGGCGCCTTCGCCGAGATGTGGAAGTTTAACATCCATAATTTAAAGCGACGTAATGTGCTGCAAATGTTTCCCGGTTTCTAGGAAAATTTCGCGGCGTAGAGGCACGGGCGTCTCTCCCGTGTGTTTCTGTTTCCCAGGAACTTGTTTGAATCGCACGGGCGGGACGCCCGTGCCACTATCGCAGTGTGCTGTTCCCACCATTCAAGCAAGTTGCGGGAAAACTTTTTCCGGATTGACGTCCAGATCTTTGATGGCCTGCGCGACAACGGTCTTGTCGATTTGACCCTTCTGGGCCAGCGCATACAAGGTGGCAATCACGGTTGATTCCGCGTCCACTTCAAAAAAGCGGCGTAGATTCGCGCGCGTGTCACTCCGGCCAAAGCCGTCCGTGCCGAGGGTCATGAGGCCACCCGGAACCCACGGGGCGATTTGGTCGGGCACGATGCGCATGTAATCCGATACCGCGACGAACACGCCTTGTTCTTTCTCGAGCAATTTTTCGACATACGATTTCCGCGCAGGCTGCGTCGGGTGAAGCATGTTCCAGCGCTGGCATAGCAACGCGTCATTGCGCAACTCCTTATAGTTGGTCGCGCTCCAGACGTCGGCAGAAACTCCGTAGCGTTCGGCGAGAATTTGCTGCGCGCGCAAGGCCTGATTAATGATTGGGCCGCTGCCCAAAATATGCGCCTTCGGCTTCTTGCCTTCCACGCCGGTTTTGAAACGGTACAGCCCTTTCAAAATGCCATCTTCCACCCCGGCGGGCATCGCCGGCATGGTATGATTCTCATTGTAGAGCGTCAGGTAATAAAACACGTCTTCATTGTTGGCGAACATGCGCCTCATTCCGTCCGCCACGATGACCGCGACTTCGTACGCGAAGGCCGGATCGTAGGTGAGGAGGTTCGGAACTGTGCTCGCCAGAATCAGGCTGTGGCCGTCCTCGTGTTGCAGGCCCTCGCCGTTCAGCGTCGTCCGCCCGGCAGTTGCACCGAGCAAAAATCCCCGTGCCTTGATGTCGCCCGCCAGCCACATCAAATCTCCAATGCGTTGGAAGCCGAACATCGAGTAATAAATATAAAACGGGATCATGTATTTCCCGTGCGAGGCATAGCTTGTGCCCGCGGCAATGAACGAGGACATGGAACCGGCTTCGGTGATTCCTTCCTCAAGAATTTGTCCGTCCTTCGCTTCGTGATAAAAAAGCAGCGACTTGATATCCACTGGCTCGTAAAGCTGACCTTTGGAGGAATAGATGCCGATTTCACGGAAAAGCGCATCGAGCCCGAACGTGCGCGCTTCGTCGGGGATGATGGGAACGATTTGTTTGCCAATGGCCTTGTTGCGCAGCAACGTGCTCAACAGGCGGACAAAGGCCATCGTGGTGGAAACTTCCATCAGGCCGGAGCCTTTAAAAAATTCCGCGAACGATTCAAGTTTCGGGATATCGAGCGGTTTGGCGGTGACTTTGCGTTCGGGCAAAAATCCGCCGAGTTTCTGGCGGCGTTCCAGGAGATATTTTGTCTCCGGACTGTTCGCGGGAGGGCGGTAGAAGGGCGTCTCGGCGATGACATCGTCGCTAATGGGAATATTGAAGCGCGCGCGGAATTCGCGCAGCTCCTTCTCGTTCATCTTTTTCTGTTGATGCGAAATATTGCGGCCTTCGCCAGCTTCGCCCAGGCCGTAGCCCTTGATTGTTTTCGCGAGGATGACCGTGGGCTGGCCTTTATGTTCAACGGCGGCTTTGTAAGCGGCGTAAACTTTTTGTGTGTCGTGCCCACCGCGCAGGAGCTTGCGGATTTGATCATCGCTCAAATGATTCACGAGCTTGAGCAATTCCGGATATTTGCCGAAGAAATGCCGACGGGTATAGCTGCCGGGTTCGACGGAATATTTCTGATAATCGCCATCCACGGCTTCTTCCATGCGCTTGAGCAGGAGGCCGCTCTTGTCGCGCGCAATCAAATCATCCCAATCGCTGCCCCAGATGACCTTGATGACATTCCAGCCGGCGCCACGGAACAATGCCTCCAGTTCCTGGATGATTTTTCCATTGCCGCGAACGGGGCCGTCAAGCCGTTGCAGGTTGCAATTGATGACCCAGATCAGGTTGTCGAGATTCTCGCGGGCACCGAGCGTGATGGAGCCAAGCGTTTCCGGTTCATCGGATTCGCCGTCGCCCAGGAACGCCCAGACCTTTTGCTCGTCGCCGCTGATGATGCCGCGTGCGCGGAGGTAGCGGTTAAACCGCGCCTGATAAATCGACATGATGGGGCCGAGGCCCATCGAGACGGTGGGAAACTGCCAGAAATCCGGCATCAAATAAGGATGCGGATACGACGAGAGACCGCCGCCTTCAGCCAATTCCTGGCGGAAATTTTGCAAGTGACGCTCGTCCAGGCGGCCCTCGAGAAATGCGCGCGCATAAATTCCCGGTGTGGCGTGACCTTGAAAATACACGAGATCGCCCATGAAATCTTCCTTGCGGCCGCGGAAGAAGTGATTGAACGCCACTTCGTAGAGAGTTGCGCTCGAAGCGAACGTCGAGATATGACCGCCTAAACCGCTGTGACGACGATTGGCATTGACGACCATCGCCATCGCGTTCCAGCGGATGTAGCTCTTAATGCGCACTTCCGTTTCCCAATCGCCAGGAAAAGCCGGTTGTTGCTCAACTGGAATCGTGTTGATGTAGGGCGTGCTGACCACGCGCGGTGCTTCGACGCCAGACTCGCGCAAGCGTTCCGTAAAATTGCTCAGAAACTGCGCAGTGCGTTCCGCGCCGCGTTCTTTCAGGGCGACTTCCAGCAGCGACTCCAGCGATTCCAAAACTTTGTCGCCATCACCGTTATGGTGAGGTTCGGATAGGACGCGCAAGTCGGTGCCTCGCGAACGGGGTTGCGATTGTTCTTTTTCTTTTTTCTGCGGTTTCACTTTAAATAAATTAACAATGCCGTCATTATCTGGCGTGGAATTTCCAAAGCGTGCGAGTAAACCAGCACGGAGCGCGAAATGCCAGACAAATGTAGCACAAAGTTGTTAGTTAAATGGGTTAAATCGTTGATTGGTCGACTAAGAAAAGCGCGTGGATCGCAACTATTTATCCCGTTTAACTTATCTAACAATTTAACTAATTTAACCGACTCCCGATGACCCTGCTTGATCTCACCTTTTCCACACCGGCAGAGAACCTTGCGTGCGACGAGGCGTTGCTCGATTTTTTCGAGAATAACGGCGGCGATGGAGCGCTGAGATTTTGGGCGCCGGAAAATTATTTTGTGGTGGTTGGATATGCGAATCACGTTCAAAAGGAAGTGAATGTGGCGGAGTGTGAAAGCGAAAACGTTCCGATTTTTCGCCGATGCAGCGGAGGCGGCACGGTGCTGCAAGGGCCGGGATGTTTGAATTACTCGCTGATTATGCGGATTGAAGAGAACGGCCCGCTCCGCAGCATCACTTCGGCGAATCAGTTTATCATGGAGCGAAATCGGGCGGCCATTCAATCGAGCAGCAGCCGACGTGAAGAGGCTCCGATTCAAGGAAGTGAGAGCCTCGTTGCCTCGGCTGCCACCATCAAAATTCGCGGCTGCTCGGATATTACTCTCGACCCTCGACCCCTGGGCGCGCCGAAGCGCAGTGAAGGTGGCTCGACCCTCGACCCAGCCCTGAAATTTTCCGGCAATGCGCAGCGGAGAAAAAAACAATTTCTTCTCTTCCACGGCACCTTCCTGTTGCAGTTCGATATCCCTCTCATTGACAAGTTTTTGCGAATGCCTTCCAAGGAACCTGATTATCGCGAGGGCCGGTCGCACGGAAATTTTTTGACGAACCTCGATTTGCCTGCGGAGGCGGTGAAGAGGGCCTTGCGGGAAGCGTGGGGCGCTCAGGTGCCGTTGGAAGTAGTTCCTCATGATGAAATTGCGTTACTGGCGCGTGACAAGTACGTCACGAAGGAGTGGAATTTCAAATTTTGACCGAACGAAGCTTGCATTGTTTTGTCGAATGCGATGAGGTGGATGCGCATATTTTTCAACGCGGAATGCGTTTTGCTTTGAGAGCACCCGAGCGAGTTTAGCCCCGGGCAGACCCGTTTCGTTGTTGGAAAACGCGCAGTGTGAATAATTAATTACTTGAAAACGAACATTATGAAACTTGTCAAAGGTGTGAAGACTACGAGCCACAAAAAGACGGTTGCAAAATCTCTCTCGGATTTGCCTGAAACGGTGACTCAAACCGCCGTTCCGGAAACCAAACCGGCCGAAACTACAACCGGTACCGCACGCAGCAGCGCCAAGCCGGTGACCATCGAAGCCAAAATCGACGTCGGCTTTGGCAACACGCTTTACTTGCGGGGCGAAGGCCTCGGGCTGAGCTGGGGGCAGGGCATTCCCCTGACGTGCGTGGACGGCAAAACCTGGAAGTGGACTGGCGAGACGCAGGAACAGCTTAAATTCAAGCTGTTGCTCAACGACCAGATCTGGTCGCAAGGCGAAAATCTGATCGCCGCGCCGGGACAAAAGCTCGAAATTTCCCCGGCGTTCTAAGCTCCGGGCAAAGCCCGATGCCAATCTAAAATCTTTCGCACTCCGCGGGTTTGCTCGCGGAGTGAAAGTGGTTTGTTGCCGGCCTGCACCCTGAGCGGTTACACTCGGGAGCATCGTGAAAGGCCGGCGATGAATTCCATTTATCAGTTCGACATTGAAGTGTCTCCGGGCGATTTGGACCGGAATGGGCACGTGAACAATGTCGTTTATATCCAATGGATGCAGGATGCGGCGATTGCTCATGCGCGGGCGAGTGGTTGCACGAAGGCTTCCGAGGCGATGGGCGCCACCTGGGTGGTGCGAACTCATCACGTGGAGTATCTCAGCCCGGCGTTTGTTGGGGAGAAAATTACAGTGCTGACGTGGCCTTCGAATTTTCAACGCGTACGCTCGCTGCGGAAATACAAATTCATCCGCGCTAAAGACCAGGCAGTTATCGCACGGGCGGAGACGGATTGGATTTTTGTGAACGCAAAGACCGGGCGTCCGCAAAGCATTCCTGAAGAGGTCAAAAATTCCTTGCCCATTCCGGGCAAGGAATTGGAACCTTAAAGAACCATGTCCAAGAATGCCATAACTCCCATTACCCGAGACGAGGTACCCGCGCTCCTGGACCTCATCCGTGAACTCGCGACTTACGAGAAACTTGAGCATGCGGTAAAGGCGACGGTTGGTTCGCTGGAGAATTCGTTGTTTGGGCCGCAGCCGGTGGCGGGCGCATTGCTCGCGCGGTGCGATGGGGAACTCGCCGGTTACGCGATTTATTTTTTCACGTTTTCCAGTTTTGTCGGACGCGAAGGCATCTGGCTGGAGGATTTGTATGTGCGGCCGCTTTTCCGCAAGCGCGGTTTGGGACGCCAGTTGATCGAAGCGGTGGCGAAAGTCGGCGTGGAACGGAACTGCGAGCGATTCGAGTGGACGGCGTTGGACTGGAATGAACTGGCGCTGAATTTTTATGACAAACTTGGCGCGCAAAGGCTTGATAATTGGGTCCTGATGCGGATGAGAGCGGCGGAGTTGCCTGGATTCGGGAAGTCCGCAAAGTGAGGTAGCCGTACTCATTTTTGGCGGCGATCTGAAACGATGAATTGGCTGGCGCATCTTTATTTGTCCGAGCCAAATCCGGCATTTCGGATCGGTAATATTTTGCCTGACCTCGTGCCGCCTTCGGCCTTGGCCGGCCTGCCGGAGGATTATTTGAGAGGTGCGCGGCAACATCGGCAAATTGACGCTTTTACTGACAAACATCCCGTCGTCCGGCGCAGTATCCAACGGCTGGATCCGTCCTTTCGGAAATTTGGCGGGATAATCGTGGACGTATTTTACGACCATTTTCTCGCTCGCGAATGGCACCGGTTTTCGGCAGTGCCGTTGCAAACGTTTGCGGATGAAGTTTACCTGTCTTTTGAAAGTCTTCGCGGTGAAATTCCGCCGGAGGCCTATCCGCCGCTGGCACACATGAAGCGCGAGAACTGGCTTCACCTTTATCACAGTGTTGCCGGTATTACGAATACTCTCGGCCGGATTGGACGGCGATTTCGGAAGATCGTTCCCTTGGAACAAGCGGCTTCCGTGCTCAGGGATCAACCGGACTCCTTGTACGCCGATTTCATCGAGTTTTTCCCTGAACTCGAAGCCCATGTTCGTGTGAAAAGTGATTGAATTTTATTCCAAAATTGCAGGGTCGCCGTAGAGGGTGAAGGAGCCGGCGCGGGTGATTTGCACGTCCATGAGCTGGCCGCGATGGCGGTCGGAGCCGTCAAAGACCACGATTTTGTTGCAGCGGGTGCGGCCCATCATGCGGGCGGAATTTTTCTTGCTTGGACCTTCGACGAGGATTTGCGTCCGGCGGCCCACCAATTTTTCGTAATGCCGGCCAGCGATTTCGTTGATCAAGGCCAACAGGCGTTCGTTGCGTTCTTCTTTTATTTCGGTGGAGAGCTGACCGGGCATTTCGGCGGCGGGCGTATCGCGGCGCGGCGAGTATTTGAAGACGTAAGCCTGGTCGAATTGGACTTCGCGAGCGAGCGAAAGTGTCTGCTCGAAATCCACCTCGGTCTCGCCGGGAAAGCCGACGATGATGTCGGTGGTGATGCCAATTTCGGGCTTTGCCCGGCGCAGTTTTTCAATGATGCCCAGGAAACGTTCGCGCGTGTAGCCGCGGTGCATGAGTTTCAGCAGGCGATCGCTGCCGCTTTGCACCGGAATGTGCGCGCTCTCACACAGTTTAGGCAGGCGGGTGTAGGCTTCCACGAGGTCGTCGCCGTAGCCTTTTGGGTGCGGCGAGGTGAAACGGATGCGTTCGAGGCCTTCGATTTCGTGGACGGTTTCGAGAAGCTGGACAAAGGGGCTTGAAAGGGTCGAGAGTCGAAGGTCGAGGGTCGAGGAAGACGCAGATTGCGATTCAATTTTTCCAACTCCACGGCGCCCAAAGCTCGTGACGATCTGGCCAAGGAGAGTGATTTCTTTAACACCGCGCGAAACAAGTTCGCGACATTCAGCGACGATGTCGGGGATGGTCCGGCTGCGTTCCTCGCCGCGCGTGTAGGGCACGATGCAGAAGGTGCAATATTGATTGCAGCCCTGCATGATGCTGACAAAGGCGGTGATGGATTTTTGCGCGTTGCCGTTCAGCAGATGTTCGCGAATCGCGGCTTCGCTTTTTTCCTCGGCGGCGACATCCACGACTTTATCGCGGCGGCCGGCGAGAATTTCGTCCAGGTAATCCGCGGTGCGATGAAATTTTTGCGTGCCGATGACGAGATCGACATCGGGCAGGCGGTCGATGAGTTCCTTCCCCCGGCTTTGCGCCATGCAACCCATGAAGCCAAAAATCTGGTTGGGCCGCTGCTTTTTTGCGACGCCGATGACGTTGGTCATTTTGCTGATGGCTTTTTGCTCGGCCATGTCGCGCACGCTGCAGGTGTTGAGCAACACGACATCGGCAATCGCTTCGGATTGGACGAGGGTGTAACCCTTGGCGACGAGCTGGGCGGCGACGGCTTCGCTGTCGCGCTCATTCATCTGGCACCCGTAAGTTTTAATGAAAACACTCGGCATGTTTCGCTGAGAATAACGTGTTCAAGATCTAAAGTCCAAGGTTTGGAAAGGGGTTGAAGGGCGAGCCGCCTCCGCTGCGCTTCGGCGCGCCAAGGGGGCGAGGGGGGAGTTGCACTTCGCGAGGACGCTCCACCGGGTTGGGGACTCGCGGAGGTCGTCCCTCCGAGGGATACCCTCCCCGAATGGGTTGGAATGGGTCGGAACGATGGAAACTCAATCCGCCTTCTCTCGCTTTGGCGGAATTTGGCGCGACAAAGGATTTGAGAGGCTGGGAGTGGTATATGGAATTAATTTTTTTATCCAGGATTTGGTTGGATTTGGCCGGATTTACCCGGATAGATTTTTTGACGAATGCGGAAAGTTCTGAATGATAGGAGCTTGTGCTGACCGCGGAAAACTGTGTGTGCGCAGCGCGATTGCCGAATGACGCTCGCCCCCGAAACTTCGTTGCCGTTTCCATCGGTCCTTTCTGCCCTCCTTTTCTCGTTTTCTTTATAGCATGGCTGTCAAATACGGGAATCTACGCGAAACAGGGAGCATGATTTAGATACTCGCTTCGCGCGAAAGTGAAGGGTTGATAGGTCTGAGTTCCTGGGGTAGCCCTCTCGAAGTCGGGCAACCCCCGGCTAATTTCCGCGACACCTTTGGTGTCGTCAGGGCTTTCACGCAGCATGGTCAGTCCCAAGTATTGACACAAAAAGCGGGCGGGTACAATGGGAAAAGTGGATGAAAGGCAGAAGATGAGACGCGTGTGCCTTGTGCACTGTGCTGGAGCGCGGCTGTGCTGAAAGCCAGCCGCAGCGTGGCATAGCTCGGCAGAGATAGAAGAACGTTTGCTCGTTCCCGTTGCTGCGGCTGGTGCTTCGCACACAACCGCGCTCCCTAATAGCGGCGGTCGCAGACCGCCGCTACATGAGAAAAGTTACGGCAGCAGGATGGCGCGGTAGAACCGGGCGGGGCAGTTTGTGGCGTCGGTGTCCATTATGGATATTGTTTCGCCGCTATTGACCTGCGTGGTCCAGGGGATCCAATTGACGAGGTTCGTGGAGATGTCGAATTCGTAGCTACGGCTGGCGAAGCCGGCGAAATTCAGTTGCATGGTGCCGTTGGATTGGCGAGCGAGCGCCATGGTTTGCGGGAGTTGCAATTTGCCGGCGGCGCCGCTGTTGTAAATTCTCTGGATTTCCTGCGGGGTCAACGCGCGCGAGTAGAGTGCCAGTTCATCGATCATTCCATCGAAGGAAAAGTCATCCGAACTGACGCCGGAATTGCCGATACCGATGGACGGTTCGCCGGTGGGATCGAGAATGCCGACCGGGCGAACGGTTGTGTTCGTCTGGGCGGTGAGGACACCGTTGATATAGAGTTTCAATCCATTGGTGGCGTCGAAGGTAGCGGCAAAATGTTGCCATTGGTTGATTTGAACCGGCGCGTTGATTTCTGCATAATCATTCGTTTCGCCGTCGATCTGGAAGCTGAGATACCCCGGAATGTGTTCCATGTGCACCGTCCAGGTGTCGAGGCCGCCGCGGGCATCTCCGCGCAGGGTAACAAAGCCGGTAGAGAGTTGCCGCGGGTAGATCCAGCCTTCAATGGAGAAGGCGTTGGTGAGGACGAAATCAGGGCTGTCGGGAATCACTACTCTTTGGCCGAGGCCGGGGAAATCAAAGGCCTGGCCGACTTTGCCGGTGGGATAGGTAACGCCAGCCCAAATGGAACCGTCATGCTGGCCGATGGCGTCTTCGGGAGTGCCTTCGCCGCGCCACCAGGCGATCATGTCGGCGACTGGCGGCGGCGTGCTTAATTTGGTGGTGGCGAGGGCGATGCCGCTGTAATCGGAATTTCCATCCGTGCCGAGAGAGCGAATGCGATAGTAGTAGTGGGTATCGGCGGTGAGGCCGGTATCGGAATAGTTAGTGGCATTGGCCGAGGCGGTGGCGACTTGAACAAAGTTCGAGCCATCGAGACTGCGCTCGATGCCGTAGCTGGTGGCATTGATGGCGTTGTCGGTCCAGAGCACGCTGATTTGATTGGAGGAAAGGGCGCGGGCGCTCAGGTCCGTGGGGTAGAAAGGAGTTCCGGTAGCGTCGGGAACGACTTCACCGGAGGAAAGGATTTTGGCCGGATAAATCCCCTGAGGATATTGAAATTGGATCTGAGCCAATTGTCCGGCGGTGAGGCCGCCGGAATTATTTCCAAAGATAAGTTGAGATTGTCCGCCGCCGTTGAGCGAACCGGCCCAATTATCGATTTGCAAGGTTGCGGTGTTGGACCACGCCTGGCTGCTGCTGTCAGCAAAATGAACGGTGCTGGGTCCGGCCGCGAGGGAAAGGACGGACGCCGCGCCGCCGCTCAATTGCAAACTGCCGAATTGTTGATTAGGCGTTTGTTCGAACCATTCGCTCGAATCGAGAGTGATGACGTCGGAATTGCTGACGGTGCCCGCGACGTGAGTGAACAAGGAACCTCCGATGTCGATGTTGGGCGCGATGAGTTCGCCTCCGGTCAGGTTGTAGCCGCTCGCAGAGGTGACCCGCAGGAGATTCTGCACGGCGTGGGTGCCGCCACTTTGAGTAAATGGAACCCAGGCGGAGGAGAACCCGATCAAAGTATTTGAGGCAGCAAGCAATCCGCCGCTTAGAGAATAGCTCGCGGGGAAAAAATTCACGGTGAGATCACCCGCCAGCAGATTGGTTCCACCGGTTTGCGTGATTGTGCCATTAAGATCGATAGAGGCGGCGGAGAAATTTCCGCCGTGCAGCGTGAAATACCCGCTTACAAAAAATCCGGGCCCGGGGCCGATGAAAAAACTGGGCAGGTTCAGTCCGCCGGTGACATTGAGGGTGCCGCCCTCCTGATCGAGAGTTCCCAAATAGTTGACG
>DATAZE010000003.1:0-2129 GCA_036272195.1 Verrucomicrobiia bacterium | reverse complement strand
AAAATACTGTAGCCATTCGGAAGGAAACTGCCGGGAAGCGGTCTTTTTGGTGTTTTGGCGTCGTTTCGGCTCAGTCATAGGGTTTTTCAAACCTGCTCCTTCGGCGAAGCCTTGCCAAAAACCAAAAATCCTCGCTCCGAATGGCTACAGTATTTTTTAAACCGCTCTACCCTCTGACGCTGCTCCGCAGCTATCCGCGATTTTTGCGGTATACAAATTTTGAGGGCGTGTTGTCCAAAGGATTTCGAAACGCGAAATATTGTCCATGGTCAAGCGGGACGCACGCGAATGGGTGAGTTTGAGCTTTACCGAGAGAAAATTTGAGCCGCGTTACCTCGTCTCCTACGAGATATTGATTTGGGCAATATGCCCTTGATATGCGCCGCCGTTAACTTCCCGGTTGCGGCTTGGAATTGCGTTCGGGGGACAATTCGGGAACACTCGCGATTGCATGGCGCGTAAATCGCAAGTTCATAAAGGCAAGGTGTCGGTCATGGTGCTCGGCGTCGGGTCGTTCGCTCATAGCATCGGGAAGGCACTGGCGGATGCGGGCGCAAATGTTTCGACTTATTTGACGCGCAATTACGGGCACTTCCCGCCGTCGCTGGTGGGGGCGACATATTCGCGTGAGGCATTTCCGAGTCCCACGCCGTTGATCAAGAAAAACAAAATCGATTTTGTGATTCCGCAATCGATTGATTGGGCACAGGCGCCGTGGGCGGAGGAATTGTTGGAATCCGGGACGGCGATTTTCAGCCCGACGGGCGAAGCGATGCGCATCGAACGCGAACGTGATTTTGCGCGGAAGCTGTGCGCGGAATTCAAGGTCCCGTTTCCGCAGGCTTACGTGGCATCGAACCGGTTGGAGGCGGAAAAGATTTTGAAGCAGCACGCGCAACCGTTCGTGCTCAAGAACCCGCTGTGCTCGCCGACCAGCCCGATTCACACAATTCTTTGCGAGACGGTGGAGGACACGCGCGCGTGGCTGCGCCAGGTAAATTATGCGGAGGGTGTTTTTCTCCAGGAATATCTTGGGCGCGCGGAGGCCGGGCATATCGCGCTGGTGAGCGGCGGGGAAATTTACTCGCTCGTGACGAACCAGGAATACAAATACGCCTTCAACGGCAACCAGGGCGTAGTGGCCGGCGCGCCGCTGGGCGGTTTGGTGGAAAAAGATCCGGAGGATAAATATGGATTGGCGCGTGAGCTTTTGAGGCCGCTGTTGCCGTGGTTTCGCGAGGTGAAGTACAACGGGCCAATCCAGGTGACGGCCATCAAGCGCGGCGGCAAATGGCACGTGATTGAATACAATATCCGCATCGGGGTGACGTCGGGGCCAATGATTTTGCGAATGCTAAAGAATTCGGTGGAGACGGTCTGGCGAACGACGCGGAACCAGAAGCTGGAGCCGCAGTTTGACGCGAAGCTCAACTTCGGGTGTTCGCTGACGCTGGCGGGTTATGGGTATCCGTTCAACCAGGTCCGTGGGCCGCAATTTCCGGTGGATGTCAGCGGGAAGTTTGATTGCGATGTGTGGTGGAACGAAGTTACCCGCAACGACGAGGGTAAATTGATGTCGACGGGGCAACGGATTGCGGATGTGATTGCGCTGGGGCCGACATTGAAGGAGGCGATTACGAGGGCTTACGCGAATATCCGAAAGGTGCGGGTGTTGAGCAGTTATTTCCGCACGGATGTGGGCGAGAGCCTGTGGCCGCCGGGGACGGTTTAAAGTTTAGATCTTGCGGCAGGATGCCGGCAGCATTCAACGCAAAGGCGCAAAGAAACGAAGACGCAATGCGAGACAGCCAAATCCATTACTCGCCGGTCTAAAAATTCGCCCACCAAAAGTGATCCCACGTTGCGGCCCGATTTTAACCTCCCAGGATTCGCTTTCCTTCGTCGAGGAAGATTCCTTTGAAGTTCATTTCCAGCGCCTGCGGGTTGCTGGCTTTCGCCAACGCTTCCTTCTGCGTTACTTTTCCGTCTTTCACGAGTTGGAATAGAGATTGGTTGAAGGACAACATGCCGTCGTCCATGCCGGTTTCAATGGCGGCGCCCAATTTGTCCAATCGATTTTCTTCGATCAGCTTTCTCACCGTGGGCGAGTTGATCATGATTTCCAACGC
>DATAZE010000002.1:0-24087 GCA_036272195.1 Verrucomicrobiia bacterium | reverse complement strand
GCCGGGGCTCAATGGAACATCCTTTGCGATCAGTCCCTGACTTTCAATACTCAGTGCGGCCCGGGCGATGACTTCTTTCAAAATGCAGGCGTAATTCAGAAATCCGGAGCCACAGGTACGACGACTTTCCAGGTATATCTGTACAACAGCGGCAATGTGGACGTGCAGACGGGAACGCTAAGTTTGAACACAGGATATAGTTTGACCGGCGGCGCCCTCAATGTCGGCATCAACGACCAAACCAATTTCGGTCAGATCGTCTTCACCGGAAACGCAGCGCTGGATGGCTCTTTCCACGCCAATTTGAACAATGGATTTGTTCCTACTAATAACAGTTCATTCCAGGTGTTAATGTTCGGTTCTTCTTCGGGCGCTTTCACTAACGTCACCGCCGCCGCGCCGCCGATTTGGCAAACCAATTTTACCGCGACGGCCTTGACCCTGACCACTGTTTCCACCATTACCTGGCAGGCTCCCGCGGATATCATTTACGGCACGTCATTGGGAGTGGCTCAACTGGACGCCATGGCGGGAGTGACGGGAAATTACGTTTACCACCCGACCGCGGGAACGGTGCTTCAAAGCGGCAGCGGCCAAGTCCTCTCCGTGTTGTTCACGCCTGATAATCCCAATTATCTCCAGGCCACCCTGCAGAGGCCGCTCAATGTGCTTAAGGCGGCGCTGATGATTACGGCCCACAATACGAACAAAATTTACGGACAAACCGGCACATTTGACGGAACGGAGTTCGCCGCCGCCGGTCTAGTCAACGGCGATACGGCAACCAATGTCACTTTAGCCAGCGCGGGCGCGCCACCGACGGCGACGGTGGCGGGTTCATCTTACAGCATCATCCCCAGCGCAACCTTCGGCACCGGCCTGAGCAATTACAATGTTACGTATGTGAATGGCGCTCTCACGGTCAATCCCGCACCTTTGACGATCACTGCCGGCAACCGAATCAAGACCTACGGCCAGATGGTCAATTTCGCCGGAACTGAATTCACGTCCTCCGGCCTGCTCAATAGCGACAGCGCTAGCAGCGTCACCCTGACTAGCAGCGGGGCGGCGGCTACGGCAATGGCAGCGGGTTCGCCGTATAGCATTGCGCCCAGTGCGGCGGCCGGCATCGGCCTGGGCAATTACAATATCTCCTATAATAACGGAACGCTCACGGTCAATCGAGCACCGCTGACCATCACGGCGAATAACCGAGCCAAGGCTTACGGACAGGCAGTGGCTTTCGCGGGAACTGAATTCACACCCTCCGGCTTGGTCAATAGCGACACCGCGAGCAGCGTCACTCTCGTCAGCAGCGGTGTGGCCGCCACTGCGACTGTGGCGGGTTCGCCGTATAGCATTGCGCCGAGTGCCGTCGTAGGCACAGGGTTGAACAATTATAATATTTCTTACGCGAATGGGACACTCACGGTGAATCCGGCGACCCTAACGATTACTGCCACCAATCGCAGCAAGATCTACGGGCAGACGACGACATTTGCGGGTACCGAGTTCACCTCCATCGGTTTAGTCAACGGTGATACCGCAACCAGCGCTACCTTCACCAGCAGCGGTTCGGCCGGCACTGCTACCGTGGCGGGCTCGCCTTATAATATTGTTCCCAGCGCCGTCATCGGCACGGGCCTGAATAACTACAACATTGCTTACGCGAACGGGAAACTCACAGTGAATCCGGCCACGCTCACGATCACCGCCACTAATCGCAGCAAGACTTACGGGCAGACAATGACATTTGTGGGTACCGAGTTCATTTCCTCCGGGCTGCTCAATGGCGACAATGCAAGCGGTGTCACTCTGACAAGCAGCGGTGCGGCGGCCACGGCCACCGTGGCGGGCTCGCCTTATGGCATTGCACCTAGCGCGGCGGTTGGCACTGGCCTGGGTAACTATAACATCAACTACAATAACGGAATACTCACCATCAATCCGGCGGCGCTAACAATTACCGCAAATAATCGCGCCAAGACCTACGGACAGGCAGTGACGTTTGCCGGGACTGAATTCACGCCCTCCGGTTTGCTCAATAGCGACAGCGCGAGCAGTGTCACCCTGACTAGCAGCGGTGCAGTTACCAATGCAACGGTGGCGGGCTCGCCTTATAACATTGCTCCCAGCGCAGTGGTTGGCTCCGGCCTGGGCAACTACACCATTTCCTATGCAAATGGAACGCTCTCCGTGAACAGGGCTCCGCTGACAATCACGGCGAACAACACGAATAAAATATTCGGTCAAACAATTACGTTTGCGGGCACGGAATTTACCACGACAGGATTACAGAATTCGGAAGCCGTTGGATCGGTGACATTGGCGAGCGCCGGGACAACGGCTACAGCGCCGGCCAACACCTACAGCATTGTTCCCAGCGCGCCAACTGGCGGCACCTTCACCCAAAACAACTATATCTATGCCTTTGTAGACGGCACACTGACCGTATCGGCACTGCCAGCGTTGAGCCTGACGCGCTCGGGCACGAACATTATTGTAACTTATCCGACGGTGACGGGCGAAATGTATCAATTGCAATCCAGCACCAACATCCAGCCGGCGAATTGGATCTCTGTGGGCAGCTTAATCAACGGCAATAATGGATTTATAAGCGAGACGAACGTCATTAACTCCTCAGCCATGTTCTATCGATTGCAGATTCAGAATTGACCCCTACGAAGATAGGTTTCGGATGGCATCCACCATCCTAAACTCATTCCACCTGGAGCGCCTGGTCGAGAAATTGCGAGAGGTGGGTCAAAATGGCGGATTGCCCGGCGATCAAGGTGGCGCCAGCCGCCTGCGCCGCGCGGATCAATGCGGCATCGCCTTCACGCGCAATGGCGATCACGGGGATGTGTTGAGTGGCGGCGTCCTGCTTCAGTTCGGCGATCACCCGGCAGATGTCGGTGCGGCTGGATTCAAGATCGGCCACGACGAGCATGGGCTTCTCTTGTCGGGCGCAAGTCACCAGCGTGTTGGAATCTGTCACAGCCCGGACGCGGTAATTCAAATCCTGCAACCGGTTGACCAATTGGGTCCCGGGCAGCAATTTCTCGTAAACCACGAGCGCCAAGGGTTGTGTCATGGGCAGAGAATGGAACGACTGCCGTGAAATTGCAAAAAATTTCGCGATTTTGTGGAATTCCGAAAGAACGAATGCTGGAAGGAAGCAGGAACGGTGGAATCCGGAAAACGGCTTCTCCTATCTTCGTGACTTCCCTCATTTAAAGCCCAAGTTATGGCTCTCCCGGCAATTCCTGTCCGGAAATGCGTCTTGACGGGTTTCTTCCGAAATCTTATTGTTTCAGATAGAACGGTAAAGATTTGCCGGGGTCACTCGGCGCGCCAAAGTCGGAAAGATAAAACTTGCCGACTTTTTTGTTCCCCTCGTGGGGTCTTTCCGTTTGACAAACTGATATGAACGCCGACTTTTTAGCCGTCTTAGAGTACTGGGAAAAGGAAAAGGGCATCAGCCGTGATGTCCTAACGTCGGCTGTACAGGAAGCGTTGTTATCGGCTGCGAAAAAAGCTGTCGGTCCGGCCCGTGAACTGCGCGTGGCCATCGAGCCGAAAACCGGGGACATCCGGGCTTTCGCCAAACTGGTCGTTTCGGAAAAGGTCATTTCCAAGCACGATCAGATTTCCGTTTTCGATGCCCGCCGCATCAAGGCTGACGCCCAAATCGGCGATGAGATTGAAGTGGAAGTGACGCCCACGGGCTTCGGGCGCATTGCCGCCCAATACGCCAAGCAGGCGTTGATGCAGCAAATTCGCCGCGCCGAGAAGGCGTTGATTTTTACGGAGTTTAAAGACCGCGTCGGTGATATCATCAGCGGAACCGTCCGCCGATTTGACCGTTCGGATGTTATCGTCGACCTTGGCAAATACGAAGCGTTGCTGCCCAATCGCGAGCGTGTTCCCACCGAGGAATACCAGGTGGGTGAGCGGATTCGTTGTTACGTGAAGGCCGTTGAGCAAGGCGCTCATGGACCGGAAATTATTTTGTCCCGCGCGGACCCGCGGTTTGTCATCAAACTTTTCCAGTTGGAAGTTTCCGAAATCAGCGACGGAACGATCGAGATCAAAGGCATCGCTCGCGAGCCCGGTTTCCGCACCAAGCTGGCCGTCTGGACGCGTGATGAAAAAGTGGATCCGGTCGGCGCGTGCGTCGGTCTCCGTGGGCAGCGGGTGAAAAATATCGTCCGCGAGTTGAACAACGAGAAAGTGGATATCATCCGCTGGTCGCCGAACGTGCGGGAATTCATTACCAACGCGTTGTCGCCGGCGAAGTTGAAGAATTTTGAAGTGGACGAAGCTCGCAAGCGCGTCCGCATCATCACGAGCGAAGACCAGCTTTCGCTGGCGATTGGCAAGCGCGGACAGAACGCGCGGCTGACCTCCAAGCTGACTGGCTGGCAGGTGGATATCGAAGCCGAGCACGTGGTGACGAAGGGTTTTGAAGAGAAAGTGGCGGAAGCGGTTGAATCGCTGGCCGCCGTTCCGGGGATCACCCGTGAACAAGCTTCAGTGCTGGTCAACAATGGTCTGCGACGTCTGGAAGAATTGTTGCAGGCCGACGAAAGCGATCTGGCGGGAATTCCCGAGATCGGCACCCAGGCGGCGGCTATTTTGGAAGCGGCGCGCGCTGAGGCGGCGAAGCGCACCTTGAAAGTCGGCGAAACACCGGTCTCCAGTTGATATGCAGGCTGGCGCAAACAGTTTAACGTTGTTAGTTTGAAAGCCTATGACGGCTGTCAGACATATTCGGCCCGTAGTTAGCAGAAAAAATTATGCCCGTTCGTATTTACGACATTTCGAAGAAACTTGGTCTGGAGAACAAAGACATCATCTCCAAGGCCAAGGCATTGGGCATTACGGCCGCCAAGGTTGCCTCCAGTTCGCTCGATAAAATCAGCGCCGAGTACCTCGAAAACGAGCTTCTTAAAGATCATCCGGATATCGCCGCGCGACTGAATGCGCCCCCGGTGGAAGCGCCCAAAGCGCCGATGGTAGAGGAAAAGATAGTCGTCATCACTGCCCCCCCTCCCCCGCCGCCACCAGCACCTGCGCCTGTTGAACTGGCGGCTCCCGCGCCAGTCGCGCCCGCACAATCGCCAAATGGCGTCGAGCCCGAGCCGGTGGAAGCGCCGCAAGAAGATGTTGCCGAACCGGTTGTCGCTGCCATCGTGGAGGCATCCGCGCCGCCGACGCCAGCGCCGGTCATTCCGCCGAAGCCGGTAGTTCCCCCGTCTCCGCCGAAACCGCAGGTGGGCGAGAAAGTTGGTTTCATTCAGCTGCCGCAGAAGCCGGCCCCGAAGCCGGTGGAAAAACCGGTGCAGAAATTTCCGCAGCAAGGCCGCCCGCAACAGGACCAACGAAGGACCGATTTCGGCAAGCGCGGAGACATCCGCGGCTTTCGCGGCCCTACTCAGCCCGCGAGCCCGTCCATGCCTGGAGCGAGAGGTCCGCAAAAAGGCCCGGCTCCCAGGGAATCCGGCCCGAAATTTTCCCTGCCGGCGGACGCCAAAGTCATCACCATCAAGCCGCCGATCGTTGTTCGCGATCTCGCGGAGCAGATGAAGCAAAAACCCTTCGTCGTCATTGGCGACCTGATGAAGTTGGGCGTTTTTGCCACGGTCAACCAGGCGATTGACGAGGCAACGGCACAGAAGGTTTGCGCGTTGCACGGTTTTCGGTTTGAAGTTGAAAAACGCGAACGCGGCGGCGGCGTGGTCCATGCCCCGATCAAGAAGGTCGAACTCGACATGGAGGACAAGGTCGAGGACCTGAAGCCTCGCGCTCCAGTCGTCACCATCATGGGTCACGTCGACCATGGCAAGACGACTTTGCTGGACGTGATTCGCAAATCCGACGTCGCGGCGGGCGAAGCGGGCGGCATCACGCAGCACATTGGCGCTTACACAATTTCCTTCCCGCATCCAGAGCGGAAAAAAGAGATCGCACAGGTCACTTTTCTCGATACGCCCGGCCATGCGGCGTTCAGTTCGATGCGCGCCCGTGGCGCGAACGTAACCGACATCGTGGTGTTGGTGGTGGCGGCGAACGACGGTGTCATGCCGCAAACACTGGAGGCATTGAGCCATGCGAAGGCGGCGAAAGTTCCGATTCTCGTGGCGGTCAACAAGATTGATCATCCGAACGCGAACCCGCTGAAGGTCCGCCAGCAATTGCAGGACAAAGGCCTCGTGCCGGACGATTGGGGCGGCGATACGATTTACGTGGATGTGTCCGCGCTGACCAAGCAGGGCGTGGACAAGCTGATTGAAATGATTTTGCTCCAGGCGGATTTGCTGGAGTTGAAGGCGAATCCCAACCGCCGCGCCAAGGGCAACGTGATTGAGTCCGGCCTGGAACCCGGCGGCCCAACCGCCACGGTGCTCGTGCGCAAAGGCACATTGCGCGTCAGCGATGTTATTCTTTGCGGGCAATTTTACGGGCGCGTTCGCGCGCTCATCAACGAGGAAAACAAGCGCCTCAAGGAAGCCGGCCCGTCCGTCGCGGTGAAAGTGCTGGGTTTGAACGGCGTGCCCGAAGCGGGCCTTGAATTCAGCGTGGTGGAAGACGAAAAGGCGGCGCGCGACCTCGCCGAGCAACGCATGATGGAAGCCAAGGCAGAGGGTCTGGAGGCGATGCGAGGCAAAGTGACGCTGGAAAATTTGTTTGCCACCTTGCAGTCACAACAGGGAAAAACGCTCAAAATTGTTGTCAAAGCGGATACTCAAGGCTCAGTAGAAGCCATTGTGGAAGCGTTGAAGAAAATCGAGTCCGACAAGGTTACCTTGGAAATCATCCATAGCGCGGTCGGCACCATTACCGAATCCGACGTGGCGCTGGCCTCGGCTTCGAGCGCGGTCATTCTTGGCTTTCACACGCGAGTGGACAGCGGCGTGGCCGACAAGGCCAAACACGAGGGCGTGCAGATCAAGCTTTACGCCATCATTTACGAGTTGATTGACGAGGTGAAGGAAGCCATGGCGGGTCTGCTCGATCCGATTCTCAAGGAAATCATCATCGGATCGGCGGAAGTGCGCAAGGTTTTCGAATTATCCAAGGGCGCGCCGGTTGCGGGCTGCATCGTTTCCAGCGGACGCATCGCCAAGGGCAAGGTGCGCATCCGGCGCCGGAAGGAAATTATTTACGAGGGCCTGACGCAATCGTTGCGCCGGTTCCAGGATGAAGTCAACGAAGTGCGGGCCGGCATGGAATGCGGCATTCGCATCGATGGCTTCAGCGAATTCCAGGTGGGCGACGCCATCGAATGTTATTCGGTTGAAAAAATTGCGCAGAAATTGTGATACAGTGGATTGGTTGAATGAGTGACCGGTTGAATAAGGCCTGAATATCTCACTTATTTAACCCGTATAACGAATCACCATTTAACTTTTTAAGCCATGCCTTCTTTGAGACTTCAACGAGTGCGCGAATTGTTGAAACGCGCGATCGGCGAGGCGATTCGCCTGGAATTGCCGGTCGCCGAAGCCGGCGTGGTTACCGTCAACGACGTGGATGTATCGGGTGATTTGAAAACCGCCGCCGTGTTCATCAGCATCCTCGGCAGTGCCGATCAGCAAAAGCGCGGTATGGCCCTGCTCGCACAGCATCGCCCGCGCATTCAGGACCTGATGGCGCGCGCCGTGGTTCTGAAATACACCCCCAAGCTACGTTTTGTTTTGGATGATTCGGTCGTGCGCGGCAACAAAGTCCTTCAAATCATCGAGGAGCTTGAGAAAAAAGAGGGCGCGCACACCACCACGGAATAGTTTGCGGCGCCTGCAACGGCCCTCGCAATAAATCATGAAGAGTTACCCGAAAGTCATTGATCGCATTCTGGAAGAAATCCGCAATCATCGCACCTTTTGCATCGTTGGCCACGTCCGCCCCGATGGCGACTGCGTCGGTTCCCAGCTTGGCCTCGCCCTGGCGCTAAAGGCCGAAGGGAAAAAAGTGACCGTGTGGAACGAAGATCCAATGCCGCAGAAGCTGTCTTTCCTCGATCCCGAACACCTTTTTCAAAAACCGAAGCGCGGCCAGAAGTTCGATTGCGTCATCGCCACGGATTGCGCGAGCTTTGAACGGCTGGGCGCGGTCGGCCCTTGCGTGACCAATCGCAAGCAGTTCATCAATATCGATCATCACGCCAGCAATACGCGATACGGGCATTTGAACTGGGTTTCGCCGCGTGAACCTTCCAGCGGCGAACTCATTTTTCGCCTCCTGAAAGCCGCCAAATGGCCGATTACGAAACAGATTGCGGATTGTTTGTTTACCGCAGTCTCGACGGATACCGGTTCATTTCAATATCCCACCACCCGTCCCGGCACGTTTCATGTAGGCGCGGAACTGGTCACCCGCGGCGCGAACCTCGCGAAAATTTGCGACGAGGTTTATCAATCTTATCCCCTGTCGCGCGCGAAGCTGTTAAAACACGTTTACAGCAATTTCCGACTGACACACGGCGACCAGATCGCTTATTTCTGGCTGAAGAAAGCCGACTTTACGCGCACCGGCGCGGAACCTGATGACTCGGAGGGCTTGATTGACCACGTCCGCGCGATTGCTTCGGTGGAAGTGGCGTGCCTGTTCGAGGAATTGCAGCCGGATTTGACGCGCATCAGTCTGCGCTCGAAAACGGACAAGGTGAACGTGAACGAAATCGCGGCGCAATTCGGCGGCGGCGGCCACAAAGCCGCGGCGGGCGCCCGCATTCCTGGAAAGCCGCTCTCGGTGCAACGCCAGGTGATCGCGGCAGTAAAGAAGGCCTTGGACGCAGCGAAGGTGAAGTAATTTCCCATGCAAGAATTCTCCGCGCTGGATGGCGCGCTTCTCATCGATAAACCCTCCGGCCCCACGTCGCATGACGTCGTGGATGCAATTCGCCGCAAGTTCGGGATCAAAAAAGTCGGGCACTGTGGCACCCTGGATCCCAATGCGACCGGCCTGCTCATCATCGTGCTCGGGCGCGGCACCAAGCTTTCGGAAAAATTGATGTCCGACGACAAAGTTTACGAGGGCACGATTAAATTTGGAGAGGCGACGGACAGTTACGATTCCGATGGCGAATTGACCGGTTCCCTGCCCGTCCCACCGCTCACGGTCGAGGAACTCAATGAGGCGGGCACGGAATTCGTGGGCGATATCATGCAGACGCCGCCGATGGTTTCGGCGATTAAAAAAGACGGCGTGCCGCTGTACAAACTCGCGCGCAAGGGCTTGGAAGTGCCGCGCGAACCGCGGTTGATTCACATTTACAAATTTCGTTTTTCAAAATACGAGGAACCGCTCGCGGATTTCCGGCTGGCCTGCACGAAGGGAACTTACGTTCGCAGCGTGGCGCATGATCTGGGCCAGAAACTCGGCTGCGGGGCGCACCTCGCAAAATTGCGCCGCGTGGTTTCCGGGAAATTCGACGTCGCTGATGCAAAACCGCTGGATGAAGTGCTGAAGCTTTCAACAAGCGATTTGGAGAAAAGGGTGATTCCGTTTTTGAAGCTGGCGGGAGCGTGAAAGCTCCAAGCTCCATTCTTCAACGGCAAGCACATTGCCGGGTTGGTGTTTGATATTTGGAATTTCTCTGGTGCTTGGAGCTTGGATTTTGGAGCTTGTCATCCGTGAAAATGATTCACACCGCCATTGACCTGAGTTCCGGCAACCGCAAAGTTTGCCTGGCCATCGGTTTCTTTGATGGCGTGCACCTCGGGCATCAGCAAATCATCCGGCAAACCATCTCGGACGCCCGGCAGCATGGCGCGCTGGCGCTGGTCATCACGTTCGATCAACATCCGAATAGCATCGTCGCGCCAACCCGCGTGCCGCCGCTGATTTATTCGCTGCCGCAGAAACTGCGCACGATTGAATCCCTCGGACCAGAGGCGCTCTTGCTGATTCATTTCGACAAGGCGTTCAGTCAAAAGACCGGCGAGGCGTTCATTCGCGAACTGGCCGGTGCGTGGAGCGGCATCCAGAGCATTTGCGTGGGAGCAAATTTTGTTTTCGGCCACAAGCGCGGCGGAAATGTGGATTTGCTGAAACAGCTCGGCGCGGAATTAAAGTTTATCGTCCATGGGATGGCCGCGGTTTCGCTGGACCGAAAACCGGTCAGCAGCACGCGAATTCGCGAAGCCATTCACGCGGGGGAACTTGACCTCGCCAGCCAGATGCTCGGGCGCGCCTATTCGATCGCCGCGCCGGTCGTGGAAGGCGACAAGCTGGGGCGGCGATTGGGTTTCCCCACGGCCAACCTGGATGCCACCGGTCTCGCTCTGCCGCCGAACGGGGTCTATGCGATCCAGGCGATTGCACGCGGTAAAAATTATCGTGCGGTGCTGAATATCGGCACGCGACCCACGCTGGAAAATCCGAATCCGGCGGTGCGCGTTGAGGCGCATCTCCTGGACTTCAACGGCGACCTCTACGGGGAAGAGTTGGAAATTATTTTCGCGGAAAAATTGCGAGACGAGCGGAAGTTCCCGTCGGTGGAGGAATTGAAGGCGCAAATTGCGCGCGATATCGAGCGGGCGAAGGAGAGCCTCTGATCGCCTCCCTGGCCATTGACCATACACGCGAGTAATGAATTCAGCCGTTACACCTCAGAATTTAATCGTCGAGTTGCGCTCGATTCTTGAGCCGCTCGATATCAGCCAACTTTTCCCGAAGGTTCAGCCCCTGGAAGTTGAACTGGGTTGCGGCGATGCTTCATTCCTGGTGAACCACGCCAAGGCGCATCCAAAGCATAATTTTATCGGGGTGGAACGCCTGGGCGGACGCATCCGCAAGCTTGACCGCAAAGGCCGCCGCGCGGGATTGACGAATCTGCGCGGTGTGCGCATCGAATCCGGGTATTTCCTGGAATTCCTTTTGCCGCCGAAATCAGTCGCGGCGCTGCACGTTTATTTTCCCGATCCGTGGCCGAAGCGAAAGCACTTGAAGAATCGATTTATCAATGAGCGTTTTATTGAAATCGCGCAACGGGTGCTGACGCCCGGAGGGATTGTTTATCTGCGGACCGACCACGAGGATTACTTTGAGCAGATGATCACCGTGTTTGCAGCGAGTACTGCCTTTCGCCCGGTGGAAACGCCGGCGGAATTAAGTATGTTGCTGACGGATTTCGAGGAAGATTTTCAGAGGCAAGGAATAGAGACGCGCAGAGCGGCGTATGGGTTGGTCAAATAGATTAGTTAAATGGGTTAAATAAGTAATGGATGACGCTATCCCCATTTAACTTATTTAACTCGTTTAATTCACTTAACCACCCTCACACATCAATGACCGGCCCGCCGCCGCCCGGGCCGGAACCCGGAGGCGGACGGTTGCCGCGACGGATTTCAATCCGCGAACCACCTCTGCCGGTCAGGGAATTCAACACCACAGAGACAATACTGATGACGAGCGCGCCCCAAAACGCCGACCGGAATGTGTCCACGGAAAACCATGGGTGAAGCAAAACTCCGACGAAATAAAGCAGCAGGGCGTTGATAACGAACATGAACAGGCCGAGCGTGAAAAGCAACAACGGCAGCGCGAAGAACATTAGAATCGGTTTTAAAATCGAATTCAGGATTCCCAGCAACAACGAGGCGGCGAACAGGTAAAGCGGGTTCTTGTCCTTGTATTGAATGTGATTGTGCATGATCAAACACGCGAGGCCGACCGCCAGCGTGTTGATCGCCCAACTCTGGAGAAATTTTTTCAGTTTTGGCGACATCCAATTTGCGGAGAAAAGATGAAACACGCCGCCGGTAATTACAAGTGGCAAAGATATTCAACGCCTGCCATGCGTTAACATGACCAGGCCACGCTTTTGAAAACTGAACATCAAACCGATCCCGCGGTCGCCACAAGGAAAATGCTGTCTCTTTCCGCTCTCAACGAAGCGCCAGAGACTCCTGCGGGAATCAACGCAAATTCTCCCGGCATGAGCGAAACTTGGACCGAGGTTCCCTCGACATGAACTTTGCCATCAACAACCGCCACGACACGAGGCCTGCCGGATTCGATCGCACACGTGCCCCCTGAGGAGGAACGAAATTCCTCGATTCCAAAAAGCGGTTCACTTACTAAAGTCCTATATTCTAGGCCGCCGCGGAGCACGAGCGAGCCGGACACAAGCCCCGGCTCGAAATCTTCAAAATCAATGCTCGCCAGCGATTCCGCGATGTGTAACTCGCGCGGCTTTTTATCGAGACCGACGCGGTTCCAATCAAACACGCGATAGGTCGTGTCCGAATTCTGCTGGATTTCAAAAATCACCAGGCCGGCGCCAATGGCGTGGACGCGGCCGCTCGGCAAAAACATTGTGTCCCCTGCCCTGACCGGCACGCGATGAAAACATTCGGCGACATCTCCGGTTTTGATTTTTTGCTCGAATTCGCCGCGTGTGACGCCGCGTTTCAGCCCCACATACAATTCCGCGCCCGGCGCGGCATCCGCGATATACCAGGCTTCAGTTTTTGGTTCGCCGTGAAGTTCGTCCGCTTTCTGCGCGGGAGGATGTACCTGAAGCGACAGTTTTTCCTGGGCATCGAGGATTTTTATCAATAGTGGAAAGCGTCCATTGGCAGATTTCGCCTCGCCCAGCAATTCGCGCTCGTGATGTTCCATGAGCCAGCGCAGATCTTTCCCTGCCAGCGGGCCGTTGGTAATGACGCTTGCGTCGCCGGGCCGGTCGCTGATTTCCCACGATTCTCCGATTGGCACCTTGGGCGGGAGCGATTTGCGGTAAAGCTTTTCCAGGGCGCGGCCGCCCCAGATGCGTTCTTTGAAAATCGACTTAAAAGTGAGCGGGTAAAGCATGGCGATTTACGATTTACGAGCGGGTGGGATTATTCGGGCGTTTTGCGGATTGTGACCTGATTTGGACGCTCAAACCGAGGCCGGGCTAGCCTGCGGGACGACGCCATTTTCCGTTGCCTCGACATTTTCCTCGAAGTGCCCAAAGGCGCGGTATTTTTCGTAACGCCCTTTCAAGCGTTCCGCGACCGGCGCTTTGATCAACTCTTCGAGATGTTTGAGCAGATGCTCTTTCAATGCCACCGCCGTTTTTCCGGCATCGGTATGCGCGCCGCCGAGCGGTTCGGGAACGATTTCGTCCACGAGTTTCAGTCCGAAAAGGTCCTTGGCTGTAATTTTCAGCGCTTGCGCGGCTTTGCCCGCCGCTGAGCGGTCTTTCCAAAGAATTGCCGCACAGCCTTCCGGGCTGATGACTGAATAATAGGCATTTTCGAGGATCAGAACGCGGTCGGCCACGCCGATGCCCAACGCGCCGCCGGAACCGCCTTCGCCGATCACCGCAGCGATGATGGGGACTTCGAAAAGCATCATTTCGCGCAGGTTCACGGCAATCGCTTCGGCAATGTGCCGTTCCTCGGCGCCAATGCCAGGATAAGCGCCGGCGGTATCGATCAGCGTAATAATGGGAAGACCAAATTTATCCGCGAGCCGCATGAGGCGAAGCGCTTTGCGATAACCCTCGGGATGCGCGGAGCCGAAATTGCGGAGAATATTTTCCTTGGTGTCGCGGCCCTTTTGGGTGCCGATGACAACGACCCGGTGTTCGCCCAGTTTGGCGAAGCCGCCTACCATTGCGCGGTCCTCAGCGTAAAGGCGGTCGCCGTGCAATTCAGAAAAATCAGAAAAAGCCAGCCGGAGGTAATCGAGGGTAAACGGCCGTTTCGGGTGCCGCGCAATCTTGACGCGATCCCACGCGCTGGCGTTCATGAATATTTCGCGCCGGCGTTCCTCGATCTTTTTCTCGATGGACACCAATTCCTCCATCGAGTGCATCTCGGGATGTTTCTTCAACTCCTCGAGTTTATTCTGCAATTCAACAATCGGCTTTTCGAAGTCGAGTTGATTTTTCATTGGAGGCGAAGGTAAACTTTTAACGCACTTCTCGCAATGTGAATCCTGTACGCCCAAAGAGCCGGACATGACGTCCGGCTCTTAGTGGTGATGAGGTTTATACGCCTTCACCCAGGCGCTCAGAAGGGTAATGCGGCCAACTATTGGTCGCTGTTCGAACCGCACTACAAGCAAAACCTCTATGCTAACCCTAAACGAACAGCGAAATCTTCGTTCTATTTATCAGACGCTCCGGCGCTGACATTTGTTCAAAATATTTTTTCGCGCTCGCGGATTTTTTTTCTTCCAAATCAAAGAACAATTTCCCCTAACTAACCAACTAGTTACCTTTCGCATCGAAACGCAATTCCGTCAAGAAACGCTTTTAATTTTTCCCAAAAATAGTTCGCCACTGACGAAAAAAATTTGCTAATGCACAGTGTTGCTTAAAAGTAACGAAATCATGCCGACCACCGATCAGGGCATCGATCCGGACTCGGGGTTATTACCCTAATCGAGATTTAACCACGGGCTGTGCTATCTTGCCTAACCATGCGTGCGATCTGGAAAGGTTCAATCAGTTTCAGCCTTATCAACATACCCATCGCGCTTTATCCCGCGACGCGCCGGGAGGAATTGAAGTTCCGGTTGTTGCGCGCGCGCGATTTAAGCCCGGTGAATTACAAACGCGTGGCGGAAGCCGACGGCAAGGAGGTGCCATGGGACCAGATCGTCAAGGGCTACGAGTACGAGAAGGGAAAATTCATTGTGCTCAAGGACGAGGATTTCAAGCGGGCGGACATTGAAGCCACCCAGAGTGTCGACATTCAGGATTTCGTGGACCTGGAGGACATTGACCCGATTTTTTTCGATCGGCCGTACTATCTCGAGCCGGAAAAACGTGGAGAAAAGGCTTACGCACTCCTGCGCGAAGCGTTAAAGCAGAGCGGCAAGGTCGGCATCGCGAAAGTGGTGATCAAAACGCGACAGCATCTTGCAGCGGTGAAGCCGGAAAAAAACCTGCTCGTGCTCGAATTGATGCATTTCTCGGAGGAAATCATTGATACGAAAGAGTTGAAAATCCCGGCGAACCCGGCCATTGGCGCGAAGGAAATGGAGATGGCAAAGGATTTGATCAAGAAAATGTCCGGCAAGTGGGAGGCGGGGAAGTATCAGGATGATTACCGGCGTGTGCTGCTGGACGTCATTCATGAAAAGGCGGAGAGCGGCGGAAAAGAAGTGAAGCCCCGCGGTTCGGCGAAGAAACCGACGAACGTGGTGGATCTGGTTGCCGTGCTGCAGGAGAGTTTGCAACATGCGGGAAAGGGGAAAACCGCAAAGAAGAAACCGGCGGCGCACAAACGCAAACTGAAGAAGGCGGCGTGAAGGTTTAGTGGCACCGGCATCTCGGCCGCGCGATTCGCAAACACGATCCCGTCGAAACCAAAAAGAAACGCACGGGTGGAACGCCCGTGCCACTGCTCATGAGCTTAAAGGAATACAAAGCGAAACGAAATTTCCGGCGCACGAGTGAGCCGGCGGGTGGCGGGCGCAAAAGCTCGGCGCTCAAGAAGCCTTTTTTTGTCGTTCAAAAGCACGACGCCACGCGGCTGCATTATGATTTTCGGCTCGAAATGGATGGCGTGTTGAAGTCATGGGCCGTGCCGAAAGGTTTTCCGGCCTCACGCGGCGACCGGCGGCTGGCGGTGCAAGTGGAGGACCATCCGATTGGTTATGCACAGTTTGAAGGCACGATTCCGGAAGGCAATTATGGCGCGGGGACGGTGATGGTTTGGGATATTGGTACCTATGAGGTTTCGGGCGACGATCCTCTCAAGGCGCTGGAGGGCGGCAAGCTGCACCTGACGTTGCACGGAAAAAAACTGAAGGGCGAATGGGCGCTGGTGCGGATGCGCCCGCGCGAGCGCGACGACAAGCCTCAGTGGTTGCTGCTCAAAAGCGGCGACGACCTTCCCGAAATTTCCGCGCGGGTGGACGACCAATCGGCATTGACGAAACGCTCCATGAAGAAGATTGCGGAGGAGAACGACGCGCAATGGCAGAGCAATCGGAAGGCGCAACCCTCGGTTCGGCAAACCGTCCGCGAGTCGATCGTTAAGACTGCCGGTAGGATGCCGCAAACACGTTTAAGGCAGGCCGAAAAGGAAATTCAGAATTCACGATTGCCCAAACGAAAGGCTGCTTTTGTAGAACCGATGAAAGCGGTATTGGTCGAGAACCTGCCCAGGGGCGAGGATTGGGTTTACGAAGTGAAATTTGACGGAGTGCGGGCGCTGGGCGTTAAACGCGGCCAAAAAATTGAATTGGTTTCGCGCAATGCCAAGGATTTTACCGCCAAGTTCCCGGAAGTTGTGGAGGCGCTGAAGGAATTACCCTGCAAGGAAGCGGTGCTGGACGGCGAAATCGCCGCGCTGGATGAGGAAGGACGGTCGTCATTTCAGTTGCTCCAGGCGCGCGAAATGCCCGGCGAGCGGCCGCCAATTTTTTATTACGTGTTCGATTTGATCCAACTCGATGGCAAGGATTTGACCGGCGTGCCATTGCTGAAACGCAAAGCGATGGCCAAGATGCTGCTCGCCCGCATGCCGGACACGGTGCGTTTTTCCGCAAGCATCGAAGCGGATTCCAAACGAGTGTTGAAAGAAATGCAGGCGCGCGGGCTGGAAGGCGTGATTGCGAAGCGGAAGGAATCGAAATACGAAATCGGCCGGCGCGGCGGCGCCTGGGTGAAATTCAAGTGGACGACGCAACAGGAATTCGTCATTGGCGGTTACACGGAACCGCGCGGGATGCGCTCGCATTTCGGCGCGCTGCTGGTGGGATATTATCAGGGCAAAAAACTGATGTTCGCGGCCAAGGTCGGGACGGGATTCGACCAGAGACTGTTGAAGTCGTTGCATCAGAAATTTCAAAAGCTTGGCCGGCGCGATTGTCCGTTCGCGAACCTGCCGGAACAGGCGGGCCAGTTTGGCCGGGGATTGACCGCATCGGAAATGAAACGCTGCACCTGGCTCAATCCGAAACTCGTTGGCGAGATTCGCTTTGCTGAGTGGACCCGCGACGATCATCTGCGCCAGCCGGCATTTCTAGGTTTGCGCGAGGATAAACGGGCCGATGAAGTCGTGCGCGAACGAGCGAAGTGAAATGACGAATGGCGAGGCGGGCACTGAATTCCATTCGTCATTTAACCGTATCCCCCCCTTCGAGTAGCTCCATTGCGATTTCTCACGTTTTTATCCGTGTCATCCGCGGCATCCGTGGTTAAATTTTTGCGGCATGGCATTTAAAGATTTTCCGGAGCAGCAGCAAGGGGTGCATTTGTTGCAGCGTTCGCTTGAACGCGGGCGGCTGGCGCATGCTTATCTTTTTACCGGGCACGATCTGGGTGAACTCGAAGCGATTGCCCAAACACTGGCCAAGATCTTGAACTGCCAGCAACCGGTGCGCGGACAGAGCGGCGTGGCGATTGATTGCTGCGATCAATGCCTGAATTGCCGGAAGATCGCGAACGGCAACCACGCGGATGTGCATTGGGTGCGGCCGGAATCAAAATCGCGCACCGTGAGCGTGGCGCAAATGCGGGATTTGATGCACGACATCCATCTCAAGCCGTCGGAGGCCGAATATAAAGTAGCGACCATCGTGGCGGCCGACCGTTTGAATGTGCAGGGTGCGAACGCATTTTTGAAGACGCTGGAAGAACCGCCGGCAAAATCCGTGCTGATTCTTTTAACCACGGAACCGCAGCGGCTGCTGGAAACGATTGTTTCGCGCTGTCTGCGTTTGAATTTTGCGGGTGACGGGCCACGTCCGTTGCCGCCGGCGGAAATGGAATGGCTGGCGGGCTTCAGCGAGATGGCGGCGGCGGAACAAAAAAGTTTGCTCGGACGTTATCGGCTGATGGATGTGCTGTTGCAAAAGTTGAACGCCATGAAGTCGGCGATTGACGAGAGCCTGACGGCGCGGTCCCCGTTGCAAAAGTATGACGACGTGGAAAAGGATTTGCGCGAGAAATGGGAAGAGGAACTCGCGGCGGCGATCGAGGCCGAATACCGCCGTCAACGAACGGATTTGCTGGCCATCGTGCAACGGTGGCTTCGCGATGTCTGGCTGATGGCTATCGCAGAAGGCAGAAAGCAGAAGGCGGAAGGTGGAACGCAGGCTGCGAGCGAGTTGTTGAATTTCCCGGGACTGGCCGGCACGCAACGGGTGGCGGCAAGGATTTCAGCGAAGGACGCAGTGGAGAATTTACAAATCATCGAAGGAACGCAGCGGTTGCTGCATACCAATGTGCAGGAAGCGCTGGCACTGGAAGTGGGGTTGTTGAAATTGCATTTGTGAAGAATCCGCGCCCGTCCCCCCACCCCGCCGCCTCACGAATCACTGGCGCGGCGATTTATGCGGTGGTGTTCGGGCTGTTTCTCGGGCTGGCGGTGGTTAAGTTTGGCAACCCGGTCATTCTCGACCAAGTCATCGAATCGCCAACATCGCTCCCGGATTTCCTGCACGATGCGTGGCCCTTGCATTGGGCGAATTGGCTGCTGACTATCCTCGTCGTAATTGGTGGGGCCGTGGCCGTGATAAAAAAACCGAACTGGCCCGGCAAGCGCTGGCTTTGGATTTTGCCGTTGGTTTGGTTCGGCTGGCAGTTGTTGTCCGCCGTGCAAAGTCCTTACCGGGAATTGACGGCCGCCACGCTTTGGCAATTCGCGGGCTGCGTGGCTTGTTTTTTTCTGGGGGCACTGGTCATCGGCGGCGGACGCGGATCACGATTGGTGATGGCGGGCGTGCTGGCCGCGTTTGCCTTCTGCCTGATACGCGCCGTGGACCAACGCGTCTTCGAATTTCCCAGCGAAAAAAAATTCCTGCTCGAAAGCCAAAGCGCCGGCTGGACGAATCTGCCGCCGGATATGTTTCAGGAGTTGAAGCGCGAAAGCGTCGTCATCCGCACCAACGGGGTGGACGTGGCGAACCCGGTCATCATCGCCAAGTATGAAAAAGGACGAGTCCACGGCACACTCGTCTATCCCAACGCGCTCGCTGGGATTGTGCTGCTGCTTTTGCCCGGCGCGGTGGTGCTGGTCTGGCAAAGCACCCGCAATCTTCGACGCGTGACCTGGCTGGCAGCGGTCGGATTGACAGTGTTCCTCGGCCTCGCGGGGCTGTTTTGGTCCGGCTCGAAATCGGGCTGGCTCATTGCGCTGGCGATCGGTGTCTTCTGGCTTTGCCGGCTGAACTGGCCGCGGCGAATGAAATGGGTGGTAGTCCTGGCGCTGGTCGCGGGCGGATTACTTGTGTTTGGGTTGCGCTTTCAAAGTTATTTTGCCAAGGGCGCAACCAGCGTGGGCGCGCGGTTTGACTATTGGCAGGCGGCTGCGCGGGTGGTCGCGGAACATCCCATCGTGGGGACCGGGCCGGGAACGTTTCAGCGACCGTACGCCTTGCTGAAACGACCGGATTCGGAAATGGCGCGGCTCGTTCATAACGATTATCTCGAGCAATTTTCCGATTCCGGCGGAATTGGAGGACTGAGCTACGCGGCCTGGATTGGTTTGATGCTTTGGACGTTGGGAAGGCGGGTTTGGAAGGCGGGCGACTGGCTGCAGTTTGCGGTTTTCGCCGGATTATTGGGTTGGTTCATTCAGGGTTTCATTGAATTCAGTTTGTACGTTCCGGCGCTGGCTTGGACGGCGTTTACGTTGAGCGGCAGCCTGCTACGTTGGACCGCAAATCAGGTCGACAAACGAAAGACGGGTGTTTAGGCTCACGCGCGATGAAGATTCTCTTCCTCAACGGCCCCAATCTGAACCTCCTCGGCCAACGGGAGCCGGAAGTGTATGGCCGGACGACTTTGGCCGACATCGAAGTCAAAGTTCGGGAGCGCGCAGCCAAATTAGGAGCTGAAGTCGACTTCCGGCAATCCAACTTGGAAGGCGAATTAGTGGCTTGGATTCAGCAATCCAAGGGTAACTTTGACGTTATCGTTCTCAATGCGGCGGCATATACGCATACTAGCATCGCTTTGAGGGACGCGATTTCGGCGGTCGGAGTGCCGACGATTGAGATTCATCTCTCTAATGTTCATGCAAGAGAGGAATTTCGCCATAAGTCGCTCATTGCCCCGGTGTGCAAAGGCCAGATTTCCGGGTTTGGAGCGAATTCTTACCTTTTAGCGCTAGAAGCCTCAGTTAACGTTAACGCAAAGTAGAAATCCAATTTTTCTGCTAGGAAAATCGGGTTTTTTGCGTGATTTTATCGAGATCGTTTTCCGGTTGGATTTACTTCTTGACGCTTTTTTGGCCCGGCGCTATGTTGCGAGCCGTTGAACTGACTCATTTTAAAGCAGGGCCGAGTTCGGCTGTTGCTTTTTTGCTTCTGACGGTAGGAACCAAACGGATTGGGATAACGAATTTTAATCGACTACAACTGTGGATCTAAAAGACATAAAGGCCATCATTGACCTGATGAAGAAGAACTCCGTGTCGGAGTTCGAATTGGAAAAGGAAGATTTCAAAATCAAGCTCAAGCGCAACACCGGCGGCGGGTCTGTCCAGCCAGTGGTTTACGAAGAAGCGTCCCTGGTGACTTACACTCCGCCGGCTACCCTGCCCGGTGGCGCACAGGCGTCAAATGCCGGCTCCCCTTCAGTTGCCGGCTCCCCTGGCGGCATGAGCGGCTCGGGCGAACAGGAGATCAAGTCCCCCATGATCGGGACCTTTTATCGGTCGCCCTCGCCTGAAGCCGGACCTTATGTGGAGGTCGGAATGGAGGTCAATCCGGACACTGTCGTCTGCATCATCGAGGCGATGAAGGTGATGAATGAAATCAAAGCTGAGGCCAAGGGCGTCATTACTCAGGTTTTGGTGGAGAACGGGAAACCAGTGGAGTTCGGCCAGCCGCTTTTCAAGATTCGGCCCAACTAGGGCCCGTTAAATCAGTTAAACAGGTGGTTGGTTAAATAACTGTTCCACTTGTCGCTGAGAAACTTATTTAACCCATTCACTTATTAGCCATTTGCCATGTTTGAAAAAGTTCTGGTAGCCAATCGCGGAGAGATTGCCGTGCGCATCATCCGCGCCTGCAAGGAGTTGAATATCCGCACCGTGGCCGTTTATTCCGAGGCGGACAGCAACTCCATGCACGTGCAAATGGCAGATGAGGCCATTTGCATCGGCAAGGCCCCGGCCAATGAGAGTTACCTGCGCATCGATCGGTTGATCAGCGCAGCGGAAATTGCGGACGTGGATGCGATTCATCCCGGCTACGGGTTTTTGTCAGAGAACGCCCATTTCGCCGATGTTTGCGAAAGCTGCAACATCCGGTTCATCGGCCCGAGTTCGCGCGCGATGAATGCCATGGAAGACAAGGCGGTCAGCCGTGCTCTCGCCAAAAAAGCCGGCGTGCCCACGCCGCCAGGGTCGGAAGGCACCGTCGAGAATGAACAGGATGCGCTCGCCGTGGCCAAGAAGATTGGTTATCCGGTCATGATCAAGGCGATCGCCGGCGGCGGCGGCCGCGGAATGCGTGTCGCGCACAATGATATTTCGTTGGTAAAAGGTTTTCACACGGCGCGCACTGAAGCAGAAAAGGCCTTCGGCAATTCTGGCGTTTATATCGAAAAATTCATCGAAAATCCGCATCACGTGGAGTTTCAGATCATGGCCGATAACAAGGGTCATGTGATTCATTTGGGTGAGCGCGATTGTTCGATTCAACGGCGGAACCAGAAAGTCGTGGAGGAAACCCCTTCCCCGCTTATCGACAACAAATTCCGCAAGTTGCGGGACAAAATGGGCAAGGCGGCGGTGAAGATCGCCGAAACCGCCAATTACACCAACGCCGGCACGGTCGAGTTCATTGTCGATGACAAAGGCGATTTTTATTTCCTGGAGATGAACAAACGCATCCAGGTGGAGCACCCGATCACGGAGGAAGTGACTGGAATCGACTTGGTGCGTTACCAGATCATGGTCGCAATGGGTGAACCGCTGCGTCACAAGCAAGGCGACATCCAATTCAAAGGTCACGCCATCGAGTGCCGCATCAATGCTGAAGATCCCTTTGATGACTTCCGCCCCAGCCCGGGCCGGATTGAGATGTATTATCAGCCAGGCGGGCGCGGAGTCCGGGTGGATACCCACGCTTACGCGGGTTACACGATTCCGTCGTCCTACGATTCAATGATTGGCAAGCTCATCACTTACGGCAAAGACCGCCGCGAGGCGATGGACAAGATGAGCCGGGCGCTGAGCGAGTACATGATTACCGGCGTCAAGACGACCATCTCCTTTCAACAGGCCATCCTGCAAGACCCGAACTTCCGCCGTGGGGTTTATTCCACAAACTTCGTGGAACAACTCCTGAGCGGCGCGCGCCGGGAGTTGATTGAAGTAAAGGGCTGAGAATTTACGATTTACGAGCGGATGTCGGATTTCGCCTGGAAGGATAATAATACCCGCTCTGCCAATGCGCCGATTACCGCGCCGATCGTGTAGGTAATAAGATTTTGCCAGGAGAAAGTGGAACCGAGAAGAAGGTGCCCCATGGTCGAATTGCGGAAGTCATTGAGCCACTCAGTCCGATAGAGTTTGCAGACCTCGACGCAATACGATGTGGCCAAAGTAAAGACAAGGATCTGCAATACCGGTTTCCTCGGAAACACGATGCCCCAAACAATAAAAACCATTAATGCCCAGAGAGCATCGCCCGGATATTTCCCCAGCGCGGATGGAAAAAAGATCGGATAACGTCTCGACGCCAACCCGAGCAATATTACCGAGACGAGCGCCACAAAAGACCAAGTTCGCCTTCTAACGCGTCCGTTTGGGAATGTTTTTTCCACCTCGCCGAAGTTTAGCGAAATGGTCTGCGCGGGCAAACGACAAACCTGCGTGCGATTCAACTAATATTTGATCGCACACCCGTAAGGCTTCGTTTCCGTCACTGTAACTTTTTCCCCGGCCAATGTCTTGTTCACGGCGTCGCGAACGTAATTGTGCGCTTTGTGCGGGTCGTGTTCCGGGTCTGGTTGGTCGTCGATGGCGCCGTCGTAAACCAGCGTTCCGCTCTTATCGATGACGAACATGTGCGGCGTGGTTTTCATTCCGTAAAGATGGCCGATAGTGCCGGAACTATCATCCAACCACGCGGTGGCGTGCATTTTATATTCATTCCATTCCGCCCGCGCCTGTTCCGACGTGCGATGAGTGTGGTTGCGCGGATTGACGGAATATACCATCAGCCAGATGACTCCTTTATCGGTTATTTCCTTTTGCAATTCCGGCATCGCGCCAGTCTGGAACTGGTTATGGCAGTACGGGCAATCCTGGTTGTAGGATTCGAGCACAACGACCTTACCTTTGAAATCGCTGAGGTGATAGGACTTGCCGTTGATATCCGTGCCGGTGAAATCGGGCGCCGGCTTGCCGATCTCGGCGGCGGCGAAGGCGGTGCCGGTCAACGCAATCAATCCAAGAAGAGCAAAAACTCGTTTCATAACATTCCTTTCCGCAGTTTTGATAACCATAGAATAAGAGAGTCGAAGGGGCAAATGGGTTCAATTATTTTGCGGCGCGATCCAGGGCGCTGAGGACGATTCCGGGCGTCAGTGCTTCCGGCAAAACAATCGGGTCATCGATGCCGTTTTTGGGGTAAACCAAAACGAGCGGCACGCCGGCACGGCCATGACGGGCCAGTTCATCAAAAATGTCGCTGGGAAAACGCGTGTAGTCGCCGACCAACGTTACCGCGTTGAGACCCTTAAGCTTGTCCTGGACCGACTGGCTTTCAAGGACGGGTTTTACATCTTTCTGACAGGTTAGACACCATTTGGCGGTGAAATCGACCAGCACGGGACGCCCTTCGCCGCGCGCCTTGGCAACGGCATCAGCACTCCAATTTTGCCAATTGCCCACGGAGGGGCTGACGGTGGAAGCAGTTGAAGTTTTGGCGGCCTCAGCTTCGGTTATTGGTTCGCGCCACTGCAGTTGCCGTTCCAAGCCGTAAAAATATCCAAGCACCAGCAGCAATAGAACCGTGACACCCGCCAGCCCGCGATGTTTGGTTCCCCGCTGCACAAATTGGCCGTAGACCCAGGCGGCCAACGCCACAAAGACAAGAAATATCGGCAACGCCCACGTGCGTTCCCCGTAAAATGTCGAGAGGATGCTGCAAAGCCAGATGGCGGCGGCGAGCATG
>DATAZE010000001.1:0-14912 GCA_036272195.1 Verrucomicrobiia bacterium | reverse complement strand
CGCTGCCGCCACCGCCCATGCCTCATTGAAAGCGGGTCCGGCCACGCAAAACACGGGCGGCCTCGTGGGTCTTTCCCTCGCTGAATTTGAAGCGCATCATTTCCGCGAAGCACTGGCTCTGTCCCAACAGGCGCTGGGCATCGATTCGCAAAACCTGGGGGCGCTGGCCACCACGGGAGATGCGGAATTGGAACTCGGCGATTATGCCGAAGCAGAGAAAATTTATACGACCTTAACCAACCTGGAAATTTCTCCCTCCATCGAAGCACGGATATCGCGATTGATCGAACTCAAGGGCGATAATGAGAAGGCGATCCAATTATTGCAGGACGCCGCGACTGAGCAAAATACCGAGTGGTATCATATTCGGATGGGAGAAATATTTTTTCGCACCGGCCAATTTGACCAGGCTGGGCACGAATATGAAGAGGCGCAAAAGTTGGCGCCCGGACATTTCCTGGTTTTGGAGCACCTCGCGGAATTACAGGCGGCACGGGGAAATTATTCGGAAGCCACCAACCTTTACGGCCAGGTGATTTTACTGATTCCGCGGCCGGATTATTTTCAGGCGCTCGGCGATGTCTATCTTTACATGGGAAAAGTCGCCGAAGCCAAATTGTGGCACGATAAGGCACTCGCGGGTTATTTGAAGTCCATTGCCGAAGGGCATACTTATTTTTGTCACCATCTGGCCGGTTTTTATTGTGATTCCGAAGAAAATCCCGCGGAAGCCTTGCGTTGGGCGCGTCAGGATTTGGAGTCGCGACACAGCGTTTACGCGCATGACTCGCTGGCGTGGGCTTATTACAAAAATGGGGATTACGTCAAAGCCGCCGCCGAAATGGATCAGGCGCTCTCTCTGGGCACGAAGGACGCCCACCTGCTTTACCACGCTTCGATGATTTTTTCGCAAGCCGGACAACTGGATCGCGGCTCTTCCTTTCTCAAACTCGCTCTCAACGTCAACCCGCGCTATAACACCTTCCACGTCCATCGATGAAAACGATTCGAAGGTTACTCTTTTTATTGATTGGGGCTGTCGGGATGCCCGTTATAGCCCTCGCGCATCCGGTGGCCCAGGGTGCTTTGAGTATCGATGTGAATACGAACGCGGTTTTTCTTTCCGTTCGCGTCTCCAGTGAAGAAGCGCTGGTCGCCAACACATTTGCGGCAACCGGGGCAAAGGCTCAATCGCTATCGGAAATCTGGCAACAGCACGGCGATTATTTGCTGCAACATTTGAAGATATTCGCGGATGACCATCGTCTGGCCGGCACCGTCGCCGGTGTTGATTCATCGCAACCCAATTTTATCGTTTATAAATTCAACTTTCCGGTGGCGTCCGCACCTCATCAACTGCGCGTGGAACAGAATGTCCTGAACGAAATTGAATTTGCGCCGGGCAATCCGTGGGAGGCCACCTATGTCGTCACCACCGGGCAAAAGGGACAAACGCTGCAACAGGGTTTGCTGCTGTCCCGCACCCAGCCGCTGGAATTCGCCTGCGATTGGCAAAACACGGCCGAGGCGCCGCCGGCCGTGAACAAATCCCATTTGATCTATCAATATATTCGCTATGGCATTAACCATATTCTTACTGGTTACGACCATTTGCTTTTCGTCTGCGCCCTGGTGCTGACGGCGGTCACCCTGCTCGACTTGATTAAAGTCATCACGGCCTTCACCGTGGCGCACACGATCACGCTCGTCCTGTCCGTGCTGAATATCGTGCGGCTCCCGTCGCACATCGTGGAACCGATGATCGCGGGCAGCATCGTTTTTGTCGCGCTTACGAATATCATTTCTCCCCGGCGCGCCCGTGGCAACCTGCGGATCGCCACCGCGTTTTTCTTCGGGCTGTTTCACGGCCTGGGATTCGCGGGCGGACTGCTGGATGCCATGAGCGGATTAAGCGGATTGACTGTCGGGCTCGCCATCGGCGCGTTCAGCCTCGGCGTGGAAATCGGGCATCAAATGGTGGTGCTGCCGGTGTTCTTCGGTTTGAAATTCGCGCGCGTGAAACTGGCAAGTGAAGCGGGACAGGAACAATTCTCTCTGGGAGTGGTGCGCGCGGGCTCGTTCGTCATCACGATTGCCGGAACGGTTTATCTCATCGCCGCTTTGCGCGGCTGACGGCTTTATTCCTTGCCGAAACTCTCCGCCAACGCCACCGCTTTCAGCATGGCCTTGGCTTTATTCACGGTCTCCTGGAACTCGGCTTCGGGCGTGGAATCGTTCACCCAGCCGCCGCCGGCTTGCACGTAGGCTTTGCCGTCCTTGACCAGTGCGGTGCGGATGGTGATGCAGGTGTCGAGATTGCCGTTGAAGGAAAAATAGCCCACGCAACCGCCGTAAGGGCCGCGGGCGGTTTGTTCCATCTCCGCGATGATCTGCATGGCGCGGATTTTGGGCGCGCCGCTCAGCGTGCCGGCGGGAAAAGTCGCGCGCATCAAATCGTAAAGGGTCTTGTCCGCGGAAAGTTTTCCCTCCACCTGCGACACGATATGCATCACGTGGCTGTAACGCTCGATGATCATGAGGTCGTGCACGTTCACGGAGCCGAAATCGCAGACGCGTCCGAGGTCGTTGCGCGCGAGGTCTACGAGCATGACGTGCTCGGCGCGCTCCTTGGGGTCGGCGAGCAACTCTTTTTCCAGCGCGAGATCTTCTTCCGTCGTGGCGCCGCGGCGGCGGGTGCCGGCAATGGGACGAATTTCCACCGAGCGGTCCTCACAGCGAACATGAATTTCCGGTGAAGCGCCCACGAGCGAGAAGCCGTTGAATTCCAGCAGGAACATGTACGGCGAGGGATTGATGCTGCGTGCGGCGCGATATAAATCGATCGGAGTGGCGCTGAACGGAGCGGCGAAGCGCTGGGAGCCGACGACCTGGATGATATCGCCCGCCGTGATGTATTCCTTGGCCTTGGAAACGTTCGCGAAGAATTTGTCCTTGGGGACGTTGGATTCAAAGGGAACGGACGGCGTTTCGTTCGGTACGCTGACGGGGCGATGTTCGCTGGGTTGTTCCAGCAGGGAAACGAGGCGCTCGATTTCCGCCACGGCGTTTTCGTAGGCTTCTTCCGGAGTGGCAGCGTCCTCGAGGACAGCGTTGACGAGAACCGTGATGGTCTGGGCCACGCGGTCGAAAATCAAAAGCTGGTCGGCGATCAGAAAAACCATGGTGGGCGTGCCGAGTTCATCCCTGGGCGGGCGCGGCACGATCGGTTCGACGTCGTGGATGAATTCGTAGCCGATGAATCCAATCGCGCCGCCGGTGAAACGAGGCAGGCCGGGCACGGGCACGGCGCGATATTTTTTCATGACGCGCTCGACGACTTCGAGCCCGTCTCTTACAGAAGATGAATTCGCACCCCGGGAAGATTGCGCTGTGGTTGAGTTATCGACCGTGAAGGTTTCGACGGTTTTTCCGTTCTCGATGATTTCCACGCGGTTGCCGGTTTGGCGGATGAGCGCGCGCGGGTTGCAGCCGACGAAGGAATAGCGGCCGATGTGTTCGCCGCCTTCGACGGATTCAAACAGGAACGATTCGCCCGCGCCGCGGATTTTTCGGTAAGCCGAAAGCGGGGTTTCAATATCAGCCAGCAGGCGTCGCGTGACGGGAATCAGGTTCCCCTGCGCCGCAAGCTTTTGGAATTCTTCGAGCCTGGGTGAATACATCTCGGGGTTATTTACCGGGATAATCGCTGGTTTCGCAAGCGCAGGAATCGGCCAGAGAGTTTTTGAGCGCGACGCCGTTCACGAGAATGGACGGGGCTTTCTGGAGCCGTTGCTCGTGCCGGTGCGAGGCGCGACGCAGGCGCCAAATGGCGAGCGTCGTGTAAAGCGCCACCGCGAGCGCGTAGGTGACCATGCCCAGGCCGATGGAGACGGGGATGAGAAGATTCCGGCTGAGGAAAATGAGCGCAAACCCGACGCCAGCCGTGAGCAGCGTGTTTCCGGCGAGGCAAAACAGGTAAAGCGTGACGCGGGTTTCCTGGATGCGGCTGATGTGCCAATCGCGATAATTGTCTTCGCCCAGCGAGCGCATGAGCCAGGCGGATTGAAAATTCCGCGCGGCGACGAGCAGGCTCATGGTGCTGACGGCAATGGCCGTCACGGGCCAAAATGCCATGCCGAAGCAGATGGCGACGTTAAGGAGAATTCCCCAGCGCCAGCCGAGTTTTTTCGCGATGGGATTTCCCTCGAGCACCAGGTTCGGCGTGGCGATCCAGGTGCTGAGAAAATCCATTCCTCGTGAAAACGCCAGCAACAGTGCCAGCAGGCAATAGTCGCGGCTGCCGAAGCGGATGAATTCGTCCATAAATTAATGTCGCGCCAATGACCGATATTCCCCTTTTAGGGGACATCATACCGCATCATTTTTTGTTGTAAATGTCTCCCGGCGATTTCAGCATCGGCTCGGTAATCTTGAACTCAGCGCCGTTGCCCTCAACCGAGCGGAAGAAACAGGATTTGTAACCTTCATGGCACGCGGCGCCAGTTTGGTCCACTTGGATGAGCAAGGTGTCGCCATCGCAATCGAAGGCGATGTCTTTCACGGTCTGGGTATGGCCGCTCTCCTCGCCTTTCATCCAGAATTTTTGGCGGGAGCGGCTCCAGAAATGAGTTTTGCCGGTGGCGACGGTTTTTTCCAGGGAAGCGCGATTCATCCAAGCCATCATCAGGACCCGTCCGGTGCCCTGCTCTTGAACGATGGCGGGGATGAGGCCGGTGGCGTCAAATTTCAATTTGTCGTAAAAGCTCATGTCGTCCGAGGGAGTGTAATCGCGATTGGCGGGAATTAAATGAGAAAAACGAAGTTTGCAGGAGGGGAACCGGAGAGGAACAGCGAATGGTGTCAGAATAAGCACGGATTCGCCGGCCTTTTTTGCCCGGCGGCGGTTCTCACGTTTTTTCGAATGTTTGAAAACGAGATTCGTCCAATGAGCGTAAAGCTAAGTTCCATGAAAATCATATATCTCTCGTTGTTCCTGCTTTGCGTCGTATTCCCGGGTTGCTCGACCATGACCAATCATGCCACTTCTGGCCGGAACTTTGATGAGACCAAGGTCGACCAAATCAAAAAGAAAGTCACCACGGCGGATGGAGTCGTAGCGCTTTACGGCGAGCCAGACACCAAGGAAATCGTGTCTTCAAAACAGGTGATGTGGCATTACACCTATTTAACAACGGAACACAAAACACACTCTGGCATCTTTGTTCCGACGGTTGAAACGACCACGGGTTACAGGAAGGAGTTGGATATCCTGCTGCAGAATGATGTGGTCGTGAACCTTACCTATGTGAAAGTTCCAATTCAGTCCGAGAAAGACAACAGCGGGAGCCAGTGGTCAAACGGAAATTAGTCGCCTGATGCGGTCTGAAGGTCGGACGGAAACAACCTTGTAAAGTCAGGGAATTGAAGCTTAGATTCCCAGGCACCCAACAAAACCAGGCCAAACCAACGACTGTCAGGCGGGTCGACGTTTGGTCTAATACATGATGGGTGGCGTTGCCTTCACCATCAACCATAATGACAAATGGCTAGCCCACACGACCTTCGAAATGAACAGTCGGCGCTCGTCCACATTCAGGCGGCGAAGGCTGCGCCGCATCGAAAAGAGCTGGAGTTAAATCAAGCAGAGAACTTTGTGCGGTTGATTATGGACAGAACCATCCACCAAAGATTAACCGAGGAGATTTTAAAGGCTCGAAGAGCTCGGTGACGCGGCCGCCCCAACCTGTGCTGTGTTCGGCCTCGAAAAGATAGCAGCGAATCAGCGCGGATCCGGGAGCGGGTGGACAAAGGCAAATTAGATTGAGTGTTTCTGGGGTCAAACCGCCGATTGGAAAGTCTGCCCGGATCGCGGGGCTTCGTTTCAGTGGAACTTCCTTCATAAAAATGGAAACCGGTCCGCCTGCATCCGGCTTCGGCGCGACTGGCAGGATGTCTGTCCTACGGTGACGAAAAATTAACTTCTGCACTGATTACGGGTCGTGTTTAATGGCTGCCTGTTATGAGCCTGACGCATCCACTGACAACCACGGCGTTTGAATTGCCGGGCTATCGCACGATCAAGTCGCTGGGCGTAGTGCGCGGCATTATTGTACGCTCACGGTCCATCATCGGGAATTTCGGCGCGAGTGTGCAGGCGATATTCGGCGGGAACATCTCGCTTTACACCGAGATGTGCGACCGCGCCCGTGGCGAAGCGTTCAACCTGATGATCCAGCACGCCGGCGAAATGGGCGCCAATGCGATCATCGGCGTGCGCTACGACGCAACGGAAATATCGCCGGGCATCACGGAAGTGTTGTGCTATGGGACGGCGGTGTTTGTTGAAAGGAAGGCAGAAGGTTGAAGGCAGAATGCAGAAAGCGGAAACGAAGATAAATCCGAAAGCCGAATTAAATCGGCAATCATAAATCGTAAATCGTAAATCACATGGCTGGTCATAGTAGATGGGCGAAGGTCAAGAATTTCAAAGGCGGCATTGACGCCAAGCGGGGAAAGATTTTTGCCAAGCTGGGCAAGGAAATCTCCGTGGCGGCAAAAATCGGCGGCGGTGATCCGGACATGAATCCGCGCCTGCGGATGGTGCTGCTCAAATGCCGCGCGGCCAACATGCCGAATGAAAATATCGAGCGCGCCATCAAGAAGGGCACGGGCGCAGGTGAAACGGTCAATTTCGAGGATTTGACCTACGAAATTTTTGCGCCGCACGGGGTGGCGTTGCTGGTGGAACTCAGCACGGACAATCGCAATCGCACTGCGTCGGAAATCCGCAGCCTGGTGACGAAGGCGGGCGGGTCGATTGCCACGGCGAATTCGGTGAGCCGACTGTTTCAGCGGAAGGGCCAGATTATTGTGGCGCGCGAGGCGGCCAATGAGGACCAGTTGATGGAGGTGGCGCTGGAAGCGGGCGCGGAGGATTTCAAGGCGGACGAACAGGGTTACGAGATTTTGACCGAGCCGGGAAATTTTGAGGCGGTCCACAAACAGATTGAGGCCAAAGGCATCAAGCCGGTGGTGGCGGAGATTAATTCGCTGCCGGTCATTACCGTGCCGCTGAATACGGAGCAGGCCGCCGCGGTCAATAAATTGATTGAGGCCCTTGAAGAAGATGAAGACGTGAAGGATGTCTATTCGAACGGGGAGTTTCCGGATTGAGCGAGGATGAAGAGCTTAGTGGCACGGGCGTCTCGCCCGTGAGTTTCGATTCGCACGGGCGAGACGCCCGTGCCACTATAGGCGCGGACGCCGCGCAAGAATTAGAGCCTCCTTACGTCGGCTGCCACGAACCAGAGGATATCCGTCTGGCTCGCCAGATTATTTTTAAATGAAAAGACTGACGGATAATACATTGCTCGCGCGCGTCCTGGCATGGACGGCGCGATTGGTGTTTCGTCATCGCAAGCTCATTATTTATTCGCAGGTAATCCTTTTTGTCCTGAGCGTTTTCATCACGGTCAAATACCTGCGGTTCGATACCAATCGCGACAATCTCGTGGGGCAAAACGAGAAATATCAGCACGCGTTCCTGTCCTATAAGAGGGAATTTCCGCAGCAGGACGATCTGGCGGTGGTGGTGGAGAGCGAGAACATCGAGAAAAACCGGCAGTTCATCGAGCGGCTGGGGGCGAAGGTGCTGGCGCAACCGGAGTCTTTCACCAATGTCATTTTCAACAACGATTTGAAAATGCTGGGGCGCAAGGCGCTGCTGTTTGTGCCGGATTCGGACCTGGGGGAGTTACGCAACCAGTTGAAGAGCTACGCGCCGTTCGTCGAAAAATTCGCGCAGACGACCAACCTGGTTTCGTTCTTTAATCTGATCAACAAGCAGTTTCGCACTTCGGCGCGCGAAGAGAACGAGCAGACAAAATCGCTCATGGGCGCATTGCCGGCGCTGGAGCGAATCCTGGCGCAGGCCGATGACAACCTGCATCGGTCGGGGGCGCCGCCATCGCCCGGTGTGACGGCATTGTTCGACCCGAGCGGGTCAGCGGAAACCAATATTTATGTCACCTATGACAACGCCCGTTTGTTCGTGCTCTCGGCGCAGCCCAGGACTCTGCCGGCGCAAGCGGATCCGATAAAAGCGGGGCAGGACCAGGACAATTTCAACGGCGACTGTGTGCTGTTGCTGCGGCGGTTGGTGGCGGAAACGCAACGTGAAGTGCCGGGCGTGAATGCAGGCGTGACCGGTATGCCGGTGCTGGATTACGACGAGATGGTGCAGTCACAAAAAGACACGACGGTGGCGAGCATCGTGTCTCTGATCATTTGCGCGCTGATTTTCATTTACGGCTACAATGAAACAGGACGGCCGATCAAGGCGACGATTTGCCTGGTGGTAGGGCTGGCCTACACGCTGGCGTTTGCGACCATTGTGATTGGGCACGTGAACATCCTGACGGTGACATTCGTGCCGATGCTGGTGGGACTGGCGATTGATTTCGGGGTGCATTTGATCACGCGTTACGAGGAGGAATTGCGCCACGGCAAGACGGAGGAAGCGGCGCTGACGACGGCGATGGTTTTCACCGGGCAGGGAATTTTCACAGGCGCATTCACGACAGCCGGAGCGTTCCTGGCGATGTATTTCACGCGATTCAAGGGCATCCAGGAAATGGGCCTGATTTGCGGCGGCGGCCTGGCGATTTGTTTTGTGCCGATGATGACACTGCTGCCGGTGTTGCTGTTGCGCGGCCGGCAAAATGTCATCGATCACGCGGAGGGCGAGCCAAGGCACCGCGCGCAAATCGAGAATTTGTGGCTGAAACGCCCGGGCATTGTGTTGGCGATCACGATTGTTTTATGCGCCCTGGCGGCCACGCAAATAGGCAAGGTGAGATTTGATTACAATGTCCTGGCGTTGCAAAGCACGAGCCTGCCGTCGGTGCAGACGGAGGAAAAGCTGATTAAATCGGCGGGGCAATCGCTTTTGTACGGCGCGGTGATTGCGGATACGGCGCCCGAGGCCGTGCGGATTGAACAGCAAATCACCAATCTGCCGGCGGTGGCATCGGTCCAGACCATGGCTGATTACCTGGTGGAAAATCCGACCAACAAATTGCGGCTGATCGGCGAAATCAAGAACGACCTGGCGCCGTTGCATTTCAAACAGCCGGATTTGCGGCCGGTGGACGTTTCTGATTTGAGCGTCACATTGTTTTCATTTTCGGGTTACTGCGCCGCCGCCGTTGACGCCATTGGCACGAACGAACCGGCGTTGAGCCAGCAATTCAAATCGATGCGCGCGACGATTGACAATCTCCGCCGGGACATGGCCGCTGGAACCGCGCCGCAGGTGGCCGCGAACGCGCAACAACTGACCGCTTACCAACAGGCGTTGTTCAACGATTTGCGGGAGACGTTTGAGTCGTTGAAAAACCAGGACGACAGCTCGGCATTGCGGGCGGAGGACCTGCCGCCGGCGTTGCGTAATATGTTTATTGGCCTCACGGGCAAGTTCCTGGTGCAGGTCTATCCGAAAAAGGACGCCTGGCAGCGTGATAACCAAAAGGAATTTATCGATCAGTTAAGGCAATCGCTGGACCCGAAAAATACGGGGACCCCGGTCATCACCGGGATGCCGGTGCAGCTTTATGAATACACCGAGTTGCTGAAGGACAGTTACGTGCAGGCGGCTTATTATTCACTGGCGGCAATCATCGTTCTGATTCTATTTCATTTTCGAAGCGTGTCCTCGGTCATTTTATCACTCGCGCCGGTGGCGATTGGTTCCATATGGCTGGGCGGCGTGATGGGTTGCTTCCATGTGCCGCTGAATCCGGCGAACATCATGATCCTGCCGTTGGTGATCGGCATCGGCGTGACGAACGGAATTCATATCCTGAACCGTTTTGCCGAGGAACAGCAGTCCAATATTCTCGCGCGCAGCACCGGGAAGGCGGTGTTCGTGTCCGGCCTGACGGCGATTGCGGGATTTGGGAGTTTGATATTGGCGAAGGACCGGGGCATTCACAGTCTCGGGGTCGTGATGGCAGCGGGCGTGACGGCGTGCATGATCGCGGCGCTGACCTTTTTGCCCACCTTGTTGAATCTGATGTCGAAGCGCCCTCCGCAAAACAAACAACCCAGTGTCGACAATGCACTATCGACACTGGGTCAGGAGGAACCGAGGTAAAAACCTCAAGTATGGGCATATTAGAAATAAGCGCCTTTAAAGTCAATCTCTATGTTAAACAGAGGTAATTGGCGCAATTTCGGGTTACGATAACGATAATGATGAGAAATAGATAGGTTTGGTTTAGCTGGATGGGATCGAGTTCAGGTTTTCACTTTCGGGGGATAAAGCATTAAAGAGGAAGGCGCTTGAGGGCTGATTGATTCGAAGGTTGGCGCTGATCGGATATTCGAGGGTGCGGCCCGCGCTCGCCCCACCGAAGGCGAATTTGATCCAGTAGGTGTCCGCTCACTTGACGTCACGCGGTGTCTAAAGTAAATCCGTGCGTGAACCGGGCGTAGTGTATTCATGTTGAAATTAAAACTTTTTGCAATTTGCTGCCTCGGCCTGGCCTTTTTTTGGCCGGGGCCGGCGCGCGCCGGGGATTGGTTTCATGCCGGACTGTTATACGATGAGTTTCAATTGACGCTCGAGCCGGGGCATCGAACGGAGGCGGTGGGGCCGCTTTTTTATTCGGAAGAAAAGGACACGCAGAAGACCTGGGCGTTGCCGCCCTTGTTTTCAGATACAAAAGACCCGGCCGTGCAATTGCATGAATACGATTTCGCGTACCCCATCCTGACTTATCGCCGCTACGGCGGGGAGTATCGCTGGCAGTTCATTCAGTTATTTGCGTGGGCGGGTGGAAAAAACCAGGAGGAACAGCACGCGCGGCGGTTCACGCTGTTTCCATTTTATTTTCAGCAGCGTTCGGAGGAGCCGGGGCAGAATTACACGGCGGTGGGGCCATTTTACGGTCATCTCAAGAACCATCTTTTCCGCGATGAGATTTTCTTCGTGATGTTTCCCCTCTACAGCGAGACGCGCAAGCGGGACGTGGTGACGGATAATTATGTTTACCCGTTTTTTTCGCTACGCCATGGCACTGCGCTGGAGGGGTGGAAATTATGGCCGATTGTCGGACATGAGCACAAAGACCTGACAACGAAAACCAATAGTTTCAATGAGATCGAGAAAGTGGGCGGCCATGACAACCGGTTTATTCTCTGGCCGATTTACCTGAAGAGCGAGGCGGATATCGGGACGGACGACCCGGTGCACAGCGTGGCGGTGCTGCCGCTATACAGCCTGGAGCGGTCGCCCAAACGCGATTCCACCACGGTCATCTGGCCATTTTTTTCGCATATCACGGACCGTGAAAAGAAATATACCGAGTGGCAGACACCCTGGCCGCTGGTGGATTTCGCGCATGGCGAGGGCAAGAGCATCAAGCGGGTCTGGCCGTTTTTCAGCCAGGCACATAATCAATATCTGGAAAGCGAATGGTATCTCTGGCCGGTTTATAAATACAACCGCGCCCACGCGGAGACGCTGGATCGCTCACGCACGCGGATATTATTTTTCCTGTACTCCGACACCATGCAAAAGAACACCCAGACAGGCGCGGCGCGGCGGCGGGTGGATTTGTGGCCGTTGTTCACCCACCAGCGTGATTACAATGGCAGCACGCGATTGCAGATTTTTGCGCCATTGGAACCGATTTTACCCACCAGCAAGAGCATCGAGCGGGATTACTCGCCCGTATGGTCAGTGTGGCGCGCGGAAAAGAATGTGAAGACCGGCGCCACCAGCCAGTCCCTGTTGTGGAATTTGTATCGTCACGAGGCCACGCCGGTTTCCAAAAAATGCTCGCTCCTGTTTGGACTTTTCCAGTATCAATCGGGCGTGGATGGCAAACGTGTGCGATTGTTCTACATCCCTGTGGTCAGAACCAAACCCACAGCCGCGAAAGCAGAAGCGAAATAAGAGCTATGTTTGAAAATCTCGGTGAAATGCTGGTGCTGTTCTGGCGCACGCTGGTGGCGCTGCCGTTGACCTGGCGGTACCGGCAGAAGGTGTTTGAACAGTTTTTCGAAATCGGCAACGCCAGTTTGCTGATGGTTTGCATTCTCTCGTTTTTCATCGGCGGCGAAACCGCACTGCAGACGGGACCATTTCTGGCCGAGCGCAATTTTGCCGGTTATCTCGGCGGGATCGTGGGTTATTCCGTCTGCCGTGAACTGGCGCCCATCCTGATGGCAATCCTGATATCGGGACGTATCGGTTCGGCGATGGCGGCGGAGATTGGTTCCATGCGCGTTTACCAAGAAATCGACGCCTTGCGCACCATGAACATCAATCCGATTCATTACCTGATTCTGCCCCGGCTGGTGGCCATAGGGATTGCGCTGCCAATGCTGGTGATGTTTGCGATTCTGGTCGGGTGGATGGGTGGAGCGGTGGTTTCGGCGGCGAATAATCGCATCGATATTCCCATCCAGGCGTTTTTCAAGGACCTGCAGGAAGTGGTGCGATTTCGGGACGTGGGCAATGGGATATTCAAGAGCTTTTGTTTCGCGCTGATCATCGGCGTGGTTTCCTGCCATCAAGGCCTCGTGACTATCGGCGGCCCGCGCGGGATTGGGCGGTCGGTGACCAAGGCGGTGGTGAACTCGATCGTGATGATCATCATTTTTGATTATATCCTGACCCGCGTCCTCCTGAAATGAGCGTGCCCAATTCCAATAACAACGGTGTGGGTGTTGAAGTCCGCGGTTTGCGGAAAAGCTTCAACGACCAGGAGGTGCTCATGGGCCTCGATTTCAAAGTTAACCCGGGAGAAATCTTCGTGCTCATGGGGCCAAGCGGCAGCGGCAAAAGTGTTTTGCTCAGGCAGATCATCGGGCTCGAATTGCCTGACGCCGGGGAAATTCTTATCAACGGTGAATCGATCCAGTCGCCGGATGTCATGGAAAAATACCGCATGGCAATGGTTTTCCAGTCCGGGGCGCTGCTCAATTCGCTTACCGTGGGTGAGAACGTGGGGCTTTACCTGGCTGAACATCGCCTGAAACCGCCGGAGGAAATCGCCCGTATTGTGACGCAGAACCTGGAACTGGTGGGATTGAAAGGTACCGAGGACAAAATGCCCAGTGAGTTGTCCGGCGGCATGAAAAAGCGTGTGTCCATCGCGCGGGCGCTGGTCGTCGAGCCGCAATTGATTTTATACGATGAACCGACGAGCGAACTGGACCCGCTTTCGGCCGTGGTGATTGGCGAAGAGATTTTAAAGTTGAACCAGCGCACGCACGTCACCTCGATTGTGGTATCGCATGATCGCGAGCTGGCGTTTGGCGTGGCCAACCGTATTGCGATGATTAACGAAGGGAAGATCGTGGCCATAGGAACACCGGATGAAGTGAAGAACAATCCGGACCCTATGATTCAAAAATTCCTTCATGCAGATATTAAACGAGAGAATGAAAGTTGATTTATGAAGAACTCACTTGAAAGCAAGCTGGGAATGTTCGCGGCCCTCGCCGTGGGCGCCGCTTTTGTCATCATTGAAATGCTCGGCGGGCCGGAGCATTTCATGCGGGGCTACCGGCTGTATGCGATGTTCAATAACGTGCAGGAACTCAAGGTGGGCGACCGCGTCAAGATGGCGGGCGTGGAAGAAGGACGCGTGGAGAAAATCCAGCTCGATGGCGACAAGGCGCGCGTGACGCTAAAAATGAAACGCGATGCCCAGGTGAAAACCGACAGCACCGCCATGGTTAAATTCACCGGTTTGATGGGACAGAATTTTGTGTCCCTCGATTTCGGAACGTCGGTCGCTCCGCTGGCCAAAGACGGCGCCATCTTGAACAGCAAGGAGCAGCCGGACCTCAGCGTGGTGATGGAGAAGATCGATAGCGTCGCGAGCGGGGTGCAGAATATGACCAAGAGCTTTTCCGGTTTGAAGATCGATGAGTTGCTCGGGCCGTTCATTGACTTCATGAAGGACAATCGCGCGCCGCTCACGGCCACGATTTCAAACATCAATTCAGTCACCTACCAGGTCGCGTCGGGCGAGGGAACGGTGGGCAAATTGATCTATGATCAGGCGCTTTACAATTCCGCGCTCGATACGGTGACCAATCTCCAGGCGACGCTTACCGATGCGCGCGCGACCGTGGCGGACGCGCGGAATATTATTGAGCAGGTCAACTCCGGCCAGGGCACGGCCGGGAAGCTCATCAAGGACGACAAACTTTACAACGAGACGACGGCGTCGATGACGAACCTGAAGGAGATTTTGCAAAAGATAAATCAAGGCCAGGGCTCGGTGGGCAAGCTCATCAACGATCAGGAGTTTTACAAAAATGCGAAGCTGACGTTGCAGAAGCTGGATAAAATGACGGACGGCCTGGAAGATCAGGGGCCGTTGAGCGTGCTGGGGATTGCGGTGAATAGTTTGTTGTAAAAGTAATTTGGAAAAAAAAATGTGATTGCCGCTCTGCGTCGTGCGGGAGCTTCGGTCGAAAATCCCGGAGCGTTAGCGCTCCCGGGATTTTTTTGTCTCTTATAGTCGACGAAAAATGAAATTCCTGTCTGTTTTTGGAACAGATTTTTCGCAGTTGAGGCGGAAAAAAAGAATATCGTCCCGCAATTCGATTTCTTTTTATTTATGCGGGAAAAAATTTACGGATTTGCGGGCGGGTAGCGGCGTAAATCTTGCTAATAAAAGCGGGCTAAAGCGCATTCAATTAAAGCATGGGTGCAAAAGCGCAAATAATAACAGTGGAAGAGTTTTTTTCTGCCATTTTTTTGTTTATCGGCAGTCAGACGGGTGTAGAATTTTGGAAAGCTTCGGGGCCCAAGCGGCTGTCGGATGATTTCTGTGCCAGCCGGTAAAAAAAATGCAGAGGGCTTTCTTTGATTGGCAAAAATGACGGCA